>CAZUTO010000001.1:0-270597 GCA_964623085.1 uncultured Porticoccaceae bacterium
CCGATTCGGCAGGCTTTATGTTGCACAGCGATGGCGTCAACGTGATGGATATGAGCCTGCCGATGACGACACCAGAGACTTCGTCTGAGTTGATGGAATCTCATTCAAAAATGACGATGGACGACGATCATCAGGGCCATCATTGATAGCGGTCGGTGATAAATCAGTTTTGGTAAAGGAGAAGGCAGAATGAAGAATTTTACTAAGCTCATCGTCATTTTATTATTGAGCTGCCTGGGCTCTCTCGCTCAGGCACATACCTCGTTGCATAGTTCGAAACCGGCAGATCAGCAGTTATTGCAGAATTCACCGGAAGACTTTGCACTGGTGTTTACCGGTAAAACCCGGTTGGTGGATCTGACACTCTTTGATGAAAACGCCAATCCGATTGACTTTGGTTTCGAACCAAGAATGAGCGAGCGGGTAAGTTTTAAAACGGCTCTTGCTAGCCCTTTATCTCCCGGAGTTTACGTACTCAAATGGACCGTTCTCGGGGAGGATGGTCACCGAATCACAGGAACCATCCTGTTCGGTGTGGATGATCAGAAGTGATTTTTCCCGTCGAGATCATGTGTTTGCGGGCAAGAGTCGCCTCTAAGCGACCAGGAAATTGATATGGATATATTTCTCTGGGCACTGATTCTGGCGATTCTCAAATTTGCCAGCTACCTATCAACGAGCATGTTGATCGGCTATGTTTTTGTGACCTCAGGCGGAGGAAAGCTGCTGCTTAAAAGCCAACCCTGGCCCATACAGGGAATGCCCGCCTATTTTCAAATCGGGTTGGTTATCGGGGTCATTGCGGTCTTGCTGACCCTGCCGGTTCAAGTTATCTACGTGGCGGGTGCTGGCATCGAGGGATTAAAAGAGGCGTTCTGGTGGAAACTCGTCTGGTCTGGCGCGGATGCCGACTCTCTCAAATTACGAGCCCTCGCTTTGGGGCTCATTCTCGTCAGTCAAATGCTCAAGATATTCAAATTGCCAGGTCTCATTTCGAATCTTCTGGCAATCGCGGGAGCGCTGACACTTGTATCCAGTTTTGGTTTGAGAGGGCATTCGGTGACGCTTGGCATGGTGGGGCAGGGCGCACTGATCCTTCATCTGCTGATACTGACCACCTGGGCCGGATGTTTGTGGCCGCTGTATCGCGCCTGTGAAGCGCTCGATACTGGAAACCTAAAATCGTTGATGTCGCGCTTTGGTGTTTATGCCCAGATTCCAATCCTTCTGTTGGTGGCCACCGGGGGTTATCTCGCTATTCGGCTTTTGCAAAGCTGGGCAACGCTCTTTGAAACGCCCTATGGCTTGCTCCTGAGCGCCAAGTTAGTGCTGGTGTGTGCGGTGCTTATCCTCGCGGCCAAACATCGATTCTGGCTGGTTCCACAGTTAGATAGCGACGTAGCACCTGTCGCTAAATTAGCCAAATCCATTCGATGGGAGATGGTGTTGGTAGGTCTGATCTTTCTGGTAACGGCATTTTTTACCACCACAACGGGGCCAGGGCACTGAGGTGTCAAGGTCAAAAATTCAGGCTTGACCTGTGTCATGGACACAGGTGTATAACCTGCAGCTATACAGGGTTTAAAAGATAGGTGTTTATCTCAGATTCAAAACCGCTTGTTAATTTATATCGGTACTTAGTAGCTATTTAGACTGACATAAAGGAATGCGGAGGAGCGAGACATGAAAGTGAGCGAGGTCGCTAAATCTTTGGGCATTACGGCAGACACGGTGCGGTTTTATAGCCGCATCAAGATACTAAATCCCATTAAAAATAAAGCTAATGGTTATCGAGAATACAGCGACAAGGATGTCATGCGTTTGCGGTTCGTTTTAAGTGCTCGGCAGTTGGGATTTTCGGTAGACGATATTCAAGAGATTCTCTCTCATGCAGACAATCAGCAGTCACCCTGTCCGACGGTTCGGCATCTTATTGATCAACGTTTACATGAAACTGAAGACCGACTTAAGGAAACATTAAGGCTAAAAGATCGAATGCAGAAGGCCTTGCTGGAGTGGAGCCAGAAGCCGGACAAAGCGCCTACCGGTCATATGGTTTGCCATTTAATTGAAGAGTTCACTGCGGAGGAATGAGTATGAATATGCACCATGCATCAAACGCTAATCGACAGAAAAGTGGTTGCTGTTGCTCTGGAAAATCATCAGTTGCCTCTACGGCAACTGATGTCAGCGGTTTTAGAGAATCATCGCAACCCCTGCACCTACTGCAAGTGCAGGGAGCCACTTGCGGTGGTTGCGTGAAAAGTGTCGAGCAGACGCTGAAATCCCTTTCCGGGGTTAGTGGCGCAACCATGGATTTGGCAACGGGTGTCGCTACCGTTTTTGGCGCTGTAGACAGTGACCGTTTGATCGGTGCAATAAGCGAAATGGGCTACGGAGCTGAAGTAATTACTGAGTAAGTGACTCAAGGCAATTTAACAAAGGTCAAGACCCATGAACGACAAAGTTCTTCCAGTGAATAAAGACATGCTAATAACCAATGATAGCGACGAAAAAGCCCAGCTTATTGTGCCAGGGATGGGCAGCAATCACTGTGCTGGTCTTGTAAGAACATCGATAGAAAGATTGCCAGGCATAAAGGACATTCAAACCAATATTGCCAGTCATCAGGTGGATGTGTCTTTTGAACCATCCCGATCAAGTCTGGAAAAAATACGACTTGCGGTAGAGAACGCGGGTTACGACGTTGCCTTGGCGCAGCTGTTATCGGGTAATGCCATCAAAAACGTAACACTCACGGTTCCGGGTATGGGAAGTAACCACTGTGCGGGTCTCGTGCGAACATCGCTTGAGCGTTTATCAGGCATTACAGCCATTGAAACCAATATTGCCAATCATCAGGTCAGCGTGAGTTTCGATCCTGAACAAACAAATAGCTCGATCTTAAGAGAATCTGTGGAAAAGGCCGGGTATGAGGTGGCCAGTGTAGAAAGTTCAGCAAGCGATTCGCATAAGGTGGCTGAAGCGGCGGAAGAGCAGTATCTGGATCAAGCCTGGAAAAACCTCTGGTTTGCGGCGATACCCACAACCTTGATTATGCTGCTGATGATTCCGGAAATGTTTTGGCAGCCGATCCCTGGTTATCTCGCCATTGTCGCAGTGTTGGGTTTTCCCGTTGTATTTTTCAAAGGCGGCCGTTCTACACACAGATCCGCATGGCGTTCCTTAAAAAATCGCACCGCCAATATGGATGTGCTGATTTCCCTGGGCAGTATGCCCCCGTATCTGATCGGTTTGATCGGCTTTGTCTATCCCATGACCTCCTTTATCGAAATGGCGTCGACCATTATGACCTTCCATATGCTTGGCCGCTATCTCGAAACACGGGCGAAAGGTAAGGCGTCACAAGCGATCAAAAAATTGATCAAACTCGGCGCAAAGACGGCGATTGTTTTGCGCAACGACGGCGAAATTGAAGTGCCAGTTGAAGACTTGCAAATCGGCGATGTCATGGTGATTAAGCCGGGTGGAAAAGTACCTACTGATGGAGAGATTGTTGAGGGTCATAGTCACTTGGATGAATCGATTGCGACAGGTGAATCGGTGCCGGTTGAGAAAGGTCCCGGAGATTCCGTACTTGGTGCGACGATCAATAAAGAAGGACTGTTGAAGGTGAAAGCAACGAAAATCGGTGCCGACACTTTTTTATCCCAAGTTATTAAATTAGTCGAACAAGCCCAGGGTTCCAAGGTGCCGATACAGGAGTTTGCCGACAGAGTGACCGCCACCTTCGTCCCGGCGGTAATTGGTATCGCATTATTGAGCTTTTTGTCCTGGCTGATTTTTACTGACGGCCTGCGTCCGGTGCTGGAATGGGGCGGTGGCTTTTTGCCCTGGGTTGATCCAGGTTTGACGCCAATCATTGCTGCGATACTAGCAGCAGTTGCAGTTCTGGTTATCGCCTGTCCCTGTGCGTTGGGGCTGGCAACGCCCACAGCGATTATGGTGGGTTCGGGTATGGGTGCCGAGCGGGGCGTATTGATCCGCTCGGGTGAAGCGATCCAAACTCTAAAGGACATCAAAGTCGTTGTGTTGGATAAAACCGGCACCATCACCGCAGGAAAGCCCTCCTTGACAGATGTACTTCCGGCACCTGAATTTTCAGCGGAAGAGCTTTTGATAGCCACCGCTACAGTCGAAGGAGGATCGGAGCACCCTTTGGCGCAGGCCATTGTGCAGGGTGCTAAAGAGCGAAATCTGACTATTCCCGCGCTGGAGAATTTTCAGTCGATTACCGCTCGCGGCGTGGAAGGTGTCGTCAATGGACGATTGGTGCATGTCGGTAGTCGTCGGTTGCTCAATGAACAGGGAGTCGAATTGGGCAATTTAGATGAGACTCTGAAGTCGTTGGAAGTCCAGGGTAAAACGGCGATGTTAGTGGCCATTGATAAACAAGCGGCTGGTGTGGTCGCCGTCGCAGATACGATCAAAGAAGATTCTAAGTCCGCGATAAAAGCTATGCACGATCTGAATATTCATGTAGTGATGGTAACAGGTGATAACGAACGGACGGCTAAATTTGTTGCTGAACAAGTGGGCATCGATGAAGTCCTGGCTAATGTATTGCCTGAAGGCAAAGTCGACTCGGTTAAACAACTGCAAGCCAACTACGGTAATAGTGTTGCAATGGTGGGTGACGGCATTAATGATGCACCCGCCTTAAAACAAGCCAATGTGGGTATCGCCATAGGTGCTGGGGCCGATGTGGCCATTGAAGCGGCTGATGTGACGCTGGTGAAGGGCCAGTTGACCAAGCTTGTAGAGGCCGTTCTTCTCTCCAGAGCCACCTTCAAGAAAATCGTCGAAAACCTTTTTTGGGCTTGGTTTTATAACCTGGCCGCCATACCTGTCGCCGCATTGGGATTACTACATCCGATGATCGGTGTGATTGCAATGACCGTTAGCTCGCTGTCAGTCATCGGCAATTCCATTCTTCTGAAGCGAGCCAATATCACAGTTAAATAACTGGAGAAAATTATGAGCAAACAATCACGATCATTCTGGTTTACCCCAAATGGGTTGGCTGCTCTGGGGCTTATCGGTGCGGCGAGCTATTTCCTTTTTGTGGAACATGGAGAGCACTTGTTTCAATTTTTACCTTTCTTGATTTTGTTGTTATGCCCACTCATGCACATCTTTATGCATGGCGGTCATGGGGGGCACGGCGGACACGGAGGGCACGGTCAGGAGGGCGAATCCGATCAGGATGCCTATCAGCGCGGGTTAGAAGATGGGCGCAGTGAAAGCCAACATCGACACCACCCTTAACGCTACTTTTATGAAGGAGAACAATTATGCATGGTGATTCTGCATACGGCCTTTGGACGCTGGTTATTCTTAACTCAGCCATTTTTATTTTCTTTGCCTTTAGTTTTATCAAGCCGAAGACAAAAACGGACTGGCGCAGCCTGGGTGCTTTCTCAGCCTTTATCGTAGCCCTGTTTACCGAGATGTATGGGTTCCCACTGACCATTTATTTTCTGTCGGGATGGTTGGCGGAACGTTACCCCGGCATAGATTTTCTGGCGCACGATAATGGCCATCTGCTGCACACTCTGTTGGGTCTCGAAGGCAATCCGCACTTCGATCCTCTGCATATTGCCAGCAATGTCATTATTGTCTTGGGGTTCTTCCTACTATCGTCGGCCTGGGCGGTACTACATCGCGCACAGCGTAACGGAGAACTCGCGCAGACAGGCTGGTATGCGTGTTGCCGCCACCCCCAGTACCTCGCCTTTATTCTCATCATGTTCGGCTTTTTATTGCAGTGGCCGACTATCCCGACGTTGGTCATGTTTCCAATCCTAGTGATTGTCTATATCCGGTTGGCAAAGCGCGAGGAAAAAATGGCACTACAGGAGTTTGGTGACGAATACATTCGTTATCGCGAACGCACCCCGGCCTGGATTCCAAGGCTTGGCTCAAACCCTCACAGCGAAAACGTCTATTAAGGAGCGCAACATGACATTGAAAACCTTAGGGGAAATTGTGAGCTGGACGCGTGATTTTCATCAGCATTTATCGGAGTGCATGCAGCATTGCCAGAACGAAAATGAGAATGCGAGGGCCCAGATGCTACTGACCTATTTGTCTGCACACGAAGCACGGCTTAGCGAGGTCGTGTCTGGCTTTGAAAAGCTTGGCCGCAATAAAGCGTTACAAACCTGGACGAGTGAATATTTAGCGTTGCATCCAGTTGTTGCTCAAAAGTCCTGTGACGAGCCCTACGCAAAGATGCCATCAGACGATATCGTCGATGCCATTCTTGGTAAGCACGAGGAAGTCATTGAACTTTATCGTTTTCTGGAAACGAGAGCGGATACGAATTCGACGCGAAAACTTATGAAGTCTCTGCGTGAACTTGAGGAAAGTGAAGTCAGGGTGATGATGCAAGCTATCAACCGTTTTGCTGACATGTAGTTGGTTTGTTCTAGTATTTTGACTCAAGAATAGGCGGGTACCTTATGCAAAATTATAAAGAAAACAGCTTGTCTTTGCTGGGTGCTATCTCGATGGGTACCGGTGTCATGATCGGTGCGGGAATTTTTGCGTTGACAGGCCAAATGGCGGAGTTATCCGGTAATTGGTTTCCTTTAGCTTTTTTATCTGCCGCAGTAGTAACTGCATTTAGCGCTTATTCCTACGTCAAACTTTCCAACGCTTTTCCGTCCGCAGGCGGCATTGGTATGTACCTCTACAAGGCCTATGGCAGTAGCACCTATACCGCTTTTTTTGCGTTGTTGATGTATTTTTCGATGGTGATTAACGAAAGCCTGGTGGCCAGAACCTTCGGCACCTACGCGCTGCGGTTATTTGATATTGACGAATCAAGTTTCCTGACGCCGCTGTTGGCTGTGTTGCTATTGGTCTTTGCTTTCTTGCTCAATCTGTCTGGTAATAAATCCATAGGCTGGTTCTCGACCCTGATGGCGGCTCTGAAGGTATTTGGCATTGCTATATTTGCTCTGGCTGGTCTTTATGTCATGGGAACCCCGGACTCCGGAGGTTTGATGGTGACGGAAGGGTTTAGTCTGTCGGGTTTTGTCGCGGCCACTGCGTTGGGCATATTGGCCTATAAAGGTTTTACCACCATTACCAACAGCGGCGGCGAGCTCGTTAATGCCAATAAAAATGTTGGTCGCGGCATCATGATCTCGATCAGCATCTGCGTATTGCTGTATTTGCTGGTGGCCGTTGCAGTGCAGGGTAACCTTGAGCTGAGTGAAATCATTGCCGCCAAAAATTACTCCTTGGCGCAGGCAGCAAGGCCTGCACTGGGAGAGCTTGGCATGATACTGACAGTGCTGCTGGCCATTGTGGCGACCATCTCCGGCGTGCTCGCAAGCATGTTTGCGGTCTCGCGGATGCTGGCCATGCTGACGGATATGAAGTTAGTGCCGCATCGGCATTTTGGTATGCCGGGAACCATTCAAAATCACACATTGGTCTACACCGTAGTGATTGCCATTTTGTTGACCATCTTTATGGATTTGAGCCGTATTGCGTCAATGGGAGCTATTTTCTATCTGGTGATGGATATCGCCGTGCACTGGGGCGTACTTCGACACCTGCGCCAAGAGCTCAAGGCCCAAGCCTGGGTGGTCGTTACCGCCATTGTTTTGGATGTGATTGTGCTTACGGTATTTGTTTTTATAAAAATGCAATCCGATACCTTGGTTATCTGGGTTTCATTTATTTCTATGCTGCTCATCTATTTGGGAGAGCGGCTATTTTTTCGATTGCATCGCACTGGGCAAGATATTGACGATCGACCTGACCATGCTACTGAACATCACAGCAATCATCACGGAGGTTCTCATGAAAATTAATACGACCGCATTCGTTGTTTCAATCACGATCACGACGAGTTTTCTGTGGATTATCTGCAGTCTTTTTGTGGCCTTGTTTCCTGAACTATCTGCCGCTATCACTGGACAGATGCTGCACATGGATTCCCAGCAGATTCATTTCCGGTTGAATTGGTCAGACTTTTTGCTGGGTCTCTTAATCTGGGTTGTTTCTGCCGTCGTTGCTGGCTGGTTATTTAGCATTTCCTATAACAGGCTAGGTGTGAATGGAAAAGAGTAGAGTAGGCGACAGTTCTCGTATTTGCCCGGTTTGCAATATGAACGATGATCTAACTCTTCATAGCGCTTATCGTGGTGTCGACTATTGGTTTTGCTCTACTCAATGTAAAAAACGATTTCAGTCAAGACCCCACCTTTATGTGGGAGACCCCTGGCATGGCCAGTCCGTAAAACAAAAAGGTGAGGAGGTTGTTAGGTCTCATCGAATCAACCTGAACATTGTTCCCAGCCCATTAGTTTCAGATTTACTAGTTCGAGAGCTCGAAAAGTTGATGGGAGTCAAAACTGCCCGCTTAAAAGGTCAAGCAATTGAGGTTACATATGATCTCATTCAGATTTCTCTCACCGACATTGAAAATGCAATTGAGATCGCTTACGGTGGACTAAAACCTGGAGTCGTTGAATCACTACGCCGGGGATTAATTCATAGTTCCGAAGATGGTGAGCTAGATAATCTGGGGCATCTTCCGCCCAAGAATCCATGGAATCCGAGAGGTTGAGGTGCTTGACGGTGCCTAATCTTTTATAGCTCATTCCGGTGATACTGTTGTGAGACGAGTGATTGACTCAACCATGTTCCGCGTTAAGGGTCGGTGCCCTGCCGATCTCTCCGGTTATCCGACCAGGATAAAGCCTGTATATAAGTCTTCTGCTCACTATAAAGAGCTTCTCGCAGAGCACATCCATTGCATGAGGTCTTATCAGCAAAGGCTCTATGCTAGTAACAAACATTCTATCCTTTTGATTTTTCAAGCGATGGATGCGGCCGGTAAAGATGGAGCAATAAAACACGTCATGTCTGGGGCAAATCCCCAAGGCTGTCGAGTATCTAGTTTCAAGCCGCCGAGTCCAACTGAATTACGACACGATTTTCTCTGGCGAAGCTCGCGCTCTCTTCCCGAGCTTGGGTATATCGGTATTTTTAACCGTTCATATTATGAGGATGTACTGATTGCCAGGGTACATCCGGCACGGCTTGTGGGTACCCATTCACCGGATTCTGAATGCCAACATTCCCTATTCTGGGAAAATCGATATGACTCGATTAGAGCTTTCGAGAAGCATCTTCATCACAATGGCGCGCGCATTATCAAAATATTCCTTCATATATCTGAAGCGGAACAGCGAAAACGACTTATCGCACGCATTGAAAATCCGGCTAAGAATTGGAAGTTCAGCTCTGAAGATCTGGAGGAGCGAAAATACTGGAAACAATATATGTCAGCGTATGAGAACTGTTTTGACGCGACGAACACGGATATTTCACCCTGGTACATCGTTCCTGCTGACGACAAAAAAAGTGCTCGACTGTTAGTGTCGCAGATTCTGTGTGATGCCCTTGAACCCCTTAATCTAACCTTTCCAGTACCTAGTGAAAAACGTCAGAAGGAGTTGCTCAAGATGAAGAACGAACTTCTAGAGTAGAGCGATCTATAGGATTCTGTATCTAGGCGTGCGACGTTGAAACCTTCCGCGATTGGAGCAGTGGTTCGTCATGGTGTTGTGGGCGACCTGTTATCCACTCATCTCAGTCAGTCTAGTGCATGCTCCCATTATGTTGACTGCCTTTCTAAGAGCGGCAACGGCAGGGGGTGTTCTTATCGGTGTGGCTATTCTGTTTAAACGACCAATACCAAAAACAATGATAGATTGGGGGTATATCGTAGTGATTGGCATGACTGCAACCAGCATAGGTTTTTGGGGAATGTTCTATGCCGGTAGTCTAATTTCGCCTGGGCTTGCGACAGTGCTGACCAATACACAGCCCATTATGGCAACCGTGTTAGCTTGGTATTTCTTGCATGAGAGAATAGGCAAGGCACCTACAGCAGGTATTCTACTGGGCTTTTTAGGGATCATAGTGATCAGCGCTGATAGTTTATTACTCCAGAATACACAGGCCAGCAGAGGTGTTATCTATGTTCTTGTTGCTGCAGTTGGAATTGCGGTCAGCAATATTTTGCTGAAGAAGCTGGCAAACAAGGTTGATGTGATATCGGCCATGGGATTTCAATTATTGATTGGATCGATTCCACTCGCGTTTGCAGGTGTATCTAGCGAAACCTTGGAATCTGTCAATTGGAGTTGGAGCTATAGCTGGATCATCGTGGTTCTGGCAATACCTGGCACTGCCGTGCCATTTATATTGTGGTTTTGGTTGATGGACAAAGCCCCCCTTTACAAGCTCAATGTCTACAGCTTTCTCACTCCCGTATTTGGTCTATATATTGGGCATGCATATTTTTCCGAATTCCTAACCTTCCCCCAATGGTTTGGTGTCGCGATTGTTATTGTGGCGATAGCATTCGTGACCGTTGGTGGAAGAAGAAAGGATTGAACTCTATTCGTTTAACGAAAAATTTTGCTCAAAATCGAAAGGCTTAGAGTGAAAATAACCCGCGTCACTGCGAATAAATGCAGTGACGCGGGGCAAAACAGGGTGCAAACCCGTATAAATGCTGACCGCGCCGAAACTTTCTTTCAGGTATGAAGGCAGGATGGGGGTATCTTTTTGGCGAAACATCCATAATACAGAGGCTTATATGTGGCTATTGCATTCTCAATAGCAGGCCAGCTCGCAAGAGCTTTTCAAGTTTGCTTGTGCCACCGCACCAAGCGACTTACCACTTAACCATAGGAGGAATGCCTGGACGAAAATTATGTAAATAAACGTGTGGCTATTGCACTGAATCAATAGCAGGTGGGCTTGAAAAAGCCTTAAAAAAAACGCGCTCAAGCTACCGCTTTGAGCCGCTATTCATTAAAACAACGGAGGTAAAAATAGAAGTTAGAAGAAGTACTGTCTAAAGCGTGAAAACAGCCAGGTGTTGTATCCAACTGGAGCTTAGCACCTCAAGCAGAATCGCTTTTTCAGGTTAGAGGGAGTGGTGTCCCAAGACGTAAGCAATCCTTCTGGGATTGATACTCCAACCATTACGATGATTGGTTAGTCATAAACACTCACCTAAAGCTTATACACCAATGGGATTGCTTAAGCGCCGACCGTTCAGAACGGTTGAACTGATTTCAAGAACGGACAGGTCACCGTTCTGAACGGTCGGCGAGAAGTTAAGAACAGAGAACTAACCTGCCCAGATCGATTGGACAAAATTCTTCAATACGAAACGGCGACTAAAACGATCAAAACGTTTTAGTGCTTCCTAGTTTGTAATCTTTCTTTTGACTCTGAAAGGTTAAAGAAAGACGCATACGCAATAGACTCAGAAAATGTGCCTTGTTTGATTTATTGACAAGGAGCAATTGTGAAAGATTTAAACTTTCAACTAAAAAATCTATGCGCCCGTAATAGGGATGGAAGTCATGCTACTCAGGCTGATCGATTTAAGGTGCTGCAAAGTATGGCAAATGACCTGGTGGACCTGGGTTATCGAAAAATGGAAGCCTCATCGCTTAAACCAAAGCATGTCGAGGCTTTAATCACGAAATACCGAAAAGAAGACCTAGCGGTAAGCACCATTAAAAACCGCCTGTCTGCACTTCGATGGTGGGCAGCAAAAATTGGTAAGCAGAATGTCGTTGCAAGAGACAATGCGTTTTATGGGCTCGAATCGCGAGTATTCGTAACCAATGATTCTAGAGCTCGTGATCTCGAAAAAGAGTTACTGGAGAAGATCAGCGACCCCCGTCTAAGGGTAAGTTTAGAGCTACAAAAAGCCTTTGGATTACGACGCGAGGAAGCAATTAAATTCATGCCGAAGTACGCAGACAAAGAGACGTATATTCGACTGAAAGATACCTGGTGCAAAGGTGGGCGTGCAAGAGAAATTCCTATTCGAACTGACGAGCAGCGAGAAGCGCTAAAACACGCTCATGAGATCGCTGGCTTTGGTTCTTTAATTCCGTCAAATCTGATGTACGTGCAGCAGATGCGAATTTACGAACGTGAAACGCAAAAAGCAGGCTTGTCAAAGTTGCACGGGCTTCGGCATCGCTACGCACAGGAGCGGTACTTCGAACTGACAGGAAGATCGGCTCCTGCATGTGGCGGCGCGACTCGCAATGAATTGACAGAAGAAGAACTTCGTCAAGACGAAGTAGCTCGGTTGGCAATTTCACAAGAACTTGGACACGAGCGAGAGCAAATTACCGCAGTGTATTTAGGGCGATAGCAATGTTCTTTGAAAACCACCATAGGAAGGTTTTCAAAATTCATTAGTTTTTAGTACCTCGCCGGTAGCAGGGTTTGCAGCGGAGCTGCAACCCTCAGTCAAGGCTAGAAAAGAAATGTGCGTCAAGGACTACTCAGCGTGCGCTTGCGTTCCTCCTTGACCCACGAAGCAACAACAGATTTTTACTGTAGCTATTGCAGTCTCAATAGCATCCGGCAGTCATGCTGCCAATAGAAAGGTATCTCTTGAACAACGCATAACGACAGTTACCGCCTGTTCCAGTTTTACCACCCCTACGGGAGAAACGATTTCCTGTAGGGAATCTTTCTCCATTTTTTATTAGATATTTGGAGAAAGATTATGGAATACCTAGAAATACGTGGTGCTGTAAAACTTATGGCTGATGCAGATCGCTCTCTTCTGTTTTATGTTCTGCAACAGTTACTAAAAACGGAGTTTACCGATGGAGGTTACATCGCTATGCATCTGGATAATCGTATTCTGAGCATTAGTGGCGAAGGCACGATCTCGGATAGGTATGGCATTGAAGCCTTGTTAGATGAGCTGCGAAGCCAGTTGATAGAACAGTCGATTATTTGTATTACAACTGTGCGTTGGGAAGTCTACGTAGATTTGAAGTACGAGGAGCCAGCAACGCTTAATCGACTAGACCGTCTTCCGGCTACCGTCCAGTAATAAACCTCGGCAAAAGGTCTGACTACCGTCAGACCTTTGTCATTTTTACGATGTCAAAATCAACCCTATTCTTTCTTTTGCCTCTGAATCCTTTTTGCTGAACAGATTGGTTTCGTGCCGATAGTCTGACGCCTCTTTTAAATTCTGAAGAAAAGGCAGTCATGAAAAAGCAAATCAATTTTAGAGATTTAATCTCAGTCCTTTCCACACTCTGTTTATTTTCATCCTTCGCATTTGCCGACAAACCAGATCAACGAGTATCTGAAAGTCGTTATACCAGCGTCGCGCTTGGCGCAGAGGTTTCACAAATGGATCTATTTGAAGGGGTGGTCGAACTAAGTATTCCAGCAGAGATCGACACGGTTGGACAAAGCTTGGAGTACCTAATTAGTCCTCACGGGTACGCCATAGGCGATCTGCAAGAAACGAAGGAACAATATCTTTTGTTCACGTTACCGCTACCAGAGTCGCATAGACACCTTGGCCCTATGACCTTGAGAGAAGCTATCCATTTGCTAGGGGGCGAGAGTTTTGAACCCATCATTAATCCGGTGATGCGTTCTCTCACATACGTGCTCAAAGAAGAGTTCCTTCAGTTTGCTACCACCGAAGACATAGAAAGTGCAAGGGCAGCTTGGGATGCAAACAATCAAAATGAATCAAAGGTGCCTGAGGCCTGCGAAATAGATACAGACGATAGAAATTATGGGCCAGTGCAAGCGGGTGAATCACTAAGCTCGATTGTTAATCAGTTTAGGTTTGAAGGTCTTACACGAAGTCAATCACTGGTGTTTTCGTTCCAAGCGAACCCTCATGCTTTTGAGGGCGAAAATATGAATCATCTCTTGCAGGGGGTGACGCTCAATATCCCGGAAGTGGGGGACGGGTTTGCGGTATCGCCATTTGAAGCGAATCAGATTGTTTTTGAGCACTTTCGCCTTTGGACTGATTTAGTGACTCAAGAGGGAGAGTGAAGATGAGACATTATCGCGCAGGATGCTCTGCGATATTTTTCTTCTGCATTTGGGTCAACACCGTGAATGGAGATTCCGTGGTTACACCAAGTGTAATCACAACAACTCATCAGTCAGAAGAACAGAAATCACTCGCAAATCGTTGGAATTTAGATACACAGGAGTATGAGCGCTACCTGGATCTCATGAAGGGGCCAATCAGACATTGGAACCCAGATCTAGATCCTTTATTAGTGCTTGGCATGTTTGCCGAAACCTCACAGCAAGAGCAAAGGTATGCGGAACTATATGCCCAACAGGAATTTGAACTTACCGAACGCACTCTAAAATTCCAACGGGTCTATAGAGAAGCTTTTGATCGGTTATATACGGATGTTGGGGTAATAGATCAGCGTTTTTTAGCACCATATTTTCAACACGAGCAGGCGAAATTCCTCGCTCAGGACGCTATACGATCATCGCAGCAATCCTTTGAATCCGGCGACCAATTGTTGTTGTTTGCGTCTCAAGATTGCGTTAATTGCGGCTCGTTAATTAATCACCTTTCAAATTTACTAGTCAATCAAGCCGATACACGTCTTGATGTGTATGTGCTCGAAGCAACAAGCGATGAAGACGTAAGAGAGTGGGCATCTGATAAAGGCATTGGTTTGGATTGGCTGCGGGATCAACGTCTAACGCTGAACCGCGATGAAGGATTATTTCAGCGGTTAAAAAGTCATTCGTTGAATCCGTCAACCGAAGCGCTACCGATTTATTTGAGACGGAACGGGCAATATTTTCAGCTTAGTTCGGAGAGTCTGGCGCTATGAATCATCCATTTTTTAGTGCATTGCTTCTTGGCTTGTTGTGGTCACCTTCCAATCAAGCGCTAACACCCTCAGACATACCTATTGCCTATTCGGTAGTGGCTAGTAAGTATGAAGTGCCTGCGGACATTTTGTACGCGATTGCACTAACGGAAAGCGGCAAGCTCTACGAAGGTAGCAAACTGCCTTGGCCCTGGTCGTTGAATATTGAAGGGAAATCGGTTTATTGCGATACACGAAGCCAAGCGCTTTTGTCTCTCAATGATGCGATCCAACAGGGTAAGTCCGTCGATGTTGGTCTGATGCAAGTGAGTTGGTATTGGCACAGCCAGCGGTTCTCAAGTCCAGAAGAATCATTGTCGCCAGTGAAAAATCTAATGATTGGTGCATCCATTCTCGTGGAGCAATATCGCCAATCGGGTGATTGGTGGGTGGCGGTAGGTCGATATCATGATCCCGGCCAAGATGAAGAGTCGCTTCAAAGAGCCGAGTACTACCTTAAAAAAGTGAAACAGAATTGGCGAGGTTCGTTCTAATGAACAAGCCACTGTTGATCATTTGTATATGTTTCTGTTCTCTGGCGCAGGCTAAAGAGCCGTTCACGGTCATCTTTGACTCTGGAAATACTTTGCCAGTCGAGCCCTACCTACCTGAAGAAATAAAAGAAATTTCTCCACCTGAACCTCGGACTGACCCAGCAATTTTCCAATTACCGATTAGCACACCTTCCATGCGACCAGGCGTAGTCAATATTGAACCTGTCTCTCTACAGTATTTGCAGCGGCCACTGTTTTTAGTGGGCGTTGATGATTGGTCGAAACAATGGTTGATAGCGAAGCGTGAACAGCTCATTGAAATTAATGCCATCGGTTTGATCATTGAAGCGCAAAGTCTGGATCAAATAAGAGAAGTTATGCAGTTGGCCGAAGGCTTGGAAATCGCACCGGCTTCGGCCGAAAGCTTTGCTCCTGATCTCGGTTTGACGCATTACCCGATCCTGTTATCCAAGCATGGTTGGGAACAATGACAGATAAATACGAAATTGAAGTATTACTTCGCCCACCGGTAGAACTGTCACCGGCTATTGTTTCCCTCTGCTGTGCTGGTTTACTAATACTTGCTCCGCAGGCGTTGATGATGACGCCTTCTGTCGCGATGACCGGAGCATTTTGTTTGATCGCTCTGGCACTTTGGCGGGGATGGCAAGCATGGCAAGTCATTCAATATCAACGCCATTTAAAGCGAAGCCCTCGATACCAAATTTCTGCAAGAAAAATACCTGTTAGCGAATCAGTGCTATTTCTTGGGCGTGGTTTTCAATGGACGCAAACTCATACAGAAAGACTATATGCCGCTCGCGATACGCGAGCAGAAAAATATCTTCAGCCTGCGGCCATAAAAAAATGGATTCGCCGCAAGGAAATTGAATGGGAACAAACGCCTGTTCTAAAAAAAATTATGCAATGGACTGCAAAAGACTCCCCCCTGAATCCCGTTCGACCTCCACCTGCCATTGGTGGCGATCCTGTCATTCATGGCGTCGGCATTCGGGGGGAGACCAACGCCACTATGCCGCTAACTGATCGAGTCGGGCATATGGTCGTTGTTGCGCGAACTCGTCACGGTAAAACCCGCCTCGCTGAAATCCTTACTACTCAGGACATTCATCGAGGAAATAATTGCGTCATTGTCTTAGACCCGAAAGGGGACGCAGACTATTTAAAGCGAGTTTACGTCGAAACCAAAAAAGCAGGCCGGGAACTGATCGTGTTTCACTTGGGTTATCCCGAGCTTAGTGCTGGGTATAACGCTATTGGGTCATTTTCACGTATCACCGAAGTAGCCACTCGTATATCTAGCCAACTTCCCGCAGAGGGCGACGCGAGCGCATTTAAGGAATTTGCTTGGCAGTTTATTAACGTCATCGCCGTTGCATTAGTCGCAATGGGCGAAACGCCAGACTACCTTAAAATACGTCGATATATTACGGATATAGATTCTTTGATTGTCCTCTATGGTCGTCATTGGCTCGCCGAAAATGGTCCTGAAGATTGGCAAGATGAACTAGGCGAGTTGGAGGACAGCATCAACATCAAATCCTTGCCGCGCATAGACCAAGGCAAAAACCTAGAAGCTGTGGCAATGGTGAGATACCTAAATGTTCATGCTGGATATGATCAGGTGCTCGAAGGATTGCTTTCGGCCTTTCGTTATGACCGTGAGTATTTTCTGAAGATAACGGTTTCTGTAAAACCGTTTCTGGAAAAATTAACCACTGGAAATATCGCGGAAATACTAGCGCCTAATAAGGATGATGGAAATTCAGACCGTCCAGTACTGGAATGGGCGCAAGCAATCAGATCCAATGCAGTCGTTTATGTGGGGCTAGATGCGCTGACTGATCCCGAAGTTGCTAGCGCTGTTGGTGCGTCAATGTTCAGTGACCTTACTAGTTTGGCAGGTCACATCTATAAACATGGTATTTATCCTGAAGGAGAGAGTCAGCAAAGAAAACGCTCGACTGACATCATTATTCACGGTGATGAATTCTCAGATTTGATCGGGCCGCAATTCAAAACGTTAATCAATAAAAGTGGTGGTGCCGGGTATCAATTGAATCTCTATACCCAAACCTGGAGCGATCCCATTGCAGAGCTGGGAAGCGAAGCAAAAGCGGGGCAACTGGCAGGCAATATCGGCACCATGTTGATTATGGGTGTGAAAGAAATTTCAACCTGTGAAATGTTTACCAAGCAGCTGCCCGAGGTCAGTGTCACTGAAATTATGGCCGTTACAGGAGTGACCGATAGTACCGATTCCTCAGTGAATATTGGTTTTTCTTCAAATAACCAAGACAGGGTAAGTATCAGCAGATTACCTATGATTTCACCTGCAGATGTCGTTGCTCTACCCAAAGGGCAGGCGTTCGTGCTGCTTCGTGGCAGCGAGTTATGGAAAATCCGTATTCCGTTACCGACAAAGTCAGATGACGAGGAGTTGCCTGACGATCTGGGCAAGATGCTGCAACACATGCGAAGCAGTTATTCTTCTGTCATTGATTGGTCAAGCCATCATAGATAGTCGGTAGGGCAGTAAACCGTGGCAAAAAAAGACCAATACGCGCCGCCGAAAAGGAAAGAGCCAGGACTAGTTGGGAGCGTTTTTTCAGGGTTAATTCAGCTTTGCATCTGGTTAGTCATTAGCTTGTTAATTTCAATAGTCATTGAATGGATCGGCATGATCTGGTTTTGGCCGGATCAAGGCGCAAATCATGCTAGAACAGTATTTATATCAGATGAGAATTATCTGAATCAGCACCTGAAGGATTCCACTTCGACCATTAAGGCTGAAGTTATCGACTTTACGAATAGCGTTGTAAGTTGGATCGACAATCAATCTACCTTGCAAAAAGTCATTGAGCATCTTCCGAGTTTTTCTGAGGACAAATTTTCAGGGCTGCGAGGTTGGGCTATTCGGACTTATGAAAATTTTGATGAATATTTAGAAGCGTCTGGATATGTAACGCAGACGTTTTTTATTCGCCTTTCGCTTATCTTATTTTCGCTACCGATTTTCTTTCTTGCTGCTTTAGTTGGCGCGGTAGATGGCCTTGCTGAGCGAGACTTAAGGCGCTGGGGAGGAGGGCGCGAGAGCAGCAATGTGTTTAACATTGCCAGAAGCACGGTAGTTCCGACGTTTGTAACCGCCTGTGTCATCTACATCAGCCTGCCAATCAGTGTTCATCCGGCAATCGTGATATTACCTTTTGCCCTGCTATTTGGATTGGCTGTCAGGGTTGCATTTGACCGGTTGAAGAAATATTTTTAGATAGTCCTTTTCTATTTCAACGTTGAGATTGGGGTTTGTATGCTCAAAGTGGCAATATTCAGGTTGTATCAATTAGGCCTTTTGAGAACACACAGGTCATATAATGGTTAATTTTATGTTGTTGAGTGCACTTTTCGAGCTAGGGCATATATTTGTAGAAAATTCTGTTGCTAATGAAAATAACATCCCGTATAACCTGTGCTTGTTATGCCCCTACGCTTTCTAACATATCTACTCCTCGCTCTGATGGCCGTTCAGTCTGTTACAGCGATGGCAGATGTGCATTCAGCGCATCAAACAGGTGTTGAGCACCTGTCTTTCGATGCTCATGATCATGAGAATCAAGATGGATATGACCATAACTCGAAACATGGCCATGCTGAGTTTTTCGATGAGCCAGACTGCCATCACTGCTGTCACTGCCATGGACATACCACTACCGCAATATTGGCGGTCAGTTTGTCGATCCACTCTCTGGACAATCCTTATATCCTATCCGCATATCTGGCTGATATAGCTCCAGAACCTTTAGCGAATTTTCTTCGCCCCCCTATTTCAAAAGCCTAAGGCACATTAGCCACATTTAGTCTCCCGAATTTTCGGGAAAGTTTAACTGTCATTAGGTTTTTACCATGTATGGAACCCGTATTTCAGGGGGTGGAAAATTCTACTTCCTTTTTATCTACATAATTATCAGTTGCCTGTCAGCGCGCCCAATAATGGCGGCAGAGCTTTCGCTGACGTTAAGCGAGGCGACTGCTTTAACTCTCGCTCGTAATCCGCAGCTCTATCAATACACCTTCGTTGACGAGGTGAATCTGGCGCAAAAACAACTCAGCGAGTTGCGACCATCATTGGCTCTGGAGGCAGAGCTTGAGAATGTTATTGGGTCTGGCCCGTTTAAAGGCGTGGACAGCGCTGAGGTCACTGTTGCCTTATCCTCAGTCATTGAATTGGGCGACAAACGATCCGCTCGCATATCGGTGGCTGAGGCACGGATTTATCAATCACAATGGCAGAGGCAAGCTGACACGCTGGATATCCTTGGCGACCTGACGACCGGCTACATCGAGGCATTATCGACGCAAAATAATATTCTGCTGGCGACAGAATCACTAGGTTTATCAAAGCAGCTACTGCAAACCGTTGAAAACAGGGTCTCGCAAGGCGCAGCTCCCGAAGCTGAATTGTTGCGAGCCGAAGCGACAGTGGCAGAAGCTGAAATTCGTTTGTCCGCGCTGAACAACCGATTTGAGCGCCAAAAAATTCAGCTCGCACGATTCTGGGGAGAGACAGCTCCTCAGTTCACAGAGTTGGATGGTGACTTATTCGCTTTTGAACCAAGCGTTGATTTTGATGCGCTCTATGCGCGCGTTCAGACCTCACCGGCAATACAAGTCTTTGCGGGTGAGGATCGCCTGAGAGAGGCAGAGGTCGCATTGTCTCGCGCAAATAGTCGTGCTGATCTGTCATGGCAAGTTGGAATCCGTCGATTTGAAGACACAGGCGATACTGCGCTGACGGCTGGCGTGTCTATTCCCTTATTCGCTAATCAACGAAGTAGCGCCAATATCCGTTCTGCAGAAGCGAACCGTGACGCACTGACTTATAACCGGCAAGACAGTCTCCTTCGTTTACGTGCACAGCTTTATGAGGCTTGGTCATTGCGAGAACAAAATATCGAATCCGTCCAAACTATCCAGCACCAAATTATTCCCGCGTTGGAGCAAGCGTTAGAACTTACCGAACAGGCCTATGAATCAGGGCGCTATCAATATTCCAACTTAATTCTCGCGCAAAAAGAACTTTTGGCAGCCAAGCAACGGCTAATAGATGCCGCAAGCAACGTGCATCTCAGTCAGGCGCTGATTGAGCAATTAACCAGCGAGCCACTGACGCTCCCGTCTGATTGAAATGAAAAGCAGGCTAAAACCAACTGAAGCCAACCCATATTTATGGATTTCGATTGGTGTCGAAATCTAAAGGAAAGAGATTATGAACAACTCATTATTAATTATTTTTTTATTGCTGCTGTTTAGTGGCTCGACTCACGCCCAAATGTTAGATGATCACGAACATGAGGATCACCATACCCATGACCAGCATGAGCCTGCTGAACATCAGGAAGAACATGATCATCCTGAAGATGAACATGCTCATGAAGACATGCACCACGATGAGGGGCATACAGAAAATCACTCCGAGCACGAACACGACCATGGCGAGGAAGGTCATCAGGACGAGCATGCACATTCAGACGACCACGAAGACCACGAAGACCATGATCATGGAGCAGAGCCACATCAGGAAGGTGTGACTGAGATTTCCGCCGATACGGCCGATCAGGTCGGTATTCTGACGGTGCAGGCTACCAGTGAAACGCTATATCAAACGATTCGACTGTACGGTTCTCTCGTGACCGGCCCGGAACAGCTCAGCCACGTTCGGGCAAGGTATGAGGGGTTGGTTCAAACGGTTAATGTCAGTATTGGCGACCAGGTGCAACGAGGTGATTTGTTAGCCGAGGTTGAATCCAATGACAGCTTAAAGGCTTATCAAATACGCGCACCGATCTCTGGACAGATTACGCAGCGTCATGCGAACACCGGAGAGTTCGCGCGAGATCAGGTTCTGTTTTCCATTACAAACTTTGATTCACTCTGGGCAGAGCTTCATATTTTTCCGTCTCAGTTATCCGATGTCGAACCAGGTCAAACTGTCGACTTCGTTGGTATCGAAGGTCTGGAGGCGATCAACCCTAGGATAAACCATATTGTTCCAGCCCCTGATAGCCCTAATCAAATTGCCCGCGTCAGACTAGATAACACAGAGCTGGGGTTGTCGGCCGGTCAAATGTTGGAAGCGCAGGTGCGAATTGGCAGTTTCATCGCCGCCTTGGCGGTCGAACTCAGAGCGATTCAATCGCTGGGTGGTCGTGAAGGGGTATTTGTCCGCGAAGGCGATGAATATATTTTTCTTCCGCTGATACTAGGGCGGCGGGATGAGTCCTATGTGGAGGTATTGGAAGGATTAGAGCCGATGGCTGAGTACGTTACCGAGAACAGCTACCTGATCAAAGCGGATATTGAAAAGTCCGAAGCAGAGCACGTGCATTAAGCGAGGCAATGATGATTGATTCACTATTGCGTCTTGCGATTGAAAGGCGCGTTCTATTTTTAAGTTTTGTCCTGCTCATTGTGGGTGCGGGAATCTGGAGCTATCAAAAGCTTCCCATTGATGCCGTGCCGGATATTACCAATGTACAGGTACAGATAAATACCTCTGCACCGGGATATTCCCCGTTGGAGGCTGAGCAACGTATTACCTATCCGGTGGAAACCGCTCTGGCGGGACTGCCGCGACTAGATTACACACGTTCACTGTCACGATATGGGCTATCGCAAGTGACGGTGGTGTTTAAAGAAGGCACCGACATCTACTTTGCCCGCTCCCTGATCAATGAGCGGTTAAGCGCCATTAAAAGTAATCTGCCGGACGGTCTGGAGCCAGAGATGGGACCAGTCTCTACGGGGCTGGGTGAAATATTTATGTATACGGTGCAAGCCAGCGAAGATGCCCGCATGGCAGATGGTCAGCCATATACCGCCACAGCACTGAGGGAAATCCAAGACTGGATTATTAAGCCCCAGCTTGCTCAGGTGGAAGGCGTGATTGAGGTCAACAGCATTGGTGGCTACAACAAGCAATACCATGTGATGCCTGATCCCACCAAGCTGCTCTACTATCAGATCGGCCTCCATGATCTTGTCGAGGCTCTGCAAGAAAACAATGAAAATCGCGGTGCAGGCTACATTGAACGCAATGGCCAGCAATTGCTTGTGCGCTCTCCGGGGCAATTGAGCACTATTGCTGAAATTGCCAATGTGGTGGTAGCTCAACAAGACCAGCTTCCTATCAAAGTGAGTGATGTGGCCGACATTGCTATCGGTAAAGAATTACGAACCGGCGCGGCAACGCGTGATGGGCAGGAAACGGTTTTGGGAACCGCCATGATGTTGATCGGGGAAAACTCCCGCACCGTCGCTCGTGATGTCGCCCTGAAATTAGAAGATATTCAGGCATCTTTACCCGCAGGTGTCACTGCCGAAGCGGTTTACGATCGAACCAGTCTCGTGGACAAAGCGATTGCCACAGTTGCAAAAAACCTGATGGAAGGCGCGCTATTGGTCATCGTTATTCTGTTTTTACTGCTGGGAAATATTCGGGCGGCGTTGATTACAGCGGCAGTGATCCCTCTATCCATGCTCATGACGATTACCGGCATGGTGCAAACTGGCGTATCAGCCAATCTGATGAGCCTTGGCGCACTGGACTTTGGGTTAATCGTCGATGGCGCAGTGATCATCGTTGAAAACGCCGTGCGGCGTTTGGGCGAGGCACAAAAGCAAAACGGTATTCAAAATCTTAGAGATCGCTTAAATACCGTCTTCGCCGCCACCACGGAAGTTATAAGGCCAAGTCTGTTCGGTGTGGCCATTATTACGGTGGTATACATTCCTATCTTTTCGCTTACTGGCGTCGAAGGAAAAATGTTTCACCCCATGGCGGCCACCGTGGTGATGGCCTTAATCTCGGCCATGATCCTGTCCGTGACCTTGGTGCCCGCCGCCGTCGCCTGTTTTATGAATGGCAAGATTAGTGAAAAGGAAAGCATGGTCATAGCCAAAGCCAAGTGGCTATATAAGCCATTACTGTTGCTCGCACTCAAACTCCGTTGGGTTGTGCTTGGTGCATCGACGGCGCTGGTGATTTTCTGTCTCTGGCTAGCATCCACGCTGGGGTCAGAATTCATTCCGCAGCTCAATGAGGGGGACATTGCGTTGCACGCTATGCGCATCCCTGGAACGGGATTAGAGCAGTCGGTGGAAATGCAGGAAATTTTAGAGCACCGTATCAAAGCCTTTCCTGAAGTAGACAAAGTATTCGCGCGAATTGGCACGGCGGAGGTCGCCACTGACCCGATGCCGCCGAACGTGGCCGACAACTTTGTTATTTTAAAACCACAAGACGAGTGGCCTGATCCCAGCCTAAGCAAAGCAGAGCTTGTTGACGCCATGCAACAAAGCCTTGAGGAATTGCCGGGTAATAATTATGAGTTTACCCAACCCATTCAAATGCGTTTTAACGAACTGATTTCTGGTGTTCGCGCTGATCTGGGCATAAAAATATTTGGCGATGATCTTGATCAACTAGTATTTACCGCCGCCGACATTCTCGCGATTGTCAATGATGTTGAGGGTGCGGCAGACGCAAGAGTCGAGCAGGTCACCGGGTTGCCAACGCTCTCTGTGATTCCCAAGCGCACCACGCTTGGCCGGTATGGGCTCAATGTGGTGGATTTGCAGGATTGGGTGTCCACCGCCATTGGTGGTGAATCCGCAGGCATTTTGTACGAAGGGGATCGCCGGTTTGAACTGATTGTCCGCCTTCCTGAGACACTACGCAGTGATCTTGAACGACTCAAATATTTACCGGTTCCTCTCGAAAATGGCGGCGAAAATGGCGGCTATGTACCACTTGAAGAGATTGCGTCTCTCGACATCTCACCTGCTCCGGCGCAAATAAGCCGTGAAAACGGCAAGCGCCGCATTGTGGTGACAGCCAACGTGCGAGGTCGTGATCTGGGTAGTTTTGTCGCGGAAGTAAAGGAAAAAATTGCAGCAGAAGCTGAGATACCTCCGGGTTACTGGCTGGATTATGGCGGCACATTCGAGCAACTGGAATCGGCCAGCCAACGCCTCTCGATTGTTGTTCCCATCACGCTTGTCGTCATATTGGGCATTTTGGTGATGGCCTTTGGCAGCGTAAAAGACGCCCTCATCATCTTCAGCGGTGTGCCACTGGCCTTAACAGGCGGCGTTTTATCGCTCTATTTTAGAGGGATGCCCCTGTCCATTTCTGCAGGCGTTGGCTTTATTGCCTTATCAGGGGTCGCCGTACTGAACGGGTTGGTAATGGTCGCGTTTATACGTGATTTATGGCGAGAGCAGGGCGATTTACTGGAAGCTGTAATTGAAGGCGCGATTACCCGGTTACGTCCCGTGTTAATGACGGCATTGGTTGCCAGTCTGGGCTTTGTCCCCATGGCGCTTAACACGGGAACAGGTGCCGAAGTGCAGCGACCACTAGCAACCGTGGTCATTGGCGGGATTGTTTCCTCCACCTTACTGACACTCATTGTGCTGCCAATTCTTTATCACATGTTGCATAAATCGGATAAGCCAAAGGTTTAGCTGTTGCAAAGTTACCATTGATAACCATCAAAAAAATTCAAATTTATAGAGGAAAAACCAAGTGAAATACCTTACGAAAGCATTCGCGATTTTGCTATTGAGCTTTATGTGCTCAATAGCTCAGGCACACATTGAACTTAATCGTTCACAACCAGCAGACCAAGAGTTATTGATGAGTTCACCCGACGAGTTCGTGCTCGTTTTTACCAGTAAAGCGCAGCTATTGGCACTCGAACTGTTTGATGAAAATGCCAACCCGGTTGAGTTCGGATTTACCAGCAGTATTCGCGAACGTGTTAATTTTAAAATTCCAATTGAGGAGAGCTTGCCATCGGGGGTTTATGTGCTCAAATGGACAGCGCTCGCAGGCGATGGTCATCGTGAGACTGGGACCATCCTATTCGGCATAGATGATCCACAGTGATTGTGTTGAAACTCCTGGCCAAACAAGAGTAGCAAGTGGCGCTGCGGTTGCTAACAATTCACAGGTTAGTGTAGGAGGAATGAATAGTGATTGATCTCGTTTTTATTTTGGGGTTGATTGTTCATGCGTTCTTACTGGTCATGATGCTCCTTTCTGCCCGGCAGGAGTCATTTCAGTTTTGGCCACCACCCAGCAAACACTCTTGGCAATATCATTCTTTGTGGTGGGGTATACGCTTTCTCGTTGCTTGTATTGGTTGGCTTATCTACGCGCAGCACAGCACCATGAATTTTCCGCATTGGTTGCGATTCTATCTAGCAATGCCAAGTGCGATTCTGTTTTTTGCGCTGGGAACCATCGCCGCCAAGCAACTGGGTTGGGCAAACACCCATGGCATTGCAGATAGCTTTATTACGACTGGTTTTTACCGCTACAGCCGAAACCCACAATATGTATTTTATGCAGCTGGCTTTCTTTTTCTTGGAATTTGGGCCGCATCATTTAAAGCACTACTTTTGCTGATATTTCTAAGTGCTTGGTACTTGCGCGCGCCGTTCCCCGAAGAAAAGTGGCTGGAAGATAAGTATGGTCAACAATATATTAGTTACAAGAACATTACGCCGAGGTATTTTGGTCTAGCAAGGAACGTTGATAAGCGAGAATCATACAAGTAGCAAGTTTGATGCATTTTTAGCGGCGCAAATAATGGCATTTGCAAATTAAAAACAGATCTATTGCGAACTCAAAATACGCCAAGTCATTGTTGCTCTTAAAACCTTAAGCTTTTATTTTCCTAAACAGTTTCTTCGCACGAAGTAATAAGGTTTCCCAGATGCTTTATGGCGTAAGAGTATCTGGGATGCCTTTGAGTAAACATATTTACCTTCTTTTCAGTCTGAAGGCTTTCCTATAGGCCTGCGTTTTAATATTCCTGATCATTATCCGACATTTGGAGAATGATCATGAAACCAGTATTTATCATCTTTATATCGGCACTTATCTCTCAACCGATATATGCCGTTACAGACCAAGAAAGGTCTTTGCTTCTCGCGCTCTCAGAGGAGTTAAAAACTATTGCCTTCATCATCGACGAAGCAGAGCAAGCGGTGGATATCAATCATCGCAGACAAGTTAATTACCAAGAACTGAGAGATGACCTGGAGCTGATTCGTCAAGGAATCAAGGACGCAATCAATGAAGAGCGTCGAGAAATCCAGTCACTACCAGAGCTAAAGGCGGATTACCGCTAATGGCTGTTTCTCTAGCTCAAGAAAGCGCATTCACCGGTGCCACGCTTGGATTCGCGATGGCGGATTTCCAGACGACCATCCTCCTAATTTTTTACTCTGTGCTCTACATCTGGGCGATCTGGGTGATCGTCGGACAGTGGCGAGCATGGTCAAAGCGCAAGATCGACTTCTACGAATTTTTAATTCGAGTCGTTCGATCCATTTTTATAACTCTCGTTATGGGCTTCCTATTGAGATAGCACTGACGAAATACCCATTTCTCTAACCCTCGTTTTTAGCTTCCTACTGCGTCGCGCTAACGAAAAACCATTTCGATTAACGCTGAGGAAGCTTATGAAAATCTTAAACAAACTATCTATAAAACTACGTAACCGCTTAGTGGCATTCATGTCGTGCATCGCACTAATGTTTGTATCACTGAGAACACAAGCCCAATTGCCTGCACCGGTCGATCCGAGTAGTGGTGATCCGGGCGGTAATTACTTGGCCTTTATGCAAGGCTGGACTGGTGATGCAGTCGAATATATCGCGCTAGCTATTTCCGGTGCAGGCTTTCTGTGGGTAGGCTGGATTTTGTTATCAAAATTCAATGAAGCACGTAGCTCAAATGATCCTGATTGGGGATCAGTTGGTTTAACAGCCGTTATCGCGGGTGTGCTATTGGCTATTGTTTCCTACTTCCTAAACGAAGCTGCTGGGATCATCTAAGGCATGAATACCAATCAAAAGGGCAACGACTTGTTGCCCTTACGTCTAAATTCCGAGCCTTCAATATTTCGTGGTTGCTCACTTTCAGAATTGATGCTGCTAGTAGTGATCGGTGCGATTGTTTTTGTACCTGCCAGTGTCATCGTTTGCGCGCTGTTTGGTTACTTA
Organism: uncultured Porticoccaceae bacterium; assembly: GCA_964623085.1. Classification (GTDB taxonomy): domain Bacteria; phylum Pseudomonadota; class Gammaproteobacteria; order Pseudomonadales; family GM7GCV1; genus CAZUTO01. The sequence goes on from CAZUTO010000001.1 coordinate 27,350, forward strand.
ATGATGGGCGTAGGTGTTGGCCTATTACTTGTCATTGGTGGCGTGTTCGTAGGCGCAACAGTATTGCAAAAACTAAAGCGAGGAAGGCCACAAGGCTTTTACCAGTTGCGATTAAGGCTCTGGTTAGAAGATTTGAAAATCATGCGATCTCCCTTTCTTCGTAAAGGGCAAGTTTGGGATATTGGCCGGAGGGCAACAAAATGAATAACCCTTTAAGAAATAATCAAGCGCGCCAACGCTTGCTAGCGAATCACGACCATATCCAAACATTGCGCATTGCAATTGGGATTCTTCTAGTAATCGTTATCGCTCTTTGGTGGCGTAATGGAGCGTTGCAGGAAGCAAGGAGGATCTATATTCCGCCTGACCTCACTCAAGGGATGGTCACCAACTTTGAAGAAGTCCCTGAACCATTGGTCTATACATTTGCTTACTACATCCTACAGCAACTTAATCGTTGGACGGATGACGGGGAAAAAGATTACCCAAGGCAAATCTATCAGTTGCAAGGATTTCTAACGCCAGGATGCAGGGCGGCAATGGAAGCTGATATGAATGTGAAGCAAGGATTAGGCGAGCTAAGGCAGCGTGTACGCAGTATGCAAGAAGTCTTGGGCCAATCCTATTCACGAAAACGAGTGGAAATCGAATCAAGTAATTCATGGAAAGTTTGGCTCGATGTCAATGTGGATGAATCTATAAACGGATTTCCTGTAAAGAATGTCCCACTGCGCTATTCGCTGCGTGTCGTTCGATTTGACGTTGACAAAGAAGTCAATCCTTGGGGTCTCGCGTTGTCCTGCGACGAAGGGATAAACCCAACACTACTCACTGAAGATGATTTGGACAAGCCTTTCCAAGGCTCATAGGTGCAATGATGAAACACACAATTAACAAACTAATATTTATGTTGAGCAGCATTATTTGCTGCTCTGTTTTAGCCGCTTCTCCTGAGCGCGTTCTATGGGAAAAAGTACCGATCTCGGTTCATATTCAAAAGGGTGAAGAGCGAATCATTCACTTTCCAGACGAGATACGGTATTGGCTACCAGATAGCATTAAACAAAAAGTCTCTGTAATAGCGGCAAGCGGTGTTCTATACATTCAGTCGTTTGAGGAATTCCCGAAGACTCGTATTCGCGTGCAGGGATTGAGTGACCAACAAATCTATTTGTTGGATATATCGTCTTCCGATCTGATGATGACTAGTAGTGAGCTAATTGTGATGACACCCGAAAGTGTCATCAATCGAAGTCAAGAGGTTGAACCGGCGCGCAATGGCGAAGATTGGCGTGTGCGGTTGACACGATATGCAGCGCGTCAACTCTATGCGCGAGAAGGACTAGCTGGCACCGATAGTGCCGTTCAGAGAATTCCCTTGCCCACTACTTCATCCATCCCGCTGATACGTGGAAACTTGATTGAAACTGTGCCCATCGGATCATGGCGGGGGAATGGACTCACGGTGACCGCCGTCAGGTTACAAAACCAAACCGACAAAAGCTATCGATTGAGATTTGAAGAAAAAGAAATAAATGATGATTTAAATCTTATTGAGTTGCTGCGAGGGGATTGGTTAACGGCCACATTGCAGCACGATACGGTGGGTGCAAAAGGCCAGGACGATGATTCAACAGTGTTGTATCTGGTTTCCAGTCAATCTTTTGAGGAAAGTTTGGGCTGGTTGATTCCGGCCATTTCTCTGCATGAGGAGGCTGACAATGGCTGAGAAAAGAGTCAATCCTTTACTGATTGCTGGCGTTGTTATTGCGGTCGTCTGTTTATCTTTGGTGATGTGCTCTGACCGCACAGAAACCTATCAACCTGTTGATGCAGTGCCTGGGTTTGATGAGGGCACTATGGCCCAAGATGGCGATACACAGGCCGATACGATCAGAGCACTGCAAGCCTATGCTCGCGAGGCTGTCAGAAAAGCCGACGAACTAAACGCTTCGACACAAGACAGTATGGAAAAGGTCTTGGACAATGAAAATAATGTTCTGCGTTTGGAGAGGGAGAGCGAAGAAGCCAAATCAGATTTGGCTGAAACGCAAGTGGCAGTCGGCGAACTAGAGACTCGCTTGCTTGAATTGAACCGCGAGCTGTCCGAACTTAGACGCTCGAATACGCAGTTTAATGCCGATGGGTTGCCAGTCGGATTTGGCTTCGATGGCGCACCTCAGAATGTTTCTCAAGGCGCTTGGTATGACTCCATAGACTTTGTTGATACATCAGGAGAAGGAAGCAATCGAGGCGGATTTTCCGGCCTTATCTCTGGCCCTACACGAAGATCCACTGCAGCAAGCACAGGGTCGGAAAGTTCGCAGCCTGAGATGGTTGTCGAGCCTGTTTATACCATCCCAAAAGATGCGACGTTAACGGATGGCCTTGCGCTGACTGCACTCGTTGGACGCATTCCCGTTGATGGGCAAACACCTGATCCCTATCCAGTAAAAATTTATGTTGGTCGTGAAAATCTACTCGCAAATGGGCATGACATCCCGGAAGTAGAAGGGATGATTTTCAGCGGTTTAGGATTTGGTGACTGGAATCTCACCTGCGTTAGTGCACGGCTATCATCTGCAACCTTTATTTTTGAAGACGGTTCCATCGTAAACCATTCTTCCCAAAATCAAGCTCTTGGCTACATTTCTGAACCCGACGGGTTTCCCTGTGTAGAAGGCACATTTGAGACAAATGCTCCCGCATTTCTCACCCAAAGAATCGCACTAGCAGGGATAGGCGCGGCTGGCGCTGCCTACGCGGAAGCTCAACAGCAAACGGAGATTTCATCTCTCACAGGGACTTCAACTACCAACCTCATTGGCGACATCAATAAATTGGCAGCCGGAGAAGCCGTGCTTTCCGCTACTGATGAAGTTACTGAATGGTTGTTGGCCCGACAACAACAAAGTTTTGATGCGGTGGTCGTCGAACCAGGCGCTGAGGTATCAGTGCATCTGGATATAAGTCTTCCACTAGATAAAAGTTCATTAGCGAGGAAAGTACGATATGCGAAAGATAGTCACAGCAGTCATTACGGTTTGGATTAGTAGCTTAATTTTGTCTGGTTGTGCCAGTACCAAAAGCGGGGTGTTTGGCGAAGATATGCCGAGCATGAAAGAAATACATGACCAAAAGTTTCAGAAATCTGATGAGACCATTTCGAAGCCGTCTCGACCGATTCACACAGATCAGCCTATACAAGATTCAAGTACAGAATTTCACTGGATACCCAATCCAACCTTGAATATGCATGTGTTCAGGCATCTCAGCCCAGCAGGTAATCCAGTACCTGGTTACAACACCTACTTCAAGCTGTACGACCAGAATCATCTTGCTATACCGGGTGAATACGGAGGGCAAATCAATGATTAAGTCTACAACTAAAAAAAAGGATAAACCGTTAACAAATGCTGATGTCGATCAGCTCTATCGACGCCCAGACTCGATAACCGATTGGTTGCCCTGGGTAGACTATGACGACGAATCTGGCACCTTTACGTTGGAAGATGGGTACAGCGCGGGCGTAATGTTTGAGCTGACAGGGGTTTCTACTGAGGCCCGGTCTTCTCAGTTTTTACAAGAAGTGCAGGCCAACATTCAAACCTGCATAAATCACACTATTCCCGCCCACGATAACCCCTTTGTTTTGCAGTGCTATGTGTCAGACGAAAATTCGCTGGCCGAGTTATCAAACTCGCTTTATGAGTACGTCGGAACACGAAGCCGAGATACAGAAGAGCATAAACTTCAGACGAAACATTTCGTCGGGGGTATGCAGAGAAATTTTAAACGGATAACGTGCAAAGAAGGTCTTTTCGAGGATACGACCGTCACCGGAGGTAGCTGGCGCGGCAAAGTAAGACGAATTCGTTTGTTCCTTTACAGGCGTCGTAATGTGTCAGGCAATGATCAAACTGATCCAGTCGCTGAAATTAGTCAGGTCTCAGAAAGATTCGTAACTCAAATGCAGGCGGCTGGTATCGGCATACGACTTTGCTCAGATCAGGATATCTACACTTGGTTATTGCGTTGGTTTAATCCCAAAGCTGAAGTCACAGATGGCGACCTAGATCACCTGGCTGCACTAATGAAGTTGCCGGAAAAAGAAGATCGGACATTTGGTCATGACCTCTCTGAGTTATTGTTTTTATCAACGCCATCTTCATGTGATGACAAAGGCGTTTGGTACTTTGACGATTTACCGCATAGGGCCATATCAATTGATTCTCTGAGACGGAAACCATTACCGGGCCACTTTACGGGCGAAAGAAAGGTTGGAGACAACCTTTTTGCTATGTTCGATAGATTCCCCGAGGGCAGTATCTTGTCAGTCTGCGTCACAATCAAACCCCAGGATTTAGTAGAGAACCATGTCGTCCAAGTGCTTAACGCAGCTAAAGGAGAAACAGCAGAAGCTATTGCTGCTGAAGAGGATGCAAAAACTGCTCTTAAATGGATGTCACATGGCGATTACTTATTACCAACAGTCATGACGCTTTATACGCGCGGTGAGACACTGGCCGATCTCGAAAAGAAAACTAATGAAGCGAATGCGTTGTTATTGGCAAACGGATTGCACCCAATCCGTGAAAAGGATGACCTACTTCCCTTAGATACTTACATTCGTCAACTGCCGATGAATTATGAACCTGCGCGGGAAAAGGTTAATCGCAAAAGTCGTTTGATGTTTTCTAGTGACCTAGCGAATCTCTTGCCCTTTTATGGTCGTGGACGTGGAACAGGCCATCCGGGAATGGTTTTTTATAATCGAGGTGGAGAACCATTAGTCTTTGATCCCCTAAATAAACTGGATCGTGCTAAAAACGCATTCGGTCTAGTGCTTGGACCACCGGGTTCAGGTAAATCAGCACTGATGGTCTATATCCTGCTTCAAATTGTTGCAATTTACGGAGCACGAATTTACATCATCGAGAAAGGCGGCTCGTTCAAACTCTTCGGTGACTACTGCAGATATTTTGGGTTATCTGTAAACCAGGTGACATTGCACCCGAAGGAAGACGTTAGTCTGCCGCCATTTTCAGATTCATATGAAATGTTGGATCGCGAGTTGGCGAAACAGTCTTCCTATGATGAAGAAGCTTCTCTGGATGCATCCGATGACAGCGATGACGATGAAGAAGAGCGAGATTTGTTGGGTGAGATGGAGCTAAAAGCCCGGATCATGATTACTGGAGGAGACACGAAGGAGGAAGAAGTCATGACACGAGCGGATCGTTTGACGATCCGAAAAGCGATAATTTCGGCAGCGGAAACAAAGCGAGATTCTGGAAACTCAGAAATAGTGCTTACTGAGGACGTTGTAGCTGAACTCAATGCTCTTTCTCAAGATGAAAGCAGCACACCAAAGCGCCGCGAACGAGCAAAAGATATGGCCGATTCTATGGCATTGTATTGTTCCGGCACCGCCGGGCATTTCTTTAATCGTGTTGGTAAGGCATGGCCTGAAGCAGACATTACTATTATGGAAATGGGTCTTCTTGCCAATGAGGGCTATGAGGATCAACTTGCCCTTGGTTTTATGGGACTCATGAATCAGATTAATGGGGTCGTTGAGCGCGAACAATACGACCACCGCCCGACCTTCGTGTTGGGCGATGAGGCGCACCTGATTACAACCAATCCGCTATTAGCGATCTTCCTGGTAAAAATCGTAAAGATGTGGCGAAAGCTGGGAGCCTGGTTGTGGCTTGCGACTCAGAACCTTGAAGATTTTCCTGATGCCGCTAAAAAGCTTCTAAGTATGTTTGAGTGGTGGCTGGCGATGGTCTGCCCAAAGGAGGAAATTGAGCAGATTTCGCGTTTTAAGGACTTATCGGAAGAACAAAAAATGATGCTGAGAGCCGCTAGGAAAGAGCCAGGAAAATATACCGAGGGCGTCGTGTTATCAGACAATCTGCAATGCCTCTTTCGAAATGTTCCTCCTCCTCTTGCCTTAGCTCTAGCGATGACTGAAAAACATGAGAAACAGCAGCGCGCTGATATTATGAAATCTCAGCATTGTTCTGAACTAGAGGCTGTATTTGCGGTTGCAGACTTAATCGAAAAAGCGAGCTGCAATACTTAATTAGGGGTTGGGTAAGGGCTATAAACTAGCCCTTACTTTTTTGAGCGTGTATCCGAGAGGAATCAGGTTTCTTCGCCAGTTTGGTTTTGGTTGGAAATTCTGGGCACAAAAGTTCCCAGGTTTCTAACCCGTATGCCGCTGCCAATCTCTCAACGGTTTCAAGCCAAATATGCTTTTTATTCCCTGATTCAATCTGTTGATAGTGCTTTTGGCTAAATCCTGCGATTGTCCCGAATTCTTCCTGAGTTAAATCGTGCTGTTTACGAAGCTCTCGCAGTCGTTTACCCAGTTTTTTCATTGTTGTCATGCTAGCGATCATAGGGTACGATCAGCCCACTTATTACCCTACGATCACTAGTAAAACGGAGATATGGATGACTAAGGTAAAAGTAAAAAAATCTTTTCTTGTCCGTGTTATGTTTCCCGGAGAAACAAAGAGCAGATCCTCGAAAAACTCAGCAGAAGGCTTTTGGGTCAGTCAGGGGGAATAGAGGCGTGTCTGATGAGAATAAAAAGAAATTTGCAGATAATTATTTTGAAGATGAATTCCCACCAAATCATAATCCGGCAATTGGGCCCCAAAGCGCAGATACTTTGAGTAATGTAAGGAATGGCTTGTGCGCCCTCGATGAACTAGCGAGGTCACCAGAGTTTTCCAACTCAAAAGAAGTAACCGAAGGCTACGGTATTTTGAGCGCCTGTCTGGTCAGCGCTTTAGAGTTTGAGATTTATAATAGAGAGTAACTACTTATCATTTTCGATAGTTTATTTTTGTATTATCGATCATTTGATATTTCTAAGAATTAAACTACCCGACTAGGCTGCAACGAAGCAGTGATGGTGTAAGAGAACGTTTATGAAAACGGAAGAATTCGATCTTATATCAGGACGTAAAATCACCATTATGGAAGTGGGCGATCCAGAAATTAGAATAAATGTCGATCATATATCGTATGTATTTGTGATACTAAATAAGGATGACCTTAAATATCGAGATGAAATCAGTGGTGACTTAGCTCGGCTAAATAGAAGCATTCAGCCTCGTATTTGGCAGGAAGAGTTTGAGTCTCAATTAGTCACCATTTCCGCTTCTGCGGGAGAAGACGGATACCCAGAATCTGGGATGGTTTCAGCCGCCCTTGAGAAGATTGGAATAGGGCAAGATCAGACGATAGTCATCAATAATGCTGAGCTAAAGAGAGACGACAAGTTCTTTAAGTTCTTTCTTGGATTCTCCTACACTGACAGCGATCCTAAGTTTCTCGTTCCCTACCGGAATGCGTTTGTTCCAATTAATTGAAGTGTTTTAGCGTCCACATAATAACCAATCAAGCTTCTTTAGGCTCTGAAGGCTTTTCCATTTAACCATCGCAGCGGTTGTTTGAAGATTAGATCGAAATCTAATTGGAGAACGTCGTGGTTTCTACCTATAAGTCAGCAGTTGGACTCTGCATTTTAATTCCGTGGTCTTTGGCTGCGGCTGAACCGTTTCAACCTATAACAACTATCACTGCTATAAGTGCAGATAGTCGCCCATTTCAGGGTGTTGATTACCTAGACAAACTTGACGTTAGCTACAGCATTCTGAACCTGGATGCGGTAAGTCAAGTTGAGCGCCAACTCAGCAACAACTTACCAGCCGATGAAGCCCAAGCGAAAGCGATTCTGGATGATCGAATAGCCCGAATCGGTAAATCGCAGTTAGAAGAGGACATTCGAGCTGCCTATCTCCCCCTTGCTTCCATGATGACATACGGATTTGACCGTTATCCGGTCATTCTCTTTGACCAACAGGCTGTGGTCTACGGCGTTACCGACATTCCCCAGGCTTATGATCAATACATGGACTGGTTGTCAGTGTCGCAAGGAGGTGAAGGTAATGAATAAGTTCATTTCCGTCATAGCGGTAAGTTTGTTATTTAGTTCGTTTCAAGTCAGAGCTGTAGATCTGGAATCTACCAGCATCACGACAGTCGATATTATCGGCTCGATGACATTGGATAGTTCCTGTCTGAACTATTGTTTTACAGGAGTATGCGTTTGGTTGGATTGTGGTTGGACTGGATGCTCGGTCAAAACCAGTGTTCGTGTATCTCACTATAATCCTGATCTCGTCGTCAGTGTGTATGACGAGCCAGGTGAAAATCCTTGGAGTGAGATTGAATCCATTTTTGGATCATTTGAAGAAAGCATGACCGATGCTCTGGTGGGTACTTTTCATGACTCTTTTGCTGGTGGAGGGCATCGAACAGAAGGGGGTAATACGGCGAGCGATCACAGCCTAAGATTTAAGGAAGTCGCAGCAATCGGACATCCTTTTTCTTCAATTGCAGGCTTTATCGCTAGCACTGGCCTCTATTGCCCATCGGAAGCGGATTCATTTAGCCCATACCTGCTTTCTTCCGCAGACGCTTTAACTTGGCGATATGGACTGCCGGAAATGTTGTATTTGAGTAACTTACTTCCCGGTCGTCGTGTAGTCGGCAGCGGTTTCCATCAGCAGTGGGGTGCTGTGTGGCCTCGCACAGGATTTATCAATCAGAAAGACGATGCAAAGGCCGCTGCTGTCATTGCACAGCGAGCGGGCAATATTGTTACGCAACCCAATCAACCTCACGTCTACAGCGCCTTAGATGGTAATGGCTATAACCGAACTTGGTTACCAGGAGAGCTGAGAGAGAACGATCCGGAAACGGGTGTCTGGCGTATGTTAGCGCCACAAACAGACGGTCAATGTTATGCCTTCGGCGAAAACGATGTGTATACGCAATCTTGGTCAGATGGTCGTGTGTCAGAAGACAATCGATATGCTTTTGAGCTCTGGCGGCCATATGAATGCTGCCAAGATCGAGGTTCCTGGTTGTTTGATGTCTCATGGAGTATCTGCATATGAACAGCCGAACCAAGCTAATTCTTCTAGCTATGGGTATTGCCGTTAGTGCGACTACAGTGGCTCAAGATGCGCCAACTGACGACAGCCTTTTCTACTACCAGATAGGCGGAGGGCGAGACATCGCTATTCCGCCCTCTCTAAATGTTACAACTATCGGCTTATCTTTTAATGCCCAGGCATCGGCGCTTAGCTGCAATGGGTTCGATCCTATGGTGGCAATAGAAAGCTCCTTAGACAACTTGAAGGACGGAGTCGATGACGCGATTAACGCGCTAGAGTTAGCTGCATCTGCGGCCATCGCAAATTTGCCTGGATACATTCTGCAAAAGGCAAACCCCGGCCTTTATGACCTATTCCAAAACGCTTTATTGCGAGCCAATGAATCTTTTGCACTGGCGACGAAAAGCTGTGAACGGATGCAATATGAAATTTCAAACAACATCAATCCATATGATGAGTGGGTAACAGTTAGCTGGGGCGATTCTTGGAAACGCTCTGTCGGTATTGGCGGGGCAAATATCCATGACGCTGTGGAGGATGCGGAAGACGCACCAAATGATGGTATTGAGTGGGTTGGTGGAATACGCAGAGGAGGTGCAGGACAAGAACCCATTAGGGTATTGTCAGATGTGGCTACGGCGGGCCTAAATATTCTTTCTCAACGCCCCCCTGAAACATCTGCTGATCTACCGGCAACTGCTTCTCTTGCAGAGCATTTTTCTGGGCCCAACGCTTTGGACGATTGGATAAACAATGTATTGGGAGAGGTAGAGATTGGGCTTTGCGATGCATGCGCAAAAGGCTCGCGCGCCGGAAAAGGCTTAATTCCGTATATCGAAGATACTACCGAAGACATTGTCTCGGATTTAACGAATCTAGTAATCGGCGTCACGTCTCCAACTCGCGCCAATTTAGAGAATATAGGAGCGCCTGGAGTCGTTGTAACTTTGCAGGTGATTTCTGCGATTCAAAACCAGCCCTCCGATGAGATTTCTATCGTAATAAACAAGTTGGCCCAGGAAATTGCCGAAGCGCGAGTTATGGAAGAATCAATGATTGTCCGCCGGTTGCTCATTGCTGGCAGAAGAGAAGGCTATGTTTCCGCAAATCGCATCGCACAGCGCGAAGTCGAACTTGCGCTAGAAGAGTTAGACGGTGAAATCGACAACGTGATATTCGAGAAAGATGCTAGAAACCGCTTTGTAACCTCTACCGTAATTGAATTGTTGCTAAGGGATAATGCGACTCGTCAATCTTCTGTAAACACTCCCGCTTCCTCACCGATCGATCCAAGACCGCTTGATGGTGGTGGAGTCCCACAATGATATTAAAACAATTCAAGCGGCATGCCTTTTTCGGTGCTTTTACACTGATTGGATTTGTCGTCCTATTCATAGTCGGACTGTTTGTTAGCTTTTCAGTAGAAGAGTTTTCTAGGACACAGTCAGAGTATTTAAAAGACGCCAATACTTTTATCTGGTGGAGAGCAACGGCATACACGCTTCTAATAGTGTTCTGGCCCAGATTGATCAGACGAGCTGCATATATGCTGGGCGTAACAAGGAAGGCATCTGAATCTCGCAAAGCTCTGATATTTTTAATTCTCTTTTATGAAGTTTTGATTGTTCAGAACCCTCTTTCAGTCGTTCTAGACAAGGTGTTGTAGACAATGGCCGTTGATAGCACCTTAGAACTCTATACCACCTTATTCGGGTGGTTTTTCTACAACAGCATTTGGGATGTATTAGTAGCGACTGGCATGGTGTTTTTGCCGCTACTAGGCATTTTGCTGGATACAATCATTCGATCCTATGCGGGTGAAGAATCTGAAGAGGCCAGCAATACCACATTAAGGATTTTGGAGGTTGAATACTTCTTCGCTTTCTTTGTGATTATGATCGCAGCACTACCCGCAATGCCGTTGAACGCGGTAGACCTTTCCTTTACTCCGGCAGCAGTGCTTGGAGGCCCCGCACAACCCGTCGCAACAGTTGGAAACTCGCGGACGACATATGGTGGCGGCATTTCATTCACCGGAGCGCCTGTGTCGGTCGATGTGCCAGTATTCTGGTTTATGGTCATGAGTTTCAGCTCGGGTTTCAATCGTGCTGTGATGGAAGATGTACCGCCAGAGATCGATTATCGCGGGTATGTTGATGACTTGAGAGATGCCACGATCAAAGACCCTGAGCTGCGCCATGAAATCAATGATTTTTTTCGCGATTGTTTTGTTGAAGCGCGTTCAAAGTATTTGGCTGATCGTCCGAGTAGTGCCGCAATCGACACACTTATGGATACCTACGGCGATACCGATCCCGATTGGATCGGCTCTCATATCTATCAAGAAATACCTGGGTACTATGATTCGATTCGCGCAGATACCGTTCGACAAGGGTATCCCTGGTCAGCACTGCGAGATATTGAATGGGAAGCAGGGAACAATCCTGTTTGGGGCAAGCCTTATTGCACTGAATGGTGGCAAGGTATTGAACAAGACATACTGCTGGAGTTAATCGATCTCGATTTACTTTCATCAGTTGCAGAACCGGGCTGGGCACCGGGGCCACGTCGAGACGCAATCATTCAATTGGCACTGGTCAACTCTCCGCCTAGATGGACGACTAGGGGCTACGACTTTGCCTATGGCAACCTAGTGGATTTTAGTACCGGAGATCCAGGCATCATGGTTGCGGTTCAAAATCGCGGCCAGCAAGGTTTAGCAACTTACGGGTTGGGGAAAGCTGCAGTTTCATTTGCCGCTTACCTGCGAGTATTTTTAGAAAGCGCTCCGATGATACAAGCCCTTATTCTAATGGGGCTTTACACGTTACTACCTTTTTTTATTCTGATCAGTCGTTACAAATTTTCCCTATTGATTCTTGGCGCTATGGTCTTTTTTTCCGTCAAGTTTTGGACTGTCCTTTGGTTCTTCGCTTGGTGGGTAGATCAAAACCTAATACAGGCTTTTTATCCTGACCCCGGAAGTGTGACGACGCTGTTTAGCATTGATCTCACACTCAAGAGGATCATCCTAAACTTCTTAACTGGCAGTCTGTATTTCGTTCTGCCTCTGTTGTTGTCTACCTATCTTGGTCTAGCAGGTATAAGGGCGGCAGCTCAACTTGACGGCGCTACGCAAGTCATTTTTAGAGGAGCAGGTGGAGCAGGGAGGATTAATCCGAAACTGGGTGGAAAAATAAACCCCAAAAGCGTGGCGAAAAAATGAACCGAATTGATCCACGACGAAATTTTTACAGTTGCTATTGCTGTCTCAATAGCACCTTCATACCTGGATCAACGGCTTTGCTGTGGTATGCAGTGATTTCAACCGAAATACTGACTGATCTTAGTTCACTCACCCAACAGGGGCGCATCTTTCCCCTTTGGGTTAGCCGCTCCTTTAACTATTCAACTCATTGAAACAGGAGCAACGCTATGAGTAACTTAAATGAAAACACTAATTCTGCATCAGCAGAAACTCGATACTTTAACCAATATGCCAACGGTTTCGGATACTTAAACGGAATCCGGGACATTAGCAAGGAAGGCGAGCCAGAGCGTTATGCGGCTCAAATTTCGGTATTACAAGGCTCTGCCGATGATGTGCATTATGAATATCATGATCTCATCGTTTCATCTGAAATTGTGCTCGGTGTCTTATTGGAGCATAGGGAAGCCATAGAAACTGAAGACGCAAAAGTGCTGATTCATTTCAATATGGCTAACCCGCGTGCGAACCCGTTTATTTATAAACAGGGCAAGCGTACAGGTGAATTAGGAGCTTCTATCGGAGGTTTTCTGACTCGAATTCGTACGATGAAAATCAATGGTGAACTGGTCCACGAAGATCAACGAACCTTTGATGATCAGAGCGAAGACAGTCAATCAGCTCAATAAAGTTAATACATTAACTTATTGTTTTAACAAACCACCCTTATGGGAACTACCGTTCCCATAAGGTGCTGGTGTGTTCTCATATTTTTTATGGGAATTCACAATGAATACACTAGTTTTGAATGCGCAATGCTCTACAGATGCAACGCTCGAAAATGAAGATCGACTAATCAGTGAAGCGAAAGACGTGCTTTATGCCAGGTTAAGGAAACCTGGACAATGTCTCGAATCATCAGATTCGGTGCGTGATTTTCTGATTTTAGAATTGGCAGAACTGGAAAGGGAGGTATTCGGTTGTTTGTTTCTCGATAGTAGAAACCGGCTAATAGAATACCGTGAGTTGTTTATGGGGACTGTGGATAGCTGTAGTGTGTATCCCCGCGAAGTTTTAAAAGCGGCGCTACAAACAAATGCCTCAGCTATCGTCCTAGCTCATAACCACCCATCGGGCTATGCTGAAGCGAGTCAGGCTGATATTAAAGTCACTAAAGACTTGAAGAGTATTTTGGTAGAACTTGATATTCGAGTTCTAGACCACTTTATCGTAGCTGGGAAAAATACTCTGTCGTTTGCTGAACGTGGACTCATTTAGTCAATCGCCATTAGCACCCATAGAATTAATTCTATGGGTGTTTTTTTATTTATCTTCGTAGATACCGTCTAGTCGTTTTGCGGGGTCAATGTCACCAGTTCTGTAGTTGTAGGGAACGGGGCTCATATCATCCTCTTCGTACGTGTCATCGCCACCGTCTATCAGGTCGATGAGGAATACAACCAATTGCCATAGAGCGTTCAAAAGAATGCTGATTACCGATATAGAAAACAGAGTTATAGATTTCAGGAATTGCATATCATTGCTCGATAGGGCGTTTAAAAATACAAGTAAGCTGAGCATCCCCTTCGGTGCAATTGACTAACTCCCACTGATTGCTTCCTTGTGCGTTTAAAGCCTGTGAAAGAGCTTGGTCATCACCCATTAATGGATAAGTTTTTACAAGGTATTCCCAGCTAGTTTGCGCAAATGCAGGGGCGGATATAGAAAGTGATAAAAAAAGAATAGCGTTAGCAACTATGAATATTCGAGACATCCGCTGTTCTCCTGCCAATGGCTAATTAATGAGAATATTTTTTTGCTTAATGCGCAAAAAAATACATGGTAATTATAGCTGCTAATTGCACATTCACCTATCAATATGTTGGCGCAATTCGCTCCATATTAGGTGCAAATCGAGACCTGTTTCCTCAGATACTCTTAGAAAGCGATCTCGCTCTGGTAATTCGGATTTTGAATGCCAGGAAAACCATATTCTTCTTTCTGAATCTTCATCACAGACAGACGGCCTGCCATTACCAGCCCCTTTTATATGCAGTGCATTTCTTCTTCGCGAAAACTCGGAAGCGTGCATTCCGAACAGTCGACGCATAAGAACATGCGGTGCTCCGTTCAAAAGATAGGTGTCTTCAAGTTCTCGTTCATCGGAACTGTCGTGCAACTCCTGAAGCTGCCTTTCTAGTGCTTGTTGATCAAGCTCGATATTGAGAAAAAAGTGAGAACGTTCCACCAAGAACGTCTGTTCTGTCAGATTTAGCCTCGAAATAGCACCAATAAGCTCGTCGGACAAACTATTCTGTTTAAAGTGTCCTGAATGAATGGAATTTAAGGAGGCGACCAGCCTCTTCGCTGCTGACTGACACATTTGATCTTCAAACTTACCCATGCTGCATCACTCCTTGGAGGGTTAGTTGTATCCGTTTTGTCCACGTTTGAGTCAAATAGTAGTTTTAGTTTTAGTACTTATCTCTGGGAAACTTTACAAAGTCAAAAGAAAGAATTTATTAGTGTATTAGTGTCATATTTTTTGTGAGTGAACGAATCCATACGTAACAGGAGATGTAAAACTTTCTTTCGATTTTGAAAGGTAGATCGCAGTGTAAACGTGACATAGGTTTGAAAATAGGGGGGTTATTTTGTTTACCAAACCTAATTGGCCTGACCATGCTCCGAATCGTACAGTTTACCCAAATCACCTTTTGTCTCGTCAGTATGATCCTGACAAGTCTTTTCGCTCTATCTCTTTCTGGTGCCAATCTTGGGGGGGCAGACACAGCGGTTACCTCATTGAATGGGGTTTTGTCATCCGGCTTATTCATACTCATAGGTGCCTGTATAGACTCAGGCAAGTATCTTTTCTGGGTTGAGAGAGAAAGGAATTTTGGCTATCTAGCGATCAGCCTTGTGCTTACCTTATTTTCCCTTTTGGCAAGTTGCGCGTTCTTCGTTTCTGCGGAGAAGGGTGCTTTAGATGATTCCAGGGTTAATACTCCTGAATATCTGGCATTCCAAGCCAGAATTGAATCGATTCAGGACGAAATTGCATACCATGAACGCCTCATAGAATCTCGACTAAATAGCCAGTTTCATAGTCAGTGGGCAGAAGGAGAAAGAAATTCTGAAGAACTTGGTGAATTGAAGAATTCTTTAGCCATATTAATTGAATCGTCGTCAGAAGTAGGCCAGGAAGCATCAATAGAAATGGTTCCAATGTCTGATTTTTTCTCAGCTCTAGGTGCTTTCACCGGAACGAAAATCGATACGGTAAGGAATATTTGCTATGGGCTACTAGCACTATTGCTGGAAGTTAGTACTTTGGGCGCTATTAGCCTTACAAACTCTCTAAGGGTCGAACGCCATGAGAGCAATCAAAATGGTGAAACTTCAAGCGAGCCACAAATAAAAGAAGACCCTGATTTTCGGCAAAAATCTGCTCGGCTTTCTCAAGACATCGTTGATGGTAGAGTTAAACCAGTAATACGCCGGATTAAGGCTTCTAACTACGGACTAGATTTCGATGAGATAAAGCTTGTGCTTGCCAGGTTGTATTCAGCAGGCTTAATCGAACAAGACGCTCGAAGTAGCTATAAACTGAGAAACGGTGACCAAGACTAGCGGGTTTAAACTTGTTATAAATCTTTCTTCCATTGCTCAAACATCAAGGAAGTCGCAGTTCCTGGGTCTATGTCTAAGGCGTTACAAATCCGGAATAAGCTTTCGTAGTTAGGTCGCCGCTCTCCAGCTTCATATTTTTGGAGCATTCTCAACGTCACATCAGCTCTCGATGCCAATTCATCTTGTGTAAAATCCTTCTTTTCTCTTTCCTTTCAAGAGATAGCAGTTCTTTTTCTATTAAGCCGTTAGATATTAGTAGTTGAGGAACGACTCAACCCGGTACTTACGCGCGGACAACGGATTTTGGATACTGTGTGCCGATTGTGTGGTTTGAATGGTATTTATTGGGAAGTTATAGGAATCTTGCTAGAGGTCGGCCTATTTAACTTATTGAAAAATAAAGGTTTAAATTTTGGGTCGATGGCTTTTAACCAATTGGTCGCTGGTTCGAATCCAGCACGGCCCACCAAACAAACAAAAATGCCTCCCTTTGGGAGGCATTTTTGTTTGTATCGAAGATTGATCTTTTACTATAGACAAAAAACTAAGGGTTTTGAGTGTGATCGATAGGCGCTAAACGCGTTTATTTACATGATGACGGTCAGAAAATATAGCCGATACTTAATCGCACAGTTGAATCAGCCCTGTCTTGGAATAGATCTTCCGCTCTACTAACTCGGCTACTTTCAGTTTCAGGTATGCCGCTCAGAGAATTAGCGACGCCACTATCTCAAATTCGAAGCGAAGTGACTCTGCGACTCTGGCTAGCCCACCTGCGGCAGAGAATGGTTTTAGACCGATATCTGAATGGTCAAGACTAAAATCTCCGCTAGCGGTAATACTCGTTTCAGAAATCTCTAATTGCGCAGGTAATGCCATAGTATACGGCACTCCTTTAAAATTAATTTCGACAATAAAAGCGGTATTCCGCCCGAAGGTTTGTGCCTCATCTACTTCGCTCCTCGGTGTGCTGATTTTGAGGATGATTTCGGGATGGGAATCTGCATCCAACACTAATTCACTCAGCATATTCTTTTTGGTTCCTATCTTAATATTTTCTGAGACTGGCTCACGAAAGGAATCATCCGCGGCCTTAGCGCGCTCGCTGTCATCGTCGACGAGAAAATTGCTTGGAGAAAAGGCTAGTGATGCTCGAGCCATTTCCTCATCGAGATGCGCCTCACCATTTATGTCCCTAATCGCAATGAGATGAGAATGAGCAAGTGCCCGACCGAGACCAGCGACACCTGTGTATATGTGAATATAGGAATCTTCTGTATTAACTATGTAGCTTTTGCTAGTGACATCCTGTGCGGAAACGGTAACCGAAGATATGAAAAAAAAGATCGGTAAGACGGCTAAAAGCCAAGCTTTTTGAAACATTGCTCTTGTGAACATATCTTGATCCTGATGCTGGCTTCTATGGTGTTATCCTAAAGCGATTGCTTAGGCGAGGGAAATATCTATTATCGAAATTCTATTGCTCGCTGTATATTCAGCTATTGAATGTTGAGGCTATAAGTGATGACGTTGTTATTTGAAGAGTTGGACGCTCGGGATACTCCACTCGGGGTTCTTAGTTTACGTAAGCGTGCAGAGTTGAGGTTGGACAATCGCATTGTTTACGAAGTAAAGCTCGGGGATGATTTCTTGATGTCTAGTCTTTTTCCCGAAGCCGAAATTCAGCTTTCCAAATTGGGTCTTGAGGCGTTAAAGCACAACGGACACACGACTGATCTGCAAGTCATCGTAGGCGGGTTAGGGCTGGGTTACACCGCAGCCACCGCACTAGAAGATCAGAGTGTTAGTTCGCTGACGGTTATCGACATCATGCCAGCGGTGATTGAGTGGCATCAAAAACACATGGTCCCATTAGGAAAAACGCTCTGCTCGGATCCTCGATGTGAACTGCAGCTCGGAGATTTTTTTGAGTTGGCAACACAAGCTAATGCCTCCTTTGGCCCTAAGGATAAGAAAGTGCACGCAGTGTTTCTAGATATCGATCATTCGCCAAGCTGGTGGCTCGATCAGGGAAATAGTCATTTTTATTCGCCGGATGCCCTTGCGCTCATGCGAGATAAAATGATCAGTGGCGGTGTGTTCGGATTATGGTCGGATGAACTTCCCAGTGAAGAATTTGTGAGCTTGCTCGAAGAGCTCTTTCAGCGAGTTGAGACACATGTCATTAGTTTTCCAAACCCTTACACAGGCAAAGAATCGACGAATGCTGTTTATCTCGCTGTAGTATAGTTTCTGAAGAGAAGGGTGCTTGCCGCAAGGAAATCTATAGAGCTTTTCTAGAATTCTTCCTATATGTACGCGATTCAATTACCCGCTGATCTTTAGATAAATACATGTCCATTTACGTTGCTGATATCAAACTTCATTGACGCTATTTTTAACTCTTAGATCATCGAGAGCTACGCCTATTTTTTCGAGGATAGATTGAGAATCTAGACCAGCTTCACTAAGTAGCTGGTTTCTGGTTCCTTGATCTTGGAAAAGATCGGGCAGCCCCAAGCAAAGCGTTTGAATCGAGCACTGTGCTTCACTTAAGAATTCGAGTACGGCTGCGCCTGCACCACCGGCAATCGCATTCTCTTCTATAGTGACTATAAGTGAATGAGTTTCCGCCAATTTTAAGATGAGGTCTGTATCGATGGGTTTGACGAAGCGCATGTCTGCCACAGTCGCATCGAGGGAGTCTGCCGCCACCATCGCTTCTTGAAGTACCGTGCCGAAAGACAGTATTGCGACCTCACTGCCTTCTCTTCGAATGACGCCTTTGCCAACATCAAACGCCGTCATTTCTTCTGCTATTTCTACGTTCGGGCCGCCACCGCGAGGATATCGAACCGCCGATGGTCCTTGGTGTTGGTGTGCGGTATAAAGTGCTTGCCTGGTTTCGTTCTCGTCAGAGGGCGCTAACACCAACATGTTGGGAATGCAGCGCAGGAAACTAAGATCAAATGCGCCTGCATGTGAAGGACCGTCTTCGCCAACCAAGCCGGCACGATCTAAAGCGAAAGTGACGTCTAGATTCTGCAGGGCCACATCGTGAATAAGCTGATCATACCCACGTTGTAGAAACGTAGAATAGATCGCAACGACAGGTTTCAGGCCTTCGCAAGCAAAGCCTGCACCCAGCGTTACGGCGTGTTGTTCTGCGATACCTACATCATGGTAGCGATCAGGAAACTGTTTGGCGTATTGCACCATGCCTGAACCCTCACGCATTGCAGGCGTAATAGCTACTAATTTGTCGTCTTTGGCAGCCATGTCACACAACCATTGGCCAAACACATCTTGGTACTTTGGCCCAGATTTAACGGCCACGGGCTTTGATGCTGGTTTGGGCTCTATTTTCGACAGAGCATGGTATTTGATAGGGTCGTCTTCTGCCGCTTTCAGGCCGCGACCTTTTTGGGTAACAACATGCAATAAAACAGGCTGCTTTAAATGATGTATGTTACGCAGAGTCTCAACCAAAATTTCGAGGTTGTGACCGTCTATAGGCCCAATATAGTTAAACCCAATTTCTTCAAATAGGGTGCCAGGAGAAAGCATTCCTTTCACATGTTCCTCGGTTCGTCGAACAAATTCAGAGGCGCGCGGAATACGTGAGAGTACCTTTTGTCCACTGCTGCGAATATTGTTGTATAAACGACTCGCCCAGATCCTAGAGAAATAAGTCGATAGGGCACCTACATTCTCGGAAATCGACATATTGTTGTCATTTAGAACCACGAGCATATCGGCATCCGTAGATCCGGCGTGGTTCAATGCTTCAAAGGCCATTCCGGCCGTCATGGCACCATCCCCAATAACGGCGATATGCTTGCGTGAATCTTTTAATAATTTACTTGATAACGCCATACCCAAAGCGGCGCTGATGGATGTACTGCTGTGACCCACACCAAAGGTGTCATACTCGCTCTCAGAGCGCTTTGGAAACCCAGCCAAACCATCTTTTTGGCGCATGCTGTGCATAGAATCTTTGCGACCAGTTAGGATCTTGTGCGGATAGGCTTGGTGTCCCACATCCCAAACTAATCTGTCTATCGGTGTGTCGTAAACATAATGAAGCGCCAATGTTAATTCGACGACACCCATACCTGCACCGAAGTGGCCGCCGGTTTGCGAAACACTATAAAGTATATAAGCGCGCAGCTCGTCAGCGAGTGTTAGGAGTTGCGCTTCCTCTAGATGGCGAAGGTCTGCAGGGCAAGTAATGCTATCAAGCAGCGGTGTGCTTGGTAATTCTTCGGGAAACTGGTCGTAAGTTTTAGTCATAGATTATCAACTAGCGTTTAATGTGTTCTAGACACTATGTAGTCTGCCATATTTCGAAGATAGATGGCGGATTCGTTGAAACCGCTTAATGCGTTTAGCGCATTTTGGTGCAGTTCATTAAGTTTTTGTTTTGCCCCATCTAAGCCCAAATGAGACACATACGTTGGCTTGTTACGCTCTATATCGGCGCCTTGTTTTTTTCCGAGTAAGCTGGTTTCTACTGTCGCATCAAGAATGTCATCTTTAACCTGAAAAGCTAGCCCGATAGCTTCTGCGTAATTCTTCAGCGTTTCATGCACGGACAGGTCGTCCTGTTCAACCGCATATGCGCCGAGCAATATGCTTGCACGAATCAACGCGCCAGTTTTTAGTTTATGCATGCCTTCTAGGTGGTCTAGCTCGATAGATTTTCCGACAGCCTCAAGATCAATCATTTGTCCTCCAGTCATACCGTCAACGCCAGTTGCGAAGGCAAGTTCTTGAAGGCATGAAAGTTTAGTCTCAGCGGTCAGGTCTGGAGAAGTGACTAAGATATCAAATGCTTTTGTTTGTAAAGCATCACCAGCAAGTATGGCCGTCGCCTCGTCATAGGCGATATGTGTGGTTGGTTTGCCGCGGCGTAAATCGTCATCATCCATTGCAGGAAGGTCATCATGTACCAAAGAGTATGCGTGAATGAGCTCAAGCGCGCAGGCTGCTGTGCGCAAACCAGAATGTTCCATGACATCTCGCTCAGCTAACGCCGCGGCAGCAAAACACAATATAGGGCGGACGCGCTTGCCGCCATTAAGCACTGAATAGCTCATTGCTTCGTATAAACGAGCTTGCCGTATCGTTGATGGATTCTGTTGCGAAGAAAGTAATTGCGTGAGTTCTGCATCTGTGAGCTCACGAACTTTCGACATAAAACTAGGTAATTCAGATGACATATATTCCTATTATGCACGCATTCAAAATGCGAGCGTATCGCTACAGTGCGTTAAATAATTGGGCTTTGTATAGAAAGACTATAGGCAAGCGGCTAAGTTTTATAATGTTTCTGGTTTTGTCAACGTTTCAGATTATTTTGTGCCAGATACCAACCATTGAATAACGGCCTTTTAGCTTTATAAACTTTCCCCAGTGATCCTTTGGTTGCTATATAAAACTGCCTAAACGATATCGATTATTCTATTGGCTAATCCTAGCCTCATCACTCATACTATATTGTGGTTGAGGCTGTTGTTCAATCAGTCACGTAAAATTTTAATTTACCTCAAAATGACAACAGTAGTTCGTCTAGAGGTTATCGAAAGTTCGAGGTTCTAGGCCAATTATGGAAGTATCAAGTCTCTATCCTAAGAGAACAGCCGTTCAAGTAGGAAATGTAGAAGTAGGTGGTAGTTCTCCCGTCAGAGTTCAATCGATGACAAATACAGACACGGCAGATATCGATGGCACAGTTGTGCAGGTTTTGGCGTTGGCTAATGCTGGGTCTGAGTTAGTGCGTTTAACGGTTAACAACGAAGACGCGGCTGCTGCGGTTCCGCATATCAGAGACAAGTTGCTTGCGAAGGACGTGGATGTTCCTTTAGTTGGTGATTTTCATTACAACGGTCATAAGCTGCTGACTCGGCACCCGGCGTGCGCAGAGGCATTGGCAAAATATCGCATTAACCCCGGTAACGTTGGTCGCGGCGCGCGCAAGGATGAACAATTTGCCAGTGTGATCGAAGCAGCCTGCAAATATGACAAGCCTGTGCGCATCGGTGTGAATTGGGGAAGCCTAGATCAGGCATTACTTGCCGAGATGCTGGATGCGAATAACCAACTAGACGAGCCTCGTCCATTAGAAGAGATACAACGAGAGAGTATCATTCGTTCAGCCTTGGATAGTGCCAAAATGGCTGAAAGCATTGGTCTTGGTCACGACAAGATTCTTATTTCTTGTAAAACTAGCGCTGTTCAAGAATTGATAAAAATCTATCGTGAGTTGGCCGCGCTCTGCGACTACCCATTGCATTTGGGTTTAACGGAAGCGGGAATGGGTTCTAAAGGTATTGTTGCATCGACAGCCGCTCTGGCAATTCTGTTGCAAAATGGCATAGGCGATACCATACGTATCTCGTTGACGCCCGAGCCCGGTGGTGACCGGACTCAGGAGGTTATCGTGGCGCAAGAAATTCTTCAGTCTCTAGGGCTGAGGTCTTTTACCCCTATGGTAGTTGCCTGCCCAGGTTGTGGTCGAACAACCAGCACATTTTTCCAGACACTGGCAAAAGATATTCAAACTTATTTGCGTCATCAAATGCCCGTTTGGCGTAAGACCCACGATGGGGTAGAGGATATGACTGTTGCCGTAATGGGTTGTGTGGTCAATGGGCCCGGCGAAAGCAAGCACGCGAATATCGGTATTAGTTTGCCTGGGACAGGCGAGCAACCGGTCGCGCCAGTTTTCGTTGACGGCGAAAGAGATCGTACCCTGAAGGGCGATGATATCGCCTTTCAATTTCAGGCGTTAGTCGAAGACTACGTTGCGAAAAACTACAAAACAAATTAGTTATTTAGGTTGGTTGAAAAAGCATTACCGAACCACTAAGGTGACGCATCTTTTTAACTAATAACGTTAGAATAGTCGGAATATATGGAACTAATACAAGCTAAACCGCGCGGCTTTTGTGCTGGCGTTGTTAGAGCAATAGAAATTGTTGAGTTGGCACTTGATGTCTGCGAGGCGCCCATCTATGTCTACCATGAGATTGTTCACAATCGCCATGTGGTTGAAGATTTGGAGAAACGCGGCGCTATTTTTGTTGAGAGCTTATCGGAAATACCTGCCGGTTCCGTCACTATATTCAGTGCACATGGTGTGCCGCAAAGCGTGGTGTCAGAAGCGAGTGAACGAAAGCTTGATGTCATTGATGCAACATGCCCATTGGTAACTAAAGTGCATTTGCAAGCACGCAGCTATAGCGGTCAAGGCTATTCCGTTATTATCGTCGGGCACGTTGGACACCAAGAAGTCGAAGGTACTTTGGGCGCCATTAAAGGGCCAGCCTATGTGCTGTCTACCTTAGAAGAGGTGGCGCAACTAGAGGTCGAAGACCCGGAAAAAGTTGCTTATGTCACGCAAACGACGTTAAGCATTGATGATACTCGAGAAGTGATCGATGCCCTAAAGGCGCGCTATCCAGAAATACAGGGTCCAGGCCTAGACGATATTTGTTATGCGACCCAAAATCGCCAAAATGCGGTGCACGAGTTGGCGCAGCAAGTTGATCTTATGTTGGTTGTCGGTTCATCAAATAGTTCCAACTCAAGTCGCTTAAGAGAAGTTGGAGAGCAATTTGGCGTCACCTCTTATCTCATCGAAAATGAGAGTCATATAAAAGACGAGTGGCTTTCGGAAGGCATAAAAATTGGTGTCACAGCGGGAGCTTCTGCTCCAGAAGTGTTGGTTGAGGAAGTAATTGACCGGCTTAGGCGCAGTGGCGTAACGAAAGTATCGACAATGAACGGCGTGGAAGAATCTGCTGTTTTTAAAATACCCAAGAAGCTGATTGAAGCTAAAGAGATTTTGGATAACTCCCAAACTTCTGCAACTTAATCAAATCGCAACTTAATAGAGATTGAAAGGTATATTGTGACTGTTCCTCTGAAGCAACAAATTCGAGTTGGCGCGTATTTAGTCAAGCAAAAGTTGATGCGGGTAGAGCGATACCCAACCGTGTTGATGCTCGAACCACTTTTCCGTTGCAATTTAGCATGTGCGGGTTGCGGAAAAATTGACTACCCAGAGGAGACGCTTGATCGACGACTGAGCGTTCAAGAATGTCTCGATGCAGTCGATGACTGTGGCGCGCCTATCGTCTCTATCCCAGGTGGAGAGCCTCTCATTCACAATGAGATGCCCGAGATTGTAGAAGGGATTATTGAGCGCAAGAAGTTTGTGTACCTTTGCACGAATGCCTTGTTGTTGAAGAAGAATCTTCATAAATATAAGCCGTCGCCATACCTGACGTTTTCTGTTCATCTAGATGGATTAGCAGAAAAACACGATGCATCGGTGTGCAGGAAAGGGGTATTCGATAAAGCGGTTGATGCTGCACGAGCGGCGCTCGATGCGGGCTTTAGAGTCACAGTTAACTGTACGCTGTTTCAGAACGAGACTGCTGAAGAAATAGCTGAATTTATGGACTTCTGCATGGAGCTCGGTGTGGAAGGTGTGACTATCTCCCCGGGATACAGCTACCAGCACGCGCCACAGCAAGAGATTTTTCTTAAACGTCAGGCAAGTAAGTCGTTGTTTCGTGACCTGTTCAAGATGGGTAAGGGGCGCAAGTGGCGCTTTAATCAATCTAGTTTGTTCTTGGATTTTCTCGCTGGCAACCAAGATTATCGGTGTACGCCATGGGGTAATCCAACTCGGAACATTTTTGGCTGGCAGAAACCCTGCTATTTGTTGGTTGACGATGGTTACGCAGATAGCTTCGACTCGTTAATTAATGACACTGAGTGGGAAAAATACGGGACTGGAAAAAATCCAAAATGTGCCGACTGTATGGTGCATTGTGGCTACGAACCTTCAGCGATTGATGACACGCTTCGCAACCCTCTAAAAGCATTGAGAGTGGCGCTGTTTGGTCCAAGAACAGAAGGGCCAATGGTGGCAGAACCACCCATTGAATATATCCAAACCTATAATGTGACCGAAGTGGCGAAGCAACCAGCTGAACAAGTGTTGGACGCCAGCGAGAAAGCAACCGGAACATCCCCTAATTGAGTTGAGCAGACCGCTAACTCGTTGGTCAATTCGGGCAGGTTAAAGACTACTTTAATGCATGTATAACCCTTTCAAGCAGAACTGCTGCTTGATAAACGACTATTTTTTGACATGCCTAGATTTGAATCACGCGACACACAAGACCTGACAGACAGCGCTTATCAGGACTATATCTTACAAGGGGTGTCGCGCACCTTCGCACTCACCATTCCACAGCTTCCCGAAGCGCTTAGAGAAGCTGTAGGTAATGCCTATTTGCTGTGTCGTATCGCCGATACCATTGAAGACGACCCACTTATGCCTCCAGAGCAAAAAGCGGTGCTGTCTCAGCAATTTATCGATGTCGTAGCCGGAGAGCACGACGCACAACAATTTGCGGATACGATGTCTGCCGCTTTGGCTGAAGAAGCGCCTATCGCTGAAAAAGATCTCATTGCCAACACGGCACGTGTCATAGCGCTTACGAGAAGTTTTAGTGATGTTCAGCAAGCAGCCATGCATCGTTGTGTTGCGATCATGGCAGAAGGGATGAGCTACTATCAGGCAAATCTTCCGTCCGAAGGCCTCGAAGATATTCCGGCATTAGATCGTTATTGCTACCACGTGGCAGGTGTAGTGGGTGAAATGCTCACTGAGCTTTACTGCGATTACAACGAAGAAATGCGGTCGAATCATGATTTATTGATGGAGTTGTCGCTATCTTTCGGGCAAGGGCTCCAGATGACCAACATCCTTAAGGATATTTGGGACGATCATAGCCGCAATGTCTATTGGTTGCCTCGCACCCTGTTTGAAAAGCATGGCATCGAACTAAAGAACCTTACTGAGGTTCATAATACGGACGCCTTTGCCGACGTTTTAAATGAATTGATTGGTATCGCGCATGCACATCTGCAAAACGCGCTTCGATATACGCTGCTTATTCCGGCCAAAGAAACAGGCATGCGCCGTTTTTGTTTTTGGGCGATTGGTATGGCGTTGTCCTCGCTGAGGAAGATTTATCTCAATCCAGATTTTTCTGACAGCCAAGATGTCAAAATTTCGCGTCGAGCAGTATCGAGCGTGATTGCATTAACCAACCTGAGTGTCAGGTCTGACGTATTGTTGTCAGCGTTGTTTAAATTTACGGGTCGTGGCCTTCCTGCACCTATCGATTCACCGATTGAATCAAAGGATATCTGCATCAAAAACTATCTGGACAAAGTAATAAGTTCAGACGATGCAAGCTTGTTCAGTTTAAATCAGACTCAATCAAATTCATGAAAATTGGGATTGTGTGTGCGCTTCGAGTAGAGGCGCACAGCCTGTTGCAAACATTGGGTATTGCGACAGATTCAGCAACTGAAAGATATTGTTTCCCAGCCTCAAAAAAGTCGCAATGCAGTCTGATTATTTCCGGCATGGGACCGGAGCGAGCTGCGCAAGCAGCTAAAGAATTAGCAGAAGAGGGCGCAGATCTACTAGTAAGTTGGGGCTTCGCCGGTGGCCTGGATCCAAAGCTCACAACTGGTCAGTTACTTATTCCTTCTAGGCTAGTAACGGAAGCGGGGGTTAACATTCCACTAAGTGCTCAAGCGGATGAACTTGTATTTAATTCATTGGCAACAAAAATGGCAGTATCGAATGAATCCTTGGTTCCTGTTGAAGATGCAGTGAAATCAGTAGAAGACAAAGAAACGCTTTATAGAGCGTCCGGCGCCGCAGCCGTCGATATGGAATCCGGCGCGATTGCGAGTGTTGCTAATGAAAAGGAAGTACCTTTTCTCGCAGTGCGTGCATTATTTGATGATGCTAGTCGCCACTTGCCGCATTTTATCGATAGCGCTGTCGACGAGTTTGGCTCGGTAAAAATAGCGCCATTCTTGAACGCGATACTTAGACACCCTAAAGATCTTTTTTTATTGCCCTCGCTTCAGCGAGAGTCGAAGGCAGCATTGCAAAGCCTGCAGGAGGCCGCAAAACATCTTCCTGAACTAGCTGCTGAGCTTGAGGAGGCATTATGAAAGCTCTCGTAACAGGCGCCGCTGGGTTCGTTGGCTCTGCGATCGCTCGTAAATTGATCGAAGAGGGTATAGATGTTCGCTGCATGGTTCGTTCTAGTAGTGATCTACAAAACCTCAAAGATCTTGACGTTGAATTGGTTGAAGGCGATTTGTGCGATGCAAACTCTATGGCGGAGGCATTGCGTGATTGCGTCTTACTTTTCCATGTCGCGGCGGATTACCGATTGTGGATTCCTAATCCAGATTCTATGTACAAAACGAATGTCGAAGGCACGGTAAATTTGATGCGCGCAGCAATGGATGTCGGCGTTGAACGTATTGTTTACACCAGTAGTGTCGCGACCTTGGGGATTCACCCTGATGGAACACCGGCAGACGAGACGACGCCTTCATCTATCGAAGATATGATCGGGCACTACAAACGGTCAAAATTCCTCGCGGAGCAGGAAGTGAGCCGCATGGCGCGAGAAGAATCGTTGCCTGTCGTCATTGTGAATCCGTCTACCCCCATTGGTCCTGGGGACATTAAGCCGACGCCGACTGGCAAATTGATACAAGATGCGGTGAAAGGTCGCATGCCTGCCTATGTCGATACAGGCCTCAATTTTGTTCATGTTGACGATGTTGCGGATGGTCATATTCTTGCGTGGGAAAAAGGTGAACTAGGCGAGCGATATATTCTTGGCGGTGAAGACCTCAGTTTGCAACAGACTTTAGCGATTGTTGCAGAGCTGACAGCTCGACCGGCCCCCAAGGTGAAAATTCCGCAACCCGTTGCTATGGCTATCGCGATTGTTTGTGAAACGGGCGCGAAACTTATTCCAAGTATTGAGCCAATCGCCACCGTCGAAGGCGTAAAAATGTCTCGTAAGAAGATGTATTTTTCATCAGAGAAAGCGATGAAGGCTTTAGGCTACCAACCTCGGCCAGTGTTCGAAGCGATTACAGCAGCAGTGGATTGGTTTTCATCTTGATGGAGCATTTGGGCAGTGTTTGATATCGGACTAAATATTCACTGCTCGATCTGATCGTAGAGATTTGAAACTAGTTTTTCCGCATTAAGCGTAGAGCGTTGGCACTCCGGCACGGCGTTGACTAATGCGAGTTGCTCTGAACGGCTACTATTAGAACCGTCGCGGCGATTTGCAGCGAAACGATTGAGTGGGGCACAGGCATTTAACATTTGATCGTCAGCAGCCTGAAGTTGGGGAATATGATCATCAAGGCCTAACTGAGGATGTTGAGTAATGACATCCAGCGTCTCTATGATGTTTACAGAGGTAGCGTTGTGTTGACGAAAAATCGCGGCCGCATAGTCCTTGAATTCGTCACTTGTAGCACGCAGGCGCTGACCATCGGTCGTCTCGATTAATGGCGCACAAGCTATGCACAATGTGCATAATAGCGCCTGAAATAAGTGCTTTGTGAGTAGTTCGTCTGGTTGTAAAGACAAGAGCTTGTCCCAAATAAGAGTTTAGAAAAGCGTATTTAAGAAACGCGATGATTATGTCAAAAATCGAAGAATTTGAACATCGGAGTAGCCCTGAGCTCGATATAGAACGATCGATCGAATCGGGACTTACTTGGATTGACAAAGAGCAGACACCAGAGGGTTTTTGGGTGGGTATGCTCGAAACGAATTGCTGTATGGAAGCGGAATGGCTAATGGCCTTTCATATCTTGGGCATCAAATGCCCGGACGCAGACAAGATTGTGAGTGGAATACTCTCTAAACAGCGTTCTGATGGCGCTTGGGATACCTATCACGATGCGCCTAACGGTGACATCAATACCACAGTGGAAAGTTATGCAGCATTGCGGATATCGGGAATGTCCGCGAATTCTGATGAATTGCGGTTAGCCAGAGAGTGGATTCTCTCCCATGGAGGTTTGGGAAAAGTGCGGGTGTTTACGCGCTACTGGTTAGCGATGCTAGGGGAATGGCCTTGGGAGAAAACACCAAACTTGCCACCAGAAATCATCTGGTTGCCGAAGTGGGTGCCCTTTAATATTTATCACTTTTCGTCTTGGGCTAGAGCAACCTTAGTACCATTGTGTGTGCTGTCGTCCATGCGTTTTGTTCGTCCTTTATCTAATGAGCAGCAACTAGATGAATTGTTTCCGGACGGTAGAGATAACTTCGACTACTCATTGCCCACGCGCAGTGGCTTTTTATCGTGGGAAAAACTCTTTCTTGGACTGGACAGATGCCTGCATTTTTTCCAGCGATTGAAGATAACGCCTGGTCGCCGCTCAGCAGCAAAGCACTGTCTTGAGTGGATTGTGCGGCACCAAGATGCGGATGGGGCATGGGGAGGCATCCAGCCGCCCTGGATCTATAGCGTGATATCGCTCTATGCCTCTGGCTATGATTTGCATAACCCGAATGTATCCAAGGCAATCTCTGCGTTGAATGATCATTGGTCATACGAACGCGATGGTCACCGGTTTATCCAAGCCTGTGAATCGCCGGTATGGGATACGCTGCTGACGCTGCTCGCCATGCAAGATTGTAACCGTAGTGTCGATAACCATCAGGTAATGAGTACGGCTATTGATTGGATTTTGGATAAAGAATGTGAGTTTCGCGGTGATTGGGCTCAATTGACCCCGAACGCCAACGCTGGTGGTTGGGCGTTTGAGCGCGCTAATGTGCATTACCCAGATATCGATGACACAGCGGTGGCTATTTTAGTACTTGCGCGTGCGCAATCCGATTCCCCTAATGGGCGTATCGATGTGCCTTTGCAGCGAGCCATTGAATGGGTTTTGGCCATGCAATCTGACAACGGTGGCTGGGGTGCGTTTGATCGGAATAATCACACCGAAATTATTACCAAGATCCCGTTCTGCGATTTTGGTGAAGTACTAGACCCACCTAGTGCAGATGTGACCGCACACGTTGTGGAAGCGCTGGCCCATGCGGGGTACAAGAAGACTGATAGCCGAGTGCGCTCGGCCATAAACTACTTGTGGGAAGAGCAAGAACCGGCGGGTTGCTGGTTTGGTCGCTGGGGTGTGAATTACATCTACGGGACAGCGGCAGTGCTGCCCGCCTTGGCGGCCGCTGGCGAAGATATGCAGCAGGAGCGAGTGATTCGCGCGGTGGATTGGTTGTTGGCACATCAAAACTCGGATGGTAGTTGGGGTGAGACCTGTGCGTCTTACATGGATCTTTCCCTAGCGGGAAAAGGCGAGGGCACCGCGTCCCAGACAGCTTGGGCAATGATGGCACTCCTAGCCACGTTTGAACAAACAACGCCAGCACCTGCTGTGAAGCAAGCGCTTTTGGCAGCTATTGATTATCTTGTGAGAACTCAGAAAGAAGGAACCTGGGATGAGGCCCATCATACAGGCACTGGGTTCCCCGGTTACGGCTTTGGCGCGCGTTTGGAAGAGAAAGTGACAGCAGAGCCGTTGCAGCAGGGTGTAGAGTTGTCACGAGCCTTTATGCTGAACTACAACCTATATCGCCATTATTTCCCATTGATAGCCTTAGGCCGTGCTCGAAACCAGCTGGGGTCTATAGCAAGTTAGAGTGCAGTTATTGCTGGCTTTCTAATTCAAGAATTTGCTGATCTAAGTGTTTAATTAGACCGTCAAAGCCGAGATCTTGGATGATACCTGCATACTCCGAACGACGCAGTGCAAGATCACTGACTCCGTCCGCGATGATATTAATAATACGCCAGTCGCCATCCGTTTGTTGCAGGCTATAGTCGAGAGGAATTTCTCGTTCGGCGGCATCTATCAGGGTGTTCACTTCCGCTCGGTCGCCGCGGATAGAAGGTGTATGTGATGCGGTCAGCTGCTCTATGCTCAATACGGCGTTTTTGGCCTGACTAAATCGATCGATGTAGAGCCAAATACTGAGTGTTTCAAACCGATCGACAAACAATCGCCGCTCGTCTTCACTTAAGTCTGACCAAGACCTGTTTAATGTGAAGCGTGCGATATAGTTTAGATCGTGAGTTGATTTTACAACCGGCGCAAGCCCTTCATAGGCAGCTTCCTTTTCTGTGCTTGGATCGAGCTCATTGAGTGCAACATGTAAATTAACAACTTGTTCGATGGCGCCTTGGGTGAGGACTTCGTCTTCGTTGCCCAGTGCGCATGTAGCGATTGTTAGTAGTACAGCGGTCGCAATCAAAATTCGACTTCTCATCTATCTTGTCCTAACTTGGCTGAAATGGTGATTTATTTTGTTTCTATTCTAACGGGAATAGAATCGCTGGTATTTATCTCTTTGCAATGTCGTTGTTATGCCAGAAAGCGATCTTTAGATGCTGGCGCTTTTATCTGAGCTCATAGCAAGCAACGTCGGCAAGACGAATATCATAATCCCAATGATAACGATTAGGCCAATGCTCAAGAGAAGGCCCATTCCAGCCATTCCCAAATGAGATGAAGTAGCGAGGCTGCCGAAGCTGACTAGCGTGGTTAAACCGCTAAATAGAATGGCTCTAGCAGTACTGCTTCCTAGCAGCTTCTCACCCTGCTTGAGTAGTCTGGCCCTGTGTACCATGTGAATCCCGTTGTCGACGCCAATGCCCAGCATGAGTGGCAGCGCAATGACGTTAGCAAAGTTGAATGGTAAGCCGATAAGGTTGGCTATGCCAACAATGATCAGTGCGCCCATAGTCAGAGGAATGAGAACCAAAGCTGTATCTTTTAGAGATCGTAAAAAGAGAAGCAGTAATAGACTCACGGCAATGAGTGCATAGATGAATGCTTGAATGAAAGCATCTCTGACGGTGCCACCAGCCTCTTGGTAAACAACGGGTAGTCCGGTTACATTTGGTGCAAGGGTTTGCACGGCGGATACAAATTTTTTGGCTGAATCAGGCTCAGTGACATCCTCTGACGGAACTACTTCTAACAGCGTAGCACCTGAATCTGTTTGCCATTGTCGAGTAAAATCAGAAGGGAGGGAGTCAATCGATAGCCCTTGCGGGTAGAGTCGGAGCGCCAATACCTCCATCGCGCGCGGTAAATCAGCAAGTAGGTTTTCCTGCAATTGGCTAACAATGCGGTTGGTTTCATTGTTCTCAGTGTCACTGGCGTCTACCGACAGAGCATCCTCTAGCTTGGATAGGTTGGATTTTAGCTCTGTTAATAGAGGGTTGTCCGCGTTCGCAAGGCTAGAAAACGCTGCCAATGAGCGGCGCAATTCGTCCTGATTGACCGTTTCTAACGCAGAGAACTGGTGAAATCGTGGGCCAAGTAAAATTGCCAAATCATCCAAAATAAATTGTTTATATTCAATATTTTGCGGAATAAAATTAGACAAGAATCTCACTGTGTGAACTTGCGGTAATTGCTCTAGTTCAGTGGCAAGAGCGACGGGGTCATTGTCTGGCGGGACGATGATGGAAACAAAATTAGGTGCTGTTTGTGGGCTTTCACTCAACTCGTAAAAGGTTTGCACAGATTCGGTGTTTGGATCGCGAATCAAAATGGGATCGGCTTCAAATACGAGTTGCTGCAGTGTTGCCGCACTCGCTATAGCCAAAAGTATCGGCATTCCTAGCACCAGCTTTTTGTTATCTAATAGGTTGGAAACACGCTCTCCAAAAGCCCAGCTTTTCGCTGTGGGGCTAAGCGCGAGTTCATTTGGCAGTATCAAAACAGCTAACGAGGGCACAAGCGTGAGTGTCACTAGTAGGCTTATAAACATACCTGTACCGGAGATAAGGCCTAGCTCAGAAATACCAGTAAAACTCGTTGGCATAAAGGCGTAGAAAGCCACTGCTGTGGTCACGGAGCATATAAATAGAGAGCCACCAACGTCTCCACTAGTGGTCTCAAGTGCTGTGGGGAGCGTATTTCCGTCAGCTGTTAATTCACGAACACGCAGTAGGTAGTGAATAACGAAATCAACAGCCAAGCCTATGTATAGCATGGTGAAAGCCACTGATATGACATTGAGACTGCCTACCGCCCAAGCAGCAAATCCTGCGGTGCATATGAGTCCAATGAATAGCGCGAGAATACTGATGGCAATGAAGCGCAAACTCCGAAAAGCCATTAGTAGTACCACGGCAACGAGCGCCAGCGCCAAGAAACCAGAGAGCTTGGCATTTTGACTAACGCTAACCAGCTCTTCGTCTTCGAGTGCAATAATTCCCGTCACATTGATTTCAACCTGCCCAGAAAACGCGTTTTCGGTTTCCTGGCCAAATTGATCTATAGCTTCTAGTGCCCATCGGGCTTGTCTTGGTATTGCTGTGTCCAGAACTGGTGCGACGACAATGATCCGAACCAGTGAATTTTGGTTGTCCCTGCTCAAACCCCAATCTAGGGAAACATCTTTGCTCTCTAGGCTTTCTGCGATGATTGAATTGGTTTTTTCTATGAAGGCGGCATTGTCTTCTGGTTGCTTCTCAATCAGAAGCGCTAGCATGTCGAGAAACACAGGTAACGAATAGTTTTCACGTAGCCGGCCGAGCAGTGGCTGGGCGGCAGTCAGATCGTCAGACAGATCTTCAAGTGCTTCCGTCTCAAGGTAGAGTAGTTCTTGGCCTGCGATAGGTGCATCGTTGGTCGCAGCGTAGCTGCTTTTTATTTGATCGGAATGATCGAGTAGGTCGTCTAAGTAGGCAGTCGCTTGGTCGGCCAGCGCCGAGGTTTTTCCTTTGATCAGCACAACGATGCTGCGATTTTTTTCAGGAAATTGGTTGCGAAACTCGATGACGTTTTGGCGCCATTCCAGCTTGTTAGAAATCATATCCTCGGTATTGGTATTGATACCGAGATTGTTCGCCGTGTAAAACGCAATAAGAAGACTAAGAAACACGCTGATGCTGACTACAGTGCGCGCATACTTGATTGTAAGGCGCGTCCAGCGTTTTAAAAGTGCGCTACCATCTTGGGCAAAGTGCATGAGTATGAATAACTTTAGGTTGTTTCCAGAGCCGAAGTGATGAATCTAATCGTATTGCAAAATACTTTCGGCAGGGCAGCCTCCAATAGCAGCGCGACCGTTGCAATCGAGGAGTTCAATCAGAAAAGCGCAACAGGCCACAATACCGCCAGCTTTCTTGGTCATCCGGCATGCTGCGCCAGCCGTGCCGCCAGTGGCAATAACGTCGTCAATAATAGCGTAATGACGTCCCTGTTTAATTGCATCGGTATGCAGCTCTAGTTTGTCAGTGCCGTATTCTAGAGCATAAGCCTCAGCAATAACTTCGCCAGGAAGCTTCCCCGGCTTGCGAACAAGGTGAAAGGGTATGCCGAGCTGGTATGCAAGCGCGGCACCAAAAATAAAACCACGGGATTCGATAGCAAGTATTTCTTCAAAATCGTATTTTGAGAGTCGCTCTGCCATCGCTTCAATACTATGTCGAAATGCTTCAGGGCTAGCTAGCAAGGGTGTAATATCACGATACAGAATTCCTGCTTTGGGGAAGTCTGGTATGTCCCGAATATAGTCTTGGAGTTGTTTCATTTTAGGTTCTATATAAGAAAGCGTTTTATGCCGGTAAGGTTGAGCTTATAGCTTCACTCTTAAATAGCACAAGTGAATGGACGCAAGTAAATAGCAGCAAGTTAATCAGTACCAGATCAACAAAACCACAATAGGCTGGCGAACTGTCGGAGCCAGAGTTTATATGAAATATGGCAACAAAAACTACAGTTAACATTATCAATAGCCTCGGTCCGGTACTAAAAATGTTGGGCCTTGTGCCGGAGCAGTTGGAGGTTGAAAAGCTGATTCAGAAAGCGCTGGACGGGAAGCTAACGTCGAGTAGTGAGCAACTTGCTATCAGAGAGGCGCTTGAGTATTTGGTTGGGTCAATTAAGAGTGAAGCTGCACTTTCACCAGTTGGCCTTATGGCAGCGCATCGGCAAATCGTTGAGGGTTTGGAGGCCTTTGCGCGCGTTAAACAAGCGCGTAAAACACACTCGCAGATCAAAGAGCAGTTAATTGAGCGCCCTGTTTTTATTACAGGGCTTCCTAGAACTGGTAGTACGATTCTTCATTCGCTGCTCGCTCAAGACCCGCAGATACGCGTGCCCGCGACATGGGAAGTGATGCGACCACCAATAGCAAGAGATGATGAAGGCAGTGGGATTAAATACTGCGATAAACGACTAGGCCTCGCCAACTGGTTAGCACCTGAATTTCAGTCTGTACATCCGATGGGGGCGCGGCTGCCGCAGGAGTGCATCGCCATTACAGCCTATGTGTTTCGGAGTATTGTTTTTCATACGACCATGAACTTGCCTGCTTATGAAAATTGGTTCGAAGATTCGGATCAGGCTCCGGCTTACCGCTTTCATCGTGAATTTTTACAACACCTCCAGTATTTCAATGGTGGAGGAAATTGGGTATTAAAGGCGCCGGGGCATATGTTTGGTATTGGCGCGCTACTAGACGAATATCCTGATGCAACGATTATTCAGACTCATCGTGATCCGTTAAAAGTAGCACCCTCTTTGGCCAGCCACAGTAAAGTGCTAAGGCATGCCTTTAGTGATGCCGTAAACGACCGCGAAGCGGCATCGGATTGGTTGGATAGGTGGTGGCAAGGGTTGGATCTGATGCTTGAAGCTCGCAGTGATAAAGAGTCTTGTTTCTATGATGTTTTTTATGGTGATTTTATGCAAGAGCCTCTTGAGGTTATTGAAAAGCTCTATACACGTTTAGGTTGGGAGTTTTCTTCCGAAGCACAAAATAATATGGCAGCGTTTTTGTCTGCGAACCCAAAAGGTAAGCACGGAAAACATCGGTACACACTTCAGGAGTTTGATCTTGATGCTAATCAAATCCGGACTCGGTTAGATACTTATGTAAACCGTTTTTCTTTGAAGCCGGAATAGTGTTTATTCTCGGGGCTATCCGGCTTTCCCCAACAATATTTTTCCTGATTTATCCTTACTCTGATCTCACCTTTATATGAAGGGTGGTCAGTATTAAAACGGAACTAGCCCTCAAAGTTTCATTCTAGTTGTGAACGCCGTCAGCCATTAGCTTTCATTTTTATGTGATTGATGTATCAATGATATTGATGAATGTGCCGGAAAACCCCCTATTAAAGACTGGCATGTTGAAAGCTTTAATGTAGTTCCATCGGAGTTTGTAAGTTATGGCGAGAAAGCACAGTTTGCGAAGCATGATCAGTGCGGATTTATCCAAATTATCCTTGGGTCTGGTGGCGTTGATCTGTTTGATAGCGTCTATAAATGTTACGGCTCAGGCTTATCTTGTAAATGGTGTCAGCAAGTATGCTGAATTTAATAGGCCGGTTTTCGCCGTGAAGCTCGAATTGCCGAAGGTGAGAGACAATGCACAACAAATCTATAATCATCCGACGACAAAGAAACTGTCATTTAGGATCCTAGCGGAGCGATCTCCTAGGCTCTGGACTAGGATGCTTATTCAGAATGTCTCGATGAATAACGATTCAGAAGTGATGACGGCGCAAACGAATGCGCTCACGAAGATGGCGGACACCATTAAGGGTAACTTGGTTCCCGGAGACTTGGTGGAAATTGAAACGCTCAATCGGAATTTTACGGTACTGTCGGTCAATCGAGTGGATATTGCCACTTTTGAAACCGAGGGCTTTTTTGAATTCCTTCTTTCTGGTTTTATTGGCGAAACACCTCCGACAATAGAGGTGAAAAAACAACTGTTGGCAAATGGCGAGTACGATCCCAATATGCTTGCTCTCTTTGACTCTGTTAGCTATAGCCAGAATCGTATTGCAGACGTTAAAGCATGGGCCGCGGATGTGAATATTGAAAGACCATTGGTCGATAATCAACTGCTCGATAATCAAGGCCAGGGGCCCGCTAATCAAGCACGTGGGATGGGCGGGCCGGGCCAGCAAGCAAGAGGGCCTGGTGGGCAGCAAGCAAGGCGTGCTGGCGGTCAACAGGCTCGAGCACCTAGAGGCCAACAAGCCCGAGGTACAGGTGCAGGACAGCGAGCTGCTCAGAATACGTTGGGAGTTCAGGCAGAAGATGCTGCCGATCTATTAATTGATTTGGACTAATCGTATAAGAGTTCTGTCGTTGAACTATGACTTAAGCTATTCCCTGATCTATGTTCGAAGATATGCTTGAAGCTATAGCAACCCAAAGTGGGATGTCGGCAGGGCATAAAGATTTAGTGAAGATATAAAAAAAGGGTGCGAATAGCACCCTTTTTTGTTTTGCGTCGAAAAAACTATTCGGACGCTGCCGCTGCCATCTGCTCAGCAGGTGAGGGCGATCGTGTTTCACCGATAAACCCAAACTGATCTCGATTTTGCGGGTTGCCTGGGCTGGCGCCTTGAGTCCTCAGCATAAACACTGTGCCGTCTTTAAGAACAAGCTCTTGGCCACCGAGGCTGGTTTTTTCGTTATGGCCTATCCATGCTGATACTTCAACTGGATCACCTACCGCCATCGTGTCGGCATGAAAGTCATAGCTGCGAGCAAGATTAGCTTGCATGGTTTCAATACGATAGGTCACGGTTTCGCCTTCTTCCTCCACATCCACATTAAAGAATATATGTGGGTTGATGTAGTCTATTTTGCTCACAGTGCCTAGTATCGTAATACTTTGATCATAGTCATATAGCGCTCTAAATGAATGGTGCGAGAGAGCTGAACTAGCAAATAATATCGCGGCTAAAGACGCTGCGATAGCGACGCTTACAACTTTTGTTATTCTAAGTATGTTCATAATTCTACCCCTAATGTTTGGCGAACTAATTATGCACTGTATTTTGATCATTTGTGTATGGAATTGCTAAGAAATTTATATAGAAAATGTTAACGCTAAAATTAGGTATCGAGGTTCCACCTAGCGTTTAAGTATAGGCATCTAGGTATAGGCATAGAGAATATTTCTGATATATTGGCGCTCAAGCGATCCAATATTTCTATTTTGGATTCCATGATGCCAATATTGACTGTACTAACAAATGGCTATTCCGACTGCTGAACTGACACCTGACATACAAAGTCGCTATATAGAGCAGATTAAAGAGTGCTTGGTGCGAGAGAATGCAGTCATTATTTCGCACTACTATACTGATCCCGTTATTCAGGCTCTGGCAGAAGAGACCGGTGGCTGCGTGTCTGATTCGCTAGAGATGGCGCGCTTTGGTAATACTCATGATGCAGAGACGCTCATTGTATGTGGTGTGAAGTTTATGGGCGAAACCGCGAAGATTCTTAATCCTGAGAAGCGTGTGCTCATGCCGACACTGGATGCAACATGCTCTTTAGATTTGGGTTGCCCAGAAAAGGAATTCTCCGCATTTTGTGATGCCTACCCGGATCGAACCGTTGTGGTATATGCGAATACATCAGCGGCAGTGAAAGCACGTGCAGACTGGGTCGTAACATCGAGTATTGCCGTTGATGTGGTTGAACATCTCGACGAAGAAGGAAAGAAAATTATCTGGGCGCCAGACCGTTTTTTGGGTAGTTATGTTCGCAAAAAGACGGGTGCGGATATGGTGCTCTGGGATGGCTCTTGCATTGTGCATGAAGAGTTCAAGGCACAAGGCTTATTCGATATGAAAGCGGTGTATCCGGAAGCCGCCATACTGGTGCATCCTGAATCGCCAGAACAAGTGATCGCGCAAGCCACGGTCGTTGGATCGACGTCTCAGCTTATTGCAGCGGCGAAAGAACTACCTGAACAACAGTTGATTGTTGCGACCGACCAAGGCATTTTTTACAAAATGCAGCAAGCTGTGCCGAATAAAGAGCTAATTATTGCACCGACTGCAGGCGAGGGTGCTTCTTGTCGAAGCTGCGCTAATTGTCCTTGGATGGCAATGAATAGCCTCGAAAATCTCGCCTCCGTATTTGATCGAAGTGACAATGAAATTGAAGTTGATCCTTTAGTCGCTTCGGAAGCTATCCGTTCTCTCACGCGTATGCTCGATTTTAAGGCGCAACAGCAAGTTGCTTAGCAGGCGCTTCAAAAAGTTCTGAGATACTAGAAAGCAGAATTACTCAACATTTCAGCGGCTTTGCTGATTTTCTGATCGAGAATAGCGAGTTCAATCGGATTGTCACCTACTTCTCTTTTGGCATATTGGAGCTGGCGTATGGCGAGTTGATAGCCACCGATAAGTGTAAAGTATTCAGCTCGCGCTTTATGTAGCTCGAGGATTTCACCAGCTAGCCCAAGTGTTTCGGCATATTCATACCAAACTAAAGCGTCGTTAGGTCGAGTGATTGTTTGACTGCGATAGATACTCGCAGCTTCAGCATACTTTGCTTGATGATTTAGCGATTCCGCCAACGCCATATTGAGTGAATAGCTTGATGGTTTAAATTGCAGATGGTTTCGCAATATGTTTTCGGCTTCATCCGCGCGATCAATTTCTCTAAGAACATCTGCATAGAGAAGAGCGTACATGTGGTTGGTTTGGTCTTTTTCATACAGATCGTAGGCCTCGATAATGGCATCATCCATATTGAGTGCCCCCTGATGTGCAAGCGCCAGACCATACTGATTAGTTTGATTAGGTTGGTCTTTAAACGCCGAGGCAAATTCCCGCACAGCGAGTTGTGGGCTATCTGCTGAGGCAACCCGAACGCGCGTTTGAATGAGCGAGTAGGCTGGATTGACGTAATAGGCTCTGGGCTGAAATTGCCGCGCTCGATTGCCTGCGTCATTAACACGGTTTTCTGTAAGCGGGTGAGAGCGCAGGTATTCAGGTGTGCGGAAACCAACATACCGAGAGGCAGCTAGCATAGCTTCGAACATTTCTTTCATGGCTTCGGGATCTCGGCCTGACTTTGTCAGTACATCTAATCCTAGACGATCCGCTTCCTGTTCATTTTGCCTGCTGTATCGAAGTTGTGAATCAAGTGCTACCGCTTGAGTAGCTGAAATGACGGCGAGCCCTGCATCGCTGCCGGTAGTGGCGGCTAAGATGATGCCCGCTAACAAGCCGGCCATCGTTGTAATCGTACTTCCTTGCTGTGCTTCTACTGAACGAGCAAAGTGACGCTGGCTTAAATGGGCGAGCTCATGAGCGAGCACTGAAGAGAGCTGATCTTCGGTTTGAGCATAGAGGAAAAGACCGGTATGTACACCGAGCACACCGCCAGGAACGGCAAACGCATTGAGGGTAGGGTTATTCACTACCAAAATGTCCACACGATTGTCAGAAAGCCCTGCGTTTGGAAGCATGCTATATACAAGGTCTTCGACGTATTCTTGCATTAGATAGTCTTCACCAACCTCAGCTTGACTGCGAAAAGAGCGCAGCCATGCCTGCCCGAGCTGCCTTTCTTGTGCAACGGACACAACGCTAGAGCTAGAAGAGCCAAGTTCAGGTAGTTCAATAGATTGAGCGGATGCCTTGCCAATGGCAAAACAAAGGATAGCTAAAACGCTGAGTTGACGAAAAACAATTTGGTACTGCATCTTACAACGGGTATCCTATCTTCTCTTGAAATCGAGGCGATATAGCTTCGACACCGGAGTTCTGCGTAGGTTTCATCTGCAAAGCTTTGTAACATATTTCTTGTATTATAGGCATGCTTTGGGTGTCTAAATCAGAAGATTCTGGAAAGTTAATTATTAATGCGTGATATTGTTAACATCTGGCTTCATCGATATTTCGGGGATGAAGAGGCGTTACTTCTCGCCATTATTATCGTCACAAGCCTTTTACTGATCTGGTTTCTGGGCGATGTTCTCTCACCATTTCTAGTCGCGCTTATCCTTGCCTATATCCTACAAGGTGTAGTGACGATGTTGGTCGGCTGGAAGCTAAACCGGATATGGGCCGTTGTCATCACGTTTACCGGCTTTATTGGCATTATTTCCGCGCTGTCTGTTTTTATCGTTCCCTTAATTCTCGCTCAGGTTGCTGGAGTGGTTGCCGATTTGCCAGATATTCTCGGTCGTGGCGAAGCATTGCTAACCGCTACCGCAGAAGAGTATTCGACCGTGGTGAGTGAATCACTTCTAGAGCAGGTTTTTTTAGAGTTAAATCAATTCGCCTTATCTCAGGGAGAGACGTTACTCACGAGTTCACTAGATAGTCTGCCAGGCCTTTTCACACTCATTGTGTATGCCACGCTCGTATTTATTTTGGTGTTTTTTCTACTGAAAGATTGGCAGGAGCTCGCCCAGGGAGTGAAAGGCTTTTTACCTACTCGACGCGGCGCAATGCGCTTGATTTGGGTGGAGATGGATCAACAGCTGGCCAATTATCTGCGTGGTAAAGCCGTTGAAATTGTCATAGTGGCTGTCGCTGCTTACATTGTATTTTTGTTATTTGGTCTTCGTTACGCATTGCTTCTATCGCTGTTCGTTGGCTTGTCCGTGCTTATACCCTTTGTCGGAGCATTTGCCGTCACTATCCCTGTGGCGTTGGTCGCCATTTTTCAGTGGGGACTGGAGCCACAGACGTTTTATCTCGTTTTGGCTTACGTTATTCTGCAACTACTTGACGGGAATGTGTTGGTCCCACTTTTATTTTCAGAAGCGGTAAACCTAAACCCTGTCGTTAT
This sequence comes from uncultured Porticoccaceae bacterium, assembly GCA_964623085.1. Lineage (GTDB taxonomy): Bacteria > Pseudomonadota > Gammaproteobacteria > Pseudomonadales > GM7GCV1 > CAZUTO01. The sequence continues at coordinate 68,714 of CAZUTO010000001.1, forward strand.
TATTTTAGCGATTCTTGTATTTGGTGGAATATGGGGCTTGTGGGGGGTGTTTTTTGCTATTCCGTTAGCAACCTTCATTAAAGCGGTTATAGTGGCTTGGCCGGTATCACCGATCGCCGATCCGGTAATTGATGCGGCCGATATTGATTAGTATTTAACGGCGGCGGTTATCGTCGAAACTTGAAGCTAAATCGATTGCCAGTTGGTGCATTAGATAAACAATAAAATTATCGAATTTGAGGAGAGATCGTTCGTGGAAGATACCCGCTCTGTAGAGACGCAAGAATGGCTTGACGCCTTAGAGTCCGTTATCAAAGCCTCAGGAAAAGAGCGAGCGGCTGAGCTTTTGACTCAGCTTTCTCAGTTGGCAGATGATAAAGGTATAGCAAGGCCGCAGTCGGTAACCACACCCTATCGAAACACGATTCGCGTTGAAGAAGAAAAACCCTTGCCCGGCGACTTATTTATGGAGCGCCGAATCCGGTCGCTTATTCGTTGGAACGCCATGGCGATGGTGATGCGCTGCAATACGCGTGACAGCAGCTTGGGTGGCCATATTTCCTCATTTGCGTCTTCCGCCACTTTATATGAAATCGGTTTTAATCATTTCTGGCGTGGATGGGATAACGGTAACAAAGGCGACTTGATTCTATATCAGGGTCATTGTGCACCTGGTATGTACGCACGTTCTTATATTGAAGGCAGATTAACTGAAGAACAGCTTGAGAGCTTTCGCCGCGAAGTCGATGGCAATGGCCTTTCTTCTTATCCCCACCCATGGCTCATGCCGGACTATTGGCAATTTCCAACGGTTTCCATGGGGCTGGGGCCTCTTCAAGCCATATACCTAGCACATGTGATGAAGTATCAACATAAGCGTGGCTTGGTGGATCAAACGGACAGAAAAGTCTGGGCCTTTTTGGGTGATGGAGAAACGGATGAGCCAGAATCACTCGGCGCAATTTCTCTTGCTGGTCGGGAAAAGTTGGATAATTTAATCTTCGTTATTAACTGCAATCTTCAGCGGCTTGATGGTCCGGTACGCGGTAATGGGAAAATAATTCAAGAGCTTGAAGGCGTCTTCCGAGGCGCAGGCTGGAATGTCATCAAAGTTGTATGGGGTCGTGACTGGGATGCCTTGTTTGCTAAAGATGTGGATGGAAAACTTCAGCAAGCGCTAGATGAATGGATCGACGGAGAATACCAAAACTTCAAGAGCAAACCTGGTTCTTATCTGCGTGCTGCTTTCGAAGAAAAAGGCATAGGTGAGATGGTTGCTCATATGAGTGATGAGGATCTCGGAAGGCTGAATAGAGGTGGCCACGATCCGTTTAAGGTTTACGCTGCTTATCACCAAGCGGTGAATCATAAAGGCCAGCCTACGGTCATTCTCGCTAAAACCGTGAAAGGATACGCAACAGGCGAAGCGGGGCAGGCTGCTAACACCACGCACTCGCTTAAGAAGCTGGATATTGAAAGCCTTAAGCAATTCAGAGACCGTTTTGGTATTCCTATATCGGATGAAGAGCTACCTGAGGTTCCGTACTACCGACCTGAGGAAAATAGCCCCGAGATGAGATACTTGCGTGAGCGGCGCGAGATGCTGAAGGGATACATTCCGTATAGACAAGCCGACTTCGACAAATTGGATACACCTGAGTTGGAGATTTTCGCCAAGCAATTAGAGTCGACAGGTGATCGCGAGATTTCATCGACTATGGCGTTTGTGAGATTGCTGTCGAATCTAGCGAAGGACAAATCAGTGGGCCCGCGTGTGGTTCCCATCGTGGCCGACGAGGCGCGTACGTTCGGCATGGAAGGAATGTTCCGCCAGCTCGGAATATATGCACCTGAAGGTCAGAAGTATGAGCCAGAAGACTCTGATCAAATCATGTTCTACAAAGAGTCTGAAAGTGGCCAGATTTTGGAAGAGGGAATTAACGAAGCAGGGGCTTTTTCATCTTGGTTAGCCTGTGCCACCTCTTATAGTCATAGCGACTATCCTATGATTCCATTTTATATCTACTACTCGATGTTTGGATTCCAGCGTATTGGGGATTTGGCATGGGCCGCAGGCGACTTACAGGCGCGGGGCTTTTTGATCGGTGCGACAGCGGGGCGCACCACGCTTAACGGCGAAGGGCTCCAGCACCAGGATGGTCACAGTCATTTGGTCGGTTCGAGTATTCCCAATTGCCGCTGTTACGATCCAACGTATAGCTTTGAGCTAGCTGTGATTATTCAAGATGGTATTCGTCGCATGTATGGCGAGGGTGAGAACTGTTTTTATTATATTTCAACAATGAACGAGAACTATCAACACCATGAGCTGCCAGCAGGCTCGGAAGAGGGGATCGTTCGTGGAATGTATATGCTTAAGAAGGGGGGGGAAGGTGCTTCCCCTCGAGTACAGCTAATGGGCGGTGGATCGATTTTGGTTGAGGTTGAAAAAGCTGCGGAATTGCTGAAGAACGATTGGGGTGTCGAGTCCGATGTTTGGAGTATGACGTCGGTGAACGAGGTGTATCGCGATGCAAAATCAGCAGATCGATGGAACCTACTGCACCCAGAAGAAGAACCCAAAAAACCCTATATCACGGAGCTGCTCTCTGATGTAGAAGGGCCAAAGGTTATCGCGACAGACTATATTCATGCCTATTCTGAGCAGTTACGTGCTTTTATTCCCGGAACCTTTACGGTGTTAGGCACTGATGGGTTCGGGCGTTCTGATACGCGTGAGAAGCTTCGCGACCATTTCGAGGTGGATAGCCGCTATATCTGTGTGGCAGCGCTGAGTAGTCTGGTTAAGGACGGCAAAATAGAGAAATCCAAGGTGGTAGATGCGATGGATAAGTATGGCATTGATCCTGAAAAATCCGATCCGATTTCACTTTAACGGGAGAGAACTTGGTGTCCATAGAAAAAGTACAGGTTCCAGATATTGGTGCAGATAGCGCTGAAGTCATTGAGATTTTGGTCAATGTCGGTGATGTCGTTGAAGCGGATCAATCTCTAGCAGTATTGGAATCCGATAAAGCTTCCGTCGAGATTCCCTGCCCAAAAGCTGGAAAGATAAGATCAATCGCACTGTCTGTGGGTGATCAGGTATCTGAAGGCGCTGAGCTCATAGAACTAGAAGTAACGGCGGGAAATGTTGATGCCGATGCTAGTGCTGATAGCGTCGGAACAGAGACTACTTTGGATGCCGAGAACAGTGATGCTGGTGCTAGTTCTGAAGAGGAAGCGGCAGAGCATCAAACGGTAAGTGCTTCAGCGACAAAAGATTCCAGTGAATCGGCGATCTGCTTGGTGCCCGATATCGGAGCCGACGAGGCAGAAATTATTGAAGTGATGGTGTCTGTCGGTGAAAGTATCGAAGAAGGTGATTCCATCGTTGTTGCCGAATCAGATAAAGCATCCGTTGAAGTGCCTGCAGAGTTTAGTGGTGTGATAGAAACACTGCACGTTTCGTCTGGCGATAAGGTGTCGCAAGGTGATCAGTTAGTCACGATTACTCGGTCTGTTTCCGAATCTTCGTCTCAAGCCCAGTCTGAGCCAGAATCTAGTGCGCCCACGGAAACGAAAGCAGAGCAGGTTAAGCCGCCTATTTTGGAAGACGTGGCAGTGCCGGTTGCCTCAATGGAAGCTGAGGCAGTGACGCATAAAGTGCCGGATATTGGTTCGGATTCGGCTGAAGTCATTGAAGTGATGGTTGCAGCAGGTGATGTCGTTGAAGAAGGCGATTCGATTTGTGCTGTAGAGACGGACAAGGCTTCCGTAGAAGTTCCTTCACCAGCCTCCGGAAAAGTCGAGGCTGTTTATGTGGAGACAGGCACTCAGATTAGTCAGGGCCAAGATCTCGTTCGTATTCTAGGTACTGAAACTGCTGGCCAAATGGCACCTGAAGCCAAGACGGAATCGGCTCCTGCGGTGCAGGCACCGGCGAGCAGCACTCAACAGACCCAAGCTCCCGTTCAAGCAACAGAACAGCCCATTGCAGCGAAGGCAGTTACGGCTGTCGGTGGAGCGACAAGAATTGGAAGTAATGCAAATGTTTATGCGGGGCCGGCTGCGCGTAAGACAGCGCGCGAGCTTGGCGTTGAGCTTTCACAGGTTAAAGGCTCTGGCAATCGTGGTCGCATATTGATTGAGGATATCAATCAGTTCGTTAAAGAACGTATGCAATCTGGTGGTGCACGTCTCGAATCTGTTGAGGGGCGGGCGCTTCCCGAAATACCTGCCGTAGATTGGTCCAAATTCGGAGAGATCGAAACTGAACCGATGTCGCGTATACACAAAGCGACAGCGGTGAACATGGTTCGCAATTGGCTTAACGTTCCCCATGTTACGCAGTTCGACGACGCTGATGTGACAGAATTAGAAAAGTATCGCGCGTATTTGAAGTCCGAAGCGACTTCACGAGGTATCAAAATGACGCCTCTCGCGTTCTTGCTGAAAGCAACGGCAGTCGCGCTTGCTGAGAATCCGAAAATGAATTCAAGTCTCCATGAAAATGGGGAAGACTTGGTGTTTCGTAAATTTGTTCATATTTCGATTGCGGTAGATACGCCTGCGGGCTTAATGGTTCCGGTTATTCGCGATGTCGATAAGAAGAATATTTGGGAATTGGCCGCCGATGTGAGCACCATGGCTGGCAAAGCTAAGGAAGGAAAGCTCGGTGCGAAGGATATGCAGGGCGCTAGTTTCACAATATCTAGCCTCGGTGCCATCGGTGGTACTGGTTTTACGCCTATTGTTTCTGCTCCACAGGTGGGGATACTCGGCGTTTCTAAAACCAGTGTTCAACCGGTATGGAATGGCAGTGAATTTGAGCCTAGGCAGATGATGCCTTTGTCTGTTTCTTATGATCACCGAGCGGTAAATGGTGTCGATGCAGGAAAATTCATGGTGTCTCTGGTATCAGTGTTAGAAGATTTGGATCGAATCTGGAACGGATAGCTCGTGTTTTGCTATATCTGTCGCTCTAGCAACGGCGATATAGGTGATAATAGCTAGCCGTTGCGAATTTAAAATTGGTGTAAAAAAAGAGAATTTAAATTGGGGTTCGATGCGTGGTTAACAGCTAGCGTAATTGTCGCGAGCTTTATCGTTCTGCTTTCAACTAGCCTAAGTGCAGATGTGGTTTTTATGTCTGCTGCAGTGATGTTGATGATGGCTGGTGTACTGACGCCGGAAGAATTGTTGGGTGGTTTTGCCAATCTTGGCCTCGCTACAGTCGCGGTAATGTTTATTATCGCCAGTGCACTGACACGGACTGGAGCACTAAGTGCGTTATCAAACCAATTGCTCGGTAGTCCAAAAAAACTGAGTACCGCTCAGGCTCGTTTGATGTTTCCAGTAGCGGCGATTAGCAGTCTGCTAAACAATACGCCAGTAGTAGCAATGATGATTCCCTTGGTATCTAAATGGGCCAAACGGCTCAAAATGTCGCCTTCTCAACTGATGATGCCATTGAGCTATGCCGCTATTGTGGGTGGCGTCTGTACGTTGATCGGCACGAGCACTAATCTAGTCATCAACGATATGCTCATTACCGAAGGTATTGAAGGCCTATTGCTCTTCGAACTGGCATTAGTTGGCGTGCCTCTTGTGCTTGTCACGATTGTATTTGTGATGATGATGAGCAACAGACTGCTTCCTGCAGGGGAAGAAGACACCGAAGTGTTTAGTGATACCAAGGAATACACCATTGAAATGGTGATCGGCCAAGGTAGTGTTTTGGGCGGACAATCAATTGAAAAGGCAGGCTTGAGGAATCTAGCTGGCGTTTATCTAATCGAAATTATTCGAGGAGATAGAGTTTTTGCAGCTGTATCCCCACATGAGTCTCTACTAGAGGGCGATCGTCTTATTTTTGCCGGTGATGTGGATTCGGTCGTTGATTTGCAAAATATTCGCGGGCTTGTTTACGCAGAAGATCAGGTGTTCAAAATAGATGGAGATAGATCTTCGCGCAATTTTGTCGAGGTGATCTTAGGTAGGAGTTTTCCATATCTTGGTAAGACAGTAAGAGAAAGCCAATTTCGAAAGAAGTATGGCTCTGCAATTGTTGCGATATCGCGAGAAGGTGAGCATGTAAAGCAACGAATCGGTGATATTGAATTTCGCAAGGGGGATCTCTTACTGTTAGAAGCCTCTCCTCAATTTACCCAAACACGACGCTTTGAAAAAGATTTCTTATTGATATCAGATGTGCACAACTCAGCGCCTACGTTGTATAGCCGTCGCTTTTTGGCGCTCGCGATCCTTGCCCTTCAAATTGTATTGGTTACCTTGAATATATTCAGTCTGTTTGAGGCTGCTTGTGTGTCCATTGTGTTGTTGCTTGCCACGCGATGCATATCGGTCGAAGAATCACGGATGAGTATTGATTGGGAAGTGTTACTTGTCATAGCGGCCTCTATCGCGCTGGGAACCGCAGCAGAGAAAACTGGTATGGCTAGTATATTGGCTGGTTCCACGGTCGCCTTAGCGTCTGGTTCAGCCTATGGAAGTTTGGCTGCGCTGTTTGCAGTGGCGGCAGTAATGACGGCATTGATCTCCAATCTCGCCGCGGCGGTGATATTGTTTCCAGTGGCGTTGTCAGTTGCCGCACAGCTAGAAGTAAGCGCCTTGCCATTTGTTGTGACACTTATGGTAGCGGCATCTGTCAGCTTTGCTACGCCAATTGGTTATCAAACAAACTTGATGGTTTATGGGCCGGGCAACTATCGCTATATGGACTTTTTGAAGATGGGCATTCCCTTGACGATTGTTTTGGGCTTGGTGACGCTAGGGTTGGTTCCTGTTTTTTGGCCATTCTAAAAAACTTCTCATAAAGCCGTCCTAAATAGTTTTTGTTGGTTTCTTTTTAGATGGCGGCTTTTTTTTGGGTGGTGCCTTGCGGATCTCTTTGATTTCTGACGTGATGTTTCCATCCATAAGCTCAATATCAATAGATTGCCCCCTTGTTACCTGAACAGCCGATGTAATCACCCCTCGATCTTTATCAAACACGATACTGTAGCCTCTCGTCATAACAGCCATTGGATTAAGGGTTTCCAATATAGTGATTGCTTGTGTAAAGCGCTGTTTGGAAGCTTGGTGATGGTGATGCAACCCACGCAATAGTCGCCCCTGTAGGACATCCAATTCACGGCTTCTAAGCGCAATTCGTTCGCTCAACCTGCTCGGCAGCAATCGCTGGGCGCTTGATACAAGTTTTGCTCTATGCTTGCCCATCATTGTTTTCCAATGACCCTGCAGTTGTGTTTCAAGGTGGTCTAGCTTCTGAGCAATTTGAAGAAGCTCTTTACTTGGGTCACTGAGCTTGATTGAGAGTCTTTCTAGTTGATGCGATTTATCGCTCAAATACTGTTGCATGAGTTTAGATATTCGCGCTTGCGTTGAATGTATTTCACTCCTCAGGTTCTGAAAGCCAGCGGTGGCTAATTCAGCTGCTTCCGATGGCGTTGCAGCCCGCAAATCAGCGACGAAATCTGAAATAGATACGTCGGTTTCGTGCCCGACGCCGCTGATAATCGGAATGCTTGATTCGACGATAGCACGCGCGACCGGTTCGCTATTGAAAGCGACTAAATCCTCAAGCGATCCGCCGCCGCGCGTCAAAATAATGAGATCAAGATCTTTACGAGTATCGCAGTGCTTTAGGGCAGAACAAATCTCAGCTGCTGCAGATTCACCTTGCACTGGAACCGGTATGAGTAAAAGCGGAATAGTGGGCGCGCGTCTCGCACAAACTCTGCTGATGTCTTGAATCACCGCACCGGTTGGAGAGGTAATAATCGCTATCTTTTTTGGCCGAGAAGGAATGTTTTGCTTATTAGCTGTATCGAACAACCCCTCGTTGCGGAGTTTATCTGTTAGCTGATCAAATTGTTTTTGTAGATCGCCAAGACCGGCTGCTTTCATTTGATTGGCGATAATTTGTATTTCGCCGCGTTCTCGATAAAAACTCAGCTGGCCCCCGACAATTATCTCATCGCCAAGTTTGGGAGGAGCGTATTTGAAATTGGCCTGTTTGAACATGACGACACGTATCTGTGCTGCATCGTCTTTAATCGTGAAATACCAGTGTCCCGATCGAGGGGCACTAAAGTTGGAGACTTCTCCACGCACAAAGACGCTAAAAAACCGCTGTTCAAGCAATTTTTTAGTTTCGTTATTGAGTTCGAATACCGAGAAAATACGGCGCGCTGGTTCTTCGAAGTCTGACATGAAATTATTTTACGAAAGTGGCGATCTGGGACTATAATGCCTCGTTCATTTTCTATTGAACAGTCCCTTTTAAATGCTTCGAATCACAGAAGACGCATTGACGTTTGACGATATTCTTTTAGTTCCTGACCACTCCGAGGTGGTACCTAAAGATGTAGATGTCCAAACGAAGCTTACGCGCGATATTCGCCTCAACATGCCACTGCTCTCAGCAGCAATGGATACGGTTACCGAAGCGAACATGGCTATTGCTCTGGCACAAGAAGGTGGGATCGGCGTTATTCATCGTTCTATGTCCGTTGATGTGCAAGCCGATGAAGTGAGTGCCGTAAAGAAATACGAAAGTGGTGTGGTTAAAGATCCGATTACGATCTCCGAAGATCGGCCAATCAGTGAACTGCTGGATATTAAGCGTAAATACAATATCTCTGGTGTTCCCGTCGTTACTAATGGTGAGCTATGCGGCATTGTGACCAGCCGCGATGTGCGCTTTGAAACCAACCTGAAAGCGCCGGTCGCAAGTGTTATGACGCCGAAAGATAAGCTAATCACTGCGCGCGAAGACGCAACCAAAGAAGAAATTCAAAGCTTGTTACATCAACACCGAATTGAAAAAGTATTGGTAGTGACCGATAACTTCAAACTCGCCGGTCTAGTCACCGTGAAGGATATTGATAAAGCGGCAAGCCATCCGAATGCGGCGAAAGATTCTTATGGTCAGTTGTTGGCCGGAGCTTGTGTCGGCACTAGTGGTGAAACAGATGAGCGAGTTGAAGCCTTGTCTGCTGCTGGTGTGGACGTCATTGTCGTTGATAGTGCTCATGGCCATTCACAGAACGTTCTAGACCGTGTTCGCTGGATCAAATCCAATTTCGCGCACATTCAAGTCATTGGTGGAAATATTGCGACAGCGCAAGCGGCTCTTGCGATGAAAGAAGCCGGTGCTGATGCTGTTAAGGTTGGAATTGGACCAGGAAGTATCTGCACGACGCGAATTGTTGCCGGGGTAGGGGTGCCACAAATCACAGCTATTGCGAATGTAGCGGAGGCGTTAAAGTCATCAGGTATACCTATCATCTCTGACGGTGGTATTCGTTACTCTGGTGATCTCGCCAAGGCGATTGTTGCTGGCGCAAATTGCGCTATGATGGGCTCAGTCTTTGCCGGTACCGACGAAGCGCCAGGAGAACTAGAAATCTACCAAGGTAGAACCTATAAATCGTATCGTGGTATGGGCTCTATTGGTGCTATGGCCAAAACGCAGGGTTCAAGTGATCGGTACTTTCAAGATTCTACCGATGGTGCTGACAAACTCGTGCCGGAAGGCATAGAAGGGCGAGTACCCTATAAAGGGCCGGTATCCGTCGTCATTCATCAAATGATGGGTGGATTGCGCTCCGCGATGGGTTATACCGGTGCGACTAATATCGAAACCATGCGCACCAAACCTGAGTTTGTTCGTGTTAGCTCAGCTGGGATGAATGAAAGCCACGTCCACGATGTTTCGATTACCAAGGAAGCACCTAACTACCCAAGTAGATAGTGAAACAAGCGCCTAAACAAGCGTCTAAATTAGCCGCCCTACGGGGCGGTTTTTGATTAAAAAATAGATAATTTGATGAACGACTCGACAGCTTCCGATATTCACAAACACACCGTTCTTATCGTAGATTTCGGATCTCAATATACTCAGCTCATTGCTCGGCGAGTTCGAGAGATTGGGGTTTATTCTGAGATCTACGCATATGATTTGTTAGATCAAACCGATCTCAACAACTTTAGTGCTGTGATATTGGCAGGCGGTCCAGAGTCGGCAACCGAGGGAATGGCGTCGCCAAAAGCCGATGAAGCGCTTTTTCAAATGGGCGTGCCTATCCTTGGTATTTGCTACGGAATGCAGACGATTGCCGAACAAATGGGCGGCAAAGTGGAAGTCTCCAATACCAGTGAGTTTGGATTCGCGAGAGTGAAGGTTGAAGAACCTTCTCCATTGCTAATCGATTTATCAGACCATGCCGAGGGGGGTAGTCAATACCTCGACGTGTGGATGAGCCATGGCGACAAGGTGGTCGAACTTCCAGAAGGATTTCAAATTCTTGCATCGACGCCGTCTTGCCCCATAGCGGGTATGTTTCATGAAGAAAAACGTATATACGGCGTGCAGTTTCACCCGGAAGTAACCCACACGGTTCAGGGAGAGCAAATACTCCGCCACTTCGTACTAGATATTTGTGGCTGTGAAGCCAATTGGACCGCCGAAAATATCGTCGAAGATGCGATCGAAAATATTCGATCCAAAATTGGTAAAAGTAAGGTGTTATTAGGACTAAGTGGTGGCGTTGATTCATCCGTCACAGCGGCGCTGCTCGAGCGGGCTATTGGTGATCAGCTTGTTTGCGTGTTTGTCGATAATGGCCTGCTGCGCAAATCAGAAGGCGATCAAGTCATGGAAATGTTTGCAGAGCGACGAGGCCTCAATATTATCCGTGTCGATGCTGAGGCGGAGTTTCTCGGAAAGCTCGCTGGTGTTGAAGATCCTGAGAAAAAACGAAAAGCTATCGGCAATACGTTTATTGATGTGTTCGATCGCGAAGCAACAAGACTCAATGATGTTAACTGGCTAGCACAGGGAACCATTTACCCCGATGTTATCGAATCCGCGGGTGCTAAATCGGGCAAGGCGCATGTCATAAAATCGCACCATAACGTAGGTGGTTTGCCAGATGACATGCGGTTGGAGCTGGTCGAGCCATTACGCGAACTATTTAAAGATGAAGTACGTAAGATTGGGCTTGAGTTGGGCCTGCCATATGACATGGTATACCGGCACCCATTTCCTGGCCCCGGCCTCGGTGTGCGCATACTCGGAGAAGTAAAAAAGGAATACGCTGATTTACTTCGAGAAGCAGATGCCATTTTTATCGAAGAGCTTCATGCTGCCGATCTTTATCACAAGGTGAGTCAGGCTTTTGCCGTATTTTTGCCGGTAAAGTCTGTGGGTGTTGTTGGCGATGGTCGACGGTATGAATACGTAGTGGCATTGCGTGCAGTCGAAACGCTAGATTTTATGACGGCGCGTTGGGCACATTTACCCTACGATTTTCTCGAACATGTCTCCGGCCGTATCATCAATGAGATATCCGGGATCTCTCGGGTTACCTATGATATTTCCAGTAAACCCCCAGCGACGATAGAGTGGGAATGATGTCAACAAGCTGGCATTCCATTTTCGTTCTTTCTGAATCTCTTGGTCAGACTCTCAACAAAAAAAATCTAACTTTAGCTACCGCTGAATCCTGTACCGGCGGTGGAATTGGGTTTGCTATTACCCAAATACCCGGAAGTTCTCAATGGTACCTAGGCGGTATCAACGCCTACTCGAATACAGTAAAACGGCAGTTGCTTGGTGTGTCTTTAAGTACTATGGAATATCAGGGTGCGGTCAGCCAAGCCGTTGTTGCTCAAATGGCCTTAGGCGTTAACGAGCGCCTTAGTACGCAGGTTTCGATTGCGACTTCAGGAATTGCTGGCCCGGATGGAGGCTCTGAGGAGAAACCTGTCGGGACGGTTTGTTTTGGTTGGCAAATATTGGAAGGGAGCCACGCTGAGACCCAAGTGTTTGCCGGTGATAGAGAAGCCGTTCGAATACAATCTATAGAATTTTCCTTAAGAAGACTCATTGAGCTGTTGTAATTCTAAATTAGCTAAAACATAATAGCTGTAAATCTATACAGTACAGCGAAAGCTATCTAATAATTTCGAATATCGGTGGAGAGACGACTATGGACCCCAATAAGCAAAAAGCACTGGACGCAGCATTAGGTCAAATCGAGCGGCAGTTCGGTAAAGGTACAGTAATGCGTATGGGTGATAGCGAACGCCAAGCTATCCCATCATTTTCTACAGGTTCACTTGGTCTAGATATAGCACTAGGCATAGGTGGATTACCGCGCGGAAGGATTGTTGAGGTCTATGGTCCAGAAAGCTCAGGTAAAACAACGTTGACGCTTTCGACTATCGCTCAAGCGCAGAAACAAGGTGCTACCTGCGCGTTTGTCGATGCAGAGCATGCACTCGATCCTATTTACGCGGAAAAGCTGGGCGTCAATATCGATGATCTCATTATTTCTCAGCCGGATACCGGTGAGCAAGCACTTGAAGTCTGTGACATGTTAGTACGATCTGGCGCGATTGATATGCTGGTTGTTGACTCAGTAGCAGCACTGGTACCAAAAGCTGAAATTGAAGGCGATATGGGCGATTCTCATATGGGATTGCAGGCTCGCCTTATGTCTCAGGCTTTGCGTAAGCTTACTGGCAGTATTAAGCAGGCTAATTGTCTGTGTGTATTTATTAACCAAATTCGAATGAAGATAGGCGTGATGTTTGGTAACCCCGAAACTACAACGGGGGGCAATGCGCTGAAGTTCTATTCGTCTGTTAGATTGGATATTCGTCGTATAGGCGCTGTTAAAGACGGCGACGAGATAGTTGGCAATGAGACGCGAGTCAAAGTGGTGAAGAACAAGGTTGCGCCGCCATTCAAGCAAGTCGAATTTCACATTATGTATGGCACTGGAATAAACCAGCTTGCAGAAATTGTTGATCTTGGCGTGAAATACGGATTTGTTGAAAAATCTGGAGCTTGGTACGCCTATCAAGGTGAGAAAATCGGGCAAGGTAAAGCGAATGCAGCGCAGTATCTTAGTGAGAACCCAGAGTTGAAAGAGACGATTGAAAAGCAAATCAAGGACACTGCGATGGGAGTCGAAACCGAGGATAAACAAGATTCGGGAAGCGATGATGTGCCGCTAGCCAATGAGGGTGGGGTAGTAGAGAAATAGCCGGAGAGCCATCTATTTTTGCGGAAGCAGCTTAAAAATAAAGGCCACCTAAAACTAGGTGGCCTTTGTTTTTTGGAAGGCCCGTTTTTTACATCCTATATATGCTGTTGGTACGTCCTTGTCGGTGCTATCCTTGGCACCTAGTTTTCTCCTGATTGAGCCTTCCATGGCATCAAGCCAGAGGCTATCTTACAAAAACGTAAGTCTAACTGACACTATCCATAGGGCTAGTCTGACAATGGCGCTAGTTTGATTTGGTTTTGCTTGGCTCGCCAATAGCCGCGCAGGCTTGGAACGCAGCATTGCCGGTGTAAGATTCCGGCGTGAGTTGTGAAAGTGCCGCTTTTGCATCTTCAGGAATATCGAGAGACTCAATATAGGTCTGGAATGTGTCAGCCGTCACTGTCTGGCCCCGCGTTAACTCCTTAAGTTTTTCATAGGACTGGGCGACACCGTACTTTTTCATGACAGTTTGAATAGGCTCTGCGAGAACCTCCCAGCTAGTATTAAGATCTTCCGATAACCGCTCTGCATTCAGCTCGAGCTTGCCTAGACCTTTGAGCGTGCTTTGGTAGGCCACTAGGCTATACCCAAATCCAACACCCATATTGCGTAGCACTGTTGAGTCGGTCAGGTCGCGCTGCCATCTGGATATCGGAAGCTTGGATGCTAGGTGTTCGAATACCGCATTGGCTAAGCCGAGATTACCTTCGGAATTTTCGAAATCGATTGGATTCACTTTGTGAGGCATAGTTGAAGAACCAATTTCACCTGCAACCGTTTTTTGTTTGAAATAGCCGATGGAAATGTATCCCCAAATATCCCGGTTTAAATCGATGAGAATGGTGTTAATGCGGCAAATGGTATCAAACATCTCTGCCATATAATCGTGAGGCTCAATCTGCGTAGTGTAGGGATTTGGTGTGAGCCCGAGGGAGCGTATGAATTTCTCAGCATTTTCAATCCAGTTGACTTCTGGATAGGCCGCAATATGTGCGTTGTAGTTCCCAACAGCACCATTGATTTTTCCGAGAATCTCTTGGTTTTTTAGCTGCTTCAACTGGCGTTGTAGACGATACAGCACGTTCGCCAGCTCTTTCCCGACTGTCGTAGGTGACGCTGTTTGGCCGTGTGTGCGAGATAGCATTGAGACAGACGCCATTTGCTCGGCTTTTTCTTCTAGGTTAGCCGTGATTGCGACGATTCCTTCGGAAAGAACAGCCAGCCCTTGCTTCAGCATGAGTGCATGCGAAAGATTGTTGATATCTTCTGAGGTGCAAGCGAAATGAACGAACTCTGAAATAGCCGCTAACTCGCTATTCTCCGAAAGCTTTTCCTTAATAAAGTATTCCACCGCTTTAACATCATGATTTGTGGTCTTCTCTATAGACTTAATCTTTATCGCATCATCGCTAGAAAAATCGGTTATCAGTTGCTCCAGAAAGTTATTGGCACCTTCGCTGAAACTAGCTACTTCCTGGATACCATCATTTTCAGCCAATTGTTGTAACCAGCGGATTTCTACTTCAACTCTGGAGCGAATTAATCCGAATTCGCTGAACAGGGATCGCAGTGGTACTAATTTAGATCCGTAGCGACCATCAAGTGGAGAAATTGCTGATATTTCAGTTAGATGCATTATTTTTCTCAAGTGTTTTATTTTCTTTGATTAAATCTTCACATTGGCGGCGGATCGCATTTTTGGATAAAACGAGTTGCCGTGAATGGCCACCAAATTGACGCCACAGTAGCGCAAACCGAATTCCAGAGAATAGCAGAGTTCGAATCCGTGCAGCGACCACCTGTTGTGAAAGTATGTCATGCTCGCCGGATATTTGAATTCTGAATCCCAATTGGCTCAGGGTGTTTTGGTAGAGATCACCGAGTGATAGTGCAATGGTCTCGCTGTCGAGCGTATAGAATTCTAATTGCCGGTTTGTTTGCGATATTCCCTGGCTTATTTCGTCAATGACATGCGGGCGACGCATCATAAGCCGCTGTAGATATATGACTTGGCCCAGATAGCGGCTTTTGCGAGGGTGCTCGCGGCCTTCTATGAATGGCTGAAGTAATTCAAGGCCCATGTTGAGATCGTTCGGTGCACCCAGCACATCTTCATCCGTCTCCGGCTCAAGTGAAAGCAGTCCAGCGACCATGCGTTCGTATTCTGGGGTTTTGTATTGGCCTGTTACTGCTAGTTGATCGATTAATTCGATCGCTTGAGCCACACCCGACAGCGCTCTTATCTGCCGGCTTGTCACCGGTGGGGATATCCAATGTATTAGGTTCACTAATAAGTCGCCTCTATCACGCCGCCCCCAAGACAATACTCGTCGTCATATAGCACGACCGATTGTCCTGGCGTGACCGCGCGCTGCGGGTCTTTGAACTCGACATGCCATTTATCGTCTTCAAAAAATACTCGACATGCTTGATCGGCCTGACGATATCTCGTTTTTGCATTGCACTTAAAATCCTTTTGTAAGGGCGCACCATTGATAAAATGAACGTCTGACACTGTCAGAGCCTGACTGTATAAATGTGTATTGTTAGCACCTTGATCCACAAGCAGCACATTCTTTTCGACATCTTTTCCAACCACATACCATGCGGCTTCCTGACTGCCTTTGATACCACCGATACGGAGCCCCTGACGCTGGCCGAGGGTGTAAAACATCAGACCATCGTGCTTACCGACGACATCACCCGTTACCGTCTTGATATCACCCTCTTTGGTGGGGATATAGCTCTCTAAGAAATCCTTAAAACGACGTTCACCAATAAAGCAAATGCCAGTACTGTCCTTTTTATTATGAGTGATAAAGCCCTTCGCCTTAGCAATAGCTCTTACTTCTTGTTTCTCGAGTTCACCGAGGGGGAAAAGAGTGCGGGAAAAAGCTGCTTCGTCCACGGCATGTAAGAAATAGCTTTGGTCTTTGCTAGCATCTTTGCCTTTGAGCAGCTTTGTCGTTTCGGTGCCAGCGTCGAGCCGTGCGTAGTGACCCGTGGCAATGAAGTTACCGCCTAGTAGCTCTGCATATTCTAGAAACACTTTAAATTTGATTTCTCGATTGCACAGGATATCTGGATTGGGCGTGCGATAGGCGCGGTATTCCGAAAGAAAGTGCTCAAAGACATTATCCCAATAATCACCGGCAAAGTTTGCGATATGTAATTTGATTCCAAGTTTGTCACAGACTTGCTGCGCATCGCTTAAATCTTGTTTCGCTGTGCAATATTCGGTGCCATCGTCTTCCTCCCAGTTTTTCATAAACAAGCCTTCAACTTTATAGCCTTGTTCTAATAGCAACCAAGCCGCGACCGAAGAGTCCACACCGCCGGACATGCCTGCGATCACTTTGTCGTTACTATTCTTTTTGGTCATATTCTCTAGGTTATTAATGCTGGCTGAAGTGCCAATTTAGGCGACTGTATTCTATGAGCTTTCCTGAATCATTTCTAAAGGAAATCGCTGACCAGATAGATACCGGTCAACATCCATTTGAACGAGATGGCTGCGATGGTTTTTTGCGTTGCATACTTCCTCTGGGGTCATCCAAGCGATGCACTCGATATCGGGGTCTAAGTTAGAAGAGGGGGTCTGTTCAGGGCAATGAGCCAAGAAGCTAATACGGTGATAGGTCACGCCATTTGGAGCCGGATACGCTGACATACCTAGAACCGCTTCCAACTCCACATTGTGACCCGTTTCTTCATAGGTTTCACGTAACGCAGCGCCTTTGAATGTCTCACCGGGTTCGATGTGACCGGCGGGCTGATTGATCACGAGTTTGTTGTTCTGATACTCCTGCACCATGAGCATTTTTCCATCTCTAATACATGTAGTGGCCACCGTTAGATGGATTTTATCTGGCATTCTTTCATCCTCATCAGTTTGAGTCGCTTTAGATCGCCCATTCAACTATTTTTGGTCGTTGCTTTCATGTAGAATTTTCGGCGCAAAATCTACTCCTGATTTAAGGGGTATCTAAATCGAGCATTGAAGCGTTAGCGTTCAGTTTGCATATCAAAACGCTGGTGACAATTTTGGCATTTCTAAGACGTAAATATTGGGGTATAGAATGACTGAGTCCAAGTCAAAGATTATATATACAAAAACAGATGAGGCGCCTGCGTTGGCGACTTATTCGCTGCTTCCTATCGTAAGAACATTTGCCGGAGCAGCTGATATTGATGTTGAAACCACCGATATCTCGTTGGCCGCACGGATACTCGTAAATTTCGCAGACGTTCTGAATGATGAGCAAAAAGTGCCTGATGCACTAGCTGAGCTAGGTGAGCTCACACTGCAAGCTAAAGCTAATATTATTAAATTGCCGAATATTAGTGCGTCTATTCCCCAGCTAAAAGAAGCAATTAAAGAACTCCAAGAGAAGGGCTATGCACTGCCTAATTTTCCTGAAAGCCCTGAAACGGACGAGGAAAAAGATATTCGTCGACGTTATAGTTTAGTGCTAGGAAGTGCTGTGAATCCTGTGCTTCGTCAGGGCAACTCCGATCGTCGTGCGCCGATGGCGGTGAAGAATTACGCGAAAAAACATCCTCATAGTATGGGTGTATGGAGTATGGCGTCTCGTTCACATGTTGCGCATATGAACAGCAACGGAGATTTCTATTCCAGTGAACAATCGCTAATCATGGAAAAGGCGACCGATGTACGGATAGAATTCGAAGGAAAAGACGGCGCTGTTAAGGTCTTGAAAGCGAGTACGCCTCTGCTAGAGGGTGAAGTCATCGATGCCATGTTCATGAGCAAGAAAGCGCTCTGTGAATTTTTTGAGGCTCAGCTTAAAGATGCAAAAGAAACCGGATTACTCTGGTCGCTCCATGTTAAAGCAACCATGATGAAAGTATCGCATCCTATCGTCTTTGGTCACGCGGTTAAGGTCTTTTACAAAGATGTATTTGAAAAATATGCAGATTTGTTTGAAGAGCTAGGTGTGAACGCGAATAACGGGCTCGGTAACGTCTACGACAAAATTTCGCGTCTTCCAGCATCCAAGCGTGAGGAAATCGAGCGCGATATTCACGCTTGTTACCAGAACCGACCACCGATCGCGATGGTCAATACGGAAAAAGGAATTTCTAATTTACATATCCCGAGCGACGTAATTGTTGATGCCTCTATGCCGGCGATGATTCGAGCATCCGGAAAAATGTGGGGACCAGATGGCCAACTGCATGACACCAAAGCGGTCATTCCGGAGAGTACCTACGCCACCATTTATCAGGAAGTGATCAACTTCTGTAAAACACATGGTGCGTTTGACCCAACAACGATGGGAACAGTGCCCAACGTCGGCTTGATGGCTCAGAAAGCCGAAGAGTATGGCTCACACGACAAGACTTTCGAAATGACTGGTGATGGAGCAGTGCGAGTCGTCGACGAAAGCGGCAAAGTGTTGATGTCCCATGATGTTGAAGAAGGTGACATATGGCGCATGTGTCAAACTAAGGATGCACCCATTCGTGACTGGGTGAAATTGGCCGTGACGCGCGCACGCGCATCGGGTATGCCAGCAATCTTTTGGTTAGATCCAGAGCGTGCACATGATGAACGCTTAACAGGATTGGTCACCAAGTATCTTGAAGATGAGGATTTATCGGGTTTAGATATCCAAATTAAATCACCAGTGCGCGCGATGCGTTTTACTTTGGAGCGTTTGTTACGTGGGTTGGATACGATCTCAGTCACAGGAAATGTATTGCGAGACTATCTCACAGATTTATTTCCTATCATGGAGCTTGGGACGAGCGCTAAAATGCTTTCCGTTGTGCCGTTAATGGCAGGTGGCGGTTTGTTCGAAACGGGTGCTGGTGGATCAGCACCAAAACACGTCCAGCAATTTATCGAAGAATCGCATTTGCGTTGGGACTCTTTGGGTGAGTTTCTCGCGCTAGCCGTTTCCTTGGAAGATATGGCTACCAAGACAAACAACGCACATGCACAGATCTTGGCAGACACGCTTGATCAGGCCACTGAAAAACTTCTCGAATCAGGAAAATCGCCACTTCGAAAAGCAGGTGAATTAGATAATCGGGGAAGCCATTTTTATCTTGCACTCTATTGGGCCCAGGCCTTGGCAGAACAATCTCAAGACACAGGTCTTGCGAGCAAATTTGCGAATCTAGCAGAAGTACTCACGCGCAATGAGGACGCTATTGTTGAGGAGTTGAACTCGACACAGGGTACGCCTTCTGATCTTGGTGGTTACTATCTTCTAGATGAAGAAAAAGCACACCAAGCTATGTGTCCCAGTAAAACACTGAATGAAGCATTGGCGCAGTTTAGCTAAGGCTAAATTACAAAGTTACTAGTTCTGCAATAAGGAACTCTGCGCTTTGAATGAAAAGCGCAGAGTTTATGGACAAAACGATAGGCTAGCCCGTGGCAAGCTTAACCATTGGTTCTTCTAATTGCGTTTCGGTGCTAGTTGCTGCTGCTTCGATAGGCTGAATACTGGCGGCATGGCGCCCTTTGTCACCGTCAACTAGCTCATATTGCACTTGTTGACCCGCTTTCAGCGTTTTATACCCTTCCATTTCTATTGCAGAATAGTGCGCAAAAACATCGGATTCAGCGTCTTCTGGCAGGATGAAGCCAAATCCTTTTGCGTTGTTAAACCATTTTACGATTCCATTTGGCATGTACAACCCCCCCTTTTCTACATGACTCTATTAGGCTCTTATTGCCAACTTGTTAGGAAAGCAGTTGGATCCTATTAACTCTTATTAACCGTAATACTAATTGAATAATCATCAAATTAGTATCTTTTATCGTTTCGTTCGATTTACTGTAACGATCTGAATTCCTGAACAAAAAGTTGCACTCTTTCTCATTTTTAGAATTAAGCATTCGCAACATTATTAAGGTCGGTATGATGGGTTAGAATGAGATTATGCATTCACCCAAGCTGTCAGAAGACGATCAAGCTAATTCCGATTATGAGAGCAATTCTGTTGTTGAACTCTCAAAGCCCAAGCTGCGCAGGCCGCAGCAATATAGGGTGCTATTAGTTAATGATGATTACACGCCGATGGAATTTGTGGTCGAAATATTGGAACGATTTTTTTCCAAGAATCGGACAGAAGCGACGCAAATCATGTTGACGATTCATACCCAAGGGAAGGGAGTCTGTGGTATCTATCCGAGAGATATTGCAGAAACTAAAGCGACGCTCGTTAACAAGTATTCACGCGAGAATGAGCACCCACTTTTGTGTGAAACGGAACCCTTGGATGAACCGGAAGACTAATGTTAGTAAGTACTAAGCGAGAGAGTAAATAAGATGCTAAGCCGTGATTTAGAACTTTCGTTGAATATGGCATTTAAAGAAGCCAAAGCGCATAACCATGAGTTTATGACGGTTGAGCATTTACTATTGGCTTTGTTAGATAACCAATCAGCTGTCGACGTGCTAGCAGCATGCGGCGCAGATCTGTTTGCCCTGAGGGAGCAGTTGGTAACCTACATAGCAGACAGCACACCGATATTAGAAAATATCGAAGAAGATCGAGAAGTTCAGCCTACGCTTGGTTTTCAGCGCGTTCTTCAGCGAGCTATTTTCCATGTTCAGTCTTCCGGAAATCAAGAATGCACCGGCGCTAATGCGTTGGTCGCGATCTTTAGCGAGCAAGAAAGTCAGGCTGTCTATCTGCTCGTGCTGCAAGATATTCAACGTGTGGATGTCGTCAACTATCTCAGCCACGGTTATACCAAAGATTCAGCGGAAGGCGAGGACCCTGATACCGAATCGGAGCCGCCGGCTTCCCCTAACGTCGGGGAAGGGGGTGAGGAGAAGGCCAGCAAGCGTCCTTTGGATCTTTATGCCGAGAACTTGAATCAACGGGCAATAGAAGATGGGATTGACCCGCTTGTAGGCCGTTCAGAAGAAATTGGCCGAATTACGCAAATACTTGCTCGTCGTAGAAAGAATAATCCTCTATTGGTGGGAGAGAGCGGGGTTGGTAAAACAGCTATCGCCGAAGGTCTGGCGCGAATGATCGTTGAAGAAAAAGTGCCAGATATTTTGCTCGAGAGTACTGTCTATTCGTTGGATTTAGGTGGTTTGTTGGCGGGCACAAAATATCGGGGAGATTTCGAGAAACGCTTCAAAGGTGTACTGGCGAATCTTACTGAAGAAAAGGACTCTATTCTTTTTATCGACGAAATCCATACCATTATTGGCGCTGGTGCTGCGTCTGGTGGAGTGATGGATGCATCTAATTTGCTTAAGCCACTCCTTACAACAGGTAAAATTCGCTTGATTGGTTCGACTACCTATCAAGAATATCGTGGTATTTTTGAGAAGGATCGTGCGCTGTCGCGTCGGTTCCAAAAGGTCGATGTGCCGGAACCCAATGTCGATGAAACCTTCCAGATTCTCAAGGGATTAAAATCGCGTTACGAAGACCATTATGGCTTGCGCTACATGGATAAGGCTTTGCGGTCGGCAGCGGAACTATCGGCTCGACACCTTACAGATCGCTTTTTGCCGGATAAGGCCATTGATATTATCGATGAAGCAGGGGCGTACCAGCAGCTACAGCCGAAGAGCAAGAAGAAAAAAAGTATTGGTGTATCTGATATCGAGTATATCGTTAGTAAGATTGCTCGTATTCCACCGCGTTCTGTATCTAGCTCCGACAAAGAACAACTGCGAGGACTGGAAGAACAACTCAAGATGGTGGTTTTCGGTCAGTCTGAAGCCATATCGGCCATTGCCAACGCTATCAAGCTATCTCGAGCTGGTCTAAAAACAGGCGAAAAACCGATAGGCAGCTTTTTGTTTGCTGGCCCGACAGGTGTAGGTAAGACAGAGGTCTGCCGTCAGTTAGCGTCCTTGCTCGGTATCGAGCTCGTT
Source organism: uncultured Porticoccaceae bacterium (assembly GCA_964623085.1). Classification (GTDB taxonomy): domain Bacteria; phylum Pseudomonadota; class Gammaproteobacteria; order Pseudomonadales; family GM7GCV1; genus CAZUTO01. The sequence continues at coordinate 90,681 of CAZUTO010000001.1, forward strand.
CGTTTTGATATGTCTGAATATATGGAGCGCCATACGGTCTCAAGATTGATTGGTGCGCCTCCGGGTTACGTAGGGTTTGATCAAGGAGGCTTGCTGACTGATGCGGTCACCAAACACCCGCATTCGGTTGTTTTACTTGATGAAGTCGAAAAGGCTCACCCTGAGGTGTTTAATCTGCTGTTACAGGTAATGGACCACGGTACGTTGACAGATAACAACGGCCGCAAAGCTGATTTTCGTAACGTCATCCTCGTGATGACGAGTAACGCGGGCGGCCAGTCGTTGAGCCGTTCATCGATGGGCTTTACTAAACAAGATCATAGCTCGGACGCGATGGAAATTATCAAAAAATCCTTTAGCCCTGAATTTAGAAATCGGCTGGATGCGATCGTACAATTTAAACCGCTTCAGTTGGATGTTGTGAAGACCGTCGTTGATAAGTTTCTGGTTGAACTACAGACTCAGATTGATGATAAAGGTGTCACCATTGATGTCACTGAAGAGGCGAGAACTTGGCTCGCGGAACAAGGTTACGATGAGACGATGGGCGCGAGACCGTTAGCGCGTCTGATCGATGAACTGATCAAGAAACCTCTGGCAGATGAAATCTTATTCGGCGCGTTAGAACAGGGTGGCACGGTATCCATCGAAATTCGAGATAACGAATTATCATTGGACTTTTCCGAGAAAAAAAGCGAACCGCCAAGTAAAAAGACTGAATTGATTTCTCGGTGAGCTAAAAAGCCCAGTGAACTAAAATAGACGGGTAGGTCAGCGAGATCGGAAGGTGATTCTGCCTTTAGTTAGGTCATAGGGAGTCATTTCGACTTTGACCTTGTCGCCCGTAAGGATGCGAATGTAGTTCTTACGCATCTTTCCAGAAATATGCGCAATAATAATATGGTCGTTTTCTAAACGAACCCGAAAAGTCGTATTTGGAAGGGTGTCTATCACCTCTCCATCAAACTCAATGACGTCATCTTTCGCCATTCAGGGATTAACTCCTATGTTTTAAGAGGGCGGCATTTTGCCCGAATTCTATGACCGACGCAAAGAGACTGGTGTAAAAGGTACAAAAACTAGGTTTAGGTACCGTTGATAGTATTGCTATTGATCCCGCACAATACCAACAATCACCTGGCTATTAGCAACAGGACGTGATCAGTCATATCTATACCAAGCCCCATCTTCAAACACGTGATAGGGTTTGAAATTGGATTTGTAGTTCATTTTGTTGCAGTTCTGAACCCAAAAACCGAGGTATAGATAGGGAATTTTTCTGCTTTGAGCATACTTCAATTGCCAAAGGATGGCGTAGGTTCCCAAACTTCGATGTTCAAGGTTCGGATCATAGAATGTATAGATGGCGGATAAAACATCCGTTAACTCATCCATGACACTGACCATCACTAGCTGTTCTCCTTCAAAAAACTCGACGTAGCGAACAAAGGCAGAAGCGCTGCCCAAAAAACTCTCGTATTGGTCTGGAATAGGGGGATACATATCGCCGTCACGATGTCTCGCGGCGATGTACTCTGAATAAAGTTCATAATAAGAGCTGATGTCTGCTTCTGGATTGATTCGTGCTCTCAGCGTCTTATTTTTGGATAAGCAGCGCTTTTGAGATCGACTTGGCTTGAATTCGTTTGCACAAATGCGCAGAGATTTGCAGCCTTTGCAGCTACTGCATTGTGGCCGATAGTAGTAGTCGCCGCTGCGACGGAAGCCTTGTTGGTTAAGAGAAGAATAGATGGGCTCAGATACCGCAATCTTGGGATCGACAAAAGCAGTTTGGGCAATTTTATCCGGAAGGTAGCTGCACTGGTGCTCTTCTGTCAGATAAAGTGAAATACGTTCTGGCTGGCTCATTGTCTCTATATCGGCCTAGTTAAATCATCACTTGTCGGTTTTTAAGGTACCCGTTTCAGGCCTAAAACTCTAGCGTTTCCCATTTTTCCGGCCATATTAACGTATCTGTTCTGGCCGAGCTCATTATGTCTTCGTACTCCGCTCTGGAAATGTCTGTGACCCCAAGTGTCGCCAAAAAATCATTGGGAATTTGGCAGTCAATTAGCTTGTAGCCGCAACCAAAGAGATGCATTGCGGTCTGATAAAAAGCAAACTTGGCGGCATTGTCTGTGCGATTAAACATCGATTCGCCACAAAATACTGAGCCTATTTTAAGTCCATATAGACCGCCGACCAATTCCTCTCCATCCCAAATTTCGACCGACTGTGCAATTCCTTTGCTATGGAGAGCTTGGTATGCCGAAATCATATCGTCTGTAATCCATGTTCCCGTTTCTTTGCGCTGCTGAGCACAGGCGCTAATAACGTCGCCGAATACTTGATTGCTCGAAGTAGAGTAGCCAAGTTTACGCAGTTGCTTACGACTACCCCTGTTGATGCTTAAATGTTCAGGAAACAGCACAGCTCGTATACTTGGTGCCCACCAAAGAATGGGTTCGCCTTCGGAAAACCAAGGAAAGATGCCTTTCGAATAAGCATTATGCAACGTGTCCGTATGCAAATTACCGCCCGCGGCCAATAAACCGTCGGGATTACTGAGCGCCTTGGAGGTGTCAGGAAATATGGGAGATAGAGGGTCCAACCAGAGTAGTTCGCTCAATGCTGGAACCCCTTATGTGTGCAACTAGCTTCTAGCTGTCAAGAAATCGCTCGGCGTCCAAAGCAGCCATACAGCCGGTGCCGGCAGAGGTAATTGCCTGGCGATAGACATGATCTGATACATCGCCTGCGGCGAACACGCCGTCCACAGTGGTTTGGGTGGCCATGCCTTGCAAGCCACTTGTGACCTTCAGGTAGCCATCTTTCATTTCGAGCTGCCCATCGAAAATTTGTGTATTGGGTTTGTGGCCAATCGCAATAAACACACCATGTACGTCAATATCCACTTGCTTGTCATTAACGTTATCTTTCAAACGAGCGCCTGTTACGCCTTGATCGTCGCCGACCACTTGGTCTAATTCATGATTCCAGAGAATGGTGACGTTGCCATTTTTCTCACGGGCAAATAGCCTATCTTGCAGAATCTTTTCAGCGCGTAAAGTATCTCTCCTGTGGACGAGCGTCACTTCGCTACAAATGTTGGAAAGGTATAAGGCCTCTTCGACAGCGGTATTCCCCCCACCGACGACGATGACCTTTCGATCTCTATAAAAGAAACCATCACAGGTGGCGCATGCACTGACGCCTTTACCCATAAACGCTTCTTCAGAAGGTAAGCCTAGATATTGTGCCGATGCACCGGTGGCAATAACTAGCGCGTCACAGGTATAGGTATTTGACCCAAAAAGTGTGAATGGGCGAGAGCTAAAATCGACCTTGTCTATATGGTCAACAATAACTTGAGTGTCAAACCGTTCGGCATGCGCAAGCATTCTATTCATAAGATCTGGGCCTTGCAGTCCCTCAACGTCTCCAGGCCAGTTGTCTACCTCGGTCGTGGTCGTTAGCTGACCACCTTGTTGCATGCCGGTTAACAACACTGGATCTAGATTCGCGCGCGCCGCATAGACAGCTGCCGTATATCCAGCGGGGCCGGATCCAAGAATAATTAATTTATGATGCTGTGCATCAGCCATTTGCGCTCCTGATTATCGTTAAGCAAAAAGCTGGTAATCATAGAGAAACTAGCCTACTTGTGACAATACATTGATGTAATTATCCTTGCTCAGAAGAGAATTTCGGTTGTTAGCGATGATTTTCTTTTTGGTGTGGAGAAAAAACTAGGTTTCGGCGCTAGAATGTGCGCCAACGTTCTCAATCCGGAAGGTACTCTTGGCACAAGCCCAGAAAAACAATACAGCTCCCGTTCCAAGTATTAGAACATCTCGTTTGATACGAGAAGGCGCACTTATTTTTGGCGGGGCGCTTTCATTGTTTCTATTGTTAACGTTAGTGACCTATGACCTAGGAGATAGAGGTTGGTCTACCACTGGTTCAAATGCTGAAATAGCGAATGCGATGGGCCCAACGGGTGCCTGGATTGCCGATATCTTTTTTTATATTTTTGGTAGTTTTGCTTTTTTGTTTCCGCTGTTAGTTGCATACAGGGTCGTAAAGGTTTTTCGAGATCAGCGCCTTCATGTCGATACCGGTAATTGGAATCTCTTCTTACTGCGTTTGGTGGGCTTTGGGTTGTTTATGGCAGCTGGTTCGGCCTTGCTGTTCGTTCACTCCAATGGTATCAGCGAACTTCCTCAGGGTAGGGGAGGCGTGCTTGGTGAGTTGATAGGCGCAGCAGTTAGTCAAGCTTTGGGGAAGGTGGGCGCTAATCTATTGCTGATTGCATGCAGTTTATTTGGGGTGACGGTATTTACAGATCTGTCTTGGCTGTGGTTGTTCGATGTCACAGGTGGCGCTGTAATACGACTCTACAACCGCATTGCGCGCTTTTTTTCAGAACGTGCCGTAGAGAGAGCGGCCAAAAAACAAACCCAGAGTGTGGTTCAAAAACGGGAAAGGGCTGTCAGTGAAGAAAAAGTGAGGCGAAAGCGGAAGCAACCCGTGGCCATTAAAACGGTTGCACCTAAAGTAGAACAAAGTGCTCGAGTTGAGAAGGAACGACAGGCGCCGCTTTTCGACGATCCTGAAATGCGTAATAGGCTCCCTGCGATTAGTTTGCTAGAGCCGGCGGAAGACAACACTGATATTGGCTACTCTGAGGAGTCACTAGAGGCGATGTCGCGCTTGCTCGAATTGAAGCTTAAAGATTTTGGTGTGATTGCGGAGGTTGTCGCGATTATGCCAGGGCCGGTCGTAACGCGTTTCGAGATCCAGCCAGCGGCGGGCGTTAAAGCCTCCAAGATTACGGGCCTTGCCCAAGATTTGGCGCGATCTCTCGCCGTAATTAGTGTCCGTGTTGTGGAAGTGATAGCCGGTAAATCGGTTATTGGTATCGAGATTCCTAACGAAACGCGAGAAATGGTTCGCCTGAGCCAGGTGATTGCCTCCAAAGCCTATGAAGAATCCAAATCAGGATTAACCATTGCGTTGGGTCATGATATCTCTGGGCAGCCTGTCATCGCCGATCTTGCCCGTATGCCTCATCTTCTGGTGGCGGGTACGACTGGGTCTGGTAAATCAGTTGCGGTCAACGTGATGCTGCTCAGTTTGCTTTATAAAGCGAGCCCTAAAGACGTGCGCTTGTTGCTGGTCGACCCGAAAATGCTTGAGCTCGCAGTTTATGAGGGCATTCCGCATTTGCTTACACCAGTTATCACCGATATGAAAGATGCCGCGAATGGATTGCGCTGGTGTGTAGGAGAAATGGAGCGACGTTACAAGCTCATGGCCAAATTAGGCGTGAGAAACCTTGCCGGATATAACCGCAAGGTGAGCGATGCAATAGAAGCAGGCGAACCTATTTCGGATCCGTTATGGCAACCAGATGGTATCGACGAGATGATCTACGGTTCAGACGAGAGTCAAGGTGAGCCGCCTTTGTTAGAGCCTCTTCCTTATATTGTCGTGGTGATCGACGAATTTGCAGACATGATGATGATTGTCGGCAAAAAAGTGGAACAACTAATTGCGCGGATTGCTCAGAAGGCGAGGGCCGCTGGTATTCATCTCGTTTTAGCGACGCAGCGACCCTCCGTTGACGTCATTACTGGTCTCATTAAAGCAAACATTCCGACGCGGATGGCTTTTCAGGTGTCATCGCGTATTGATTCTCGAACCATTCTTGATCAGGGTGGTGCAGAGCAATTGTTGGGGCATGGAGATATGCTGTTTTTGCCATCGGGAACGAGTGTGCCTATTCGTGTTCATGGTGCATTTGTTGACGATCATGAAGTTCACAAAGTTGTAGAAGACTGGGCAAGTCGTGGTGGGGAACCAGACTATATCGATGGATTAACTGAAGAGGCAACAAGTGCCAATGTGCCAGTACCTGGATACACAAGTGATAATGAATCCGGTGGTAACGATGAACAAGATGCCTTATACGACGAAGCGGTGGCCTTCGTTACAGAATCACGCAAGGCCTCAATTTCTTCGGTGCAACGTAAGCTCCGAATTGGTTACAACCGCGCGGCGAGATTAGTCGAAACCATGGAGGTAGCGGGTATAGTGACAGAGATGCAGTCGAACGGTAATCGTGAGGTGATTGCGCCTCCGCCACCGCGAAATTAATGTTTTTGGAAGAAAGGCTATGAAACAGATCATCTTAATCGCCGCTATGTTTATTGCGATGTTAGTCATCGCGGTAGAGGAGCAAACACCCGCAGCTGAGCTGCAACTTAAGATGGCTGAGCTAACGACATTTTCGGCAAGTTTTACTCAGACCACCTCGGATACAGATGGTTTTTTACTAGACGAATTACAGGGAAAGTTATTTTTTAGTCGCCCCAATCATTTACGTTGGGAAGCGTCGGCGCCTTATTCCCAGACGATGGTTGCGGATGGGGAGACTATTTATTTGTACGACCCTGATCTCGCGCAGGTGACTGTTCGCCCTTGGAGCAACGACCCGTCGGAAAACCCGGCGGTCATCTTTCTCTCTGGCACAGATCTTTCGAACGACTTTGTTGTTTCCTTTGAAGGAGACATTTATACGTTGATGCCTCGTGCCGAAAGCTCAACTATTTTTAGTTTGTCGGTGTCGCTTGATGAAGGCGTGCCCTCCGCGATGATTATCGATGATGCCTTAGGACAAAAAACGAAGATTGAATTTAATGATGCCAAAGTAGGAGAGGAATTAGATCAATCGATGTTCCAGTTCGATATACCAGAAGGAATAGATGTCATTACCGATGGATGACCTACTAAGTAATATTGATGGTGCACGCTATCGGCCATTGGCAGATCTTCTGCGGCCGCAAGATTTGGATGGTTATATTGGTCAGGAACATATTCTCGGGCCAGACAAGCCACTAAGGCGAGCGCTAGAGGCGGGTTCTCTGCATTCGATGATTCTTTGGGGGCCGCCAGGTGTCGGGAAAACCACACTTGCACGCGTCATTTCCTCCGTCACCGATTCCGAATTTTTTACTATTTCAGCCGTGATGTCTGGCGTCAAAGAAATACGGGCGACAGTAGAGCAAGCCAAACAGATTAAACAACAGTCGGGTCGCCAGTCAGTGCTTTTTGTCGATGAGGTTCATCGTTTCAATAAGGCGCAGCAAGACGGGTTTTTGCCGCATATTGAAGACGGTACGCTGTTATTTATCGGTGCGACGACTGAGAACCCGTCGTTTGAACTCAATAACGCGCTGCTTTCACGTGCTAAGGTCTATGTGCTTAAGCCTCTAGAGAGAAAGGCGTTGCGATCGATACTCGAGATTGCTGTCGAAAGATTAGATGGCCTTCAGCTCAAAGAGGGGCAAATTGATCGTATCGTCGCGGCTTCGGATGGTGATGCTCGTCGTTTGTTAAACGTTTTAGAAATGGCAAAGGATCTAGTGGATCATGCGAACGCGATTCAAGACTCTGACCTGAATCAGCTGCTTTCCGACGGTAGTCGATTTGATAAAGGCGGCGATATTTTCTATGACCAGATTTCTGCGTTGCATAAATCGGTTCGAGGCTCTGACCCTGACGCGACACTTTATTGGTTTGCGCGAATGATTCAAGGCGGGTGCGATCCTCGTTATGTTGCGCGCCGAATTCAGCGCATGGCATCTGAAGATATCGGTAATGCTGATCCGCGCGCGATGGAAATCTGTTTGAATGCTTGGCAAACCTATGAACGCTTAGGCAGCCCCGAGGGCGAACTTGCGCTCGCTCAGGCTGTTGTTTATCTCGCTTGTGCACCGAAAAGTAACGCGGTCTATGCCGCTTTTTCGGCTGCAATGGCCGATGCTAAATCCGACCCAAGTTACGAGGTGCCGACGCATCTCCGCAATGCACCTACAGCGTTGATGAAAGAACTCGGTCATGGCGAAGGTTATCGCTATGCACATAGTGAGCAAGATCACTATGCGGCTGGGGAAACCTATTTTCCTGATGAGATCGCGGAAAGGCAGTATTACTTTCCTGTGGACCAAGGCCTAGAGTCAAAAATTCGCCAGAAACTTGAGTACTTGAAAAGTTTGGATGCTCAGCCCCAAGCCGCGGGAGTTAACGAGACAAAAGAATCTCCAAGCATTCAGTGCACCAATACGAAACAGACGGTCGCTCGTTGATGGCTTATCTTGCGGTCGCTTTAGGTGGTGCACTGGGCGCTGTTTTACGGTACATCATTGGGCAACTTATCCCTCAAGCCAAATCCGGTTTTCCCTACGCGACCATGTTTGCGAATCTGGTTGGCTGTTTACTGCTCGGCGCGTTTTACGTGCTGATTGTTGAGCGCTCAGCGATGAGTGGCTACTGGCGTGAGTTGTTAATTGTTGGGTTTTGTGGCGGCTTGACGACCTTCTCGTCATTTTCACTAGAAGCCCTTCAGCTTTGGCTAGCAGGGCATACCCAAACAGCCCTTCTCTATATTGTATTGAGTGTCGTTTTCTGTATCGTTGCGACCCTTATTTCGATCTCGCTGCTGCGCCTTTTGTAGCCAAACCAAGAGTTGTAATACATATCATGCTTGATCCAAAACTAGTCAGAACTGATCCTCAATCGCTTGCGACTGCGCTGAAAAAGCGGGGTTATGAGCTCGATATTCAAGCAATCGCTGAATTAGAAGATCAGCGTAAGGAAGTGCAAATAGCTACAGAGCAGTTGCAAGCAGAGCGGAATACAAGTTCGAAGCAAATCGGACAGGTAAAAGCCCAAGGCGGAGATATCGCGCCTTTACTCGCTTCAGTAAGTGACCTCGGCGCTAAACTGGACGTCGAAAAGGGCAAATTGGACGACGTGCAAAATCAGCTAGAGCTTATATTGGCAGGGATTCCCAATGTGCCGGATGAAGCCGTACCTGAAGGACGCACAGAAGACGATAACGTCGAAATCGATCAATGGGGAGAACCTAAAGTATTCGATTTCGATGTGCGAGATCACGTCGATATTGGTGAAACCATTCAAGGTTTAGATTTTGAACTCGGTGCAAAAATTACAGGCTCCCGATTTGTGGTGATGAAGGATCAGATTGCACGACTTCATCGAGCGTTGATTCAGTTCATGTTAAATACTCATATTGATGAGCATGGGTATCGAGAGATCAATGTGCCTTATATCGTTAATTCTGATTCTCTCTATGGTACTGGGCAGTTACCGAAGTTTGCCGAAGATTCATTTAAGCTCGACAGCGATCAAGGTTACTACTTGATCCCTACAGCTGAAGTGCCCGTGACTAACACGCTCAGAGATGCGATACACGATGGTGAGCTTCCGCTGAAATATGTCTGCCACACGCCTTGTTTTCGCTCGGAGGCGGGCAGTTCCGGGCGGGATGTTCGTGGAATGATTCGACAACATCAATTCGAGAAGGTGGAGTTGGTGCAGTTTGTCAGTCCAGAGGATTCCGATGCTGCACTCGACGCGTTAACCGGCCATGCAGAAACCATACTGCAAAAGCTGAATCTACCATATAGGAAAGTAATTCTCTGCGGTGGTGATATTGGTTTCTCGGCGGCAAAAACCTATGATTTAGAGGTTTGGTTGCCTTCGCAAAACACCTATCGCGAAATCTCCTCTTGTTCAAATTTTCGTGATTTTCAGGCGCGCCGTATGAAAGCGCGTTACCGGCATCCAGAAACCTGCAAGCCAGAGCTACTGCATACGCTCAATGGTTCAGGCTTGGCGATTGGCCGCACCTTGGTAGCGGTGCTAGAGAATTATCAAAACGCTGACGGCTCAATCAACGTTCCCGAAGTGCTCATACCCTATATGGGCGGTTTGACATCTATTGCCCCTAAGACGTGATTCAAGGCCGACGTAGATAGATGGAAACCTTTCCGTTTTTTGTAAAAATTGATGAGAAGCCTTGTTTGGTCGTCGGTGGTGGTGAAATCGCGCGGCATAAAGCGACCATGCTTCTGAAAGCGAATGCCCATATACGACTCGTTGCGCCGCAATTGCACCCAAGTACTCGAACACTGATTGATAAAGAACCTAGACTATCCTACGTTGATCGCGAATTTCATCCATCTGACTTAGACGATGTAGGACTCGTTATCGCAGCGACAGACGCTAGAGAAGTTAATGCTCGCGTGGCTGAACTCGCTAAAGCCAAAAATGTGTGGGTCAACGCCGTGGATATGCCGGATTTAGGTAACCTCATATTTCCGTCTATCGTTGATCGCAGCCCAATGATTATCGCGGTGGGTAGTGGTGGTCGATCCCCCGTTCTTGTTAGGTTGCTTCGTGCTCGATTGGAAACACTTATTCCGGCCGCCTATGGAAATTTGTCGCAGTTGGTCGGTGAGCTAAAAGATAGAGCCAAACAGGTCTTTCCAGCCGTCGATACGCGTCGGCGTTTTTGGGATTTTCACCTCCAAGGTGCAGCAGGTACAGCGGCGTTAGAAGGTGATATTGACCACGCTAAAACGCTGCTAGAAGAAGGGCTGGAGAAAGGATTAGAAGAGCACGATGAGGGCTTTCAGGGTGGAGAGGTTTATCTAGTCGGCGCAGGCCCTAGCGATCCTGATTTGCTGACTTTCAAAGCATTGCGCCTAATGCAGCAAGCTGATGTTGTTATGTACGACCGCTTAGTCTCAAAGCCAGTGTTAGAGCTGGTGCGGCGAGAGGCAGAGCGTATATACGTAGGCAAAGAACGAAACCCGTACAGCATCACTCAAGACAACATTAATGAAAAGCTCGCCGAATATGCGGAGAAGGGCTTGCGCGTTCTGAGGCTAAAGGGTGGTGATCCTTTTATTTTTGGCCGAGGAGGCGAAGAGTTAGAATACTTGGCTGAGAGAGGTATTCCGTTTCAGGTTGTGCCGGGAATCACTGCGGCTTCAGGCTGTTCTTCCTATGCGGGCATTCCGCTTACTCATCGTGATCACGTGCAGTCGGTTAGATTTATTACGGCGCATCGTAAAGGCGGCGAATACAATCTTAACTGGGCCGAGTTTGTCACGGAGAACCAAACACTGGTATTTTATATGGGGCTGGCAGGCCTAGAAGAAATTAGCGAAAAGTTGATGGAATACGGCCTAGATGGCTCGACACCAGCGGCTTTGATTGAAAAAGGGACATCACCTAAACAGCGCGTGATTGTGAGTGACGTTCGGAATCTGCCAACTGAAGCAAGAAACGCTGGCGCCGAAGCGCCCACGCTTATTATTGTGGGTACTGTTGTAGGGTTGCGAGAACGGCTTTTGCCGAAACATAAACAACATTGAGTATTCATTAGTTGATAGGGTTAGCCCCTGTTTGATCTCAATGTAAATTTCTAGGAGTGTCTAAGAATCATGTCCAATGAATTTGATTACGACCTTTTTGTTATCGGAGGTGGCTCAGGTGGTGTGCGCGCAGCCCGAATGATGGCAGCAAAAGGAAATCGAGTGGCAATTGCAGAAGATACTCACTGGGGCGGCACATGCGTCAATGTTGGCTGCGTGCCCAAAAAATTACTCGTGTACGCATCGCATTATTCCCATGATTTCAAGGATGCGGAGTCTTATGGTTGGGATTTAGGTTCATCGGCTTTCAATTGGTCTCGACTCATTGAAAATAAAGACCGTGAAATTGAACGGCTTAACGGTATTTATACCAACTTACTTAAAAATGCAGGGGCTGACTTATTTAATGGTCGCGCCACGATTACCGCTCCTAATACACTGAGTGTTGATGGCACCACCTATACTGCAGAGCGAATCATTATCGCGGTAGGAGGAGAGCCCTTTATTCCAGAGATTGAAGGTGCTGAGCATGCTATTGATTCTAATGGCGCCTTTTTTCTAGAAGAATTACCAGAGCGAATTTCGATTGTAGGTGGCGGGTATATTGCGTGTGAATTTGCGTGTATTTTCAAAGGATTAGGATCAAAAGTTGATCTAATATATAGAGGTGATGAAATACTGCGAGGCTTTGAAGACGATCTTCGAGGCCTTGTGCACGAGGAAATGACGAAACAGGGTATCAATGTTCGAGTGAATGAAGATGTCGCTTCAATTGCTAATAACGCTGGCACCAAGACGGTTCATTTAAAATCGGGTCAGGACATCTCTGCAGACCAAGTATTTTATGCAACGGGTCGTGTGCCTCGCATTCAGGATCTTTGGGCTTCTAGTTTGGATATTGCAACCAATCGACGTGGCGAAATTGAAGTAGATAAGAACTTTCAGTCAACCGTTTCAGGTATCTACGCACTTGGTGATGTGGTTGGCCGTATGGCTCTAACACCCGTCGCCACCGCTGAAGCTATGGCATTGCTCCAACACTTTGAAACCGGTGCAGATGTGGATCTCGATTACGACAATATCCCCTCTGCCGTGTTCACCAGTCCAAACCTCGCGACAGTCGGTTTGACTGAAGCGCAGGCGCAAGAGAAGGCGATCACCTATCAGGTTTATGAAACCAATTTTCGACACCTCAAACATACCCTAACGGGTAGAGACGAGCGTGTGTATATGAAGTTAATCGTTGATCAATCCAATGATCGAGTCGTCGGTGCTCATATGATGGGGCCGGATGCAGGGGAGATCATCCAGTCTGTCGCTGTCGCAATCAAAGCGGGGGCAACCAAGTCGGTGTTTGATCAAACCATTGGCATTCATCCAACGATGGCGGAGGAGCTGGTTACCTTGCGGGCGGCGCGTGACTAACGTTGAAAAGAGCTCCGAAGTATCTAATGAGATCATTAGTGACGCTCTGAGAGAGCGAAGAGAAGCTGTTTTTCTGGCATTAGCCGGTGTCTTTATCTGCGCGATGACGTTACTCAACGTTATCGGCATCACTCGTTTTGTTCAGCTCGGGCCACTTTCTTTGGCGGTAGGGGTGTTACCTTATCCTTTGACCTTTCTCTGTACCGACTTGGTGTGTGAGTTATACGGTAAAAAGCGGGCAAACCTGATGGTAACGGTCGGTTTGGCACTGAATCTTTTTATATTAGGAGTGCTTTGGCTCGGCAATGCAATGCCCGCCGCCGAATCCGCTGCGCCTTGGCAGACTATTTATCTTGCACAGGATGTGCCTCTCCCAAATGGCGGTAGTTTTTCCGAGTCTGTTGAGCTATTCCAGTTGGTTTATGCGATGACAACAGGTGCTGTGTTTGCATCTATGATCGCTTACGTGGTTGCGCAGTATATTGATGTTCGGCTATTCCATTTCTTGAAAAAGCTCACCAAAGGCAAATATCTTTGGATTCGAAATAACTTTAGTACGCTGACCAGCCAGGCCGTGGATTCGATATTGGTAGTCAGTGTGACCTTTGGTGCGGCGTATTTAGACGGGGATATGGCATTACCCGTCATGTTGACGCTAATGCTGAGTAACTATGGATTTAAAGCATTTGCAGCACTATTGGATACGCCATTCTTTTATTTCTTTACGGGGTTGCTCAGAAAATACCTAAGCATGCCGGCGCAATCGCATTAAGGCTTTGTTATTGAGGCGCTAGAGCGAGCCAGTCCAAAATAGCTTGAATTGATTCCGGCTCATCAAGTTGTGGGACATGGCCTTTCCGCGGGATTTCGACCAGTTTGCAATCAGGATTTTTAGACAGCATTTGTTCGGCCAGCGCCTTCGGAAGTAGTTGTGATAACTCGCCTCGCAAGAGCAGCAGGGGTTTGTTTATAACGCTATAGGCCTCCCATAGGTCTAGCTCCATACCTTCTGCGTAAGCTTCTTCCACAGGTCCTCGAATCAAAGGATCATATGCCTGTACCCAGGTGCCGTCTTCGTTTTGCGCATAGGTTCTTTTTGCAATCGCATCCCATTCGGATTCTGTGAAATCCGGAAGATCCTGATGGTGCCGGTTTTTCATGGCCGCTAGTACGGCATCCCAAGAGTCTTCTTCCATGTCTAGGCCTAGGTAAGTCAGGATATGTGCCAAACCGGGCAGGGGCACCATCGGTCCTATATCGTTGAGTAAAACACCATCAACTTGGCGTGGTTTTGCATGGTGCATTAGAATCGCCATAATCCCGCCCATCGAAGTTCCGATAATGTGGAAATTTGATACATGCATGTCATCGAGAAGTTCCCACATGTCGGCGACATAGTGCGCCGGATAATAGTGACTAGGATCAGGATCGTATTGAGATAGTCCGCGTCCGCGCAGATCTGGAACAATAAAACGCGGCCCTGCACCTGTTGCTGTCTGCCGCAGCTGTTCGATCATGGCGGTGAAGTCTTGGCCGTTGCGCGTCAGGCCATGAAGGCAAAGGACAGCGGGCGCTTTGGGATCGTTTGTGAAATAGTCTCGAACATAGATTTTTATCCCAGGCTCGACTTCGAAATATGATTCGTTGAATTGCATGCTAGCTTCCTCGCTGTCCCAGATTGGCGTGGATCACTGTGCCATTAAGTACCGGGCTATTTGCGGCAAAGAAAATCGTTTCGGCAATTTCTTCCGGTGTAATTAGCCGATTGAAAGCATTCATTCCGGCGATAGACTCTATCACGGCAGGATCATTGCCAATGTGGTCGCGAAGCATCTCTGTGTCAGTAAAGCCGGGACATATACAGGTGCAGTGAATGCCTGTACCCATCAGATCCTGACAACTTGCTCTCATCAAACCGAGGGTCGCATGTTTGCTGGTCGTGTAGCTAAGTGTATTGGCTACAGCTTGGTCGGAAAGCGTAGATCCAATGTAATGAATTGAGGATCCAGGAACCATTTTTTCAATCAGTATTTCGTTTAGTTGTTGAGCAGCAATGACATTGGTCTGAAGCACGGTCGAGAAATCATGACTAGCATCGGAAATACTGTCTTTGAGCAGAATGGATGCGTTGTGAACAGTGACGACTTGCTCTGGTTCTCCGAGTTGATCAAGTAACTGATTCTTGCAGCCGTCCAGCCAATTTGGCTGGCTAATGTCAGTACAAATCTGCGTGCCAATAGATGGGTCAATACTTCTTCGAGAAAGGTTGATGATGTGATAGCCATGCTCGTTAAATAGCTTCGCCGTCGACAATCCTATGCCCCGGCTTGCCCCAGTGATGACTAATGCTTTAATCATTTCTCTGATGTGCTCTTTTGGCTATGCGATGTCCACTCACAAGTACCCCATTGTCCTGCACCTGAGGATACCCGCATTTCGATTCTGCTGATGTCGTATGCTTTAATCTCTGGATCCGCCAAAAGACGATTAAGCAGAAGCTCAGAAAATTCTTCCACCGTGGTATTGCGCACGGGCAGCAGCAGGCAGTCTGACTTATTGAAGCGCAATGTTTCGTCATTGAACCGAACGACATGTTCGGTATCGTTTGTTTCAATATCGAGGTAGGGCGAATGCATGGGTAGTAGCATATATTCGTCAAGGTCGTCGCAAAGCACCTTGAGTTTTTGTTTCAAGTTTCCATAGTTAAAACAAAGACCGTTCTCGTTGACTGAGGATTCAATCTTTGTCGACACCGAAAAATTGTGTCCATGTAGTCGTTCTCTTTCGGTAGCAGAGAAAATCGTAAAGTGACCCGCCGAAAAATTCAGATACTCTTTGGCGATCTCAATAGTGGCGGTTCTTTTCATTGAAGCTTCTTTTTCTAGATTGTGGATAAGTTTACGCAGTAGTCTTACGCCATTAAACTTTATATATTAGTTTAATATTATATTTTAAGTATTTGAATTTAAAGTTTTTTCGCCTGACTCTAATGTTTGTGAAATCAGTGTATTGATTGTCATCGGTCCGACTCCGCCAGGGACTGGTGTGTAGGCTGCCACACGGTCCAAAAGTGGTTCTAATTCAACATCTCCAACACCACCTGGATGATAGCCGGCGTCGATAACAATCGCGTTGTCTTTTACCCAGCTGGCTTTAACGAACTCCGGCTTACCAACCGCTGCAACCACAATATCCGCTTGCTTGACTATATTTTCTAGATTTTTCGTTCGCGAATGGCAAATAGTCACAGTTGCGTCCGCCGCTAACAGCATCATGGCCATCGGTTTTCCTAGTATTGCGCTGCGCCCAAGAACAACGGCGTGTTGGCCGGAGATGGGAACATCATAGGCCTCTAGTATTGACATGATCCCCCTTGGCGTCGCACAACCGTAGGCTTTTTCACCCATGCTCATTCTTCCGAAACCGAGACAGGTGACGCCATCGACGTCTTTACTGAGATCAATGGCGTCGAAGCAGGCACGTTCATCAATATGGGAGGGCACTGGGTGCTGCAACAAAATTCCATGCACGTTGCCGTCATCATTGAGCCGGAGGATGTGGGTGAGTAGTTGTTCGGTTGTCGTGGAAGAGGGCAGTTCGACCTTGACGGAATCCATGCCGATACGTCGACAGGCATTGCCCTTCATATTCACGTAGGTTGCGGAAGCAGGGTCCTCGCCTACGAGTATAGTGGCGAGAATGGGCGTTACCCCATCGCCTCTTTGTTTTAAGGCCTCAACGCGTGTTGCAAATTGTGCTTCATTTTCTTTAGCGAGTTGGCGTCCATCTAAAACAATTGCTGTCATGTATTTGGCATTATATTGGTGGATTTAGTCTAAGTATTTTCGCAAATCCGAATGCTGGATGATATAGCTAACAAAGCAGATATTTGCTTAATTAGTCGAACTAAACTAGTAGGTGTCGTTGACTGGATGCAGAGGCCTCAGTATCATGCGCGACCTTCGTTATTCAGAACGATTCGGGGTATAGCGCAGTCTGGTAGCGCGCCTGCTTTGGGAGCAGGATGTCGGGAGTTCGAATCTCTCTACCCCGACCAATTTTTGGTAATCGCCTATTATTGGTTATCTGCGAATCGAGCGCCCATAGCTCAACTGGATAGAGCAACGGCCTTCTAAGCCGTAGGTTCCAGGTTCGAGTCCTGGTGGGCGCGCCATTTAGGTGGCATTTAGGATAAACAGATCGTTATGGTGACTGTAGCTCAGTAGGTAGAGCGCTGGATTGTGATTCCGGTCGTCGCGGGTTCGATTCCCGTCAGTCACCCCATTTTAAATCTTTGATTACTAATCAGCAGACAAAAAAAAGCCTGGATAAACCAGGCTTTTTTAAGATTTAGCTTTCAGCGCCTATTTGCCCAATGGATTGAGCTTATTAATCGCGTCTTCCACGTTTTCTTTTGTCTCAGACAGTGTCGCATCTGAAGGGACCGCATCTGCTGCACCAGCATTTGATGGAACGGCGTCTGATACTCGGTCAGCTAATGAATTTTGCAAATCTGAAGCAGAGCCTTCTGGTGCTGAGCCGGTTAACGAACTTTTTAAATCCGAAACAGCGCCTTCAACACTTTCTACTTTTGAAGCCACGCCTTCTGTCACGTTTGAAACAGCATCGGTAGCGCCTGAAGCGAGTCCCGAGACAGTTTCAGTGGCGCCTTCGACTAGGCCTTCTGCACCTTCTACATAACCTCCAACCGCGTCAGTTACGCCTTCCACTTTATCAGTGACGCCTTCTAGCGTGCCTGTTACTGTTTCAGAAAGGCTTTCGGTTGTTGGCAGGGCGTCCGCTCCGCTGGTCGATGCATCTTTAGAGCAGCCGACAACGGCAAACGCGGTAATAATAAATAAACAAATTGAAATCACTCTCATGATTGTGTCCTCCTTCTAATAACGTTTAGAGATTGAAGTCTAGTCTCTTTGATTGATACATGGTAGCCATTTTATGTAAACAATGATCACTCGCGATTTTCATTGATGCGAATAAAGGTCTATGGCAAAATCGCGGCCCGTTTTGGGGTGGTCTATCCTGTACGAGACTATCCTGTACGAGACTATGCGAGAGTGGCGGAATTGGTAGACGCGCTGGATTTAGGTTCCAGTGGGGCAACCCGTGAGAGTTCGAGTCTCTCTTCTCGCACCATATTCATTTGTTACCAAGACTTCTCCTGTCGATTTGCGCGAGGAAAAAATGCAAGTATCCGTTGAAACAATCACTGGTCTAGAGCGTCGAATGACGGTTGAGCTGCCAAATTCAGAAGTGGACCAAGAGGTAAATGAACGGTTAAAGAAGGCCGCCAAAAACGTCCGTCTTGATGGTTTTCGAAAGGGCAAAGTGCCAATGAACGTTTTGCGTCAGCGGTTTGGTGCAAGTATTCGGAGTGAAGTGCTAGGTGAAGTAATTAATCGTTCCTACGGCGAGGCTCTTCAGCAAGAGAAAGTGCGTCCCGCAGGTATGCCGGCGATCGAGCCATTGAACGATGAAATTGCGGGGGACGAAACGTTTTCTTATACCGCAACTTTTGAGGTTTATCCTGAAATTGAGTTAAAAGATTTTTCAAGCCTTGAGATAGAAAAAGTAAGTGCCTCGGTCAGCGACGGGGATGTTGATGACATGATCGAGAATTTGCGTAAGCAGCACTCCAATTGGAATGCCGTTGAGCGGCAAGCTAAGGACGACGATCAAGTGACTATCGACTATGTCGGTACAGTGGATGGCGAAGAATTTGAAGGTGGTAAAGCCGAGGATAGCACGCTCAACTTAGGCAGTGGGCAAATGATACCGGGGTTTGAATCTGGCATTATTGGTATGAAAGCTGGTGATACTAGAAACGTTGAAGTGACCTTCCCAGAAGATTATCAAGCCGAGGATTTAAAGGGTAAGAATGCGGTTTTTGCGATCCATTTAAAGAGTGTTGAAGAACGTTCGCTACCAGAAGTGGATGCAGACTTTGTCGAAAAATTAGGCATAGGGAACGGTGATGCTGCAAAGCTGCGTGAAGAACTTCGCGCCAATATGGAACGTGAGCTAGGTAATAAGACCTCATCTCATCTTAAAAACGCGGCTATGAAAGCTGTCGCAGATCTACATGAAATTGATTTGCCGAAATCCATGGTCAAGGAAGAAATCGGTCAAGTGAAGCGCCAAATGTTTCAGCAATATGGGGGAGGCCAAGATCTGGATGTTGATCAATTTCCTGACGAACCCTTTGTAGAGCAGGCGGAATCGCGCGTTAAGCTAGGCTTGATTATTTCAGAGATTGTGTCGGAAGCAAAAATAGAAGTTGATGACGATCGAGTTAAGCAAGAAATTTCTGTGCAGGCTGCTAGCTACGAAAATCCGGAAGAGATAGAGCAATACTATCAGCAGAATCAAGAAGTCATGAACTCGATGCGTATGAAAGTACTGGAAGATCAGGTAGTAGATCACATTCTTGAGAATGCATCTGTGAAAGAGGTGTCACTCAGCTATCAAGAGTTGATGGAAAAGCAATAATCCTTTCTAATACTAGTCTATCCAAGATGCGGCGCTGGGAAAGCTGATTTGAGCTTTGCTATTCGTCGATTTAGCGTTTTCCTAACTATTAATCATTAAGGGGTTGTTGGTAGCTATGATCGGAGACAACATTGGTCAAGATGTGTTGGGTTTAGGCATGGTGCCAATTGTTGTTGAGCAGTCTTCGCGAGGGGAGCGCTCATATGACATCTATTCTAGATTGCTCAAGGAACGCGTCATATTTTTGATTGGCCCTGTTGATGACCATACTGCCAACCTTGTAGTGGCACAGCTCTTATTCCTTGAATCAGACAATCCTGATAAAGATATCCATTTATACATCAACTCGCCTGGAGGCTCGGTGACAGCTGGTATGTCGATTTACGACACCATGCAATTTGTGAAGCCGGATGTCAGTACAATGTGCATTGGCCAAGCCTGTAGCATGGGTTCTTTCCTCTTGGCCGCCGGCGCCTCAGGAAAGCGCCATTGTTTGCCAAATAGTCGTACGATGATTCACCAGCCTAGCGGCGGTGCGCAAGGTCAAGCTTCCGATATACACATACAGGCTCAAGAAATTCTTAAAATTAGAGAAAAATTGAACGAACTTCTGGCCAAACATACGGGTCAAAGTGCTGAAACGATTGCAAATGATACTGAGCGCGACAATTTTATGAGCGCTGAGGAATCCGTTAAATATGGGTTAGTCGATTCGGTCATCACGACTCGCTAACTTTTTACAGGGTAAGTTAATCTGGGTAGTCTAGAATTCTAGATACCTCGCACGAAAAGAAAAGATACGGTTATTTATGTCTGACAAAGAAAACGACAAATCTGACGACAGCAAACTTCTATATTGCTCTTTCTGTGGCAAAAGCCAGCATGATGTTCGCAAGCTTATTGCGGGGCCGTCAGTCTTTATTTGTGATGAATGTGTCGAATTATGTAATGACATTATTCGCGAAGAAATCGAAGAGACCGACTCGGTGGCGGGTGATAGCAAGCTACCTACCCCAAAAGAAATAAAAGATATACTTGATCAGTACGTTATTGGTCAGCCGCATGCCAAAAAAGTGCTTTCTGTAGCGGTATACAACCACTACAAGCGTCTGCGAACGCCGCAGAAATCTGGCGATGCCAATGTCGAGCTCGGCAAAAGTAATATTCTGCTAGTCGGTCCTACCGGATGTGGTAAAACACTGCTGGCCGAAACGCTCGCTCGCTTGCTAAATGTGCCTTTCACTATCGCTGATGCAACGACGTTAACCGAGGCGGGTTATGTCGGTGAAGATGTTGAAAATATCATCCAAAAATTGTTGCAGAAGTGTGATTACGACGTTGAGAAAGCGCAAATGGGCATCGTCTATATCGACGAAATCGATAAGATATCCAGGAAGTCGGATAATCCTTCCATTACACGAGATGTATCTGGAGAGGGTGTACAGCAAGCACTTTTGAAACTTATTGAGGGAACCGTTGCTTCTGTGCCGCCGCAAGGGGGACGTAAGCATCCACAACAGGAGTTCCTTCAGGTAGATACATCTAGCATCTTGTTTATTTGTGGCGGTGCATTTGCTGGTTTGGATAGAGTGATTCGTGATCGAACGGAGAAAGGCGGCATTGGCTTTAATGCAGACGTAGCAACAAAGGACGACAGTAAGACTCTCGGCGAGCTATTTCGCTCCGTTGAGCCTGAAGATCTGATTAAATTTGGGTTGATCCCCGAATTCGTGGGCCGTTTGCCTGTTTTAGCGACATTAGAAGAGCTAGATAAACAAGCGCTTGTCAAAATTCTGACTGAACCAAAGAACTCGCTTACGAAGCAGTACACTAAGTTATTTGAAATGGAATCTGTCGAAGTCGATTTTCGCCCAGAGGCGTTGGATGCGATAGCTGAGAAAGGCTTAGAGCGCAAGACTGGGGCTCGAGGTTTGAGGTCTATTCTCGAGGCCGTACTGCTCGATACGATGTATCAGATTCCATCGCAACCAAACGTCGTTAAAGTCGTGATAGATGGGTCAGTCATAGAAGGCGAGAGTGAACCTATCTTGGTTTATGAAAACAGTTCGCCGCAGAAAGCAATTTCGGACGAATAGTGATGAAGTAAAAAGGCCAATCATAGATTGGCCTTTTTACTTGTAATTCCGTTATTTAACCCCATGTTGGATTAAGTAACCCTAATTAGCTAACTAGCCATCGAGCCAGCATTTATGTCTCAAACACCCTTTGATAAAGCCAATTGTTTGCCACTGATACCGCTTCGTGACGTAGTGGTTTATCCGGAAATGGTGATCCCTCTTTTTGTGGGTCGTGAGAAGTCAGTTGCGGCTATAGAGGCGTCTGTCGAACATACGAACAAACAATTGTTGCTCGTAGCGCAACACGAGTCTCAGACCAACGAACCATCGCAGAACGACCTTAATTTGATCGGTACATTGGCGAACGTTCTGCAATTGCTTAAATTGCCTGATGGTACGTTGAAGATATTGGTAGAGGGTCAAGACCGAGTGCAGGTCGACAACATTGTAGAGATAGACGGTGAGTATCTGATCTCGGATTACGAAGTACTTGGAGAGCAATATCCTGAGGAACAGGAATCCGAAGAGCTTATGGCGACGTTGCGTGAAGAACTCGCGTCCTATGCTGAGTCAAGCAAAAAACTTCCCAAAGAGGTCATGGTTTCGCTCAGCGATATTAATGATCTTCCGGTGCTCGTTGATAGTATTGCTATGCATCTCCCTCTGGATCTTAAGATTAAGCAGCAAGTGTTGGAGTGCTCTTCAGTCGTGGAGCGCGCAGAGCTGATTCTGGGCACGCTCGACGTTGAAGCTGACTTGCAGAAGGTTGAACGAAGAATTAGAACCCGTGTA
Source organism: uncultured Porticoccaceae bacterium (assembly GCA_964623085.1). Taxonomy (GTDB): domain Bacteria; phylum Pseudomonadota; class Gammaproteobacteria; order Pseudomonadales; family GM7GCV1; genus CAZUTO01. Next base: position 112,732 of record CAZUTO010000001.1, read on the forward strand.
AAAAAACAGATGGAGAAGAGCCAGAGGGAGTATTACCTCAACGAGCAAATGAAGGCGATCCAAAAAGAGCTTGGGGATATTGACGGCGGGAGTAACGAGCTAGAGCAGTTAGAGGAAAAAATTAAAGCGTCGAAAATGACCGCTGCGGCCGAGGAAAAGGCACTGTCAGAGCTCAATAAAATGAAGATGATGTCGCCTATGTCGGCTGAAGCATCTGTCTTGCGAAACTATTTAGATTGGATGCTCTCGATTCCTTGGAATGAAAAAACCAAGTTGCGTCACGATCTATTCAAGGCTGAAGAAATACTAGACGCAGATCACTATGGTCTAGAAGAAGTCAAAGAACGAATTCTAGAATTTCTCGCTGTGCAAAAACGAGTGCGCAAGCTCAAAGGACCGATACTTTGTTTGGTGGGTCCTCCTGGCGTCGGCAAAACATCTCTGGGGGAATCTATTGCGCGCGCTACGAATCGAGAGTTTGTGCGTATGTCTTTAGGTGGTGTTCGCGATGAGGCAGAGATTCGCGGGCACCGGAGAACCTATATTGGTTCTTTGCCAGGCAAGCTCATTCAGAAATTATCAAAGGTCGGCGTCAACAACCCGCTATTTCTCCTAGATGAAGTAGACAAGATGGGTATGGACTATCGCGGTGATCCGGCATCAGCGTTATTGGAAGTGCTGGATCCTGAGCAAAACAGTTCGTTTAGTGATCACTATCTCGAAGTGGACTACGACCTCTCCGATATCATGTTTGTGTGCACCGCCAATTCAATGAATATTCCAGGCCCACTGCTTGATCGAATGGAGATCATTCGTATACCCGGCTATACGGAAGATGAGAAAGTTGTGATTGCGGAAAAGTACTTGGTTCCAAAGCAAATCAAGGCCAACGGACTTAAGAAGAAAGAACTAGATATATCAGAATCTGCGATCCGAAAGATCGTTCGCCGTTACACGAAAGAGGCTGGTGTGCGAAATTTTGATCGAGAAATCGCCAAGCTCGCTCGAAAAGTGGTGATGAAAAATTCAGACAAGAAAAAGATGGTACCGGTTGAAATCGCCGAGGGCGATTTAGTCGAGTACTTAGGCGTTGAAAAATTTAGTCACGGTGTGGCAGAGGAAAAAAATCAAGTAGGGCAGGTGACAGGTCTGGCTTGGACACAAGTAGGTGGCGAAATTCTAACAATAGAATCTTCAGTCGTGAGCGGCACGGGAAAGATTATAAAAACCGGTTCGCTTGGCGATGTGATGCAAGAATCGATACAAGCAGCGTTGACCGTTGTCCGTGGTCGATCCGATGCGCTCGGCATTGATCCGGAGTTTTATCGCGAAACGGATATACATATTCATATACCAGAAGGTGCGACGCCGAAAGATGGGCCCAGTGCCGGCATTGGTATTTGTACCGCGTTGGTTTCTGAGCTCACCGGCATTCCTGTGAGGTCTGATGTAGCGATGACCGGAGAGATCACTCTACGTGGCGAGGTGTTACCTATCGGCGGGATAAAAGAAAAGCTGCTGGCCGCGCATCGAGCGGGGATAAAGACGGTGATAGTGCCCGGAGAGAACGAGAAGAATCTTGCAGAGATACCGGACAATATAAAACAGGATCTAACGATTCGAACGGCAAAGTGGATCGATGAGGTGTTAGATATAGCACTCGAAAAAATGCCTCAACCACTTGATAAAGACCTCAAGGTTATGCAAGAAAAATCGACCAAATCGTCAGATAAAAACACGCTTAGAACCCATTGACATTTCCGAAATCTTCGGCGTTCAATAAAGATCTTCAATATTAATATTAAAGCTGCTTGACCGGCGGTTATGCGGCTTGGTATAAAGCTTATAGCGATAATTAGAAGGTGGAGCTAACCCATCGCACGCAGTAGTTCGGGTTGGGGTAAAACAACATTTGATAAAAATAGGAAATACACGTGAATAAAAGTGAACTAATTGATTTGATTGCAGATTCCGCAGATATTTCAAAGGCTAAAGCTGGTCTTGCTCTAGACGCATTCACAGATGGTGTAACTAAAGCGCTTAAAAAAGGGGACAGCGTTTCTCTAGTAGGTTTCGGTACGTACTCTGTTAAGGCACGTGCAGCTAGACAAGGTCGTAATCCACAGACAGGTGCGACGATTCAGATCAAAGCTTCTAACGTGCCAGGCTTTAAAGCAGGCAAGGCGTTAAAAGAAGCAGTTAACTAGACATCGCCTAAGGCGGTTTATTAACGAGGGCGCATATATATGCGCCCTTTTTCTATTTCTGAACTCAATGAAATAACACGATGATTCGAAGCTTACGCGAAAAACTATCCGGAACTGTGGCCGTCGCTATTATTGTTTTAATAGCAATTCCTCTGGCTTTTATTGGCCTTGACTCCCTTTTTCTAACGGGAAACAAAATCTCTAATATTGGCTCCGTGAATGGTAAGGGTATATCAGAGATTGACTTTGCGCGCGCCGTGGCAGCTCGAGAAACTCAGGTCGCGCAGTTGTTGGGCGAAAACTATAACGCGGAAATTGTTGATCAGGCGCGTATTGAATCTGCTGCATTAAGCGGTCTGGTTGATCTCAACCTTCTGCTTGATCATGCTGAAGAAGGATCCATGGGTTATACAGAAGAGTTCGTGGTGGGCCAGATTCGGCAAGCGCCCGAATTCCAAGTTGATGGTCAATTTTCAGATGCACTGTTTTCCAGCTACATGGGCCAGCTTGGGTTTACTGCAAGTACTTTTATTGATGCGTTAGGTGAGGAAATAGTTTCGAGTCAGCTTAGAGTTGGCTTGCAGACGAGCACCATAGCAACACAGCAGATGATAGAAAATGCCATAGCAGTAAGCCAAGAAAAAAGAAATTATCAGACCTTGCTGTTGCCAGTGGAAGCCGTTTTGGACAGCGTTGAAGTCACTGCCGAAGAAATCAGTGCTTTCTATCAGGAGAATACCCAACAGTTTGAGCAACCAGAGCGAGTGAGTCTTAATTATGTGCAGCTTTCTGCGTCAAATTTTTTGGATGATGTCGAAGTCACCCGTGACGAAGTAGAGCAACGTTTTGCAGCAGTGAAGTCGAGCTTACCAGCTAGACGCCAAGCCGCTCACATTCTTATTGAATCAGAATCCGATGACTCGCACTTTGCCGTTCTTGATGAGATTCAGTTAGAGCTAGAAAATGGCGTAGCATTTGAAGAACTCGCGGAGAAATATTCTAGCGATATCGGTTCGGCTGGGAACGGTGGTTTGCTGGGTTTTACCGATGGCAATGCGTTTCCGGCAGCATTCGAGTCAGCATTGGCGGCATTAGAGGTCGATGCGGTATCAGCCCCGGTGCTAACTGACGCGGGCTTTCATATCATCAAGTTGGTGAGTATTGATGAAGAAACATTTGAACTCGAAGACGAATACGCCAATATCGAGAGCGAAATTCGCCTACAAAAGGCAACTGATGTTTACCGCAGGAATTTAGAACGGTTTACCGAAGCCTCGTTTTCTACAGATAATCTCGAGCAGTTAATAGCAGATTTTGCTTCGATTAAGGAATTAGAAGTTGCTAGTACCCCATTGTTTGTCCGATCGAGAGGCGAGGGTATAGCCGCCAACGATACTGTTAGAGCAGCCGCTTTTTCCAACGATGTTCTGGTAAACCAATATAACAGTGAAGCCATAGAAATAGACGATGCTAGTGCTGTGATCGTTCATTTGAGAGATCGCATAGAGCCCGGTGTAGCCGCGCTAGAAGAAGTGAGTGATGAAATTGGCGAGATTTTAAAGGTCAATAAAGGGACTATCCTGCTTGAGTCTAGAGCCGCTGAGATCGAAGCGCGGCTAAACGCTGGTGATGACATGGAAGAAGTAGCTAGCGAGGAAGATGTTGAATGGGAAGTCCAGCTAGATGTGCTAAGAGGTGCTGGTGGTGTTGCTGGCCGATCTGTCTTTGCAGCGGAGATTGATGGTGATTTCCCAATAATTGGTTCTGATGTCCAACCAAATGGTGATTACCTTATCTATAGCATTGATAGTGTGGCCAAAGGAAGCCTAGATGATTTCAATGAAGCGCAGGTCTCACAGCTTGCTATTCAGATGTCGCAATTGGTTGCGGAGGCCGAGAATAACGCTTATATCAATACCTTGCGTGATGAAGCCGATATTGATTTTAAAATTGATGTTGAATACTAATAGTCGGACTTGATCGAGATTGTTTGGCTAAATCTCGCGAACTCGGTTGAGTCAGTAAATTGCGATGTAAATGTATCGAATTTTTAGCTGTATAAAAAAACCTGCATTAAGCAGGTTTTTTTTATTTAAATTTGGCTCCGCCTGCTGGGCTCGAACCAGCGACCCAATGATTAACAGTCATTTGCTCTACCAACTGAGCTAAGGCGGAATCTCTTGAGGGCGCGTATGTTAAAGCCCGTTATAGATAGGGTCAATAGATAAATCCAGTAATAGAGACCCGCTTCACGCACCATTATATTTATGCAAAAGACCTTTGAAGTTCATAGTGAGTATGAGCCAGCCGGAGATCAACCAGCTGCAATCGAACATCTTCTAGAGGGCTTAAACGACGGGTTATCTCACCAGACATTGCTAGGTGTTACCGGTTCGGGAAAAACGTTCACCATGGCCAATGTGATTGCTCGGTCGCAACGGCCCACGATTGTAATGGCGCACAACAAGACGCTGGCGGCTCAGCTTTATGGAGAGTTTAAGGCTTTTTTCCCAAAAAACGCCGTCGAGTATTTTGTCTCCTATTACGACTACTATCAGCCGGAGGCCTACGTACCCTCTAGCGATACGTTTATCGACAAAGATGCATCTGTAAACGACCATATTGAACAAATGCGACTTTCAGCGACCAAAGCGCTGATGGAGCGCAAAGATGTCATTGTTGTGGCAACGGTGTCTGCTATTTATGGCTTGGGCGATCCCGATGCGTACCTGAAAATGATGCTGCACATGTCGCGCGGGGAGATCATTGATCAACGCAAAATTCTCAAGCGCCTAGCTGAGCTTCAATACACTAGAAATGATGTTGAATTTCAGCGATCCACTTTTCGTGTTCGTGGCGACGTGATTGATATTTTCCCGGCAGAATCGGAGCGTGATGCGGTCAGAGTCGAGCTGTTCGACGATGAAATTGAGCGACTCAGTATCTTTGATCCGCTGACCGGTGAGTCGCGCGGCGAGGTTCCTCGTGTGACGGTTTATCCGAAATCCCATTATGTCACGCCGCGATCAACCATTCTTGAGGCCGTCGATCGTATTCAAGTGGAGCTTAAGGAAACGCTGAAATACTTGCGTGACGAAGACAAGCTTGTTGAGGCGCAACGATTGGAACAGCGGACTAAATATGATTTAGAAATGATGCGAGAGCTCGGGTATTGCAACGGCATTGAAAACTACTCGAGATATTTGTCAGGCCGCAACGACGGTGAGCCGCCGCCAACGTTGTACGATTATATCCCGGAAGATGCACTGCTATTTATTGACGAATCTCACGTGACAGTACCCCAAATAGGTGGGATGTATCGAGGCGACCGTTCCCGAAAAGAGACACTGGTTCACTACGGTTTTCGTCTTCCCTCTGCACTTGATAACCGACCTTTGCGGTTTGAAGAGTGGGAAGGTCTTTCTCCACAAACCATTTTCGTTTCAGCGACACCTTCTGATTACGAAGCAGAACATGCTGGCCAAGTGGTAGAGCAGATAGTGCGTCCTACAGGATTGGTTGATCCGACGATCGAAATACGGCCGGCAACGAGTCAAGTTGACGATGTTCTAGGTGAAATTCGGGATGTAGTCACAAGGCAGTCTAGGGTCTTGATTACCACGCTAACGAAGCGCATGGCTGAAGATCTGACTGACTATCTGGTTGAGCAAGGCGTTCGTGTGCGTTATTTGCATTCTGACGTTGATACTGTTGAGCGTGTAGAAATAATCCGTGATCTTCGTCTGGGAGAATTCGATGTGTTGGTGGGGATTAATCTGCTGAGGGAAGGCTTGGATATCCCGGAAGTAGAGTTAGTCGCTATCTTGGATGCTGATAAAGAAGGCTTTTTGCGATCAGAACGATCCCTTATTCAGACAATAGGTCGGGCAGCCCGGAATATTAGAGGTAGAGCAGTGCTCTATGCTGATCGAGTCACAGGTTCTATGCAGCGTGCAATGGATGAAACTGAGCGCCGCCGCGATGTACAAATTGCCTTTAACAAAAAAGAAGGGATTACGCCGAAAGGTATACAGCATTCGGTCTCAGATATTATGGAGGGCAGCCGAGTTGTTCCAGGAAAGAAGAGCAAAGCAAAACTTAGTGCGACCGCGGAGCTAGAGGTAGATTACGATTACCTTAGTAGGCCTGAGGAGTTACAAACACCGCAGGAGGTCCTAAAAAAAATATCCGAGATGGAGGGCTTGATGCATACGTATGCGAAGAATCTCGAATTTGAACAAGCCGGATTTATGCGAGACAAAATCACAGAATTGCGAGAAAAGTTGATTCAAATATCTTGATAAATGCTGTTGCTCGTCTTACGCGGACAATTGATGAGCTTGCTCATACCTTATTGCCTGTATCGAACCAAACGTCGAATTGGCTCCCTATCTATCGTTCATACTTTGGCCGTATTTTTGTCGCTAAGCGCTGGTTGTAAGACGTGGTAGGAGTCGATAGAATTGCGCGCCCATCCTGCATGGATAGGGATATTGTACGACCGTAGCTCAGCTGGTTAGAGCACCACCTTGACATGGTGGGGGTCGGTGGTTCGAGTCCACTCGGTCGTACCAATGCATTTGTGATACCGCACCGCTTTTTGCGACGGCAATAGGCGGGATATTTTTTGGATAGCGCAAATAAAGCCAATAAGAGATAGTCATGTGGCCTTTCGTGAGGGCCACCACTGAGATTAAATTATGCCTGTTATTACCCTTCCTGATGGTTCCCAACGAACATTTGAAAACCCTGTCTCTGTATTGGATGTCGCAGCTGATATTGGCCCCGGCCTTGCCAAAGCCACACTTGGTGGCCGTGTAAACGGTCAGCGTTTTGATGCGTCTGATCTTATTTCCGAAGATGCTGAGTTGGAGATCTTCACGCCAAAAACAGAAGACGGCCTGGAAATTATCCGTCACTCCTGTGCGCATTTGCTTGGTCATGCACTGAAGCAGCTATGGCCCGATGCGAAAATGGCTATCGGCCCAACCATTGAAAATGGGTTTTATTACGATATCGATCTCGAGCATCAGCTGACTGATGAGGACATTAAGCTATTGCAAGGGCGTATGGAATATCTCGCTGACACTAACTACGAGATCGTCAAAAAGAAAGTCGGTTGGCAAGAGGCCCTGGATACGTTTGCCGCGCGCTCTGAACCATACAAGATTGAGATCCTCGAGCAGGATATAGATCGCTCAGATCAGCCTGGCCTTTATCACCATGAAGAATATGTGGATATGTGTCGCGGCCCGCATGTTCCCAATATGAGCTTCTGTCAACACTTTAAGTTAATGCGAGTATCTGGCGCCTATTGGCGTGGGGATAGCGACAACAAGCAGCTTCAGCGCATATACGGCACAGCATGGGCCGATAAAAAGCAGTTAAAAGCCCATCTGAACTTCCTCGAAGAAGCGGTCAAGCGTGACCATCGTAAGCTAGCGAAAAAATTTGACCTCTTTCACTTGCAAGAAGAAGCGCCGGGTATGGTGTTCTGGCATCCAAAAGGTTGGAGCATCTACACGGCTATCGAAGAGTACATGCGAGATGTGCAATATAGGAATGGCTACCAAGAGATAAAGACACCGCAGGTCGTCGATCGCACACTCTGGGAAAGGTCAGGACACTGGGACAAATTCCGCGAAGACATGTTTACTGTGGAATCAGAAAGCCGAGATTATGCCGTTAAGCCAATGAACTGCCCCTGTCATGTTCAGGTGTTCAATCAAGGGTTGCGCAGTTATCGAGAGCTGCCTATACGTCTTGCTGAATTTGGCAGCTGCCATCGCAACGAGGCCTCAGGAACACTGCAGGGCATCATGCGCGTGCGTGGCTTTACGCAGGACGATGCGCATATCTTTTGTACCGAGTCTCAGATTCAGGATGAAGTCGCGACCTTTATCGATTTGCTTTATGAAGTTTATGCCGATTTTGGTTTTGACGAAGTGTTGATCAAGCTTTCAACTCGTCCCGAAAAGAGAGTGGGTTCGGATGAGGTTTGGGATAAATCGGAAAAAGCGCTCGCAGATGCGTTGGATGCCAAAGAGCTCCCTTTTGAGATATTGCCAGGAGAGGGTGCATTTTACGGCCCGAAAATTGAATTCTCATTGAAAGATTGCATTGGGCGAGTATGGCAGTGCGGCACTATTCAAGTCGATTTTTCTATGCCCGGAAGGCTCGATGCGCAATATGTAGCGGAAGATGGATCGCGTCAGGTACCTGTCATGTTGCACCGAGCTATCCTTGGCAGTTTTGAGCGATTTATCGGTATGTTGATTGAAAACTATGAAGGCGCATTTCCGGCATGGTTGGCACCCGATCAGGTCGTTATTTTGAATATTACGGACAAACAGGCCGAATATTCCGAAAAATGCCGTAACTTATTGCAAGAAAAGGGATTTCGGGTCAATCTCGACTTGAGAAACGAAAAAATCGGCTTTAAAATCCGCGAGCACACAATTCAGAGGGTTCCTTATCTCGCAGTGGCAGGAGATAAAGAGGTTGAATCCGGTAAGCTAGCGATACGCTCTAGAAGTGGAGAAGATTTAGGCTCCATGTCTATCGAGGCTTTTTCTGAATTATTGCAAAGTGACATCAATCAACGAGGTAGAGACTCTGAAGATTAACTGGAGTAAGCGTTATTAACCGCGAGAAAGCAAAGCGGCCCAACATTAACGAAGAAATAGAAGCGAGCGAAGTAAGGCTCGTCGGGGCAGAGGGTGAGCAACTAGGTGTGGTCACCATCGAAGAGGCAAGACAAGCTGCAGCGACAGCGTCGTTAGATCTTGTAGAAATTGCGCCCATGGGTGAACCGCCTGTGTGCAAAGTCATGGACTATGGAAAGTTTGTGTTCGAGGCTAAAAAGCAAAAAGCTGCAGCCAAGAAAAAACAGAAGCAGACGCAAGTCAAGGAGATGAAATTCCGTCCTCATACGGATATAGGCGACTATCAGGTCAAACTACGCAACCTGACCCGTTTCCTAGAAAATGGGGATAAGGCCAAGGTAACCCTTAGGTTCCGCGGTCGCGAGATGGCTCACCAAGAGCTCGGCATGGATATGATGAAACGTATCGAAACCGACCTTGAAGAGATTTCCACAGTTGAGCAATATCCAAAAATGGAAGGTCGCCAACTGATTATGGTTCTCGCTCCTCAAAGCAAGAAGAAATAAGGTTTAGTTCTTCTAATTTTATTAACAGAGCGGATTTTTCCGCCTTAAAACAATGCGAGTTTTAAAATGCCAAAAGCAAAAGTGCACTCAGGTGCAGCCAAGCGGTTTAAGAAAACTGCCGCCGGCTATAAACACAAGCGGGCTTTCAAAAGCCATATTCTCACCAAAATGACGACCAAGCGTAAGCGCCAGTTGCGTGGAACGGGCATTCTGAATAAATCAGATGCTATCCATGTCGATCGCATGCTTCGCGCCAAGTAATCAGATTTATATAGGAGAATAGGAAATGCCTCGCGTAAAACGTGGAGTGACGGCAAAAGCCCGTCACAAGAAAGTACTAAAGCAAGCCAAGGGTTATTACGGTGCTCGTAGTCGTATTTATCGTGTTGCAAAACAAGCGGTAACAAAAGCAGGTCAGTACGCTTATCGTGATCGGAAGGTCAAGAAACGTACTTTCCGTCAGCTTTGGGTGACTCGAATTAACGCTCAAGCAAGAGCAGAAGGAATGACTTACAGCCAGTTTATTGCAGGTTTGAAAAAAGCAGAGATAGAACTGGATCGCCGAGTATTGGCAGATTTGGCAGTTCATGACAAAGATGCATTTGGTAAGCTAGTAGAGCAATCCAAGGCCGCATTAGCATAAGTCTACCAGTTTATGACTGGTTGATACTCATAAAGGGAAAGGGCGAAGGCTCTTTCCCTTTTTCGATTTAGGTTCGAAACGAATGAATAGTTTGGAAGAGCTACAGTCTGCTGCGTTAATAGCAGTTGAAGAAGCCGATGATCTCAAGTCACTTGAGGATATTCGCGTAAACCAACTGGGTAAAAAAGGACAGCTTACAGCGTTGCTTAAAGGGCTGGGCCAATTATCTCCGGAAGAACGTCCCGAGGCTGGTGCCAAAATCAATGAAGCTAAACAGCTTGTATCCGATGCAATAGACGCACGTAAATCAGCGCTTGATTCTGCCGCAATGGAGTCGAAGCTTTCATCAGAAACCATTGATGTGACCTTGCCAGGCAGAGGCGGGGAACTAGGTAGCTTACATCCGGTGACGCGAACCCTGAATAGAATCAACGATATTTTTGCGACTGCCGGCTTTTCAGTGGAGAGCGGGCCTGAGATTGAAGATGACTTCCACAACTTTGAAGCCTTGAATATTCCGTCTCATCATCCAGCACGCGCGATGCACGATACCTTCTACATAGATTCGGCATTCCTCAAAGAGTCTAATAAAAATGAGAGCTTTGTATTACGCACGCACACATCGCCTGTGCAGATTCGTACGATGGAAGACCGTGATCCGCCTATAAAAGTAATTTGCCCGGGAAGGGTCTACCGTTGTGATTCAGATATCACTCACACGCCGATGTTTCACCAAGTCGAGGGTTTGGTCGTTGACGAAGGAATCAGTATGGCGGACCTTCGCGGTACAGTTAGTCAGTTTTTGAAATCGTTTTTTGAAACCGATTTGCCGGTTCGATTTCGCCCGTCGTATTTTCCTTTCACAGAACCCTCTGCGGAAGTGGATATCCAGTGCACGCATTGTGAAGGGGCGGGATGCCGAATTTGTAAACGCACGGGATGGTTAGAAATTATGGGATGCGGAATGGTTCATCCCAATGTCTTTAAATCGGTCGAAGTTGATCATCAAAAATACAGCGGGTTCGCTTTTGGGATGGGCGTAGAACGGTTGGCGATGTTGCGTTACGGCGTTAGTGATCTGCGTATGTTCTTTGAGAACGACGTGCAATTCCTCGAGCAATTTTAGGAGTAGGTGTCGTGAAGATCAGTGAATCCTGGATACGTGAGTGGGTCGACCCAGATATCGGCACCGATGAATTGGTCGCAAAGCTGACCATGGCCGGACTAGAAGTGGATGCTGTTGAACCCGTAGCGCAATCATTTAAAGGGGTTGTGGTTGGAGAGATCGTGGCTATAGAGCCACATCCAGATGCCGAGAAGCTTCGAGTTTGCCAAGTTGATGATGGCACAGAGCATTTGCAAATTGTTTGTGGGGCCTCTAATGCTCGGAAGGGTATTCGCGTTCCGTTAGCCAAGGTGGGTGCTCAGCTGCCCGGTGATTTTGAAATTAAAAAAGCAAAGCTCAGAGGCGTGGAGTCAGACGGGATGCTCTGCGCGCGAGAAGAGCTAGGAGTCGCCGGCGATTCTAGCGGCCTATGGGAGTTGCCATCAGGAGCTCCAATTGGCGAATGTGTCCGAAAGGCACTATCGCTAGACGACAAAATCATCGATATAGATTTGACGCCTAATCGCGCGGACTGTTTGAGTGTCCAAGGAATAGCGAGAGATGTGGGCGTATTTACGAGTACAGATTTAACAGAACCCCAAATATCGGCGGTGTCGGCAGAAACGGATAGGGTGTTCCCCGTCAAGTTAACGGCCGAAGAAGCCTGTCCCATCTATGTGGGAAGAGTCATTGAGGGTGTGGATCTCAGTGCAGAAACGCCAGACTGGATAAAAGACCGCTTGGCTCGTAGCGATATCGGCTCTATTCATCCTGCGGTAGACGTTACGAACTACGTTATGCTCGAGTTGGGGCAGCCAATGCACGCGTTCGATCTGACTAAATTGACGGGCGAGATTGATGTTCGTTATGCGCAGGCAGGGGAAGAGCTTGCATTATTGGACGGTCAGACCGTCACTTTGGATGATCAAACGTTGCTAATAGCTGATCAAAATGGTCCATTAGCAATGGCCGGAATCATGGGCGGAAAAGGTTCTGAAATAACGGAATCAACAACGGATGTGTTTTTTGAGTCTGCGTTTTTTAATCCCCTAGCTATTACTGGTAAAGCCCGCGCCTATGGTTTGCATACCGATTCGTCGCATCGCTTCGAGCGTGGTGTTGACCCAGCTCTCCAAGAAATTGCTATTGAGCGCGCTACGGAACTATTGATTGCTATTTCTGGCGGCAAAGCAGGTAAAACAATATCAACAAAAACAAATACCTATAACAATAACCTAGAAAGTATTGAGATTAGGTTGAAGCGTTTAGAACAGTTGCTAGGCTGTCAGTTTGAAGGCACACAAGTCGAAGAAATTTTGCAGCGGCTTGGGTTAGAAATTATCGAATCGAGCAAAGATCGCTGGTTAACTAAACCGCCTAGTTGGCGCTTCGATCTCCAGATAGAAGAAGATTTGGTAGAGGAAATAGCTCGTATCTACGGTTATGACAAGCTTCCTGAACGTACGCTATTAGCAGCTCAGCATATCGAAGCGCGTTCGGAGACGCTTGCTTCTCGACGTTCTTATATGGAGCAGCTCGTTAGCCGTGGTTTTAGAGAAGTGATTTCATACAGTTTTATCGCACCGGAGCTGCACCAGCTCTGTTTTCAGAATAAACCAACAATATCTGTTCAAAATCCGATTGCTGAAGATATGTCAGTTATGCGAGTGTCGCTGATACCAGGTGTCTTGAAGGCTGCGCAATACAATCTCAATAGACAGCGCTCTGATTTACGATTGTTTGAATCAGGTATGGTATTTATTCCGACAGAATCTGGTGAAATGACGCAGGAAAATCGTGTCGCAGGGCTGTTAACGGGTTCTCGGCGACCAGAAGGCTGGGCGAATGATGTAGCGGAGCTAGATTTTTACGATTTAAAGAACGAAGTAGAGCTTTTACTTGGGCGGAATATTGACTGCGAGCCAGGGGAGTGGGGCGGGCTGGCACATCCCGGTCAATCCGCCCGGATAAGACTGGATGGACGGTCAGTAGGCTGGTTGGCAAAAGTGCACCCTAAGTTGGAAGCTTTGCTAGATTTTGGCCAATCTGTCTTTGTATTTGAATTGCAAGAAAACGCAGTAAGAGCGCAGGCTGTTCCTCATTTTTCAGCGCTTTCTAAGTATCCAGCCGTGCGTCGTGATTTGGCGTTGGTCGTTGATAAAGCCCTACCTGTCGGTGAATTATTAGCTGAAGTGCATGATTACTGTGGGGATTTATTGGTCGAGGCTAGAATTTTTGACATATATGAGGGACAGGGTATTGATTATAATGAAAAAAGTGTAGGGTTAGGCTTGACGTTCAGAGATAATTCCCGCACTCTAAACGACGAACTTGTGACTGAAAAAGTGGAAGAGCTAGTTAGCCACTTAAATAAGCGTCACAACGCGCGTCAAAGATAAAATTGGATAGACAATGAATTCAGCGCTGACAAAAGCCGATTTGGCAGAAATGTTGTTTAATGATCTCGGATTAAATAAAAGAGAAGCAAAAGAAATTGTTGAGCTTTTCTATGAGGGAATTAAGGAATCACTAGAAGCTAATGAGCCAGTTAAGCTTTCTGGATTTGGTAACTTTGAATTGAGGGAGAAAAACCCTCGCCCCGGTCGGAACCCGAAAACGGGTGAAGAGATCCCGATTTCTGCCAGACGTGTTGTGACATTTAGGCCAGGCCAGAAATTACGTGCCCGTGTAGAGAGCTATGCTAGAACCAAGTCAAAATAACGAATTACCGCCGATCCCGAGCAAGCGTTACTTTACTATTGGTGAAGTGAGCGAGTTGTGTGATGTTAAACCGCATGTGCTTCGCTATTGGGAACAAGAATTTCCAAACTTGAGCCCGGTAAAGCGCCGCGGTAATCGCAGATATTATCAGCGGCAAGATGTGGTGCTAATACGCCAGATACGCGCGCTTCTTTATGAGCAAGGCTACACTATCGGTGGAGCTATAGCGCGATTAACGAGCGACTCCAATAAGCAAGATATTAGTGAGAAGAAACAAATCATTGACGAGCTACTCAAGGAATTAAATGATTTGCTCAAATACTTGAAAACCTAAGTTAGGTCGTTTCAGTTCGCAGTCCCCTAGGGTATTATTCACGCCCCAAATAAGATTTCGTATCGAATAATTCGGAGTGTAGCGCAGTTTGGTAGCGCACCACACTGGGGGTGTGGTGGTCGTCGGTTCAAATCCGGCCACTCCGACCAAGTACCAAAGAGCCGCTTTTGAGCGGCTCTTTTATTTTTTCACTTCTTTACAGATGACTGCTTCCATCTTCCGCCAGCGATCGTAAAGTTAATTTGCTTGGTTACGATTCTGATGTTTTTTTGGCGGGCGTTTTTTCTGCTTTGATTTGCAAATCTGATATATCCAGCGCGGCTTTTACTTGAATCCAGATATCACGTTCTAGTTTATAAAAGAGTTCGTCGAGTTGTTTTGTATTTGCCGCGCCCAATACCTCCTGAGACATAGCGACAGAGATCCTTCGTTTCATAATTGGATCGCTAATAGCTTTATATAGTGCAGCTTTACGTGGTTCGCTAATATCCAACTAGTTTCATCTCTCTTGACGGTGAATGATCCTCTACTCTGGGGTCTTAATCCAAGTTCCTGGCTGCGCTTCACCCTGAGGGTAATACCCGTTTATTAGTCGAAGGAAATCTTCTGTATAGCGTCCGAGTGACTGTGCCTGAGCGAGTTCGGCGAACGTTTCTCCCGGTGCCAGTTGACGATAAGTGACATTCTTTATATCGCTAGGTGGAAAGTCGCTCGGCTCCGCAGGACGAAAGCTGCGAATAACCTTAACGATGGCTTCGTCGGCTTCTTCTGACAGTGGAGACGGAGACTGAGATTCAAAAAAATAGGCGTTAGCGCCGAGCTTTACTAAGGCTACACGCTTGTCACCATCTTCTGCTTTTTCAATACCCATTAAAGCCTCGTCTTCTTCGGCGCGATCTTCATCGTAGACGCCTTCAGCATCGGTTAGGTCGGTAATCTGGTGCTCCGAAAGAAGTAACTCTTCTGCAGGCAAGCTAATATCGCTCGGTCTGGTGACATTAATATGCAATTCAATTCCTTCGTCCGAGTTCAGCATGATGGTTTGACCGCTAATGGACTGCTGCCAAGAATCGGGGTAGGCGAAAGTGACGCGCAGACCGCGGCTAGCATATCGTTCATAGCCTGGTGGTCGAACACTATTGTCATTCTCTCCAAATACGATGCCATCAATGATTTGTCTGAATTCTGTGCGGCCCACAAAGGCCTCACCAGGTGGCAGTTGCCCAGCTTGGTCAATGACTTCACGCAGTCGCTGATCATTGCGGGGATGGGAAGCAAAAACCCCATGGTAGGTCTGTGGTGATCCGCCTGCGGCTCTTGATTGTAAAGCGCTAAACGTTTGGTGGTCTTTGAGAATTCCTAGGACCTCAACGAGTGCTTCGGGGTCATAGCCTGTTTTATATAAATAGGAGGCGCCAAATTCGTCGGCCTCTAATTCCATTTCACGACCAAAACCACTCACTCTTACAGAGTTCTCCAATCGTATTGCGTCTCCAATATCGCCGTTAAACGTCGCTAGAGATGCAATAAAGGCAGCAACGCCACCGAGGGTTTGCTGTCGCGTTTGGCGCGCTGTATGTCGTTTTGTAACATGAGCAATCTCGTGAGCAAGCACAGCAGCCAGTTGTGCTTCGGAAGTCAGGTAACTCAATAGTCCTCGATTAATGTAGACATAGCCGCCTTGAATAGCAAACGCGTTGATTCCTCCGCTATCCACGATAAAAAAGTGAAATTCACGGTCTGCCCATTCGCTATTTGCTACAAGTTTCTCACCTATTTCACGGACGTAGGCATTTACTTTTTCATCGGTGTAAAAATGAGTGAATTCCGAAAGTTGCTCATGCGCCTCCCTGCCTCTTCGCTCTTCCGCAGTTTCGGCGACAAGATTAAAAGACAAAGTTGCCAAAAGCAGAAAAACGCTGGCTTGAATCTGATGTTTTCGTAATTGATTCATCATTAGCTAGCCTCCTCGGAGGATTGTAAAAAATCAGCTATCTGATCGCCCATGCCGTCACAAGCATTAGCTTGGACGCGAGCTAAAAGTGGCACTGGAATAAAAATCGCAGGGAGATATGAGGTGCCCTGAGCGTCTGTGGAGATTCTTCCAACTTCATTCGTTTCTTGAAAATCCCATATACTTGCTTCGTAATTACTTTGGTCTTCCCATACCCCAAATCCAAAACAGCCCGCTGCACCAGGTAAAATCGTACAGCTCAGCGTGCCGCCACTGCTAGTTTGTTCAGTGCCACCCTCAATCCAAATCATGTATTTGACGTTGCGCTGTTTTAGCGCATCTTCTACATAGGGTTGGTCTAGGATCTGTATGAATTTCTCAAGATTTAAAGGCGCCGTTCTAGGTTCAAACCACGGGTAGAGCGCATTTTGGAATTCGGTCTCGTCGATAACATTGAGTCCACCACCGATATTTGACTTTAGTTTTCTGCCGACACAGCTGACTAGGCTGGGCTCAGTCTCATATTCAGAAGAATGATGGCGTCCTAGTACGACGATAGTATCTTTGCTGGGATCGATTTGGGTATTGTCTAAACGTATCTGGTCGATAGTCACCGTAGTGCAACCAACCATTGCAGAACCTATAAATAGAAGAAGAAATAATCTACAGATATTCATAGTGGAGATGCCTCAACATTATTGGACAGCCAAAGAGCGATATCTGGCTGCCGCTTGAAACCGATAGACAGCTGAGTGCCAATATCTCGCAATGCGATATTAGTAGCCGCATTAATTGCTGTTCCGGGTCGTTTAAGAAGTGCGGTGGGTGTTTTGCCGTAACCGGTAATAATCCAGTCAGCAACGGGGTTACCATCTGCTTCTTGTATTAAAACACGGTACTTGATCCAAACCTCGTATATCTGAGAGCTGGTTTGTCGCGGTACCGCATATTGGAATTCGTCAATGGATGGCGTCATCATTAATGTTGGCGCTGGTTCATTTCCCGTAAACATAGCATCCGTTATTGTTTCGAATAACACCTGCTGTGCGCTGCCAAGTTCGATTGTTACGTCCGATTCTTCGCGATCATCTTCATACACATAGTTAACGAAATCGCTATCCAAATGTAATTCAAGATAGACGGGAATGGGTTCCACAAGCGGGGAAGGGTACTCCCCATCGATACTATAGGTGGAAGCACAGCTAACCAAAAACAAAGGAAAGCAAAGTATGGCCAAGCGTACGAATGTCATTATTCTTGTCTCATCGGAAATCGTTTAACCCGACAAAGGTCCCGGCGTTTTGATGTGCCAATTCTCTCATAAGCGCCGCGAAGGGAATAACGGTATTACTGTTTGCCGCAAATTGCACAGGGAAACCAATGGCATGTATTCTGACTCTAGGCTCACCATCGGGAGTGGCGCGATTTAGTGCCGAGACGGTATTTAATACGGGTTCTAAGCGCTGACCGGTATAGTCATCGCCAAACACATAGAGGCTAATTTTTCTATCTGGTGAATAAAACTCGCGAATGGCGGCGTTAATCCCTTCAACTGGGCTACTGTTACTAAACGGGTTCCAAACACGGAGCTGTTGGAGAATAATTCCTCTGCGAGCCGGCGTGTCCTCAATCCACTGTCCTCTAAAGCTGGCAAACATATACTGCCCCTGATCATTCATTATCTGAATGCCCTTAACCGTGGGGTAAATGTCTAGAATATTAGTCACTTCTTCAATGACGCGGTTCCAAGCAAAGTTAAACATGCTGCCAGAGGTATCAATGATAAAGATAATGTATTCGGAATCGACAGGGATACCGCCAATGACATTGTCGCGACGACGATGAAAGTCGCCCAGAAGTCTTTGCATTTCCGCTGTCAGGCTCTGCAAAGCCGTCTCTAGATTTGAAAGCTCATCTTCTTGGTCGATGCTCGTCGATTTTACCGTTGTTAGGTTTTGCTGCGTTTGATCAAACTTCCCGCGTAGGATAGCCACAGCTTCAGTTTCCAAACCCAATTGCTCTTGTTTGGCATTCAACTCTCTCTCGAGATAATCGATTTCGCCACGAATACTGAAAAGCTCCTCTTGTAGACTTCTTACACGGCCCTTGTCGTCAGCATCGGACTCTTCAAGTACTTCCACTTGGCCCGTCTGAATGATGAAGATCAACAGTACGATGGCGCCAAAACCACAGCAAATGATATCCAAGAAGGATACATTAGTGTCTTCTGTTGAGCGCCTAGACTTACTCATGGCCAATCTCTAGGTGGAGCAATGAAAGAACCTCGCGTATTGACGGCCAGTCCCCAAAAGGCCGAAGCTGCTAGTAAATCACCTTCCATAGGTAAAAGTAGTGTATTTATAGGCGTATTTCTAGGTAAATCCCTTGTAGCAGCTCGAAAAAACCCCAATCTTTGGTTTCCCGACACTGTATTGCCCCTTGGGCTCTCTGCCATCGTGGGTAAGCCATCGGTGATCAAGAATACATTGTCTGGTCTAGGGCTTAACGAACCAATGACGTCCATTGCGTTATGGAGGCTCGTGCCGTTTTCTGGAATAGTATTGTTGAGGTTATCAATAGCGAGCGTCATATTTGGTCTATCCGTTGTCTCGAGCCATTTACCTTCGGAACCCGATAAAGCGGCTTTAGCCGTTTCATTAAACGAATAAAGCTGAAAGTGTGTTCCTGGATCGAGATTAGCCACGATCCAATCTACGATCGACAGTGTTTGCTGCCACTTCGCTGATGCTAATTTGACATCATCAGGACGAATTCGACGTCGAATAACATTTACGATTGTTTCATCTAACATGCTCGCAGAGCTATCGACCAGAATTAGCACATAATCGCCACCCAGCTTGAGGCCTGTTAGATATTGGCGATCACCTTCACCGACAAACGCTCGCACCCGATTTCCGGAACTATTTTCGTTCTCTAGCGCTTGCTTTTGTTGCTCAAGCCGAGCAATTTGATCTTGTATTCGCGCTACTTCGTCTTCAGCGGAAGGCCCTAATAGATCAATTTCGCCTAGCAGACGGTTAATTTCATCTTGTATTTGCCTCGCCAAGCCACGCGCTTCGGCTAATTCGTCGTCTACGTTACTGATTGTATTGCGGATACGAGCGAGGTTCTCTTGTCCTGCAAGAATTTCTTCAGACAACAGAGATGTTTCAGCACTCAAATCTGGGGATAATTCTGAGGTTCGATCCGTTTTATGGGTGATTATCAGGAACAACAATACGGCCGCACCTAGGCCACAAGACATGATGTCAAGGAACGACAAATTAAATACGTTGGGCTGTCGCCGTTTCATTTACTTATCCATGCCTTTCAAAGCGATAGCCGTTATTGGCTCGCTTCCTTTTCCGAGCGAGATAATATCGCCAGGATATAACTTGTCGCCTTCCGTGCCCGCCGATTGATTTATCTGAAGTTCAAATCCGCGTGGCCCCAGCTCTAGTTGTTCGTCTTGATAGCGAAAATGGGCGTGATCTGGATTATTATCCTTTACCAAGCGAAGCGCGGTTTCATCGACCTCAAGGTGGCAGTGATTGCCAGCATATGCAAAACCTTGAATCAAAATATGCGTTGCCGGCAGTTTTTTAGTGTCCAGAGTAGCGTTCGTATCGTTGCTGGTTACCTGGTGTGGCTCTGTTCCGCCCATCTGCGCGGAGGACAAATAGGCAATCTCATCACCGGAGTTAACGTCACTTTTCAGTAGTTGTTGCGCCCCAAGCAGTGATGATTTTGGTGCAGCAACTGTGATGTTTTCGCTTGAGTTAACGCCGGGTAGACTGGCGAAATAACTGTCCAGCACCAGAGGCGCATCTCCAGTTTTAGCCCGAATTTCCGTTAGTAGATCCTTGTATGGCTGGGTGAATTCGTCCACAGAAAAGGACTGTTGCAAATTTTGATCATCGAGCGCGATGGTGAATTCAAATTTGTCCTTCTCACCATCGGCAATGAACTCATTGAGTTGCGAAAACAATTGTTGTTCTGTTTCACCCGAATGCATGGGGTCAAATCGTGATCCGGTGATATAGCGTTGCCGCAAAACATGCAACCAGCGATCCTGCATTCTAATGAGGCCTGTGGCCGGTATTTGATCTTTCTCGGTAATCTGCAACCGGCCGTCTTGCACTTCAAGGAAAGTAAGCAGTGTCTGATGTTGTTGAAGGTCGACATGAGTGAAGCGAGTTTGGTCATCAGCATAGTTAATGCAGCTCGCCACTGCTCGATTGATAAACGCAGTCACATTAATTTCTAATGACTGACAAACACCTGCGAGCAACTGAAGCGCCTCCTCATCGTAAGAGGAGGGCACAATCATTTTTACATCTGTCGCATCAAAGCTTGGCTTAAGATTTTTAAGATGAAACCAAGCCAAGTCTGCGTGATGACGGACTTTTGGATGTGTTGGTGAACTTGGTTCGGTATTTAAATCAGCCCAAAAGCGGTTGTTAATCTGAGTCGGATGCAATTTGGCAACAGCAATGGCGTCATATCCAAACAGCGGGTCACTATCCTGTGGCAAATAGGCATAACCGGCCGATTGCTGCGGAGTATCATCTAATCCACTAATCGTGATTCCGATATCTGATAGGTCTAGGAAGGTTGCCATTATTGCCTAAACCTGAATGTGTTTAACCAAGTTATTGTCACAGTACCTATTGGCATCTAACACCAGTCTTTCTTGATGCAAGGTTAATTGGTGGGAAAGGAACATAAGAAAAATACTGATCAATAGAGCGATAAACGTCGAGTTAAAAGCGACACCCAAGCTGGCGGTGACACCGGCTATATTGCCCTGTACCGCCTCATGTGCATTAGCTAGTGCGCTACCAATCCCGCGTACTGTGCCTATAAAGCCGATACTAGGAATAGCCCAAGCAATATAGCGGATCATAGCCAGTTCTGTATCCAGCCGTTGTGACTCGCTTTCGCAAACATCTCTGACTGCCGCAGATATTTCATGAATCCCAGAATCTGCTTCGAGTCGACGTAAAGCAACGCGCAGAGCGCGAGGAAGTAAGCGACTAGCATTCTCGCCCGGCAGGCTCTCCAATACTCGGCTTAAAGAACGAGCATCTTCTGGCAGAATGCGCGCACCTGTCGGCACTTGAATGAGCGGTTCCCCTAGAAGCTTCTTTTCCGCGGTTAATAGCTTCGCTTTAAAGCCCATGATGGCAATGGCCCAAAATGCGAGTACAAAACATGCTTCTTGTTCGAAGTCTTTGAGCACAACCCAGAGTGAGCGCTCCGCCTCCATGAAATTCCCGGCTGCCACTGATACATCGCGAGCATCGAGGATAATTTGGGCCTGAGGTCGGACTAGGCCGATATATATGGCGTGCACCACGATAAACGAGACGAGCAGTGCGACTAGCTGAAACACAAATTCGTTTTTAAGGGATAGCTTCATTATCTGTTCCTAGATCATTGTATGTTGGCGGGCTAGATATCCACCGGAAAGGGCACGGATAAATCTTCGGAAATTTCTTCGGAAGGTTGAAATACGTCAAAATCTGATTGCTCGTTGTCTGTGCTTGAAGTTGTCTCGGCTTCGTTTGACGGCGGATTATTTTCTGCCGAGGCAGGTTGCGCAACATCTGGAGCGCTGTTCTCGGTTTCTTGAGAAAAAACAGAGAGCGAAGAAAGTAATATGATAGTAAAAACAATAAGATATTTCATATTTCTAGAATTTACATCGCATAGCGTGCGATTCGAAACCCAAGATCATTCCTTCCAGTTGAATCATAGTCTCGATAGGCTAGCCGCAGCTGTGGTAAATGTCCTCGAGCCCAACTCGCGCCGCGAATAACGTGGAATTCGCCTTGCTCTGGCCCTAATGGGTCCGCAATTGTTTGGTTAGGATCGTACGCAGAAGGAGCATACCAATCGTGCATCCATTCATTGACGTTTCCTGAGAGATCATAGACACCCTTACTATTCGCAGAAAATGATCGTACAGGAGCCGAGGTGATATAAGAGTCATTAATGTCATCCAGAGTAAAATTGATGAGCTCTGAGACTGACTGGTCGGCGTAATTTTCAACGGCGTTCGGAGGGGTGTCTGCGTCTCCCCATATATATTTTTGTGGGAATTCGGTAGACGTCGAACGCACAAGCCAGGTCCACTCCGCCTCAGTCAGAAGGCGATAGCCTGTTGAACTAGAGTTGGTACCCGATACGAATCCTCGCTCCGTCTTGTAAAAGGGCGTCAGGCCTTCTTTTTCGCTGAGCCAATTACAATAGAGCGCAGCCTGTTGCCAACTGATGTTCACAACGGGTTGATTTGGGCTATCCAAACTATTCCCTTCAAAGTGACCCGAAGTATGTTCCGATTCATATAGTTTGTATTGGCTATTAGTGACCTCGGTGAGACTGATATAGAACGGACGTTTTAGATCGGCCTGCCAACTCGTTTCGTTAGCTCGTCGATCGGGTTCCCCGCGACTCGAGCCCATGGTGATCTCACCGGCATCTCGGAACAACTTCATATCCTGTTTGGCGACAGTTGCGTAGTTTGCCGGAATGTTCGCCCAGAGAGCCTGTTCTGTAGTGAGAAGTCGAACTTGCAGGTGCTGCCGTGTGCCTCGAGTGGGCAGAAATTCAACAGACTTCGCTTGGTAACCCGGCGCTGAAACTTCGATGTCGTGCTTAACCGTTGGGAGTGAAATTTGATTGCCAGTTAATTGAATACTTCGCCCGTCTATTTTTAAATCTGCATTTTCTGGATGAACACTCACGCTGACCTGAACAAGGTCAGGGCTAAGCGTGAAGTTATAATCTGTTTCAGTATTTCTTTCGACACGAATAGTCTCGGTTTTTGCTTGAAAGCCAGACTTAAATAGATCAATCCGATGCTCTCTATCGGGCAGCAGGTCGAGGACAATTGGCGTCTCACCTGCATATTCTTGGTTCACTAATACGGTTACGCCTTCTGGGTTAGTTAATACACCGATTTGGCTGTCAACGTGCTCCAGCTGGATGGCGCCGAGGTCTATCTCTTCGTCTTTCTCGATGTCTATTTGCTTAGTAAAAGGTTTGTACCCGTCGAGTAACACTTGGAGTTGATGCTGCCCGGCCTCTACGCGGACGCGCACTGGTGGGTTCGTTTCGTTCAATGTGTCTTCCTCGGCTTCCGATTTCTCGGTCCCGTCCACATATAGCGATGCGTTGGTTGGATCGTATTCAATACTGGCCCAGCCCCAGTTAGGTTCTAACTCGACGTTGATCTCGTGAGTCAAGTTTCGGCCTGGTACTTCGACGTCTATCACAGCTTCTTTGTATAAATCGGCATCGACCGAAAGTTGGTAAATACCGGCGGGAATATCCTCAAAAAGAAGCGACAAGGACGAATCAATACTCCTTGGCTCGGCCAATGTTTCGCCCGTCAAAACTGCCGAAGCAAGAATATCTTCATCGCCAATGACTAAAATTGCGAGATTGCCTGGCAGGGGAGTGAGCTCGTAGGCAATTTGTGGCGGCGTATCGCTCGTAACACTCAGTATATCTTGATATACCTCATAGCCTTCCGCTCTAACTTCAATATCGTAATCACGCTTCAGTAATAGTGTTGAATTACCGAAAGGAATGGAAAGGCCACCAGAAATTTGCACCTGAGGATTGTCAGCGTTGACCTCGAACAAAACGGCTTTTGCAGTAAGCAAAAAATAGAGCACAAATAAAATGGCAACGACCAGAAAAGCGAGCACCAAAAATAGCGGTTTAAACTGCCATTTTTTTTCTGGCGGCAACTGATCCGGTGACCGGAATTCAGTTGGCGAAATCGACTCGATTGATTTAGCCATCAAATTTCCTCAACACATTGAATGTTAAGTGCAACTTCGGGTTTGGTTCCATCAATAACGAGTTCTTCTCGCACATCGCGAAACCCGGATCGCGTTCCAACGACCACATAGCGGCCGGGAAATAGGGCGATGGCATGTTCACGAAACTCGCCAATTTTACCCAAGCGATAAATCTCGACATTGGTTTGGTTGTCGCTTGAAAGCACAACAGTGACCTTAGTTCGGGCTTGTTTCAATACCGTCTCGAGTTGCTCGATTTGACTAATGAGTTTTGGGCCGCGATCAATGATACCGCTAGCCTCGCTAAATACTTGATTGGCCGACGTCCATTTGTTTTCATCTTGGAGAGCGAGTGGATTGCCCAAAATGGTCTGAATGTCAGTATTTAGAGTAGCTCTTGCTTCGGACCGAATTTTTCCGAGCTGGGCCGAAGTCAAGGTCGCGTCTTGATCCAAGAGCGTATTATAGAGTTCTAACGCTCCCGCCCACTCTTCGGTTGCCTCGAGTGCGATAGCATCATCGAGCTTTACCTGCCGTTGGTTGTTAGTCTTAGCAGCATCAATTTGTTGCAGGGCATCTGTGACTGCAGGATTGCCTGGACGAATTTCCCCAGCGTTTCTAAATGCAGATTCCGCCGCTGCCAAATTGCCTTGCGACAGATAAGAGAAACCTTGTGACATAGCGATTCTATAATCCCTGTCGGCGATCTCGTTGTTGATATTGTTAATAGTTTCTACAATCCCTTCAAATTCGGGATCAAGCTCCTGAGCTTGAATGTACTGCGCTTTTGCTTCTTCAAGCTTACCGTCATTTTGTAATTGCTCGGCAGAGGAGATCAAATTCAGTATTTCTTCACGAACTTTTGCGCGTGTTAGCAGCTGCTCGGCCTCGGATAGATCAGGGTCAAGAAGAGCAGCAAGTTCCAAATTATAAACTGCTTCGGATACCCGTCCGTCTTCTAAATCAGTTCTAGCGAGTTCGAGGTATTCGACGGCTTTGCTTTTGCCAGTTTCGATGAGAGACTCAGCTTCGTTGAGTGCCTGCTGATAATTGGCCACTGCCTCGTCATAAGCGGTGTCTTGATATGCCTCGTCACCGCTATCAGCTTGGGATTGAATGCTGGCGTTCTCCGTTGCCGCCCATTCATCAACACGCAACTCTTCTAGTTGTTTAAGGGCACTGAGAAGGCCTGAAAGAATCGTCTGTGACTCAGTCCGCGCTTGCTGCCGCTGTGCGTCGGCAAAGGGTGTCTGTGTGCCGGCGCTTGTTGGTGAAGCTGTGCTCGCTGGTTCGACATTGCTCGGCTCCGAAGCGACGGCTTCCTCTGTCGTTACTTCGTTGCTAGCCGACTCCTCTGAGGCAGGGGGTGACTTCAGCAGCGCAGGTAAAAATACAAGGAGTAGTGCGGCAAGAGAAAGCGCGCTGATTAATATAATTGCTAGATACGATGAATCTTCGTTAGCAGGAGAAGCTTGATCCCCGAGCGGAACAGTTGAGCCGGTTTGGTCGTTTTTTTTATCCAGTTGTGTTGATTGTACGGGCATAGTTTTAAGCGCTTTGTCATTTGGTTATAAGAGCTCATTTTCCTCCACATCAAGTTCAATGTCGGACTGAACTGGTGAGTATCCAGTCTCGCGGATATATATTTCTCTTATAATGTCCCGCCACTCATCGTACTGATTTCGCACAGTTCCGGTGAGTGTGATTGTTCTATCTTGGAGCTCAAGAATACTTGGTTCGAGTTCAGCTTCTATTGATCGGCCAACCTCACTGAGTATTTCAATATGCAGTGCGGCGTCATCACGGTTTTGGAAGCTATTTCTCAATGTTTCGGCACCAGCAAATATGCCTACCGCGCCTGCCGTCTGTGTTATAGCTGAGTCACCAAATAACGCACCGGTGCCTCCAATGATGGAAAGCCATCCGCCTAGTCGTTGCGCACGCGCAGAGGTTTCCAGTTGCCGAATCAATTGGGTTTCACGATGACTTTGAGCTCGCCACTCAAGGTAGGCGTCATCCATCTTGTCAGCGAATCCGAGATAGTAGTCCTGTAAGACATCAACGAACATTTGGTCTCGGAATTGAATTTGTTTTACTCGGCCTAGCAGTGGATCATTTTCTGCAGGCAATCGATCGACTTGGTAATAACCATCTTCATCTGCAGTTAAATACGCGTTAAATGCCTCTGGAGCAAATGACCGCGCGAAATTGATTGAGCTTATCGTCCGCAAATCTTCGCGGTACTCCAGCGTCTGACCTTTGAGTAAGGTTAAGAGATCATTAGATATGTCATTGTATAGGTTCTGAAAGGGCTCTATATCCGCTTGGTTTGGTTCATAGGAATAGCGGCTGACGACCTGACTATACACCTCATCAAGCCAAACCCTTCCGGCAGCATCCTGAGTTGTTACATGCAGTGTCAGTGTTTCACCGTCTGACTGCAATATTTCACCCTGTACTTGTAAATCCAATATTACTTGGTCATCTGGCACCAATCGCACAGCGCCCCATGCATTG
Organism: uncultured Porticoccaceae bacterium; assembly: GCA_964623085.1. Classification (GTDB taxonomy): domain Bacteria; phylum Pseudomonadota; class Gammaproteobacteria; order Pseudomonadales; family GM7GCV1; genus CAZUTO01. The sequence continues at coordinate 139,198 of CAZUTO010000001.1, forward strand.
CTTGTTTGAAGCGTGCGCTTTAGTTGCTGGGCGACCCATATTGATTCGGATTCTCTTACGCTAACAAATACAATTTCGTCGCTTGGGACGTGCTCGAGATCAGGTGTAAAAATTTGAATACCGATATCGAGCAACAATTCTTCCGGTGTATCAATTTCCAGAAGCTCTGCCGGTTGAAGATCCGTTGTGCGAACCTCTACCGTAGAGCAGGCAGCAACTAAAAATGAAACCATCACTAAGAACGGATAACGCATGATATACCTAGTAGGTAAGATCGGCATTGCTAGCGGCCGCCCTTATATCGCTCGTATTCTTCCCACAGAATTCGCCGCTGTTCGGGATCTGGTTCGCGTTCAGCTGCTTCTCGAATTTGTCTAGCCACGACATCATCATTGGAGGAGGGGGGAGGGCCGTCGTTAAACAGCGGCCCGCTGCCCTGGCCGCTCTGAGTTTCATCGCCTTCTTCCAGTGAGCCGCCAGCGCGCTCAAATTCGCCGACGCCGGCAAATACCTCTACTTCAGATTGTCCTCCGGTAGAACCCACATTTCCGGTTTTCGTACGCGCGTTTTCTTGTTCACGCAGAATATCGCTGTCGAAGGTGCCTAGCGCCTCGTCCAAAGTACGTTCAAGATCCTCTAAATCTGCGTCAGTGAAAACGCTGCCGCCGGATGCCGCATCACCACCAGTTTCGCCACCACTAGAGGCATCTGAGGTTTCCCAAACGGGAGTATCCGAAGCTTCTTCTGAGTTACCAGTTCCAGAGCCGTCGGGCTCTTCGGAATCGCCGGCGTCAGCCGTGCTTTCGTCCTCGCCCGGAAATCCTGGCGAGCCTTCGTCGGGTAGGCCCGGTAAGCCACTACCCGTGGGCGGCGGCGTGCCAGAACCACTCGAACTCGTTGATTCTTCAGATTGCTCATCTTCATCGCCCTCGCTTCCTGAACTCCCAGAGGGTGTAGGAGGCGTAGGGATGCCAGCGGTCGGGCTAGGCAGGCCTGAAGGAGCGGGAATGGTGGGTATCGGCGAGTTATTCGTTGGTGAAACACAAGCAACGAGGTAGATCGCAAAGAAAGGGAGCAGCGTAAATTTTAGTGTGCGCACCGGAATGACCCCTATATCAGGATACTGATGATCTGGTTAAAGTTTTCGGTTCTAACCTGTTCACCATCAACAATCTGAGGGCGATAGGTAGCACCACTGGCGCGAAGTAATGCAGCACGTTCCGCGACCACATTACGATCTTGTCCTTCTCGACGAATTACCCTAGTGTTCAATGCTTCTCCCCATTTCGACACATTAGTCGCTATCTGAACAGAAGTGATGTTTCCTCTTTCAGGTGCGTCGACGTGTTGGGATATGTGAAACTCAGGAAGACGTTTAGGGGCATCGAAAAGCGTATAAAGCTCACTGTCAGGTGAAAGCTCCTTGGATAGATGATAAGCCGTCAAATAATGTTCTTCCGAAGCCATACTGTTGCCAAAAAGGTGCTCCCAATCTCCTAGCTGAACCAGTGCAACAATCTCATCTTCAATGTTAGAAGTAGATTGAGCAGCCCCCAAGCCTCTCATCAGTACCGTTCTGCCGCTACCTTCGCTTGCGGCCAATTCCCGTTGAGCGTTTCTAATTCTCCTAGTTGCTTCGGATGTACTAGACACCTGTAAATCAATGTTATTTATCGAGTTGGCTTGGCTTTCCAAAGCGAGATCAAATTTGATACTGCTTAGTGCTGAATAGACCTGAGGGTCATAAGGTATTTTTTCGAAGAAATGTATATCAGCGATCGTGCTATAAGCCTCATGGGCTCTATTTAAATGATTCATGCGATTGCCGTTACTAAACTGATAGGCACTGAAGTGCCAGTTGCCTAACTCGGTTAGGTGGGGAATAAGCTCACGGCTAAGTGGGTTGTAGGACTTCGAATACAAATCAGAAATTCGATCAAGATAGCCGAGCGTTTCATCGTACTCACCCAGTTTAAAATAGGTGCTAACGATACTCTCGAGAATGGGGATTTGGCGCGTGCTATCTAAACCCTCATTGATCCGCAATACGTGCAGTGATCGTCGATAAGCGACTAGTGCTTCTGCGTAAAAACCGCGCTCAGCCAGTCGATTCCCGATATCTGCACTGACTTCCGCCACAGCAGAATCATAAGCATCAAATTCAGATTCGACCCGATAAAGTTCCTGCTCGAGCTTCTGGAGATCTGCTCGTGCTTGTTCAGGTGTGGGTTGTACCGATTCGCGAAGCCGCTCTACAGCTTCCGGCGACGGCTGAGAGACGGAGGTAGATGTTGCCAATAGAAGTAGCAAGCCAAGTACAGGGTACGATCTTCTACAAAGATTCCTGCTAATCAATTTTTATCCCCCAACAACTAATCAACTACTTAGAGCAAGGGACTGCTTCGATAGTTCCTTACTTGAGCCCCAATTAAAGCAGACTTTAATTACTAAAGGGACAATTTTGTCCTTGCCTCTTATTTTTGTAATCAATCAGACTCAAAGCTAGTGTTGAAAAAGGCAAAATCGCCACTATTTCCTATATGTGGGTGCCAATGTGGCCCACAAACACTAACCAAAACCCTTGCTTCGGAAGGGTTTATACATATTGCTTAACCATGAGGATATGAACAATGAGAACTTTAGACTTTTCACCCTTATATAGAACCGTTATTGGTGCCGACCGTATGGCGCGTATGTTGGACGCTGCCGATAAGGAATCGAATACCGGGTACCCTCCATATAACGTTGAAGTGGTTGATGAAAACCAGTATCGCATCACGCTCGCATTAGCTGGGTTTACGCTTGAAGATCTGAGCATTGAGCAAGAGAATAACGTTTTGAGCCTGACGGGTGGTCAATCTAAGTCACGCCAAGATGCGAAATATCTCCATCAGGGCATCGCGACACGCGATTTTGAACGCAAATTTCAACTAGCAGACCACGTCGAAGTAACGACGGCAAAATTTGAAAATGGATTGCTTCACATTGACCTTGTTAGGGAGATTCCCGAGGCAATGAAGCCCAGAACGATCGCGATAAATTCGCCAGATGTTATTGAAGCTGCCTAACGTCTAACGTTGAGAGGACACCAGCATAGCTGGGTAAAATGAGAAAGGGCGCATTAGCGCCCTTTTTTAACTCTATTCACCACGATATAAGCAACCACTCGTGCAGGTTTCCTTCACTAGCACGCCACTAAGGTTAGGCAAATGCACGATCAACTTATTCCAAATCCATTTCACCAAGTTCTCACTAGTTGGGTTTTCTAACCCTTCAATGTCATTTAAATAGCGGTGATCAAGTGCATCAAACACTGGCATAAAGGCCGTTTTGATATCACTAAAGTCCATAATCCAACCAGTGGTCTCGTCCGGCTTTCCGCTCACGTATATTGTGACGAGAAAGGAGTGGCCGTGCAGACGCGCGCATTTGTGACCCTCAGGCACATTAGGTAACAGATGAGCTGCTTCTATATGAAACTCTTTGTAGATTTCCATGCCGGTTTTTTTATAGCAATATTAAAGGCCAGAAATGGTACGGGTAGCCATCGCCCAAGTACAGCTAAAGCAAGCATCCAAAAGTCATTGACATGAATAAAGCTTTAGTTAGAATGCACGCCTCTTCCAAAGGGTGGTTAGCTCAGCTGGTAGAGCATCGCCCTTACAAGGCGAGGGTCACTGGTTCGACTCCAGTACCACCCACCATACAAGTATTAGAAGCGAAGAAATTCGGACCGGTAGTTCAGCTGGTTAGAATGCCGGCCTGTCACGCCGGAGGTCGCGGGTTCGAGTCCCGTCCGGTCCGCCATCTTCTTCGAAGTCAAAAACATTGAAAATCCAAATTCCTTTGTATGGGTTGCAACTCGAACCCGCGAAGCGGGTCGACTAAGTTGCGCAGCAACTTGTACGAGGAGTCGAAGACGACGCAGCCCTTAGGGTGATTTCATTTTGAAAAAATGAATATCGTAGTCCCGTCCGGTCCGCCAATCTTCCTCTTCGACATGTATCGATATACCCCTATTGCAGCATCAAAGCGCCATATGCCCCATATAGTTGCGATTATAGGATTACGACAGAGCGCAATCCTGTATCATTTTTCATAAATAAATAGGACGTTCCGCGGCGCACTTCAGCAACGCAAAACTTAAGTAGAGCTAGAATTCGATTTTTCGATAAGAGGGTAACAGCTGTTAGGTTTATAAAAACGGCTGAAACCAGTGAAATAAACGCATTGCAGCGTGTTAATAAAAACTTACTTCTATGTTTAAAAAATTTGTTAATCCGTTCGTCAGTTTGTGATGGAGTCTAAAGAAAAGTTTATGTATGATTTCTCAACCTTATTCGTGAACTACAAATAACGTTAATTACTAGACCTTAAAAGGGTGGAGGGTTTTTCAATGAATTCGGGAATTAAACTTAGTACTTTTGCAGTAGCAGGCTTATTGTCTGTTGGTGCGTCTGCTTTAACATTTGACGAGTCAGCTGCTCCTGGTGGCGATTTCAACGCCGCAATGGGCATTGAAGAAAGTGTAGGGACACTTAATCTAGGCACCAATACCATTACTGGAAGCTTGCTTTCGACGGACATGGGTGGAGCCGGTGAGACTGATCCATTTGAGTTTACTGTGGCCGATGGTCAGCAAGTAGATTCAATCACCTTTACCATCTCTAACTTCACATTTGATGGTCCTAACCCAGATAGTCCTGATGCTGAGACTGCGGATGATAAAACATTCACTTTTAGTGTTGTTGCGGATGACGCCGCAATGGGCGCCGAATCACTCGTTCCTACATCAGGCCTAGAACCTGCTGTCACAATGGGCATGGGTATCAACGAGTGTGCTACTGGTATGGGCGCGGGCTGTCAAGTGCTTGGTGGAGGTATGGCAAATGTACTCGCCATGGGAACACCTCTTTCCTTTAGTGATGACGGTAACGTCGATCTCACCTTCCCGCTTGACGCAGGAACTTATGACTTCTTGCAAGGTGTCGTAGCCCTCACAGGCATGGGCGACGGAATCGAAACCCTTGGTGCATTAGTAAGCTATGATTGGTTAGTTGAAATTGAAGTATCAGCTGTACCTCTACCTGCAGCAGCTTGGTTGTTTGTTTCAGCCTTGGCAGGTCTATTCGGATTTAGAAAGGCATTCTCAAGCGAAGTTGCTTAAGAAGTTCTACCTTTTATCTGATAAAAAACATCCGGCCTTAGGGTCGGATGTTTTTTTTTGCGCCAAAGAAATATCTGTAAGCTATCTGTCAAAAGCGGTATAGATTGAAAAGTGCTTTTTATAAATACTAATGACGGCTCAATAGGGCAAATTGCCGTACAATAATAACCTGGCAATCAAACCTCACTGATAACAAGCGCTTGTTCATGCAAATCTTTGAAAGAGTCGGAATTGTAGGCTCTAGCGATAAACCGACAATCAAACCAACTGTCTCGCGCCTTGCGCGTTTTTTGGTATCAGAAGGGATCGCTTCGACCATTGAAAACAACGCCATGCTCGATGACGACATCGAAGGTATTTCCGTTTCGACTCGAAAGGAAATGGGCGCGAATTGCGATTTGATTGTCGTGGTGGGCGGCGACGGCAGTTTGCTTCGAGCGGCACGAGATTTTGTCGATTTCGATATCCCAATCCTGGGAATCAATCGCGGCCGATTGGGCTTTCTAACTGATATTGTGCCTCAAAAACTTGAGGAGGGTGTGGGGGAGGTGTTGCGCGGTAACTCAGTAGTGACACGCCGGTTTTTGCTGGAAGCAACGCTGCTTCGTGGTGACAAAGAAATCGCAACGTGCATCGCTCTAAATGATATCGTTTTGCAACCTAGAGGCTCCATTCGGATGATTGAGCACTCGCTTCGTATCGATGGGCAATATGTTTACACTCAGCGTGCGGATGGTTTAATTGTATCAACGCCAACCGGCTCAACCGCTTATGCGCTTTCTGGAGGCGGCCCGATTATTCACCCCAGTCTTGATGCCATCGACATTGTTCCGATTAACCCACACAACCTGAGCAGTCGACCGATTATTGTTAACGCGGGTGTCGAAATAGAGATTCTCGTTGAGTTTGATAATAACGTCGATTCGCAGTTTGTTTTTGACGGACAAAAATATGTCGGGGCTGAATTAGGCGATAAAATTAAGATCCGAAAAAAGGAACAGCAATTGCAATTACTCCACCCCGTGGAACACGACTTTTACGCGACTTGCCGAAGCAAGTTGAATTGGGCGAACCACTAACGCGACGATTGTCGTATTCCTATGCGATGGATTAAAGCCGGAGCCTTTGCGCCTGAAATAGACCTTTCTGTTATCGATCAGCAGCTACACCAACAACAGGTTATTCATCGTTTTACAAAGGAAGCCAATGTTCAGGTGTTATGGCTGCCTGAAGATCTCGATGCCGCTGCTGTGATGGCGCAGATCCAGTATTGGATGGAGCACCCGGAAACCATAGCCGATTCCGCCAAACCAAATACCTCAGCAGTTCCAGCCCTTCGTTTTAGCGAGCGGCCGGCGCCCGTGACGCTCATATTAGTAGCTTTGTGTTTTGTTGGTGCGGCCCTGTATTACCTTGGTGACAATGTCATACGACCACTGACATTTTGGGATCAATTCGATCAATTAAGAGCAGCAGATACAGTGTTTCGCGATATTGCTAAGGGAGAGCTGTGGCGATTGATCACACCGATATTTCTGCACTTTACGCCCATGCATAGTATTTTTAACGCGCTTTCGCTTTGGTATCTCGGTTCCATAGTAGAAAGAGAATCTGGCATTTGGCGGTTGTTGAGCGTTGTATTCTTAACCGGCTTGATAAGCAATACCGGCCAGGCGTTGGTCAGCACAGACTTCATTCTTTTCGGTGGCATGTCGGGTGTGGTTTTTGGGCTACTGTCCTATATTTGGCTTGCGGAAAAGATAGATCCCGCATGTGGTTATCGCCTAATGAACTCACTATTTATCTTTATGACGGTCTACATGTTGCTCAGTACCTTTGGTATTTTTGATTGGCTAGCCGGTGGCGGTGGGATAGCCGATACTGCACATATTGTTGGTTATCTTTCCGGGCTCTGTCTCGCGGTCGTATACCACTTATTTAAGTCACATGGTTGAACCTTAATCGAGTTGCTATGAACCTCAATGAATTGATTAACACTATTACCCCGGAAATATATGACCGCTTAAAGCGAGCCTGTGAGCTCGGTAAGTGGGATAACGGGCAGTTGGTAACGGGGGAGCAGCGAGAGCATATCTTGCAGGCGATCATTGCCTATGATGAAAAACATAAATCGCCGGAAGACCGTATTGGCTATGTGGAGCCAAAGAAACCAGCCGATTGTAGTGAAAGCAACGGAGATATAGTAGATATCATTAAGATTCGAGATTTATGAAAGTAAAAACCTCACTACTAGTATTGGCGATCAGCCTACCAATACTCCTGCTTGCTGCCTGTGATAGTCAACCTGTAGAGGTCAAGTATCGTGGTCAAGTAATGGGTACAAGTTGGTCGGTGAAGCTAAATTCAGAATTTGGCTACGACGCCGAACTGGATAAAGCAATTCAAGCAGAGTTAGATCTCGTCGATGCGCGAATGTCCAATTGGAAATCAGATTCAGATATTAGCCGGTTTAACGATTCCGAACTTAACACCTGTACCGAGGTTTCGACGCCGACGCTGGCAGTGGTGCTGTTTGCTCAGAGAGCATTTAATCTCAGCGATGGCGCCTTTGATATTAGTCTCGGTCCACTGATCGATCTTTGGGGCTTTGGCACCGAAGAGACTATTGAAGACAGCGCTCCTAGCGCTAGCGATATCGAAGCAGCGCTTGAATTGACCGGTATCGATAATCTCTATTTAACGGATACCGCTTTGTGTAAGCGCAACACTCCCATTTATATCAATGTATCCGGCTTAGCAAAGGGTTACGGGGTGGACCGCGTGGCTTCGCTACTGTCGGACAAGAATTTCGATAATTACTTGGTCGAGGTGGGGGGAGAGCTTCGCGCCAAAGGTATAAACGGTCGAGATCAGGTATGGAGCGTGGGTATAGAGCGCCCCGACGATAGGTTAGTAGCTAGCCAAGTCGTGACTGCTGTAAAGTTAGACGATGCTGCTCTGGCTACATCCGGTGACTACCGCAATTTTTATGCATTGGATGATCAACGATACAGTCATATTATTGATCCAAAGACGGGGTATCCAGTAACTCACAATTTAGCTTCGGTTACGGTGCGTGCAAGTACTTCGATAGAGGCAGATGCTTGGGCAACGGCGCTTTTGGTTGCCGGCCCCGAAAAGGGCATGGCGCTTGCCGAGGAAAAAAATCTTGCGGTACTGATGGTTCGCCGGAATGAGCACGGGTTTGATGCTTCGACGAGCAGTAATTGGTAAAATAGCTAATATAAATAAATAGTTAAAAGGGTTTTCTAGATGAATTCTAAGGATGCTTCTTCCCGTACCATTCGTTTGGCCGAGTATCAGCCGTCAAGCTTTTTGATTGATAAGACGCGCTTGAAAGTCGTTCTAGGTGAATCAGAGACACGAGTTACGACGGAGCTCGAGATTCAGCGAAACCCCGATTCAGCAGCACCTAAAAGCAATGATATTGTTTTAAATGCCGAAGATATGCGCGTGCTATCTGTGGCTATAGACGGTAAAGAGGTGAGTGCTTATCAATACGGTGATGATCGTTTGACGCTTCAGGCGGTGCCAGACCAGTTTACGTTGAAAACCGAGGTAGAAATTCATCCGGAAAAAAACACGTCGCTTATGGGACTCTATAAGTCTCGTGCGATGTTTTGCACACAATGCGAGGCCGAAGGATTTAGAAAAATCACACCGTACTTGGATCGACCTGATGTGATGAGTGAATTCACCACCACTATTGTTGCTGACTCTAAACGCTACCCAGTGCTGTTATCTAATGGCAACTTGGTAAGCGAAACCGATTTGGATAATGGTCTAAAAGAGGTGGTTTGGCAGGACCCATTTAAAAAGCCAGCCTATTTGTTCGCGCTTGTCGCCAGTGATCTTGTGCATATTGAGGACAGTTTCACCACAAGCTCAAATAAAGAGGTGTGCATACGGATCTATGTGGAAGAGAAAGATCTCGATAAATGCGCGCATGCTATGCGGTCACTCAAAGCGGCTATGAAGTGGGATGAGGAGACCTACGGGCGCGAGTATGACTTAGATATCTTTATGATCGTTGCGGTTGATGATTTCAATATGGGGGCAATGGAAAACAAAGGCCTAAATATCTTCAATACCTCCGCTGTGCTCGCGAATCCAAAAACCACCACTGATGCTCGATTTCAATGGGTTGAGGCGGTCGTCGCCCACGAATATTTCCATAATTGGTCTGGTAATCGCGTGACCTGTCGAGATTGGTTTCAATTGAGTTTGAAAGAGGGTTTTACCGTATTTCGAGACAGTGAATTTTCTGCCGATTTGAATTCAAGAACGGTGAAGCGAATTGAAGACGTGCGCGTACTTCGAGCGCACCAGTTTACTGAAGACGCTGGCCCACTCGCGCACCCAGTGCAGCCGGACGCCTATATGGAAATCAATAACTTCTATACGTTGACCGTCTATGAGAAAGGCAGCGAAGTTGTGCGTATGCAGGCTAATTTGCTCGGCCCTGAGTTGTTTCGCAAAGGAACAGATCTTTATTTCGAGCGACATGATGGTGAAGCGGTAACGATTGAGGATTTTGTAGCATGTATGGAGGAGGTGTCCGGCCAGAATCTCACCCAGTTTAAAAATTGGTATAAACAGGCCGGCACACCTGAAGTTAAGGTGACCAACACCTTCGACGCAGATGCAGGCACCTTGACGCTTAGGTTTGTTCAAAGTTGCCCACCCACGCCTGAAGCTGAAATCAAACAGCCGTTCGTTATTCCAATCAAGATGGGATTGGTAGGAGAGCAGGGCGATCTTCCTCTTCATTGCTCAGAGGCAGAGTTAGGTGGCGAGAGCCAAGCGGTCATTACGCTGACAGAATCAGATCAACAATTTGTGTTTGAGGGTTTGAGTGAGCAACCGGCCCTATCTTTGTTACGCAGCTTTTCTGCGCCTATCAAGCTAGAGCTGGATCAATCTGAAGTGGAATTACAGAGACTCATGCAATCTGATTCTGATGGCTTCAATCGCTGGGATGCAAGCCAGCGGTTGGGCGTTCTCGCTATCCAAAACGCTCAAGAAGCACTGCGCCTAGGAGAAGCGCCAAATCTCGACCCCACCTACTTGGACACCTACAAAACCTTGCTCGAAGATGTTTCACTCGATAAGGCGATGGTTGCACAGATGCTCAGCTTGCCGAGCATAGAAGAGCTGTCTCAGCTAGAAGAGCGAATCGATTTGGATCGACTTTATGAGGCGCGATCCTCTGTTCGTAAGTTAGTGGCCGGGGCACTAAAGAAGGAATTTAGTCGCGTCTATATGGCCAATCGCTCAGATGCGCCATTTGAGCCAAGTTCAGAACAAATCGCGCAACGAAGTGTGAAAAACGTGTGTTTAAATTATTGGATGCTGACTGAGGACACTCAAGCTCTACGCGCTGCGCTAACCCAGTTTGGAGAAGCGACTAATATGACAGATCAATCGTCCGCGTTAACTGCGATTGTTAACGCCGACTGGGAAGACGCTGGAAAGGTCTGTGACGAGGTTCTTGATGAATTCTACAAACAGTGGCAGCACGAGAGTTTAGTGGTCAATCAATGGTTCGGTATTCAATCAGCTTCAACAAAGCCGGGTGGCTTAGCGAGGCTTAAATCTCTGCTCAAACATCCTGCGTTTGACATCAAAAATCCGAACAAAGCTCGCGCGCTTATTGGTGGGTTTTGTGGGCTAAATCCTTACAACATGCATAACGCAGACGGCAGCGGTTATGAATTTGTTGCCGATCAAATAATTAAGCTCAATGATATTAACCCGCAAATTGCGTCTCGTTTAGCTGTACCACTGACAAAATGGCGTAAAATGGATGAAGATCGTGCCAATCTAATGAAAAAGCAACTCGAGCGCATATCGAACCATCCTGGTCTATCAGGTGACGTTAACGAATTGGTAATAAAATCGTTGAGATAGAACGGGAACTGACGCGTAGAGTAGGGCTTCTAAGCTACTGAAATAAAAGGCCATGTAAAACATGCTGATAAAAACAAAAGATTCAAACGCCGTTACTGAAGCAGCCGTTACGGACGAGCGCCTTTTTCGCAATCGGCGTAAGTTCATGAAGCAGGGCATTCATACCGGTTTGGGCTTATCGATGGCGAGTTATTTACCACAGTTGGCATGGGCGTCTATCGCGCAGTTTCAAGATCGCATAGCCGGTGCACCAAACACGATGACTGTCGATGAAGAACAAAATAGTTATGAGGATGCGACAGGCTATAACAATTTTTACGAGCTCGGCACGGGCAAAGATGATCCAGCGCGAAACGCCATTGCGCTGACAACAGATCCTTGGTCCGTCACGGTAGAAGGCGAGTGCAATAACCCCGGCACCTATACATTAGAAGACATTCTCCAGCCGCTCGATTTTGAAGAGCGTATATACCGTTTCCGTTGTGTGGAGCGCTGGTCAATGGTGATTCCCTGGGTGGGATTTCAATTGTCGGAGTTGCTGTCGCGTTTTGAGCCAACCGGTAATGCAAAATACGTCGCGTTTGAAACCGTCTATGATCGAGCAAATCCGCTTCCAGGACAAAAAACGAGGGTCTTAGAATGGCCCTATCGTGAAGGGCTGAGAATGGATGAAGCCATGCACCCGTTGTCGTTTATGGCAGTCGGTATGTACGGTAAACCATTGCCGAATCAAAATGGCGCACCTATGCGATTGGTTGTGCCATGGAAGTATGGCTACAAATCGATCAAATCTATTGTCTCTATTCGCTTTACTGAGACCGAGCCTCAGACATCATGGAATATGTCTGCGCCAAATGAATATGGATTCTTTTCCAATGTTAATCCGGAAGTCTCACATCCGCGTTGGAGGCAAGATAGAGAGCGACGAATCGGTGATTTCTTCCAACGTGACACATTGATGTTCAATGGCTATGACGAAGTTGCTAGCCTTTATGCCGGAATGGATCTCGCTGAACACCACTAGTTAGGCCGGTCTTTTTCTTTATATGTGGTCGCCGACGCCAAAAATCGAACGCTGGCTGTTAAAGCCTGCGGTTTTTCTAGCGTGCCTTACACCCTTTCTCCTTTTGGTTATTGGCCTTGTAACCTCAAACCTTGGATTTAACCCTGTCGAACATTTGACTCATGAAACAGGGCAGTGGGGTCTTCGTTTTTTATTAGTGACACTTGCGATCACGCCACTAAAGACGCTGACCAGCCTTAACTGGCTTATGCGGTTTCGTCGCATGTTGGGTCTATACGCGTTTTTCTATGCGCTGATGCACTTTCTTATTTACTTTGTTTGGGATCAGTCGCTAGAGATTAGCAGAGTCTTCGACGATGTTTTTGATCGGCCTTACATCACACTGGGCTTCGCTTCGTTATGCCTTATGGTGCCATTAGCCATAACGTCACCATTGTGGGCGAGACGAAAATTGCGTCAGCGTTGGAATCAGCTCCACAAGCTGATGTATCCATTGACGTTACTCGCTGTGCTGCATTTTGTGTGGCTAGTTAGAGCGGACTATCGTGAAGTGTCTGTTTACGCTGCAATCTTTGCCTTATTGATGATACTTAGAGCGCCACCAATTAAAAATGCACTCATTCAGGTATTTAAACCGAAACCTGCATCTGCACAGAAATAGTAAAAGCTATAACCACTTTGTAAGCATAGTTATCAATTTAACATAATATACATTATGCGTACTGTATAATGTGTAGGGGAAGCCCGCAGAATGAAAATTTGTCAGTCTATAAGGGTATTTTGCTCAAAGTTATCTAGCTCAGCTTCCACGTCGCCAGCATCTTCAAACCTGGCAACGTGAAAGATCGCATCTCCCTCATTGACTAGCGGGATATTTGTTTTGCCGATGATAATACCTGCGTACTTACTGAGTATTTCATGCTCGTGTAAATCAAACATATCCGAAGGGTCAGTTACTGCAGCTAGAACTTGGTTTTTGCTGACTCTATCGCCAAGTTTTTTATAGCTTTGCAACAAGCCACTATGGGGCGCGCGTATCCAACTACTTGATCGTGCGATATAGGGTTCGGTATTAGCGTTTCGATGACTTTTGCTAGAAAGCATTCCCAGCTCACGCATAACGTTCTGTATACCTTTGACGCCTGCTCTGACGGATAGCTCGTCTAAACGTAATGCCTGCCCAGCTTCGTATAGCAACGTCTTGACGCGGAATTCGTCGGCTGCTGCACGTAGCGAGCCGTCACGAAGATTAGCATTTATGATGACGGGCACGCCAAACGCTTCTGCTAACTTTTTAGTTTCTGGCTCATCGAGATTTGCCCTGATCTGAGGGAGGTTGGAGCGATGTATCGCCCCTGTGTGTATATCGATACCGTAGTCGCATTGCTGAACAATTTGGTTTAAAAAAATATGTGCTATTCGCGACGCCAGCGAGCCTCTTTCAGATCCTGGGAAACACCGATTTAGATCCCTTCTATCTGGTAAATAGCGTGAGTTCTGAAGTAGCCCAAATCCATTGACAAAAGGCACGGCTATCAACGTACCTTTGATACGCTTAATGCTTTTAAGACGAAGTAAACGGCGAACGATCTCTAAACCATTCAGCTCGTCACCGTGAATGGCAGCGCTGATAAATAGCCGTGGCCCCTCGGTTTTACCGTGAATAACGTGTACAGGGAGATGCATTTCAGTGTGAGTGTAAAGACTGCCCACTGGAAGATCGACTAACTGCTGCGTGCCAGGTGCAATATCGATACCACCGATGGTAATCGTTTTATTCAGCATTGAACTAGCCCTTCCCTCTTGTCTGCGTACTGTTCGGCTTTACATTTTTCTCGATGAATTCGATTATGGTTCCAGCGATATCCTTACCGGTAGCCTCCTCAATTCCTCTCAGTCCGGGCGACGAGTTGACTTCCATAATCAGTGGCCCACGATCAGAGCGGAGTAAATCAATCCCGCATACATTTAACCCGAGTGCTTTCGCGGCACTGAGGGCTGTTTGACGTTCGAGCTCTGTGATACTCACAATTTCAGCGGTACCACCAAGATGTAAGTTTGACCGAAACTCGCCGGCCTGAGCTGTTCGTTTCATAGCCGCAATCACTTTGCCGCCTACCACGAGACAGCGGATATCTGATCCGCCGGCTTCTTTGATAAATTCCTGAATGAGGATATTACTATTTAGCCCCATGAATGCTTGAATCACGCTTTCTGCGGCTTTTTTAGTTTCTGCTAAGACGACCCCAATTCCTTGGGTTCCCTCGAGTAGCTTTATTACTAGCGGCGCTCCACCGACCTCACGAATCAGTCCATTGACGTCGTCCGGAGAATTTGCAAAAGCAGTCGTTGGAATTCCGATTTCTTTCCCTGAAAGCAGCTGCATAGAGCGAAGTTTATCCCGCGATCTTGATATCGCTACGGATTCGTTAACGCTATACACACCCATCATCTCGAACTGCCGAACAACTGCTGCGCCATAAAAAGTGACGGAAGCGCCGATTCTTGGGATCACGGCATCAAAATCGCTCGAAACGAATTCTTCACCCCTGTAGTGAATGGACGGCTGAGATGAGGTAATGTCCATAAAGCAGCGCACATGGTCTACCACGCGAACATCATGTCCGCGTATCTTGGCTGCTTCGATAAGCCGTCCGGTAGAATAAAGTTTCGCGTTTCGCGAAAGTACCGCAATTTTCATGTTCTTTCCGCTGGGAATCTCTACAACTTAGATTGACCGGTCAGTGGCTAATTACATAAATCATTATTTGGCATGCCTGCCAAATAGGACTTTTCGGGGTTAACAATAAAGTGGCCTTCGAGTGCACTCCTACCAAGGAGCATTCGGTATTTCATATCATCTCTGCTCGTCAGCGTAATTTCAATCGATTGACGAATAGAACCTAGAACAATTAGTGTTTTAATGACTGGCCGAAGCTCTATTTGCCCGCCAGAGTTTTTTACATTTCGTTCGTCAACCACCGTCGCTTCGCAGATCACTTCGACATTGGTATTCCCTTGTTTGGGGTGAACCCCAAAGCGGACTTTACGCACACCCGCCTCGTCAAAATACTCTGCAAAGAACGTATGCAATGATGAGGTTTTTGCGCCCGTATCTACCTTCGCTCTGAGCCGATTTAGATTTAATTGTGGCAAGGCTATTTTTTCCCTCCACCCCAGAGTGACAAGTTCTCTATTCAATATCTTCTCAGTTTATGGAGATTGGTCAGTATGGAGGAATATGCACCAAGTATATCGCTCCTGTCTATGGGTTTTCATGTTCTATGGAGCTCATCTCGTTAAATCACGAGATGGCGTATTTTGAAAAAATATGAGTGGCTAGCTGATTAAAAAGATAGTTTAAATGCGAAATTTAGGGCGTGATTAAAGGTTCGAAATTCGCCATCTGCTGTTTCCCCTAATAGCGATTGAGCTTGGTTACCTGAAACATCTCTACCGCCGTTATAGGCAAAGTGGTAACCGACTGACCATCCGATTCGTCCTTCCCTCGATGCTATTCCGATACTACCTAGATGGAAGTCTGCGTCTGGGTTAAATGGTGTGAAGTTTTGATCCGGTGCGGAGTTCTCGCTAAAGATATAACCGGCACTTAACAGCAGCTGGTTACCTAATGTTTTAGTTAGACCAAACTCATACATAAAACTCGAGCTATAATTTAATGGTAATACCAAGTCTCCTAAAGCAGTGCCGACAAAGGTTGTTTCATTGACCTCATCCCAGTTTGTCCAATCAATATTCACTTCAAATAGCCAATCGTTAAAAGGCCGATAGCCTACGCCGACATCTAGATACTCAGGAAAAACTAGGGACGCAGATGTATCGACAAAACCTTGCGCGACTGGGCTTGAAGTCGCTCTCGATTCACCGTCGTAATCAATCTCGGTTTCGGAACGATAGGATGCGCCAAAGGTCGTTTTGGAGGTGATATTCCATAACACGCCCAAATTGAAGCCGACATCGGTTCCATCTCCACGGACATTGAATTCGTCGTCTGGAACGATTCCTATTTCTTGGGTCAAATCGACGTCTGAGTAGTTAATAGTAAGTCCTCCTGCGATCGAAAGACTCGGAGAAATCTGATATGCAACCACTGGATTGAAGGAGATGTAAGTCAATTCGCCCTCCTCGGCTAACGTGGGAAATGCACTACCGCCCCACTCTATACCTAATCCGTATGGCGCATAGATGCCAACGCCGGTTGAGAACTTGGAATCGGAAAAATTGTGCACGTAGTGGAGCTGGGGAACCGCCTGCACGGATTCGTCGGTCTCGTCTGCTAAGCCGCTAGTTGTTGATTCGAAATCGGAATTTACCGAAATTAAGTAGGCGCCGACACTGACATGATTTCCCTCGCCGAGCTGTGAGATGCCCGCCGGGTTATGGTAGATAGCCGACGGGTTATCCGCTGTCGCCACAAATGCATTTCCTCTAGCGATACCTTCTGGATCTTGATTTGGAAGCCGAAATCCAACTGCATTTGCAGCTGAAGACACAAACAATGTAGTCATTGCAAAGCATAGTCCGACCCTGTTTCTATTTATCATCATTTTCGAGCGCCGTTTGTTTGAGGGAGTGATATTGCTATTTCTTTAACCCATCTTTGCATCCATGTTTGAGCGACAGCTGGCTTCGTGGCAATGTCAGGGTGAAGCTGAATGGCGAGAGACAGCTTTCGTTGATAGGTCACGCAACCGGCACCAATCCATTGGCAACGCAAAGTAGGTGGCATAAATATCAAGTCGCCTCTGTCTTCGTATCGCTTTTCTTGGTCCCAGACACCTAAGTTTGAAAAACTTCCTATGTTCCACTGCGGCATAGCGCGGTCCTTATCAATCAATTCGGCTTTTACCTTGTGTGGAAGATTTTTAGTTAAACCATATAGGCGCCACACAGATAAATGCTCTCCTCGTTGAAGTTTGTTGTATATGTGCGCATGCGTATGCTCAAAGCGATAACGAGGGTGAGTATGTATCATTACCGCAGACGAGCAATTGCCGGTGTCGGCGACAGGATCTACTCGTCCTCTCAAATTTACAGGAATCATCCACGGAATATTTGCTGTCTTTGCTCGGAGGTCTGGCCGAATAGCCTTATCTAGAAGCCTGATTAAAACTGTGTTGACTGTCACGTCAATCAATCTAGCGTATCGAACGATTTCTCTTGTTTCTTGTTCACTAAAAACATGCCATGCAACGCAGCTCGCTGGCCTATCAGCATCACACTGCTTTGAATCAGGGGCTGCGCGATCAATAAAATCTTGAGACCAGAATAGCTTTTTTCGGGGCAGTATTGGCTGACAACTTATAAGTCCAGTCCTAATAACATTGGTCGAAGCTGGGTGCGTGATCTTTGGAAGCTCAGTGATCTGTTCGCCCGATTTTCGGAGAATATCAACCAGCCCCCCTATTCCATCAAACTCAGTATGCGGTCTGTACTCCCACTTAACGGAATCAGTATTCTGCGGGACTCGACCAAATCGAATACCGATAAATTCACCCATTCGCTCCAGACTCTCAAACCAAGGGCGAACAGGGTCTATTACAGTGCTAATTTGAACGCTCTCCTTGGTATTTCTGGAGTATTATTTCTCATCACAACGTAACTATAACGTAGATATCTGATTTATATTTTTTAGCTAAACAGTATCATTAGATCATCAATCCAATCGTAAGATGAAGATACGTTTTGCTGGCTAGCACTGCTTCCTTGATCATCGAATCGTAATTGAAGCTTCTCTATTAAGCCCATATCGTTCAGGGCAAGTTCGGCGTGCCCATCGGCGTCGAAGGTCGCTAGAAATGTATAAAGTAACGCTCCTATTCTGGTGTTTAGTTCTGGGTTAACACCACGGTGCGCCCACCAGTGGCGCAGCAAAGCGGTATCACCTTCTTTCGGCACGATATCAACGGTGTTTGCATTTGCATCGGAGCTTAAATTAACTTCAATCTCAGCCGCACCGCCAAATATTGCCTTGGCAGAAAGTAGAATGTTTGAGAGTGCATTATTTCCACTAAAAGCAGAGCCCCCTTCTTCATTGACGCGTATGCGGTACGTTGAGCTATCCTTTGCCATAGTCTCCAAATCGGGTACCGTAGCAGACTGAGTTTTCTGTTGCTTGATGTAACTTCCTATTTCGATGGAGCCAATGCTGTCACTCAACGGTTGACCAAACACTTGGTAGCCTTGCATTTCCTCTAACGATGGCAAACTTCTATAGGCTTCGATTTCGGCTAGCTGTCTTAAAAGTACTTCAACCGCACGCAGATTATTTTTTGAGTCTTGGCAAGCTGCTATGGCGATCAATGCTCGAACCTTGTCTAGTCGTGAGGTCTTAAAGCCCATTGATAATTTTTCCGCCATAAGGTGGTCATTTTCGGCCTGCATTTCAAAAAGTGACATAGCAACGCGTAAATCAATAAGTAAGCCATCGATGTTTCCCCAAGGCTTCTCGATATAACGCATTATTTCGCCTCTGTTGACGGCAGCAATGGCATCGTCGAGTTCGGAATACGCTGTGGTCAACATCCGTATGATTTTGGGGTAGTACTTCCTACAATGTTCGAGTAGGTCTACACCTAGACGGCCAGGCATTCGCTGATCAGAAAGCAATACGCCAATATCATCAGACTCTTCGTCTAAAACTTTAATTGCCGCATCAACACTATCTGCAACAACAACTCGAAACTCCTTTTCTGCAATTCGTTTAAAGGTACGTTGTGCTAGTTCTTCGTCATCTACAAAAAGAATTTTAGGTTTTAAATCTCGCACGCTTTGTCTCCGTAGTTTCTATCATCAGGTTCAGGCGAAGAGCCACTCTCTTTCTCTAAATCAAAGTAAAAGTCGGTATAGCTGCCTTCTTCAGAATCCACTCTGAGCTGGCCACCATGATTGGTGATAATGGTCGTTGCGATACTGAGCCCCATTCCCATACCTTCGCCGACATCCTTCGTTGTAAAAAATGGGTCGAATATGAGGTCAATTTTATCCCTACTTATACCTGGGCCATTATCTTTCACATGCACGGCGGTTCGCGATGACTGTTGTGGGTCATCACTAACAAATATGGAAATCTGTTTGTTCTCTGTATTGGAACTTTCCATTGCCTGTACCGCGTTTTCAATAAGATTCACAAAGACCTGAATAATATGACTCTGTGAACCTTTAAGTGCAATATTATCTTCAAAATTTGCGACGACGTTGGTGTTATGAGCCTTTTTCGACGTTAGTCTTAACGCACTATCGACAGCGGAGCGCAGTGAGAAGACCTTCTGCATATCGGTCTTCTCAGGATATGCAAATGATCTTAGATCTTTGACAATCGCGGATATACGCTCCATGCCCACCCTGATATCTGCCATCATTTCTTTGAGTGATTCGTCTTCCAGCAGCTTAGGCTCTCGTTCTAGTATCTGAAAAGTTCCAAAGGCAAAATTCAATGGGTTGTTGACTTCATGCAGTAACCCTGCCGCTAACCGACCAATCGCATTGAGTTTTTCTGATTGTATTAACTGCCCTTGTGTATCTTGCAAGGTTGTCAGGGCACTACTCAAATCAGTATTTCGCTGCGAAAGATCCCTTTCCAATCCACTGTTTTCCCACAGATTCTTTAGCCGAGTTTTTATCTCAATCGTTGAAAACGGCTTGGTTAAGAAGTCATCAGCACCATGAGCTAATGCGGTCATCTTAGAGTCTTCATCGGTGCGCGCCGTGAGCAATATGATCTTGGTTTGGCGACAAGCCGGATCTTGTTTCGTTTGCTTACAAACGGAGAGGCCATCGAGTTTTGGCAACATCAAGTCTAGAAGTACTAGATCCGGTTTGTTTTGTTTAATTTTCGCGAGACCCTCTTCTCCGTCCACTGCGATATCCACATGATAGATTGAAGACAGTGCTTCGGCGAGATAGCTCCTTACATCCGGCTCGTCTTCAACAATAAGCAAATTCGCTCCGATAAATGCTGCGGGGTCTGATGTCTCTGCCTCTTGCGCAACCAGTGGTTTGGTTGCTTTAGTTTCTGAGATAGAGAAGCTCGCCTGTCGATGAAATCTGTCTATGGCATCATCGTCTGCCGGAACATTAGTTTTCTTACTATCGCTCAATTCTCTAAGATCGACATTTTTGAGTTCGGGAAACTCGACCGTCATCACGGTACCTTCTTCGGGTGTTGACTGAACACGCACGTTGCCGTTTTGCAGTTCAGTGAGCTCCTTCACCAACGCAAGTCCTAAACCCGTTCCCTGATGTTTTCGGGTTGCTGAACTATCGCCCTGAGAAAAGCGATCGAAGATCTTAGGTAAGTCGGTTTCTGCTATACCTACACCGGTATCAGCGATTTCTATTAGGACAGTGCTGTTTTCGACCCATAAACGAACCAAAACTGAGCCACCGGCATCAGTAAACTTAATAGCATTGTTGATTAAATTTATTAGCACTTTCTCAAGCGCGGACTCATCACCCAATATCACTGCGGGGCGATCACATGGCTGAAACCTCAACTCGACAACTTTTTGAGTGGCTAGTGCGTCCATTCCCGAAACAATATTGCTCAAGAGGCTATTGACTTCTAGTGGCTGTTGTTCGAGCACATCCTTCTTTTCTTCCAGCTTGATAACATCGAGCAAATCGTTGACCAGTTTCAGTAATCGATAAGTATTGTCACGAACATAAAGCAGTGGTGTTTGCACATTGCTATCTAATGTTTTTTCTGCAAGTAAGTCTTCTACTGGCGCTAGGATAAGCGTCAGTGGTGTTCTGAGTTCATGGCTAATGTTTGCGTAGAAATCAGACTTAACTCGATCGAGCTCTGCAAGTTGTTTGGTGCGCAAATCTAATTCATAGTTTAACTTGTATTCAGCAAAACGACGTTTTGATGAGAAGTAGCTCGCACAACACGCGATAAAACAAGTCGATATTAGAAAATAGAAATTGTTTACACTCTGAGCTATTGATCCAGCACCATCATGGTTGGCAATAACGATAATGACGTACCCACCTACTGTCATCAAAGTCAAAAGCAGGGCTTCTGCTAAGCTCAGAGGTAGTATTAATGTAATACCAAGTGTTAGAAGACTTAATCCAGCGTAATAAGGCCCATAGATATCCCCAGACGCCGCTATCATCAAGCACATACTCACACATACCACTAACGCCCAACCGAAGCTTAAAATCCGTGCGTAATCCTTAGACTTTTCGAAAAGATGTAGAGCGCAAATACAGGCCACTAACACTTCACAAATTATTCGCCAGCGACCCAGTACATCGAATATCTCTGGATATACCGTTAGATCAAGCGCTACCCCAGTTGGCAGTAATAAAAGCGCGAGGATGCTCCCAACAAACGATTGTCGGTGGTGCCGTTCAGTTAAAGATTCGGCAAATGATTCTCTCAGCACTAAAGGTTCAGTCATTGCCCAGCTTCTTTAGAAAATTCCAGAAATATATTTAAACCGGTTTCATCACCATAGACTTTCTTACCCGGAATATCGCTCACCAAGTCCAGCATTTGTTGTTCATTTCTATAGACCAGATACCACTCGACTAGGTACTCCATCGCAGCAATAGCAGGGTTGTCGGAATGAACATTTGTTGACAACACTTCTCCACCAGGTTTGACTAGTTTGTAAAATAACTTTAGTACTCTAGAACAGGCTCTATCGGAGAAATAGTCAAACAATCCTGCACAGTAAATAAAATCGTACTTATTCGACTCTTCTGCCGTCAATCGAGCAGACTGACGAAGTATTTGGTCTACTGACTGCTGTTCGTAAGTAATTTTGGGAAACGAGTTATTATTTTTCCCGATTTTATCTAATAGAGATTTTGTATACCCTAGCGTTTGGTCATTAAAATCCATTAGGGTAATTTCTGTCCTTTCGTCAAGCACTCGGGTGTTTAGTAACCGTTGAACTTCGACAGCTGGACCACAGCCTAGATTGAATATCTTAATCGTTTTTCCGTCTCGCTTAGCTTGGTCTACGAGCGCTTCGAGTTTGCGGTGCATTATCTTGACTCTGTTTTTGTGGGCGACCGAAGGGCCTTCCATCAAAAACAGTTTGTTGACGATTTTATAGTAGATGTTCGGACCTTCATACGGATCTCGCAACATCATATTTACCATCTCATAGTCGCCGGCATAGCCAAGTGGTTTTGTATACACACGGTGCATAAAGGGGGAACGCATAATGAGTGGATGCAACTCTCGTTGAACAAACGCGCTGTGAACCGATACAGATTCTGGATCTAGATCTTTTGCTATTGACTCAAACTCCATCAATTGCTCTAGCATTAATGGAACAATAGGTTCCGATATTTCTTCTAACAGCTGTATTTCTCGATCATTTTTAGACTGAAAACTTTCTTCCATCATTACGTCAACTTGTTGTAACCAACGAGAAAGCTCCGATAGATGCGTTCTCATCCTCGTGACGATGACTTCAAATCCTGGGTGTATGTCGGTGAACTGTTCTAGCCCTTTGAGGAAATTCTGGACCTCTGCCTTTATTTGAGTACTGTCATGACCAAGGTTTGTAAGATCTTTCCAAGGGTCCGTCAGCGTTGCTGACATAACTAAATATATTCCAGTGTTGATTAGCGTCGTTACAACAGCTGAACCCTGATAAACAACCCGTCCCTCACGTCGCACGGTCAGGTCACTGAGCATCTCGGAGAGTTGCGCGACAGAATGAGGGTTGTAAACCTCCAAAGATACGGATCGTCGAGTAATGCCACGAAGCGTTCCGCTAGCTTTATCACCTTGAGAGTTTCGAAATGAAACTACGCTATCTGCGGTGATTGTACTCATACTTATTTTCCTTTTTTTCGGGTTAAAGCATCTTTTTCATAAGGTATATGCACTAGAAGTCGTTGGACATACTGTCATTTTTTATGAACAAAATTTCCCAATTTTTAATATGGAGATCATATAGTTAGATCGATATCTTTAATATCATTATATGGTCAAAATAAAACATTTCTTAATAACAAAGCCTACTATCATTCAAAATAACAGGATACACTTTCAAAAACGTTGGATGAGCAAACAATATGATACCGTCCATCTTGAATAGACAATTCCAGCTTAGTTGGGCTGTAAGAGGAAGAGGCTAGTATGGCGCATAGGCATAGAGAGCTCGATGTTAATTCGTGTATAGCGTCTTACGAGGATCTTGAAGCCGCTATTCGCAAACATCTGACACGAACTAAGCTGAGCTACCGAGATATTGCTGCTTCGATTAGTTGGAGCCACACACACATTTGGTCTTTCCACAAGCAGCGCTGCAAATTGCAGTTTGACGTCCTGGATCGCCTTGCCCTGCTGTTTAATGAACCTTATTTGTTAAGAAATGCTACGTCGAGTAATGGACTGGAACTTAACGCGAATATTGAAGATCTAATCTTGGCCCTGCGGAAAGCATTGGATATCGCAACTGGCGATGGCATTAGCTACCGCAAAATAGGCGAAAACACCGAGATCTCTCATGAGTGGGTCAGATGCTTTCATATTAAAGAAGCCAAGATTGAAGTTAGGAAATTATTGAGTTTGGCCGATTATATAGGCGTGCCCTATGAGTTGAGTAACTTTGATGCCTTATAAAAAAGCGGACTAACGTTGCTATAATCGAGCCATTATTTTATCTATATCAAAACAATTAGAGAGGACGTCTTAATATGAGACACAATACTTTTTTGATGTGCGCAGCCTTGAGTGTTGCCCTGTCCAACCTGTCGATAGCTCAAGAATCGGAAGCTAATCAATGCGGCGATGCGCCTCTTGCACCGGAAGTAGTAGATGGTTCAAGTGCGACCATGACCGACTTAGTTGCTAACAGTAAGGCGGTACAAACATTTATCGCTAACGCAGACGAACACTTGGACTGTAAAAAAGCACTGGTAAATGACACAACTAATGGACTTAGTTCGGATGAACGAGACATCCATGAGAAAAACTTTATGGATCTAGTGACTGTCCGTAATGAAATTGGCGATTTGTTTAACGCTGAAGTTGAAGCGTTTAAGGCAGCTAATCCAGAATAATTTTCTTTATGTGGAGGGCGCCAGCGCCCTCTTATCTCTTGCTATAAGCGTTTATATTTTCCTTGATGAAATACGAGTGGCTTTTGTTCGTCAGTCGTTTCAATTGAGTGCACCCTACCTAAAATAATACTGTGGTCTCCGCCATCCAATACTTTTTCTCGTTGGCATTGTATCCGGCATAGATAGTTTGGCAGCAGTGGTGAACCAAATTTGCCCTTCGTCCAATCGATTCCTGCGAATCGATCCTCTTCTCTATTCGCAAAACGATTAGCAAGCTCTTGCTGATCTTCGGCCAGCAGATGAACACAGAAATGTGTTGCCGTCGTGTATACGTCGTGGGAGTCGCCAGCAAGATCAACACTCCATAGTATCAGCGGCGGGGACAGAGAAACCGATGCGAAACTGTTTGCCGTCATACCAACCGGTTCATCATAGGCATCCAAAGCGGTAATCACAGTGACGCCTGTCGGGTATTGGCCGAATACGATTCTTAGTTCATTAGATGATAGATCTTGCATATCTGAAGGCTTGGTTTCGAGGAAATTTCAAATTAAATGTCTTACGACATCCGGTTTTTTTGCGGCGTAAATTATGCACCAGCTGGTGACTGATAGGTATAAAATACCTACCACCCTCGTTAGTCACTGAAAAAAATCTTCTTTTGATATGAATACTGTCTCTCTTCTCGTCGCGACTGATAGCAACTGGGTTGATGTTGTGATGAACGATTTCAATTCTTTCTTGATTGACCACGCTGGTGCCGAAAAAAAAGCCTCTGGGATGGCATTGTCGATGGCGCTCCATTTTCGCGACAAACAACGGCTCGTCAAAGAAATGATTGATCTTTCGATAGAAGAACTGCAGCATTTTCGCGAATGTGTTCGCCTTATGCATGAGCGCGGCTTGTCGCTCCCTCCCGATGAAAAAGACCCCTACGTGAATGATCTGCGGAGGGTAATGCGACAGGGGAAAACAGAGGGTTTGATCGACCGATTACTCGTCGGTGGGATCATCGAAGCGCGAGGCCATGAACGTTTTGCGATGGTCGAGCAGGCGCTACCAGAAGGCGATTTAAAACATTTCTACCATGCGATTAGTTGCTCTGAAGACAAACACCAAACGCTATTTTTAGACCTAGCTCATGAATATTTCCACGCAAATGAAGTTGAAACACGATTAAACGAACTGTTAGACATCGAGGCCGAGTTAGTCCGGTCTTTACCCGCACGGGCTGCACTGCATTGAAGCCCTGCTAACATGCGGATAAGTTGCACATCTGTGCTAAATAAATCGACCACAAAGTATCTGCAGAATTACGCTGAACCGGAAAGTAAATGTTTTCGACTAAACGAGCTAAACAATTACGACGCGTTGTTGGTGATTCCGGCATATATGGAAACGCCAGATTTCTTGATTCGTTTGCAACAACAAACCTTTGCCGGCATTCGGCGCTTATTATTGATCTTGGTATCAAATCATCCTAGTGGTCTTTCAGACAGTGCACAACAAGCCGCACACAAATCGCACGACAACCTTATAAATAGACTGCCAGCTGAGTTATGGAAGGAAAAAAACCTATCTTTTTTTCCCGGCACTAATCTGGATGTGCTTTTGGTGAATCGAATCGCGCAGCATCAAATAAGTAAAAAACAAGGCGTGGGCCTAGCACGGAAAATTGGTGCCGATATTGCACTATCGTTAATTGCGAAAAAGAAGTCCCATACTCATTGGATTTTTAATACCGATGCGGATGCACATTTGCCTACAGATTATTTTGAAGCGGCTAAAGTCGATGATTTGGGTATTGCTGCCCTTCTCTACCCTTTTACTCATATAGGGCTAGATGACAACGTACTGAATGCGACTAAACTTTATGAAAAACGGTTAGAGGGCTACGTTAAGGGGCTAAAAGCGGCCGGCTCGCCTTATGCATTCCATACCTTGGGAAGCACGCTGTGTATTTCTGCGGATGCTTATGCAAAGGCGCGAGGGTTTCCAAAGCGACCTGCAGGCGAGGACTTCTATCTTCTCAGTAAAGTCGCCAAGCTGGGTACTATTCACTCGCTAACGGTGCCGGTGATTCAAATCGAAGCGAGATGTTCGACTAGAATTCCATTTGGTACAGGGCCCGCCGTAATGTCACTCATGGAAAGCAAAGACTTACTAGATGAAGAGATATTCTACCACCCAGAGTTGTTTACAGCTTTAGGGGAATTTATTGACGCACTAGAATCACGGGTCACCAAAAGTACGTTGGGAAAGCTGCCTATCGAGCTACAACAGGCGGCAAATCACATCAATATTGATAGCCTTTTTGCACATATAGCGTCACAGCATGTCTCTGAGGAGCGTTATCTAGAAAATGTACATATTTGGTTTGACGGATTTAGGACGCTTAAATTTGTACATTTTTTGCGTGACAATTACTACCCTAACCTTAAGCTATCAAGCACTACGTGAAAACCCAGCCAACAGAAAATAAATGTTCCGCTGACTGGGTAATGGCGCGTCTTGCTAGCTTGTTACCGCGCTAGTATCTTGGTTGACGTCTGATGCTGTCACTTCGGCTAATGCCGCTTTCAAAGCATCAATTCGATACTCAAATCGAGTTTCGTGGGGAATGCAATGATCTGCATTCAAGCCCGCAAGCACCTTTGCAACGTCTTTGTTCATGCCAGCAACATACACGGTCTTGTTTGCTTCGTCCGCATCGAATGCGATGGTTTCAACCGCTCGTGCAGCGGATACATCGACAAAGGTTAGGCCTGTGAAATCGAGAACAAGCGCAGATGAATGCTCTCGAACCTTTTCCCGCACTTGATGCCCTAAATCCGCTGCTGCCCCGAAACTTAAAGGACCAGTAAATTCAAATAAGGTAATGTGCCCATCGGATGCCTCGATAATCGCATTTTCTTCGTCGCTCGTATTATTGGTGGCATGGTTACCCATGTCTTCTAGTTGAATATCAGCTAGACGCTTTACGAATGCCAAAGCAGCTAATACCACACCCACTGCAACCGCAGTAATCAAATCGACGAATACAGTCAGACCAAGTACAACGACCATTAATAACAGATCCCAGCGTGGACCGCGATGAGCGCGCTTAAGATACGCGATATCGATAATGTCATAGCCCACTTTTACCAAAATGCCGGCGAGTACAGCGTGAGGAATTTTGGCTGCTAATGGCGCCAGACTCAATACAACTGATAGTAACGCCAAAGAGTGCAGCATGCCGGAGATCTTCGTTTCGCCGCCGCTGCGAATATTCACAACCGTGCGCATAGTGGCGCCCGCCCCTGGAATCGCTCCAAATAGCCCGGCGACAGTATTACCAACCCCCTGACCGATTAGTTCTTTATCTGAGTTATGTCGGGTGCGAGTCATATTGTCCGCTACAAGGGATGTCAATAAACTATCAATGGCGCCGAGGATCGCAAGAATAAATGCCGCTTCTAGGACGATAGCGAAAGTGTCTTGACTAAATGTTGGCACGATAAACGAAGGCAATCCAACAGGTATATCACCCAAGATAGGCGCACCAGTCAGCACTAGACTTATTAGAGTACCGATAATCAACGCCGCCAAAGCGCCTGGAATGAAACGGCTGAATTTCGTTGGCCAAAAGAAAACGATACCTAGCGTAAGCAACCCAATAATCAGCGCAGAAAAATTGGGGTTTGCCACAGCACCGGGGATAGCCGTGAGCGCAGGAATCGTTCCACCTCCCTCTGGCTCATGACCAAACAAGCGGGCGAATTGCAGTGCAATAATGATGCAACCGATACCACTCATAAACCCTGAGATTACAGGATAGGGAACCAATCGGATGAACTGACCAAGTTTAAATACTCCAAACACGATTTGAAGTACTCCAGCGAGAACAACGGACCCAAAAATTAGAGCAGGATTTCCGCCGAGAGAAGCAAATACGCCGGCAAATACAACAACCATCGGTCCGGTCGGTCCACTCACCTGAGCCCCAGTACCGCCAAACAGAGATGCGAAAAAGCCGACAAAAATTGCGCCCCAGAGCCCGGCAATAGGGCCCGCGCCTGAGGCTTCACCAAAGGCTAGTGCCAGCGGCAATGCCACCACACCGGCGGTTATACCGCCAAAGACGTCGCCTTTCAGATTGGAGAAATCGAATTTCATGATTAACTACCTATGTTGCGTGCGTTATTAATGGGTCGTGTGACAAGCGTACTTTTTTATTTCTTCCGCGTAGCATTCGGCTACAGCTTGAAAGTCTTGAGTTGCTTCGTTATAGGCAGAAACACCGCCAGTTTTGATGTCATAGACCCATCCGTGTAGTTGCAGATCGCCCTTCGCCAATCGAGCGGCAACAGACGGGTGCGTCTTGAGGTGCTGTAGCTGTAACATCACATTCTGTTCTAGCAACAGTTTCATACGCTGACTATCGTCCATATCTTTCCCTAGCTCTTCAACGACCTGAACAGCGGCACGTGAATAACGGAGCCATTCTCGTACCTGAGGCAACGAATCCAAACTTTCTGGCGGTGCTATTGCGCCTTTCATTGCGCCGCATTCAGTGTGTCCACATACAACGATATGTGGAACATTTAGCGCCGAGACAGCAAATTCGATTGATGCCGTCATACCATTTATTTGCTCTGTGTGAGGAGGCACAATGTTGCCAGCGTTCCGGCAGATAAATAGTTCACCGGGTTCTGTCTGAGTCATCATGGCCGTCTCGATACGTGAATCGGAACAGGTAATAAATAGAGCTTCTGGTGACTGCCCCTGGCTAAGTTTTTCGAATAATTCTTGCTTGTCCGGGTAGACTTCTTGTTGAAAGCGTACAACGCCTGCTGCAAATTTTGGCATGGATAGGTCTCTCGTTAGTTAGGTAAAAATTTCATCAGTGTTCGTGCAAAACATCGGATGATTCTGAAAGGGAAAAATTGATTTTTGACGTCTGCTGATATCATGATCTCAGGTTACTTAAATCTAGTTTCTTCAGTGCTTTGTTGATTGTTTGAGAGGTTTGCTTTCGTCAACTGACCAAAGTTTACGGGCAGCATCGATGTTGTCGCGTGGCAGGCTGTGCCCTCTGTCCTCGACAAATTTCAGTGCGTCGACAATCCAAGAGGCTAGCTCAGGTTGTACCAATTGATAGAAGTGGTGTCGGCCATCGCGACGTTCTTCAACGATTCTTTGTGCACGCAAAAGGCTTAGGTGCTGCGACACCCTTGGCCCACTTAGATCTAGTAAATCGGCCATCGTGTTTACGTCAAGTTCACCGCTTCTTAATTCTTCTATCAAGCGGATTCGATCGGGATGCGCGATGAGCTTGAATATTTCGGCTAGCTCTTTGGCGACGGCAATTCTACTTGGCATTAGGGTGCTCTCGTATTTAACGAGGCCAATCCTACTTAGCTGCCCCAACATCTGCAATAGTTATAAGATATATATATATGAAAAATGGTATAGGTTTTAATCATCGATATAACAAAGCGAAACATGTTCGATAGAATCTAAAATGCTTTTGCGTTGGACGGGTTCATTGTTGTGAACCTGACCCATTCTGCGTAAATAATAGCGCTGTCGGAATACCCACCAGAGTATCGCAAGACTGAACCGATTTTGCTTTGTCGAAAGAGATACCTTAACAAGCGTTAAGATCAATGCTGATCGAAGTATTCCTGTCGCTGAGCCATAAGACCGAATATACCGCCGGTGTGAATAAACAGAATGTTTTCCGTTTCTAACATGCCTTGCTTTAATTCTTGCAACAACCCGTGGAAGGCTTTACCTGTATAGACGGGATCCAACGCCAATCCTTCGCGTCTTATAGCGTCTTCTATGGTGGTGAACACGTCAGTAGTAGCTTTCGCATAACCTGGCCCAATATATTTATCGTTCACGTTGATCTTGAAGTCGTCGATATTTACATCTAGATTGTAAAGCTGCTTCCAATCGAGAAGATCCTGCCGGACTTTTGCCAAAAAGTACGCCTCGTCATCGCAAACTGCCATACCGAGCACATGGGCGTCTAAATTATGAACTAATGACCCAGCACATAAACCTGCCTGGGTGCCACCTGAACCTGATGCACACACAATAGTATCGAAATCGACATCGAGTTGTGTTTCTTGTGACGCTATTTCTTTCGCCGCACTGACATAGCCCCAAACACCGGTCGCATCACTGGCTCCAGTGTTTATGAAGTAAGGTGACTTACCTTGATCACGATATTCTTCGGATAGTTCACGAACGATAAACTGCAGGCGCGCGTTGTAATATCTAGGCGAGAAATAGCTGATCTCCGCGCCGGCTAGATGATCCAAGAACAAATTGCCTTCCACGTGCTCCGGTTTCTCGCCGCGCAGTACCAAATGCACTTTAAAGCCCAACTGTGTGCCTAAAATGGCTGTGGCACGACAATGATTAGATTGAATACCACCACAGGTAATGAGTACGTCTGCGCCCTTCTCCCTAGCTCTTGCCAACGTAAATTCAAGTTTTCGGATTTTGTTGCCAGAGGTGGATGATCCCGTCAAATCGTCACGTTTTACCCAAATATTGGTACCGTACTCTTTAGAAAACGACTCCAGCTTGTGAATGGGTGTTGGTAGGTGCGCTAGTTTAAGGTGTTTGGGATAGACGATGTCCATAGCGCTGCAACTAACTATTGCACCGATTCTGAGCGCGTAGCTCTGAGATAGGCGCTAGGCTCTAGTTGAAGAATAATGGCTAGAGCTATTTGATCGATTTGATCGTTCCTTTGGGCAACACAGCATGAATGGCAACTCGTTGGAATGTGAGTTCGACGGAACCCGTATCGATGTCAATATAGTCGTCCGTTAGGCCAGTAATCTTGCCTAAAATACCACTGGTCATCACTACTTCATCGCCTTTATTTAAACTGCTGATCAGCGCTTGGTGCTCTTTCTGGCGTTTTTGCTGAGGACGAATGAGCATGAAATACATAATCACAAACAACCCACCAAACATGATGATGCCAAAATAATCCACACCGCCATTTTGAGCGGCTGTTTGCGCATGCGCGCTGGAAATGAAGAAGTTCAAAAATATCTCCCAATATCTAATTTAGATTTTCGTTGATCCAATCCAATACGTCTTGGTCGTGAGTCTTAGTTTTCACCTTCGGCATGATATGCACGAGTGTACCTTTGGAGTCCAAAATAAAAGTAGACCTAAGAATCCCCATGTACTCCTTGCCCATAAACTTTTTCAGACCCCATGCACCGTAGCTATCTGCGACAGCGTGATCTTCATCGCTCAGCAGCCTGAAATTAAGATCATGCTTTTCCTCAAACTTCTTAAGACGCGCAGAGGGGTCAGGACTCAAGGCGAGGACCACCGTATTGGTGTTTGCAAAGGGACTTTCGTTATCTCGAATACCGCAAGCCTGCACTGTGCAGCCCGGCGTCATCGCCTTAGGGTAAAAGTAAACGACGACATTCTTGCCACGCAAGTCAGCTAACTTAAGCACTGTGCCGTCTTGATCTGGCAGAGCGAAGTCTGGTGCTGGCTTACCTATCTCTGGATGAGGCATCGCTGTTTTACCGAAGTCGTTTATCTAAGGAAGAAGATGTGAGACAGCGTCTCGCTCTTCTTTCAATTCTTGCTCGGTGGCTTGCATCTTTGTGCGTGAGAAGTCATTGATCTCTATACCCTGAACAATCTGCCAATCACCATTCCTACAAACACAAGGGAACGAATAGACAAGTCCTTCTTCGATGCCATAGCTACCATCAGAATAAACACCCATGCTAACGACATCGCCTTCAGCCGAACCCAAAGCCCAGTCGCGCATGTGGTCGACAGCGGCATTAGCGGCAGATGCTGCGGAGGAAAGGCCTCGTGCCTCAATGATTGCCGCACCGCGTTGCTGAACGGTTGGGATAAAATCGTTTTCGTACCATTCCATATCAACCAAATCCATCGCCGCTGAACCGGCCACAGTTGCCTGATGAAGGTCTGGATACTGAGTAGCAGAATGATTGCCCCACACAGTCACATTTTTTACGTCAGTATTGTGCTTGCCGGTTTTTGTTGCCAGCTGACTTAAAGAACGGTTGTGGTCAAGTCGCATCATTGCGGTGAAGTTTCGTGGATCTATATCCGGTGCATTGCGCTGGGTGATCAACGCATTGGTATTTGCCGGGTTGCCCACGACAAGCACTTTAATATCTTTACTCGCATTGTCATTAATGGCTTTACCCTGTGCCGAAAAGATGGCCGCATTGGCTTCCAAAAGGTCTTTGCGTTCCATGCCGGGTCCACGAGGACGAGCACCAACCAAAAGTGCATAGTCAGCGTCTTTAAACGCGATACTGGCATCGTCGGTCTGAATGATTCCAGCCAAGAGCGGGAATGCGCAATCGTCTAATTCCATAGACACACCCTTAAGCGCATCTAGTGCAGGAGTGATTTCAAGCATTTGCAAAATAACCGGCTGATCGGGACCGAGCATTTGGCCTGACGCAATACGAATAAGAAGCGAATAACTTATTTGGCCAGCTGCGCCAGTTACGGCGACACGTACGGGTGCTTTCACGAGAAATCTCCAATTAAATCTAATAGTATTTGCGAGCCGACAGATGAATCACTATCTAGCAACTGCATGAATATGGGCATTATAGGTAAAAGCAAACCGGTTTAGGTGAGAAATTATTGGTTTAAACACTGCGGGAGCCTTCAGACAACCCTAGCCGACACTTATCACATTGACAGCCCATCGACTGGGGAAATAGAATGCGCGCACTTTTGGGGCTATAGCTCAGCTGGGAGAGCGCTACAATGGCATTGTAGAGGTCGGCGGTTCGATCCCGCCTAGCTCCACCAAATACTAAAACCAGCGCTTGCTGGTTTTTTTATGCCTATTCGTTTACGTATAACCGCTTAATCCCTATGCACTTACTATAAACACTTGTGTCTACTGACTGGAGCCACGTAACTTATGCAACGCCGATACATAGGTGAACACATAGATGGTTCCAAAGATTGAGCCAGGTGCGATCGTCATGAGTATTTCTGGTGTCCCAACAAGCCAGTTCACTGAATACGAGGTGCCAATAATCAGTAGGCTCGTCATGATGATGGCTAAAAACCTATTCTGGCAAAAGCGATAAATAGATTCCATAACGAAGTTCGAAACTAGCGTGATAGTAAAACTGAGGGAGCCTTGTACTAATCCGGACTGAACGCCCATTGCCTGACCATGGTTCAGATTACAAAAGAATGCCCAGGTGCCGTAAGCTAAAAAGCCTCCAATTGCAGGTGCCAACGATCGCGCAATTCGAGATCGACCCATTAATGCCTTAATAGAATGAATCAACGCAGATTACTCATCAACAGAGCCTGGTATTACTGGAGTGTTTGTTTGGGTTACACCCGTTTGTCCGCGATGACGTAAAAAGTGGTCAAGTAATGTGATGGCAACCATTGCCTCCGCTATAGGTACGGCCC
The DNA here is from genome assembly GCA_964623085.1 of uncultured Porticoccaceae bacterium. Taxonomy (GTDB): domain Bacteria; phylum Pseudomonadota; class Gammaproteobacteria; order Pseudomonadales; family GM7GCV1; genus CAZUTO01. Next base: position 172,833 of record CAZUTO010000001.1, read on the forward strand.
TGATGCCAACGCAGGGGTCGTGGCGACCCTTGGTGATCACTTCAGATGCGTTACCTTCGACATCCACAGTTTTTCCTGGCTTGGTAATGCTCGACGTTGGTTTTAGTGCTATCGATGCCTTAATCTGTTGTCCACTAGATATTCCACCTAATACACCGCCAGCATTATTACTAAGGAACCCGGCTGGTGTTATTTCATCACGGTGCTCGCTCCCACGCTGCACTACGCACTGAAACCCTGCCCCTACTTCGATGCCTTTTACTGCGTTTATACTCATAAGTGATTTCGCAAGATCAGCGTCTAATCTATCGAAGACCGGCTCACCCCAGCCAGGAGGGACGCCATTGGCTATAACGTCTACACGTGCGCCGACTGAATCGCCGTCTTTTCGCAAGGTATTTATCAAGTTCTCTAAATCTGGAACTAAGTTTTTATCAGGGCAAAAGAATTCGTTATTGGCGATTTGTGCAAAATCAATATCTTTAACCTTTAAGTCACCCATCTGAGACATGTAGCCATGAATCCTTACCCCACAGAGTGATTCAAGTGCCTTCTTAGCAATCGCGCCAGCCGCGACACGCATGGCGGTTTCTCGTGCTGACGAGCGCCCTCCGCCGCGATAATCTCTAATTCCATACTTTTGATGATAGCTATAATCTGCATGAGCAGGTCTAAATAAGTCTTTGATATTCGAGTAATCCTTCGATTTTTGGTCAGTATTTTCGATCACTAGACCAATTGACGCGCCTGTGGTCTTACCTTCAAAGATCCCGGATAGAATCCGTATCTCATCCGGCTCATTCCTTTGGGTCGTGTATTTGGATTGCCCAGGACGGCGTCGGTTTAGTTCCTCTTGTATCTCTAGCTCAGAGATTTCTATTCCGGGTGGGCACCCGTCAACAACGGCACCCAATGCTGGGCCGTGACTTTCGCCAAAAGTAGATATAGAAAAGATTAGACCTATTTTATTGCCTGACATAGACACTGGGCTCCGAGTTTGCGACGGCATTATACGGTTCCGCTCGTGGAAAGCACACATGGCGGTCGCCAAAGAATCCTAGACAGGTTTTGTATCCCACTAAAACGCCTCTCCGGTGCACTGGATTCTAAAAAAGATAGACAAGTGTCTCACTTTTTTTTTTGGTACGGACTTATTGCACATTCTCGTTGCGAAAAATCGACAGTACTCATATTCAATGGATGAGAGGAAAGATTATCCTAACTATGCTTATTCCGAACTAATCAATTAGGAAAAAAGCGGAAAAGCTTCTAGGCAAGAAAATGAACATCATGGAGATACTTAAAGTGAACAAATCATCTACGGGAGATCTGTATTCCGGTCTAACCAGACGTATTTGTATACTTTTCGGCGTCCTCGGAATGACACTGGAGTTGTTGACTTGGTTTTTGAGTGGCGAAACCCTGCCTACAGAATTTGCCATAATAAGACTTGTTATCAGTTTTGCTGCTTTGGCCATTGGGTTGTTTACAAATAGGCTTTATACAGACCGCGTTGCCGCTTGGGTTTGCACTGGACTTCTTATTCTATTGCCGCTAACAATTGGTATTGAGAAAGGTGGAATTGATGCGACAACCCTGAGTTTATCCATCTCTTTTTCAGTATTTTTTACTCTGCTACTCGGTCCTAAGCATACGCTGCTAGGAACGGCCTCAGGCGCTTTCCTTATTTTGTTTTTAGCCTTTGCACCACTGGCTGCGATTTACTCTGGTTTGACAGGATCACCACTTGTTCCCTCCGATACTATTTTGGATAGCATTGACGCACTCGTGAGTTTGTTGCCGCTCCTACTTTGCGGCGCAGCAACCTATACAGTGGCACATCAAAACGAAATCATGCATGAAAAACTAAACCGTGATGCCATATACGATGAACTGACCGGCATTCCCAATCGACGAGCGTTTGATCGCCAAGTGGTTGATGAGGTTGAGCGTGCTCAACGTGTGAATACACCGCTTTCCATGATGGTCTTTGATATCGACAATTTCAAAATGTACAACGACCTCTACGGACATCAGGAAGGAGACCGAGCATTGCAAGCGGTGGCGCGAGCCATTGACGGTGTCTGTGTGCGCAGTACCGACTTTGTAGCGCGATACGGAGGGGAAGAATTTGTTGCTCTGCTTCCGTCGACCATGGATGATCGTGCAGAGCTGCTGGCGGCAAAAATTCGAGACAACTTAAAGCGAATGAAATGCAGTCCGGCTATCGATCAAGAAATTACCGTCAGTGCAGGCATTGCAGTCCTTAACGGTGAAACACGTATTAACGCCGAAGAGCTATTTAGACGCGCCGACGAGGCTCTTTATGAGTCTAAGCGAACAGGAAAAGACTGTGCAACTATATACTCCAACGAAGACGCTCCCACGCTACAGTCTGTTAAATGAGACGGTACAAGGTTTATCGTTAACTAGACCCGGTAAGTATCCAGTTCTTTTCGCGCCATCGCGCAGACACCCTCTCCGCCTTGACTAAAATCGATCCACGTAAACGGAACTAACGGGTACGCTTTTTCTAGATTCACCCAAGAGTTACCAAGCTCCATGATGAGACTACCCTCATCTTCTAGGTAATCTCCAGCTGAGCCAAAAATCTGTTTTGCGATATCTAAACCATCTTGCCCTGCCCCAAGCCCCATTGTTGGCTCATGTTTATACTCTTCCGGCATTTCAGCTATATCTTGTGCATCGACGTAAGGAGGATTGCTTAGTATCAAATCAAAACGCAAACCGGAGAGATTTTCGAAAAGATCACCTTGCACCGTCGTTACCCTATCGTTGAGGGCGTATCGGTCGATGTTTTTTTGCGCGATGCTAAGCGCGTCCGAAGATAGATCGGATAACACCACCTCTGCAGCTTGATCGCGCATTGCCGCTGCAATGCCAATACATCCAGAACCACAGCATAGATCCAGTATTCGCTTTGGTTGGCCAGCAACCCAAGGGCGATAAGCTTGCTTAATAAGCTCGGCGATGGGCGAGCGCGGCACAAGAACATGACGGTCAACGAAGAACTTTAGGTCGCAAAACCAAGCTTCCCCGATAATATACGCAGCGGGGATTCGATCCTTGCCGCGAGTATTGATCGCCGACTCAAATCTCGCGGCTTGTTTCTCGTCAATACGCATAGAAAGTGCGTCTGACCCGGGATCATCGTCCATACCCATTGCCCAAAAAAGTAAGAGCGCTGCTTCATCCCAAGCGTTATCAGTTCCATGGCCAAAAAAGCAGCCACAGGATTCTAAAAACTCCATAGCTTGAGTTAGTGCTTGTGCGAGCGTTTGACGAGGTGCAAGTCGGAACAATTGGTTTATCTCATCCATCCGAATTTAATTCACAAGGTTCAACGAAGTACGTAACATGGAGAGACCTTAAAACACTCAGAGTGAGTAATGGAAGAGCATTTCAAAAATATTCTCTTGGCGGTTGGTGAAAACATCACTCGCGATGGGCTTGTCGACACACCTAAACGTGCCGCTAAGGCAATGGCCTTTTTAACTCAAGGCTATGATCAGGATATTAAAGAGGTTATTAATAATGCTCTTTTTCCTAGTGAATCTAGAAATATGGTGGTCGTAAAGAGTATCGAACTATATTCACTATGCGAACATCATATGCTTCCGTTTGTTGGTCAGGCTCATGTTGGGTATATACCTCAAGGAACAGTATTAGGTTTGTCTAAGGTAGCTAGAGTTGTGGATATGTATGCTCGTCGGTTACAAATCCAAGAAAACCTTACCCATGAAATCGCTTCTACGTTGATGGATGTGACAGATGCCGAAGGTGTAGGGGTGGTTATCGAGGCGAAGCATATGTGCATGATGATGCGTGGCGTACAAAAGCAAAATTCGATGATGACGACTTCTTCCATGCTCGGGTCATTTCGTGAGAAGCAAGCGACAAGAGAAGAATTTTTAAGTCTGATTAAACCCTAAATTAGATGGTTTAAGCTGTGCGATGCCAGAGTAATTCGCCTCCGCCTTCACTAGGGTAATCTATCTTCACAGCAGCTATTGCTGCGGTTGGCATCGCAATACTTCGGCCAGTTAAGTACTCGACCAAGATACTGACATAAGGCTGATGACTGGCTATCAGCACGGCATTACACTGATCATCCATTGAATCTAAAAACGCCTGCGGCGAACCCCATGGCGTTATATCTTCACTTTCCACAATAGAACCTTTATGGCCCAACACATCGGCAGCCATATTTGCGGTCTGTTGGGCACGTATTAAAGGGCTGCTGATGATATGGTCTAGCGATTCAACATCTTTTGAACAGTTTGTTAAAACCGCTTGCAGATCGTTGCGTCCAGACTCTGTTAGCTCCCGAATCTCGTCGGGATAAGCATCTTCGGCTTTGCCATGCCGCAAAACATAGAGATACAAAGCGTCCTACACAACTCTAGAGGCTTTAGTCATCTTTAGATTCTGTATCGTATGGGAAATCCGAAAAGGGAAACGGTTTTGTATCTGTACTAAAACACATAAATCCGACTACTTGCTTGAGATACTGAGCAATTCTGGACCCAAAAGACAATAACTGTGGATTTTTCTCGCCAGTGAAGAGAACAATGACAAATTGAACCACAACGATAGTACCAATAACCCAACCAATGACGGTCAATAGAAACCAAAATACGACTAGGTAAACGAAGCGCAACCATGTGTCTGCATTGAGGATATGATCTTGAAGGTTAGAACTCATACTATGCCACCTTATACTCAACGTCTTCTTTTTGATCACGACTCATGAGAGAAATGATTAATTCGTCTAACGTTTTTCCATTAAATAAAATTTCGTGCAGTCCAAGTGCTAATGGCATTTCCACCTTAAGGCGTGCTGCCTCTTTTACAATTACTTTGACCGTATTAACACCTTCTGCGGTTTGCCCGACTGTCTGCACCGCTTCGTCTAGTGTTGCCCCTCGCCCTACGTGCAATCCCACCTGGTAATTGCGACTAAGCGTCGAGGAACATGTGGCAAAAAGATCGCCTACTCCAGAAAGTCCAAGAAACGTAGCTGGGTTAGCCCCGAGAGCAGATGCAAACCGGCACATCTCGGTTAATCCTCGGGTCATCATCATACTAAGTGTATTTGCACCGCCTCCACGCCCTGCCGCGACGCCAGAGAGAATGGCATAGATATTCTTCAGAACGCCGGCTAGCTCGACGCCTGTTACATCAGAATTGGAATAAATTCGAAAGTTAGAAGAAGCCATAAGTCTTTGAGTCATTTCACAAACATGAGGCTCTTCCGATGCGATCACAGAACCAGTTAAATGACCTTCGGCGATTTCTTTGGCGAGATTTGGACCGCTGAGTACTCCGATGGTATGACCTGGCAGCTCTTGCGCAATCACCTGGCTCATCAATAACTCAGTACCCGGTTCGATACCCTTTGTACCACTGATGATGACCGTATCTGGCTTTATGGTATTTGATATTGCACGGGCGACTTCCCGAACCGAATTACTCGGCACCGCAATCATGATCACGTCTGCATCGTCCACGGACGACGTCAGATCCGATGTAATACTGAGGTCATCATGCAAGCAATAGTCAGGTAAATATTTGCGATTGTAGCGGATTGACTGCGTTGCTTTTGCTTCCTCGACGTCTCGAAGCCAGAGTCGGCACCGATAGCCATTGCTAGCAACAATATTTGCAAGCACCGTGCCAAAGCTTCCGCCGCCGAGAACAGTGGTTATGGATGTCTCTAGCGACGCTGTGTTTTCTAGTTCGTTATGCATTTAATCATTATACGTAGCCTATTCGACCGTCGGGTTAAGTTTTTGTGTGTCCAGAACGCCTGTGGCAGGCAGGCTCTAGTCAGCCATATCCAATAACAGTCGATTAATTCGTTGAACATAGGCAACGGGGTCGCTTAATTGCTCCCCTACCGAAAGTGATGCCTGATCAAATAGAATCTCGGCGAGATCATTAAATTGGTCTGTTCCAGCTAGACCCTCAATGCGATTTAACAATGGATGTCTGAGATTCACCTCTAAAATCGGTTTGGAGCTCGACACCTCCTGCCCCGCTGCTTCCATGATTTTACGCATTTGCATACCCATATCTTGATCGCTAATGACCAAACAAGCCGGCGAATCGACTAATCGCGTTGACGCGCGCACTTCGCTGACACGTTCTGTTAGATAGTCGCCAAGAGCCACAACTACCTCAGGTTTGTTTTCTTCCTCTTTATCATCGTCCGGTGTCGTATCCTCATTGTCTAAATCTAAAGTACCTCTAGACACGTCTTGGAAAGACTTTTCTTTGTATTCAGTGAGGTTACCCATAAGCCACTCATCGATACGATCAGACAACAGCAAAACCTCATAACCTTTGGCACGAAAAGCCTCTAGCAATGGGCTGCGTGATGCCATATTGAATGTTTCGGCGACCACGTAGTAAATCTTGTCCTGCCCATCCTTCATACGCTCTATATATTGATCTAAAGATTGATCCTGAACCTCTGCATCGTTATGGGTAGAGGCAAACCGAAGCAAAGAAGCGAGCTTTTCTCGATTAACAAAATCTTCAACCGGGCCTTCTTTCATGACAGTGCCGAACACATCCCAAAAAGCTTGATAGTCTTCGGGTGCTTTCTTAACCATTTTGGAAAGCATATCTAGAACACGTTTTGTTAAAGCGCTCTTAATAGAGTCAACTTGCGGAGACTCTTGAAGAAGCTCTCGTGAAACATTAAGTGGCAAATCATTAGAATCAATTACACCTTTTACAAAACGTAAATACAGCGGCAAAAACTGATCCGCATCATCGAGAATAAATGTTCGATTGATATAGAGTTTTAAGCCTTTAGGTGCCTCCCGTTGCCACAGATCGCCCAAGGGTTTCTTCGGTATGTAAAGCAGACTGTTGTAGTCGAGCTTACCTTCTACACGGTTGTGAGACCAAAGCAGCGGGTCCTCAAAATCGTGAGTTAGATATTTGTAAAACTCTTTGTATTCGTTATCTTCGATTTCCGCTCGCGGTCGAGTCCAGAGCGCTTTAACGCTGTTCACGGCCTCGAATTCGACGGTATCTGGTTTTTCTTCCTCGTCTCCGTGAAAGGGCTTGAGCATCTCTACTGGAATCGCGATGTGATCCGAATAACGCTTAATGGTTGAGCGAACTGTCCAATCGTTACTAAACTCTTCGGCATCCGACTTGAGATGAAGAACAACCTGGGTCCCGCGCTGGGCTTTAGTGGTTGTTTCGAGTTCATAGTCTTCCTTACCATCACATATCCAGTGAACTGCGTCCTCTGGCGCTAGACCTGCTCGACGTGTGAACACCTCTACTTTGTCTGCCACAATAAACGAGGAATAAAACCCTACGCCAAATTGGCCGATCAATGATGCATCCTTCTTCTGATCTCCTGTTAAGTTCTCCATAAACTTGGCGGTCCCAGAGCTAGCGATGGTACCGATGTTATCGATAACCTCTTGCCGATCCATACCAATACCATTATCGGTAATGGTGATGGTTTTCCGTTCCTCATCCAACTCAACACGTATACGAAGGTCTTCGTCGCCTTCGTAGAGCTCGTCTTTATCGAGTGCTTCAAATCGCAATTTATCGCACGCGTCGGCGGCATTAGAAATGAGTTCACGTAAAAATATCTCTCTATTACTATAGAGAGAATGCGTCATTAGATGGAGTAGCTTACTCGCTTCGGTTTGGAAAGCGTGTTTTTCGAGTGTCATGGTTTATCCGTTTGCATAATCTGTTTTGATAGATGGGCGCTGCCGAGGGTATTTCAAGGTTATTTATATAGAAAAAATAGAGTATTTGGTCGTGGCTATTTCTCCTTCTAGTATTTCAAATACTCGAAAATTATTATCAACTGGGTTAGATTAGTCCCTCAGAACAACGATAGACGCCTTATATGCATTTTAAGTGGTATACGTTCGATAAGATGGAGGTTTCTACTGCTATTTCGATGCTCGCGCTCAGGCATCGTATCTTTGGTGATGTAGAGCTTTACGCAGCTCAAGAAGTGGATGACGCAGACAAAACCGCCTCGCATCTTTGTGTCATCGAAAATAATGACGTTATCGCCTGTCTGAGGCTCTGTCAATTGAGAAACAGCATAAGATACGATAAATACGATATTGGCCGTGTATGTGTGCATAGTGATTATCGTTCTCAAAATATCGCCAGAAAAATGCTAGGTATGGCTGTTATTCGAGGATTGGGGAACTGTCCAGAAGCACAATTCGAAACGCGTGGCCCCGTTTATCTTGTGGACTTATATAAGTCAGCGGGATTTGAGCCAGTTGGTGACCCTTATCGCGAAGACGATATTCCCCATCTCCGCTTAAAGCTCTCGCAACCAGCTTTACTAGAAATACAGTCGACGAATCTCAATCGGCGGCCTGTCGGACGCTTCAAGGATTTCAAATAAAAAGGCAGCATAAGCTGCCTCTTTCGTTCACAGCGACAAAAGCCGTTTTACCAGCCTGTTATCTCCTTCATAGCAGAACCAATCTCGGCAAGACTGCGAACCGTTTTTACTCCAGCTGCTTCGAGAGCAGCAAATTTTTCGTCAGCTGTTCCCTTACCACCGGAGATAATTGCACCAGCGTGACCCATGCGCTTGCCAGGAGGTGCTGTTACACCCGCAATGTACGACACCACCGGAATATCGATATTATCTTTAATGTAATCCGCCGCTTCTTCTTCCGCGGTTCCGCCGATCTCACCGATCATCACAATGGCTTCTGTCTTCGGATCGTGCTTAAACATCTCAAGAACGTCGATGAAATTAGAACCTGGGATTGGATCTCCACCAATACCGACACAAGTCGACTGCCCAAAACCAAAGTCTGTAGTCTGCTTAACGGCTTCGTAAGTAAGTGTGCCTGAACGCGAGATAATTCCAACTCTACCCGGCAAATGAATATGCCCGGGCATGATACCTATCTTACACTCACCTGGAGTGATCACGCCTGGGCAGTTCGGCCCAATAAGAATGACCCCCAGTTGATCACATTTTACTTTCACTTCAAGCATATCCATTGTCGGAATGCCTTCGGTGATACATACGATCAATTCAATTCCTGCGTTTGCCGCTTCCAAGATCGAATCCTTACAAAAAGCAGCAGGCACATAAATAACTGAAGCTGTAGCACCAGTCGCAGCGATGGCGTCGGCAACCGTGTTAAATACGGGCAACCCCAAATGCGTTTGCCCGCCCTTACCAGGAGTTACACCGCCGACCATTTTTGTGCCATATTCGATGGCTTGCTCGGAGTGGAAGGTTCCCTGAGAACCAGTAAAACCCTGACAGATCACTTTGGTATCTTTGTTAATTAATATGCTCATCAAACTTACTCCGCGGCTTTTACGACAAGCTGCGCTGCTTCAGTAAGAGAAGTCGCTGCCTGAATATTGAGATCACTATCGGCGAGCACCTTTTTGCCTTCTTCAGCATTTGTGCCTTCTAACCGCACCACCACCGGAATGGTCACACCAACTTGTTCAACAGCGCCGATAATACCTTCGGCGATCATGTCGCAACGGACAATCCCACCAAAAATATTGACCAAGACCGCCTTAACGTTGTCATCCGAAAGAATAATTTTAAATGCTTCAGACACGCGCTCTTCTGTCGCACCACCACCCACATCAAGAAAGTTCGCGGGATTACCGCCGTGCAAGTTGACAATATCCATGGTGCCCATGGCAAGCCCGGCACCATTAACCATACAGCCAATGTTGCCATCGAGAGCGACATAGTTCAGATCCCATTGCGCTGCGTGCGCTTCACGTTCGTCCTCCTGCGTAGGATCTGCCATTTCGTGAAGATCTGGATGACGATAAAGAGCATTGCCGTCTATAACCAGTTTCGCATCAAGGCAATGAAGATCGCCGTCTTCTTTAATAACCAGCGGATTGACTTCGCAAAGCGCTACATCTTTATCTAAAAAGATTTGCACAAGACCCATGAAAATCTTAGTAAATTGCTTAACTTGAACACCTTTCAAACCAAGCTTGAATGCGATTTCCCGCGCTTGGTATGGCTGTGGCCCAACGAGTGGATCGATTTCCGCTTTAAGAATCTTTTCCGGCGTTTCGTGTGCGACCTTTTCGATTTCAACGCCGCCTTCTGTAGATGCCATGATGACAATACGACGTGTACCACGGTCGACGACACCACCTAGATAAAGTTCTTCGGCAATATCAGTGCAGCTCTCGACCAAAATACGGCTAACAGGCTGTCCGTCGGCATCTGTTTGGTAGGTCACTAAGCGATTACCAAGCCACTTGCGCGCAAACGCATCTACTTCATCTTTCGTGGTAACAAGTTTCACACCCCCAGCTTTACCTCGACCGCCAGCGTGCACTTGTGCTTTAACCACATACTTATTTTCAGCTATTTCATCACAGGCTGCGACGGCTTCATGGGCTGTTGATGCTGCAATGCCCAAAGACACGGGCAAACCATACTGTGCAAAAATCTGCTTAGCCTGATATTCGTGTAAATTCATAGGATATGCCTAACTTCTCGTTTTAGGGAAAGGAATAACGAGCCAACAACTTTGGCTCGTCTATCAATAGTTTTATAGGGTAATTTATCGACGCTTTTTATTCGGCATATGAATCGCATGCCCATGAACTGCGAGTGCAGCTTCATGAATCGCTTCAGAAAAAGTGGGGTGCGAAAATACCATCAATCCGAGGTCTTCCGCACTGGAACTAAATTCCATGGCAATCGCACCTTGCTGCACCAGTTCAGCTGCACCTGGGCCCACACAATGCACGCCAAGTACCGCGTCTGTTTTCTTGTCAGCCAAAATCTTTACCATGCCATGGCCTTCACCCGTGGCAAGCGCTCTGCCAATAGCGGCAAAGGGGAACGAACCGATGTTGTATTCTGTGCCTTCCGTTTCTAGATCCTGTTCTGTTTTACCAACATTGGCAATTTCAGGATGTGTATAGATAACGCCAGGAATCAAGTCATAGTTCATTTGCGCCTTTTGGCCTGCAATACGCTCAGCGACCATGACGCCTTCCTCTGAGCCTTTGTGCGCCAGCATCGGGCCACGGACTAAATCGCCGATTGCCCAAACTCCCGGTACATTGGTCGCACAGGTGTCGTCTACTTCAACAAACCCTCGATCACTCTGCTTTACACCGGCATCGTCTGCAAGCAGACCCTCTGTATAAGGACGGCGACCAACACAAACAATAACTTTATCGAATGTTTCAGTTTTTTCCGCTCCATCGGCACCTTTGTACTTTAGATCGACCGACTGCCCTTTTACTTCTGAGCCAGTCACGGTACATCCCATACGAATATCCAAGCCTTGGCTCTTAAGAATCTTGTGTGATTCTTTTGCTATATCTTTGTCCATCGTTGGGAGAAAATCTTTCATTGCCTCAATGACGACAACTTCAGATCCTAAACGGCCCCACACACTGCCCAGCTCTAGACCAATAACACCGGCGCCAATTACGCCCAATCGTTTGGGTACAGCGCTAAATTCGAGTGCGCCGGTTGAATCAACAATAGTATCGCCATTATTTTTCGCTGGCGGAATATCAATCGGCACCGATCCAGACGCCAAAACAACGTTGTCTGCCTGGTAAACGGTTTTTTTGCCATCAAAATCAGTGACTTCTACTTGTTTACCTTTTAATAGCTTACCAGCGCCATATATTGACACCACTCCATTTGCTTTGAAAAGACCTGAGATACCTCCTGTAAGCTGTTGAATAATAGAGTTTTTTCTCTCCATCATTTTGGCAACATTGATCTCTGGTTTGTTTGTGCTTATACCGTGTTTTTCGAATTCATGATCGGCAAGCTCAAACTTATGCGAGCTATCAAGAAGCGCTTTTGACGGAATACAACCGACATTCAGGCAGGTGCCGCCGTTAACGCCTTTACCTTTCTCGTTCTTCCATTTTTCGATACAGGCAGTCTTTAAACCAAGCTGTGCCGCACGAATTGCCGCGACATATCCCGCAGGACCTGAACCAATAACGATGACGTCGTATTTATCTGCCATTTCTTCTCTTCTTTAACCTATGTTCTTAAATTCGTGCCCTTAGGGTCAACTGACAGGCCTAGAAATCTAGGCCTTAAATTTATGAAGCTATACCGCTCTCTGGAACAGCATCGAGCGAATATGCCCAATCGCTTTCGTAGGATTCAGCCCTTTAGGACATACTGAGACGCAATTTTGAATCCCGTGACAGCGAAATACCGAAAACGGATCTTGTAAATCTGCAAGGCGTTCTTCAGTTGCTGTATCACGAGTATCTGCAATAAAGCGGTATGCCTGTAAAAGCGCTGCAGGGCCCAGAAACTTATCTGGATTCCACCAAAATGATGGGCAGCTCGTTGAACAACAAGCACAAAGGATACATTCATAAAGTCCATCTAGCTTAGAGCGTTGTTCAGGAGACTGTAGGCGTTCTTGCTCAGGCGCCGGAGTGTCATTTTGCAGAAACGGCTTAATCTTTTCGTACTGTGTGTAAAACTGAGTCATATCAACGACTAAGTCTCTAATCACAGGCAAGCCAGGTAGCGGCCGTAAAACAAGCTTTCCGCCCTTAACGACATCATTGATGGGAGTGATGCAGGCTAGACCATTCTTACCACCCATGTTCATACCGTCAGAACCACACACACCCTCGCGGCACGAGCGCCTAAAAGATAGCGACGGTTCTTGCTGTTTAAGCAATTCGAGAACATCTAGCACCATGAGGTTTTTGCCTCCAGTATCTAGTTGGTATTCCTTCATAGAAGGCTCTGAGTCCGTTTCCGGGTTATATCTATATATGCTGACTGTTAACACGTCCTCGCCTCCTTTTAGTATACGCGTGGCTTAGGTTTAAACATTGGCACGTCTTTGGGCTCAAGATTAACCTTTCGCTGGCCAATCTTTTTATCGTCTTTCCAATAGAGTGAATGAACCATCCAATTTTCATCGTCACGATCTGGAAAATCCTCCCGCGAGTGTGCACCTCGAGACTCTTCTCGCACTGACGCGACTTGCGCAGTTGCTTCGGCGGTCTCGAACAAATTTTGCAGTTCGAGTGCTTCGATACGCGCGGTGTTGAATACCTTACTACTATCGCGTAATCCTACGTTTTCGGCGCGCTCCCGCAAGGCAACAAGTTCTTTCTTGCCGCGCTCCATATCTTCGCCAGTACGGAAGATACCGAAGCTTTCTTGCATAATTCGTTGCATTTCCGCACGAACTTCAGGCGCACTCTCACCATTTGGGTTGTTTTCAATCTTATTCAAACGAGCCATAGCGGTTTCGATATCAGACTCAGACTCGTCGTCCATGGTAATGCCATCTTTTAGCGCTTTTTCGAGATACAGCCCCGCTGCGCGACCAAATACGACTAAATCGAGTAGTGAGTTTCCGCCCAATCTATTTGCCCCATGAACCGAGACGCAAGCGATTTCTCCACAAGCATAGAGACCTTCAACCACTTGATCGTTGCCATTTGCATCAACCGTCAGCGCTTGGCCATCTACATTCGTCGGAATGCCACCCATCATGTAGTGGCAAGTAGGTACAACGGGAATAGGTTCTTTAGTGGGGTCCACATGAGCGAATGTCTTCGCTAGCTCCTGAATTCCTGGCAAACGTGTGTTCAACACTTCTGCACCAAGATGGTCGAGTTTTAGCATGACGTGATCGCCATTTTCTCCACAGCCTTTGCCATCACGCATTTCAGTAAACATAGAACGCGCTACCACATCACGACTAGCGAGATCTTTTGCATTGGGCGCATAACGCTCCATAAAGCGTTCGCCATCCTTGTTTATCAGATAGCCACCTTCGCCCCGGCAACCTTCGGTAACCAGAACTCCAGCACCATAGATACCCGTTGGGTGAAACTGCCACATCTCCATATCTTGCACTGGGACGCCTGCACGAAGTGCCATGCCAACGCCGTCACCGCTATTGATATGTGCGTTGGTCGTAGATTGATAAATCCGCCCTGCACCGCCGGTAGCCAAGACTGTCGCTTTCGATTTAACGAATACTTGTTCGCCGGTCTCGATTTCAATCGCGATAACGCCAACTATTTGACCTTTCGCATTTCGCACTAAATCAACGGCATACCATTCGTTGAAAAAAGCAGTCTTATTTTTGACATTGCTTTGATACAGAGTGTGCAGCAATGCATGCCCGGTTCGATCTTCCGCCGCACAGGTACGAGCAGCTTGACCACCTTCGCCGTATTCTTTTGATTGACCTCCAAATGGACGCTGATATATACGGCCGTTTTCAAAACGAGAAAACGGTAATCCCATATGGTCTAGTTCGAGAATAGCCTCGGGGCCTTCCGAACACATATATTCAATCGCGTCTTGATCGCCAATGTAGTCCGAGCCTTTTACAGTGTCGTACATGTGCCAACGCCAATCGTCGTTGGGGTCTGCAGAACCAATTGCACAGGTAATGCCACCCTGTGCTGATACCGTATGGGAGCGTGTTGGGAACACCTTGGTTATCACCGCAGTTTTGAATCCTGATTGAGCCAGTTGCAGAGAGGCGCGCAATCCTGCTCCCCCGCCGCCAATGATTACTCCGTCAAATTCAATTGTCTTCATGTTGTTTTATCACTCTCGCTTTAAGCGCGCCGCAGCGTCGCTGAAACAAAAAACCTCACTCTCTAATTCAATATTTCAATGCTAAAACCAAGCAAAGAAAGCCCAAAATTAAAGAAAAAAGATCACGATTATAGCCACCGGATGTACTGAACAAGCTTTCAAAAAATTGGCTGCGTCAGACAATTAATACAGGATATCGACGGAACGCAAAAAACACTGTTTTTACACTAGCGTTAAAAACCGTGGATTCTACAGACGCCTGCGCTCAAACTCAATAAACAAAGCAGTTTCTGCAACTTCTTTGAAGGGGATAAACTGACTTTTAGTGGATAATTCATCATTGCTTTTGATGATTCAACATTTTAGGTGTCGGAAGACCAATAAATCCTGTTCACGAACTGCATACTTGCATGATTTTCTGTTTATAATGCGCGTCGATCGTTTATCTTCAAGCAGCTTAGGCTGTCAATTTGGTTGCCCTAAAGGGATTCTCGAGTTCTACTTTAGGAAAGTTAACCCGCCAAGGGCTACTGGAAACCAAACTTTGTCTGAGATAAAGCAACTAGAATATCTGCAATAAGGATTAATTTATGAGTAATCGCAAGGCGAAACTAACGATTGACGGCCACGATGAGGTCATCGAATTAGACGTTTTAGAAGGCACCGTAGGGCCAGATGTCATCGATGTAAGCAGCCTTACCTCAAAAGGTTTTTTCACTCTCGACCCCGGATTTACGTCTACGGCTTCATGTGAATCGAAGATTACTTATATCGACGGCGGTAAAGGCGTTCTGCTTCACCGCGGTTACCCGATAGAACAACTCGCCGCTGAAAGTGACTACCTCGAAGTCGCATATCTGCTTCTTAACGGCGAGTTACCTAACAAAACGCAAAAAGACGAGCTTCTCGACATCGTCAGCAGACATACAATGGTCAATGAGTGGGTCAAGGATTTCTATCACGGTTTCCGTTATGACGCGCATCCAATGGCAATGCTGTGTGGAATCGTCGGTGGACTGTCCTCGTTCTATCACGACTCTCTAGACATCAATAATCCAGAGCATCGCCAAATTACGACCATGCGGCTTATATCAAAAATGCCAACTCTCGCGGCGATGGCCTATAAGCACAGCATCGGTCAGCCGGCTATGTATCCTCGCAATGATCTCGATTACACCTCTAATTTCTTATACATGATGTACGGGACGCCATGCGAAGAGTATGAGGTCAACCCGGTGATCGCGCGCGCCATGGATAAGATTTTCATCCTACATGCTGATCACGAGCAAAATGCGTCAACCTCTACTGTGCGGCTTGCGGGTTCAACTGGTGCGAATCCATTTGCTTGTATCGCATCTGGCGTTGCGGCACTTTGGGGCCCATCTCACGGTGGCGCAAATGAAGCGGTTATTCACATGCTAGAAGAGATCGGCGACGTATCTAACGTCGATCAAGCTGTTGATCGAGCAAAGGACAAGAATGATCCTTTCCGTTTAATGGGATTCGGACACCGGGTGTACAAAAACTTTGATCCGCGTGCGACAGTTATGAAAGAGACCTGCGACGAAGTACTCGCAGCGTTGGGCATCAATGATCCGTTGTTAGAAATCGCCAAACGGCTTGAAGAAATTGCATTGGAAGATCCGTATTTTGTTGAGAAGAAGCTCTATCCGAATGTTGATTTCTATTCGGGCATTATTCTCAGAGCCATCGGTATTCCTTTGAATATGTTTACCGTTATCTTCGCGCTCGGTCGAACATCTGGCTGGCTTGCACATTGGCATGAGATGATTGGTGACTCCAGTCGTATTGGTCGCCCTCGCCAGCTATACACTGGTTACGATACTCGCGATTTTAAGCCACTAAATCAACGTTAGTAGCTAAAGAAGAAACCAAGTGACATAAAAAAACCGGCTAAAAGCCGGTTTTTTTATGTGCGCAGACTGCGTCTAAAGAGCAGAATCTATACAAGCATCAATATCATCAGTCAGCATCGATTTGATACAGTGCGCGATGAGTCCTGAGCGCTCCACTTGAAGCAAATGCCCTTGTCCTTCGAGCATTAAGGCATGCGAATTCACAAAGGATTTAGATACATAATCAAGGTTTTTCGGGTGAACGAGTTCGTCCTCGGCTCCCTGAATTCCAATGACTGGAATACTAAGCTCTACCCAACGTGATTCTAGCTCTCGAAGCTGAGGACGTAGCGCATATATTTCAACATTCGCGGCCTTCATTCGATCATCAATAAACCGCTGCACGAGCCATGTCGTTGCCAACCGGTTGTACCACCTAGGCCCTGTGAGTTTGGGATCAACTCCACCAGCGGCGATGATGACACCATCTACAAGATCTGGATAATGAACGGCAATAGCGGGCGCCAATGACCCACCCAATGAGTGTCCAACCACAATCACCGGCACGCCCGGATTTTCTTCGTGTAACCGTTCTAAAAGTGGCGCGATCAAATCTGCCTGTTCTTCGAAAGCCGGGATAAGCCTAGGTTCTGCGAGGTACTGTGACTCGCCCCAACCTGGTCGATCAATTCCAACGATTTTCACCGACGACGTAAAGTCCTCGTTCGTCATTAGGCGGATACCATGGCGCCAAGCACCAGGTGTCCCATGAACCCAAAGCACAACCCCGAGCTCTGCGGTGCCTATTTCACGATAGTGAAGACGAAAATTGTCGGAATCTAAATACTTTGGTTGAGCGATAACCGGATTGACACGCACGGCTCTATTGGCAATTTCTCTTTGCTCCTTAATAGGCTCCGGGGTTAAACAAGATGCCAACATAGGAATAAACAGCAGTAACAAAGCTCTAAAACGCATAACTACCCTGGTTCAAAAATTCAAACTAGTTTGACAGAAGAAATCTGCAGAATTCCCTACGTTTAAATTAACGAGCTGTTAACTTTGGTGTTTGAATTCATCTAATCCACGATAAGGCGCAGTACCATCCATCTCTGCTTCGATGCGTAACAATCGATTATATTTCGCAACGCGGTCAGATCGGCACAGTGAGCCTGTCTTAATCTGCCCAGCTGCGGTCGCTACCGCAAGATCGGCGATGATGGTGTCTTCTGTTTCGCCTGATCGATGCGATATAACTGCCGTATAGCCTGCTTCCATGGCCATATTAATTGCATCTAATGTCTCAGAAAGTGTTCCTATCTGATTGAATTTAATAAGAATTGAATTAGCTATGGATTCATCTATTCCGCGCTTAAGAATATCGGTATTAGTCACAAATAGATCGTCACCTACAAGCTGCACTCTATCTCCGAGTTTTTGGGTTAGTACATCCCACCCATCCCAATCGCTTTCGTCCATTCCATCTTCAATAGACAGAATCGGGTACTTGTCGCAGAGGCTGGCCAGAAAATCCGCAAATTCGGAAGGTGAGTACTTTTTACCTTCACCGGCAAGATCGTAGACACCGTCTTTGTAAAATTCACTTGCTGCGCAATCTAGGGCTAGAAAAATATCGACACCCAACTTGTAGCCCGCTAAGTTGACCGCTTCGGCGATCACCGATAAAGCCGCCTCGTTGGAGGGCAAATCTGGCGCGAAACCACCCTCATCGCCAACTGCAGTGCTAAGGCCGCGATCACCTAATACTTTTTTGAGTGCATGAAACACCTCTGCTCCCATGCGTAATGCTTCGGAAAAACTAGGCGCAGAGACTGGTTGAATCATAAATTCCTGAATATCAACGTTGTTGTCAGCGTGTTCACCGCCATTGATGATGTTCATCATGGGAACGGGCATAGAATAGGTCGTTCTGCCGTTTAGCTCTGCAATGTGCTGGTAGAGAGGAGCACTATTACTAGCGGCAGCGGCTTTCGCTGCGGCAAGCGAAACAGCGAGAATAGCGTTGGCACCAAAGGTTGCTTTGTTATCAGTACCGTCTGCCTCGATCATCGCTTGATCAAGCGTTCGTTGATCACTTGCATCCGAATGCAGAAGCAGCTCGCGAATTGGCCCGTTGACATTTGCAACGGCATTTAAAACGCCTTTACCTAAATAGCGGCCTTTATCTCCATCACGTAATTCGAGTGCTTCACGTGAACCAGTTGATGCACCACTTGGTGCGCAAGCTTCGCCTACAACGCCATTATCAAGGGTCACTTCGGCTCGAACCGTTGGATTTCCTCGTGAATCCATGACTTCAAAACCGCGGATATCGGTAATCTTACTCATCGAATGTAAACTCCACTAAGCTAATAAATATGTAGTTTTGGCATGGATTTAACTAGTGCATCCACGTCTTTCATTTGTTTCAAAAAAGGGCTTAACTTTTCAAGAGGCAATGCGCTAGGACCGTCGCATTTGGCTTGATCAGGTTTTGGGTGTGCTTCGAGGAAAAGCCCTGCGATACCCACTGCCAAACCTGCTCTACCAAGCTCCGCCACTTGCTGGCGGCGACCACCTGATGCTGCACCACCCGTATCACGACACTGCAGCGAATGTGTCACGTCAAAAATGATAGGTGAACCATGGGTGCTAGATTTCATCACATCAAATCCCAACATATCAACTACTAGGTTGTCATACCCTAGATTAGTACCACGCTCACAGATCATCACGCGGTCATTCCCACATTCACAAAATTTTTCGTAGATATTGCCCATTTGTGCTGGGCTAAGAAACTGAGGCTTCTTAATGTTGATAACTGCACCAGTTGCGGCCATCGCTTTAACTAAATCCGTCTGGCGAGCGAGAAACGCCGGCAACTGAATAACATCACAGATTTCGGCCGCAGCCTTTGCTTGTTCCGGTTCGTGAATATCGGTAATCAAGGGCACAGAAAATTCGTTTTTTATTTCATCAAGGATCTTCAATCCTTCGTCTAAACCAGGGCCTCGAAAAGAATGAATAGATGAACGATTTGCCTTGTCGAACGATGCTTTAAATACGTAAGGTATATCAAGCGCTTGTGTCACTTCGACATAAACTTCAGCAGTCTGCATCGCAAAATCACGGGATTCCAGTACATTCACGCCCCCGAACAAAACGAAAGGCTGCGTGTTCCCTACGCTTAGTCCGGCGAATTCTATCGTTTTATCACTCACTGCGTTTTACTCTGATGTTCGACGGCAGCTCGCACAAATCCTTCGAATAATGGGTGTCCATCACGTGGTGTCGACGTAAATTCCGGATGAAACTGACAAGCAATAAACCAAGGGTGATTGGGAATCTCAATCATCTCTACTAAAGTCTTATCAGCGGACCAGCCAGCAATAAGCAGGCCTCCCTCACGCAGTTTTTCTAAATAATTATTGTTAAGTTCAAAACGATGTCGGTGCCGCTCGTGAATACAGTCTTGGCCATACAGCTTTCGAGATAGTGATTCGGAATCTAAATGACACTGCTGGCTACCCAGTCTCATCGAGCCACCAAGATCTGTTTCTTGATCACGTGTCTGAACATTACCATCAGATTCTATCCATTCGGTTATTAAGGCTATCACCGGATCTGATGATTCATTGTCGAACTCCGTACTATTCGCTCCCGCTAAACCGAGTACATTTCTTGCGTACTCGATAATCGCCACTTGCATACCTAAACAGATACCCAAATACGGAATGTTATTTTCGCGGGCATACCGAACAGCCGCGATCTTTCCATCAATTCCACGCTTACCAAATCCGCCGGGAACAAGAATGGCATCGGCATTATCGAGCAAGCTGACGCCGTCTTTCTCCACGTTTTCAGAATCAATATAGTCGATAGATACCTTGGCGCGATTGTGAATACCGGCGTGTTCTAACGCTTCATTGATTGACTTGTATGCATCAATCAATTCCATATATTTCCCTACCATGGCGATACGCACACTGGCATTTTTGTCTTGCTGCATTTCCACGACCTTATCCCAATCCGATAGGTCTGCTGGCGAGGTATCCAAACCAAATTTTTCTACAACAAGGGAGTCGAGACCAAACGCTTGGAGATTTCGAGGAATAGCATAAATCGAAGAAGCATCAGCAAGTGGTACAACAGCGCGCTCTTCGACGTTGGTAAACAACGCAATTTTTTGCCGAGAACCTTTATCGACCTCTACCTCTGAACGACATAGCAATACATCCGGCTGTAAGCCAATTGAGCGTAATTCTTTTACCGAGTGCTGGGTAGGCTTGGTTTTGGTTTCACCTGCCGTCTTAATATAGGGAACCAAGGTTAAATGAATAAGCAGTGATCGAGACGTACCTAGCTCTACTTTTAATTGCCGAACAGCCTCTAGGAAGGGTTGTGATTCGATATCACCGACCGTACCGCCTATTTCAGCAATCGCAATATCGTACCCTTCCCCGCCTCTCAGAATTCGAGATTTTATCTCATCAGTGACGTGCGGAATCACCTGCACTGTCCCGCCAAGATAATCGCCTCGACGCTCACGCCGAAGGATTGTTTCGTAGACCTGCCCTGTCGTGAAATTATTTCGCTTAGAGGTTTTGCTGCGCAAAAACCGTTCGTAGTGACCTAAATCCAAGTCTGTTTCCGCACCATCGTCGGTTACAAATACCTCTCCATGCTGGAAAGGACTCATGGTTCCGGGATCTACGTTTAAATAAGGATCGAGCTTCAAGATGGTGACATTGAGCCCACGAGCCTCAAGTAACGCGCCTAATGACGCTGCGGCAATACCTTTACCGAGCGAAGAGACCACACCACCTGTAACGAATATATAACGTGTCATGTGCTTCCTGAAGAATGACAATAAAACAGCTAGTTATTAATCTGACAGAAAGTCGATGAACCCATCACGCAAGGGGAATAGTTCTGACAAACCTTCCAAGAGATGGGCGTTCAGTCTACCGGAATCATTCGTTTTGCTCAATCAGCCATTGCATCTGAAATTGAAAATTTGCACATAAAATGCGATCACCAATGGCGACAATTTCGTCCTCTGAATAAATGATCGGCAGGTAGTCGCGCAGCCAAGGTTCTACCCTGTTTTCTAGTAATAGTTTTTTAACGGTTTGAGAATGCTCCCTTCCCAATGGCTTTGCTCTTTCTCCTCCTCCCCTTAATGTGATGCTCAAAGGTCGGTCTACATGGTTTAGGCGGTGAATTTTCCAGATTCCAGCCAAATTAAAGCTACCCTTATCGGGGAGCCAATCTGATTCAAAACTAGTGATGGCGCTAATTTCAGGCATAGGTGGCAACAAAAATAGCCGTCCATCGAAGCGTCGGATTTCAATATCTACATGACGCAATAAAGGCTGGGAATCTGGCGTGGCATTAAGAATGTCCGAACGAAGTGTTTTTAGCACCTGTTGATTCGGCTGTGTCCCCTGATAAGAATAGATATATCGACGCAACAGATTGTCTTGCCTAAGCGGTGTTAACTGCTTTAGTGGCGCGATATCGATACTGACACCGACAGCCTCTGTCCGAAATAAGCAGGCGTCTAAATCTTGATCCGCGACTTCTGATAGCAAATTATCAAGGTCATTGAAACGATCAGCGGCCGAGATAATTTGCTTGTCAGCTTTATTCCATCGATCCGTAATACTTGGAATGATTGTATTACGAAGGTAGTTTCTATCGAACTGAGTATCCTCATTCGAAGGATCTTCAATCCATTCTATCTCCGCACTAAGGGCTAGTGCCTTCAATTCTTGCCTTGAGCACCCAAGTAATGGCCGCAAGAGCCTCCCTCGCCCCAATGACCGAGACATTGGAATGCCCGCCAACCCTTTGATACCAGACCCGCGAAATAGTCGAAACAGGAAAGTCTCGACTTGATCATCAGCGTGATGCCCGGTCAACAATACATCATCGGGTTCTAGATATTTCTGAAACACTTGGTAACGCGCCTCACGGGCTCGTTGTTCGACACCAGATTGGCCATGTAAGCCAATTTTCTCGCTTACAAAAGGCACACCGAAGTCTGTGGCTACCTCACGACAATGCGTCTCCCATTGATCAGATTCTGTATGCAGTTGGTGATTAACGTGAATGGCTAATAGAATCTTATTAGGAAAATTCTGTGCCACGGATTTCAGCAACACGCTCGAATCCATTCCACCGCTAAACGCGATGAGAATTCGTGGAGCTGCCTCGAGCGCAGATTGACAATGAGAAAGAAGACTGGAGATCTTCGTCATAAATTAAAAGGTCAAACTAACGGATCGGGTTCCAAGAATCTGCTTGAGATCGTGAATTAATTCATCCTTAGGCTCTAAGCACCAATCTTCTCCAAATTGAAATTGACCGGCAAATCCGTTTTGACGAAAATCGAGATGCACCGAGCATTTTCCACCACGATAAGGCGTCATACTCTTTTTAATCTGTTTAACGATATCTCCCGTGCCATTAAGGCTCACATCCACAACCAGTCGCAAAGATCGGACACGCTCCGATCGAATTTGGTAAAGCGTTCGAACTGAATCGCCTCGCACTCTTAGGGCACCGGTATAATCATCGTGTTCAACCTGACCTTGCACTACGACAATTGCATCTTTAGAAATAATGTCACGCGCATCATTGTAGGCGTCGGAAAATAGGGTCACATCAATGCGTCCACTACGATCGTCAAGTGTCATTACGCACATGGTGTCGCCACGTTTTGTTTTTAACGTACGCATACCAATCACAAGCCCGCCAAGACTCTGCTTGGATCGACTCACTTTGAGCTGGCTGATACGGTTACCGCTGATTTCGTATAGCTCCTCTGCGTAGTCATCGAGTGGGTGGCCAGTGAGATACAATCCAATCGTATCCTTTTCCTTCTGCAACACGTCTCTATTGCTCCAGGGATAGACCTTTTGATTTACTCGGTAAATTGACTCCGCATCGTTGTCTGGACGAGCACTTACTACCTCGCCAAACAAATCAGAAATCCCAGCGCTTGTATTGGTATTCTGTTGTTCTGCGGCCTGCACCGCTTCTGGCAGCAATGCAGACATAATAGCGCGTGCCTGGCCTGGTGGATGCTCTGGACCAATACTATCTAGTGCCCCAGCTAGCACAAGTGCTTCCAAGGAACGTTTGTTTACTTTGCGAAGATCAACACGCGAACAAAAATCGAAAAGATTAAGGTACTTTCCGTCCTCTTTCCGGCACTCAATGATGGATTCAATAGCGCCTTCGCCGAGCCCTTTGATAGCACCCAAGCCATAAATAATTTCGCCTTCAGCATTGACCGCAAACTCAAATTGCCCCGCATTGACATCAGGTGGTTTGACCTCGATTTTGCGCGAGTGGCACTCGTCGACAAAGGTCACTACTTTATCGGTGTTCTGCATATCCGAAGACATCACTGCCGCCATAAACTCCGCGGTATAGTGCGTTTTCAGCCAAGCCGTTTGGTATGCGAGTAACGCGTAGGCGGCCGAATGAGATTTATTGAACCCGTAACCTGCGAATTTTTCCATTAGATCGAAGAGATTACTCGCGAGCTCTTCCTCTATACCTCTGCCGACGGCACCATCAACAAACAACTGCCGCTGCTTAGCCATCTCTTCTGCTTTTTTCTTACCCATAGCACGCCGCAACAAATCCGCCGCGCCTAGTGAAAACCCGCCCATAACCTGGGCAATTTGCATCACTTGCTCTTGATATAGAATGATGCCGTAGGTCGGCTCCAAGATCGGTTTGAGTTCTTCATGCTGATACTTCGGATGCGGGTACGCAACCTGCGCGCGTCCGTGTTTTCGATTAATAAAGTCGTCGACCATGCCGGACTGAAGAGGCCCTGGCCGAAACAGTGCTACCAACGCGACTATATCCTCGAACCGACTCGGTAACTGACGTTTAATCAGGTCTTTCATTCCTCTTGATTCAAGCTGAAAAACCGCCGTCGTCTCCGCTCGCTGCAAAAGCTCGAAGGTTGCTGCATCTTCTAGAGGAATCATGTCTATATCGAGCGCCGTTTTAGATTCCAGTGCGCGTTTTTTGTTGACCATCTTTACCGCGGAATCAATGATCGTCAGTGTTCTCAAACCCAAAAAATCGAATTTAACTAGACCAACCGATTCGACATCATCCTTGTCATATTGTGTAACTAAACTATCGCCCTGATCGTCACAATAAAGTGGCGCAAAATCAGTCAATTTGGTTGGCGCTATCACTACACCACCAGCATGCTTACCGCAGTTGCGCACGACACCTTCTAGCTGACAGGCCAAATCCCAAATCTCTTGGGCTTCCTCATCTTCTTTAAGGAAATCCCTCAATACTTCTTCTTGTTTCAGGGCTGCGTCTAGCGTCATACCAACTTCAAACGGAATCATTTTCGAAAGCCGGTCGGCTAGCCCGTATGACTTACCTTGTACCCGAGCAACATCACGAACAACGGCTTTTGCCGCCATGGTGCCAAAGGTGACAATTTGCGATACCGCGTCCCTGCCATAGGTATCGGCGACATAGCCAATAACCAGATCGCGATTATCCATACAGAAATCAATATCGAAATCCGGCATAGAAACCCGCTCAGGATTAAGGAACCGTTCAAATAGTAAATCGTATGCGATGGGGTCGAGATCCGTGATTTTCAAAGCGTAGGCTACCAAAGAACCCGCTCCAGACCCGCGTCCAGGCCCCACAGGAATCTTCTTTTCTTTGGCCCAGCGAATAAAGTCCATAACGATAAGGAAATATCCGGGGAACCCCATCTGCTCAATGACATTTAACTCAAAATCTAAACGCTGCCTGTAGGCCTGCTCCGTTTCGTTAAAATCTGAATCACTTTTGTCGAAAAGATTCTCTAGCCGTGCGGTTAATCCATCATGAGAGACCTCACGCAAAAATCCGGCTTCTGTTTTGCCTTTAGGCAAAGGAAATGCTGGCAAAGAATAAGATCCTAGCTGCAACTCGACGCTACATCGCTTGGCAATTTCGACAGTATTCTCTAGCGCTTCGGGGAGATCTGAAAACAATGCTTCCATCTCGTCGGGCGATCGCAAGAACTGCTGGTCAGAGTAATCACGCCGTCGGGTGTTATCAGCTAACACATCCCCTCGATTGATACAGACTCGGGCTTCATGCGCCTCAAAATCTTTCGATTCTAAAAACCGAACATCGTTAGTCGCAACTAGGGGGCAGTTGTGTTTAGCCGCCAACGAGACAGCTGATTGTATATATTGGTTTTCTCCTACCCTGCCTGTTCTATGCAACTCTAGGTAGTAACGATCATCAAACAAGCTCATCCATTTTTTTAGTTGATCATCAGCTTCAGCGGTATTTCCACGCTCCAAAAGTACACCGATTTCACCACGCCGCGCGCCAGACAAACATATAACGCTGTCAGCGCACTGCTCTAGCCATTCCCAACGCACCATCGAACGACCATGTTCCTGGCCTTCTGTATAAGCTTGTGAGATGAGCTGAATGATATTTTTATAGCCAATTTCATTGGTAGCTAGAAGTGTAAATTCATAGGGCACGTCACCGGAGTCGTCTGGCACCAACAAAAAATCAGAACCAATAATTGGCTTTATACCTGCGGATCGAGCAGCTCGATAGAACTTTACCGCTGCAAAAAGATTCGTTTGATCGGTCACCGCAACAGCGGGCATACCTGACTCGGCACATTTTGCCGCCAGCGACTTTACCTTCAAAATCCCATCGACTAATGAGTATTCGGTATGAGTACGAAGATGAACAAAGCCGGTCATGGACGAAACACTAGTTAGGAAATGTCTAAGTGTAGCTCAGTAAAAATGCGAAGGGGCAGACTAATTCTTTACACATCGTTCTGCTTCTTGAACCGGGCGGTATGAGCGTCGATGAATTGCACAGGGGCCTAGGGCATAAAGCGCCTCCCGATGCGATTTCGTTGGGTAGCCCTTGTGGGTTGAAAATCCATAGCCGGGATATTGACCATCCATTTCTTTCATCAAAGTATCTCGCGTTACTTTGGCGATAATAGAGGCTGCAGATATAGTAGGCTCAGTAGCGTCTCCTCCTATTATTGCTCTCGCAGTAATATCCGTATCCGGACAGCGATTTCCATCAATAAGTAGCAACGACGGCTGCAGCGCCAATGCCTCTACCGCGCGCTGCATTGCGAGCATTGATGCATGAAGTATGTTGATGGCATCAATTTCTTCAACACTTGCAAATCCTACGCCAACCGACGACGCCTGCTCTTGAATCTGCTGAAATAACGCTTCCCTATTTCGTTCAGTAAGCTTTTTCGAATCTGCTAGGCCGCTAATCTGATGCACTTCAGGGAGTATCACTGCCGCAGCTACGACAGGACCCGCTAAAGGGCCACGACCGGCTTCATCAACGCCCGCTATATGCAATGTCTATTCGACCTTCGTTGCTACAATTAAATCGTGGATCACTTCCGCGGCACGGGCGTTAGCGTTTCTCTTTAGGCGCTCATGTATATAATAAAATGCTTCAGCCATCTCTTCTCTTCGAGATGTATCTTCAATAAGATCTGTTAGATCCGCCGCTATTGCCTCAGGCGTGGCGTTCGATTGCAGAAATTCGTTCACCAAACTATCACCAGTTAAGATGTTTGGCAGAGCGACATGCTCAAGACTCACCAAACGGCTGATAACCCAGTACGAGAATGCCTCCATTCTGTAACCTACAACCATCGGTGTTTTTGTCAGCGTGCTTTCGAGAGTGACTGTTCCAGACGCTGCTAATGCAACATCTGCTGCTAATAGCACTTCGCGCGCGCGGCCGAGAAAAATACGTGCCTCTACACCTTGAGCATCTACGCTATTTTGAATCCGCCGATAGGCGCTCTCGGATACCGCTGCTATTGCCACTTCCCCCAAGACATTTTGCTCTTGCAGTGTTTTGACCACTTCCAAAAATAAAGGAGACAGATGCTCAATCTCTTGAGACCGACTTCCCGGCAACACTGCTAGCAGCAAGCCATCTAGCGGCACACCTAAACTCTTTTTGGCGGCGATTTTATCGATATCCAAATCAATATCATCAGCCATAGGATGGCCTACAAAAGTAACTGGCACCTGATGTCCTGTATAGTAATCTGCTTCAAACGGAAACATACAGAGCATATGATCAACGGCCTTCTTGATTTTTTTGATGCGCCATTTTCGCCAAGCCCAGACCGACGGGCTCACATAATGGACGGTTTTAATACCCTGCTTCTTTAACCTACCCTCAACACCGAGGTTAAAATCCGGCGCGTCAATGCCTATAAAAACATCAGGTGGATTATGCTTAAAATAGCGGACAATCGACGATCGTAATTTCAATAAATCGGGCAAGCGCTTTATAGGCTCGACCAACCCCATAACAGAGAGACGACTCATATCATGAAGGCTCTGAAGCCCTTCTCTCTGCATCAATGGCCCACCAATACCAACAAACTCTGCTTGTGGGAAGCGTTGCTTTAATTCTGAAATTAAACCAGCACCCAAGATATCACCGGATGCTTCACCAGCTAATAGGCCTATTTTTATTGAACGACGAGTGTCTGAATGCTCATCAGAGTTTTCATGCATCTGTATTAATGCCTAGCGCACGAATCCGCGCGTCGATTGTTTTATCGACGCCAAAAATCCAGCGACGACAGCACTATCTGCGGCTTGCTCTTCCAACTGATTGGTGGCGTCTTCCAAGCTCAGCTTTTTCTTATAGAGTGTTTTGAAGGCCTTTTGCATCGCCTTGATATCGGCGTCTGAAAAATCACGGCGCTTCATCCCCTCGACGTTCACAGCACGAGGCCGAGCCGGAACCCCTTGAGCCATAACATAAGCTGGGATGTCCTTATAGACAAACGTGTACCCCCCGACAAAGCTATGGGTGCCTATGTTGGTAAACTGGTGAACACCACTCATTCCAGAAAGAATCGCCCAGTCACCCATTACACAATGGCCCGACAGCTGAGCACTATTAGCCAAAATACAGTGATCTCCGATAATCGTATCGTGCCCAATATGGGCATACGCCATAAAGAGACTGTGGTTCCCAATGGTGGTTTCCGATCGATCTTGAACGGTGCCTCTATGCATGGTTACACATTCGCGAATGGTATTGTTGTCACCAATCACCAGCCGCGTTGGCTCCCCTTTGTATTTAAGATCAGGCGACGATTCGCCAATAGTATTAAAGTGAAAGATCCTATTATTTTTACCAATAACTGTCGGACCCATAATGACATTGTTGTTGCCAATCTCCGTACCTGCACCGATCTCTACATCAGGCCCGATAGTCGTGAATGGCCCCACTTTTACATCTGCAGCTAATTTGGCTGACGGATCAATAACTGCTCTGGAGTCTATCACCCGTTAGGCCTCGACGATGGCGCAAGTGAGAACACCAGAAACAGCTATATGATCATCCACCTTGGCTTTCACATCGAATTTCCATATGTGCCGTTTGCTGGTGATAATTTGAGACTCTAAAACAAGCTGATCGCCAGGTATTACTTGGCGTTTGAATTTAACGCTATCAATGCCACCAAAAAGATAGAGCAGACCATCTTCAGGTGACTTCCCTACTGTCTTAAAACCAAGAATACCTGATGCTTGCGCCAAGGCTTCGATAATCACCACGCCGGGTAGTATTGGGCGACTGGGGAAATGCCCTTGAAAAACTTCTTCGTTGTACGTGACATTCTTAACGCATTTAATATTTTCACCGGGATTGATATCCAATACTCTATCGACCAACAACATAGGATAACGATGAGGTAAATATGTCTTAATTTCAGCAATATCCATTGGCAGGATTTAACTCTCTTTTTTATGATCTTTTTCTAAGATGGCAACACGTTTAAACAACGCATCGAGTTGATGGAAGCGTACGGCGTTCTTCCGCCATAGACGGTTTTCACTAAAAGAGGTCCCAGACGAATAGACCCCTTTTTCTTTAATAGACTTAGTAATCATCCCTTTGCCGGTCACTGTGACGGACTCGGCGATTTCTAAGTGGCCTGCAACACCAACTTGCCCCCCTAGTATGGTGTTTTTACCCACTTTGGTACTTCCCGAAATACCAACCTGCGATGCGGTCAGAACATTCTCACCGATATGGCAGTTATGTCCAACTTGAGTCAAATTATCAAGCTTTACTCCATCTTCAACTACGGTATCGTCTATGGCGCCGCGGTCCACCGAAGAATTTGGTCCCAGTTCCACACGATTACCGATACGGACTGAACCCAGCTGATGGATCTTTATCCATCCCTCAGGGCTTGGTGCAAAACCAAAACCGTCTGCTCCCACCACCACCCCAGAATGAAAAATGCAATCGGTGCCGACGGAAGCGCCTGCATAGATAGAGACATTAGGATACAAAATCGTTCTGTCGCCAATCGACACCCCATCACCGATCGAAACGTTCGCTCCTATATCAACATCGTCCCCAATTTTAACGCCATCACCCAATACCGCATTCGCTTCAATATTGACGTTCGTACCAATGTCTGATGAGCTACCTACTACTGCAGTTGGGTGAATACCAATGGTTTTCCGCGATGAGGCAAAAAGTGCTGTGGCTAGTGCATAAGCAATGTAGGGTTGTTCATGACGAAGTGCTGGAATTTGAATTCCATCTACCAAATCAGGATGAATAATGACCGCCGCCGCTTCGCAACCATTCAAATCCTTTAGATAGGAGGGCGACGATATAAAGGTAATTTCGGATTCACAGGCCTTACTTGGCGAGCTAATACCAGTAATGATTTTAGCATCGTCCAAACCTTGGGCATCGGCAATATCCGCCCCAACATGTTGAACGACTTTCTGGAGCGATATACTCACTGGCTCTGATTACTTACCTAATTTCTCTGCCAATTTTTGAGTAATGTCATGCACTTCCGTTGCGTGGTAGACAGCATCTTCTTTTAATAACAGTGTGATCGAATCTTCTTCTATCAACTCTTGTAACGCAACCTGTGCACGCTGATTGATCGCAGCATTGATATTTTGTACTGCGGCCTGTTGATCAGCTTGGATCTTGCGTCCATTTAATTCTAGATCAGCTTGGAGGAACTGCCTCTGTTTGTTGTACTCTGCTAGGCGGTCTGCGTCCCAGTCTCCACTATTTGCTTGGGCTTCTACGTCCAACGCTTGTAAATCTGCCCGCAAACCTTCAAATTCAGTTATTAGATTAGCATAGGCGGAAGATGCCTCTAGCTTCGCCATCTCAGCTTGGCCGTATTCGGAGCTCAAGATTGCTGCTTGAAGATTTACCACCGCAATTCTCTGTTGCGCCAACGAAGTTATTGAAAGCATCAATAACGATAACGCCACAAACCCACCAACAGTCTTTCTAAACACAATTAATTCTCCAACAATTATTCGTTATTTTTAGAATGTTTGACCAAGAGAAAACTGGAAAAACTCTTCTTCCTCTTCACCTTCTTCAAAGTTAAATGTTCTAGCAATTGCGAAGGACAACGGACCGAACCCGCTCAACCATGTCAGTGCAAGGCCGGTAGAATACCTTAATTCGTCAAAGCTGGGTGAAAAGCATAACTCCTGTTCAAATGAACAATTAGTATCAAATACATTGCCCGCATCGACGAATGCAGACGCCTGCAAAGATCGATTTTGCTCAACAAAGGGAACGGGTAAAAGCATTTCTGCACGACCAACTAAAAGCACATTCCCGCCAATGGGATCCGGGTCGAGATCTGCCCCGGGGATCAGCGATGCGCCACCGTCGGAATCTATTATACTTCCGAAGGACTCTCGCGGTCCTAGCGTATTTTGCTCAAAACCTCTTACTGAGCCAAAACCGCCCGCAAAATAGTTCTCAAAAAATGGCAGACGACGGCCACTCTCAAAACTGTCTCCGAATCCAAGGTCCGCACTCAACTTAAGCGTAAAAGGCCCGTAGACGGGGAAAAATTTCTCACCCTCAAAGGCAAATTTATAGAATGGTGCATCACTTCCAGGAACCGCAAACTCAACGCTAAGACGCTGTCTATCTCCTCTAGTTGCAAAGACGCCGCGATTTAACGTCGATCGTATCCAGCCAGCTTGGAACTTCCATTGATTAAATCTATCGCCTTCTTGACCAGCAAAATCAACGATTTCTTGCGACGGTACACTGCCGACATCCACATCTAAAGATTCATACCCAAGGGTAAAATTAAATCGAGAGATCTCAGATAGTGGATAACCAAAGTTCAGATTCGTCCCGAAACTATTGGTCGTGAAGCTAGCAACTTGAAAGTCGCCAAAATCTGTTTCCCTTGCAAATAGGGAAAATCCAGCACTTACCCCATCTGGGGTAAAGTACGGATTGTTTATAGAGAAATTCGCACTCTGTTGAAACGAGCTACGATTAACACCGATACTCAGGCTATTTCCTGAGCCCAGAAAATTATTTTCCTGCAAGCTCAGCCCGATAATCGCTCCACTCACCTGGGCAAAACCGATCGACGCACTGATACTTCCAGATGTCTGCTCTTCAACGTTATAGATCACATCAATTTGGTCACTGGTCCCAGGCACAGGAACGGTTTCACTTGTTACCTGACTAAAAAACCCGAGCCGATCTAATCGAACCTTGCCAGACTCGACTAATTGATTTGAGGCGATCGCTGACTCCATCTGTCGCATCTCCCGCCGAAGAACATCGTCTTCAGTCCGCGTATTGCCTCTAAACTCAACACGTCTGACATATACACGTTGCTGCGGATCGATAAAAAAGGTCAGATCAACAGTCTTATCCTCTTCATTGATATCCACGATTTCATTGATCTCGGCAAAGGTATAACCCTCATTGGCCAACCGCGCTGCAAGTGTCTCTTTGGAAAAGGTAATGGTACTTTGAGAAAATTCCCGTCCTTCCATAGACACTAAAAAAGCCTTGAGGATATTCTCATTAATGATGGTATCGCCGAGTAGTCCAACCTCGTTAACAGTGTAGACATCCCCCTCATCGATATTGACCGTAATAAACACGGAAGTCTTATCAGGACTGACAGAAACCTGGGTAGAGTCAATTTGAAACTGAACGTAACCCTGATCTAAATAGAAAGACTCTAGACGCTCGAGATCACCACTGAGCTGCTCGCGAGAATACCTATTACTGCCAGTCAAAAACGTTAGCAAACCGCCGTCAGAGAGCGCGAACAAATCAAGCAATTCCTTCTCGGAAAAAGCCTCGCTCCCTAATACTTGAATACTGCGTATCTTTGCTTTGTCGCCCTCGTCAATGGTGATATCGATAGCGACGCGATTTCTTGGCAAAGCTCGAACGTTTGTTTCGATAGATGAACCATACAGGCCTTGCCCAACATATTCTCGACTCAAAGCTTTCGACAACCCGTCAAGGACCGCTGGCGCAAAAATCTGCCCTTCAGCTAATCCGTTTTCACTTAAAGATGCAAATAGCTCTTCCTCTCCAATTGCCTTATTGCCCTCAAGGTTTATTTCCGAAATCGCGGGGCGTTCAACAACCTGGAAGACTAATACATCGCCATCCCTTTCCGCCCGAATATCAGCAAAAAAACCAGTACTAAACAGAGACCGAATACTTTCTTGAATCAGGACTTCATCAGCCTGCTCTCCAACGCGCACAGGCAATGCGCTAAAGACAGAGCCGGATGAGACCCTTTGCAGGCCTTCAATGCGGATATCTTCTACATTGAATACTTGCGCCAGCACAGTGGTTGGGAAAAGCATCAAAAACCAGAATATCTTAATCTTTTTCATTCGATCAGCTCGTAAGCCACGGCAAAACTATAACCGTGAAAAATCGTTATAAAGTGCTAATAACATGATGCCAAAAATGGCAATCATACCGACGCGCATCGCCATACCTTGGATGACTTCGTTCAGCGGTGAACCTTTTATTGCCTCTACTGCGTAAAAGAGAAAGTGCCCACCATCCAATACGGGAATTGGTAATAGGTTCATCACCCCTAGCATCACGCTCATCATGGCTATGAATTGCGAAAATGTTTGCCAGCCCGCTTCCGCCGAATCGCCAGCAAATTTAGCAATAGATATGGGACCACCTAAAGACTTGGTAGAGACTTGCCCAGTAAACAATTTCTTAATAGTACCCAATATGAATACTGACATATCCCAAGTTCGTCCAGTCGCCGCCGAAAACGCCGATAAAGGGCTATAAGTCCGATCTCGCTTCATTGATTCATCCCACTCCGGCACTTCCACTTGAACGCCGGCCAGCCCAATCTCCAAGCCATCTTCATCTAAGGTAGCGTCAGGAACGAGTACCAGTTCTATCTGCTCGTTACTATCGCCGCGTAAAAGTAGCACTGCTAATTCTTTTTCGGGCGATTGCCGCACAATCTCTGTCCAATCTTGCCACAAAGCCGTATCTTTTCCATCGGTTTCCAGAATGCGGTCGCCCTTTTGAATGCCTGCACGCTGCGCAGCGGAATCACTAATTACTTCAGAAATGACAGCATCAATAATGGGTGTAAAAGGAGCTACACCTAAAGAGCCAAGTATGTCTGGTTCCTGCGCTTTGGATTGCCAGCGTTGAATCTCAAGTTGACTGGTATGTGTGGCTTGGGTATCTGGAAAACGCCAGTCAACGCGAATCTCACCAGTGTCGCCGATACGCTTAATCAGCTCGGCATACACATCCGCCCAAGTTGGCGTTTCCTGGCCGTCGATAGATAGTATTTCTGCGCCTTCTTCCAAACCTGCGGACGCGGCAATAGAGTCAGTTTCTAACTCCCCCACAATCGGTGCGATGCCTCGCGTCCCGCCCATAAACACGAGAAAGTACACCAAAACTGCTAGAATGAAATTTGCAATCGGACCAGCCAAGACGATGGCCATTCTCTGCCATACCGTCTTATGGCTATAACTCAGAGCTTCCTCTGCCTGAGTGATCGATTCTTCCTGTTCCTGTTCAGTTGTGTTTTCCCCAAACATCTTGACGTAACCGCCCAGCGGAATTGCAGAAAAAGCGAACTCTGTTTCCCCGATTTGGCGCTTTAAGAGAACAGGGCCGAAACCAATAGAAAATCGGAGCACTTTCACACCACATCGTCGTGCCACCCAATAATGGCCAAACTCATGGATCGTGACCAGAATAAACAGGGCCACAAAAGCAAAAAATATGAGTCTAAGTACTTCCATCAATGAACCATTGCTTCAATCATCTTACCGGTATAAATACGCACCTCACGGTCTTGTTCTATGACTTCATCAATAGTCTGAGGTTCCGAAAAGTTTGCCTTTTCAAGCGCTTTTTCGACAACGACAGGAATATCCGTGTACCCAATTGCACCATCCAAAAAACTCGCGACAGCGATTTCGTTAGATGCATTGAGCACAAGCGCCTCCGATCCGCCCGCCTCTGCGGCTTCGATTGCCATCCGCAAACAGGGATAATTCGAAATATCTGGCGGTTCAAAAGACAGATCTTTTTGGAATAGATCTAATATTGGCGATCCAGATTCGATGCGCTCTGGCCATGCCAGTGCATGAGCGATAGGCGTCTTCATATCAGGGCTCCCCAATTGTGCCAAAACCGAACCGTCTACGTACTCCACCATGGAATGCACAATACTTTGCGGGTGCAGCACAATATCAATTTCACTCGGCGCCATATCAAACAACCAGCACGCCTCGATTAACTCCAACCCTTTATTCATCATGGTGGCTGAATCGACCGAAATCTTTCGGCCCATCGACCAATTTGGGTGGGCACATGCCTGATCTGGAGTGATACTGTGCAATTCGTCGAAACTACGCCCACGAAACGGCCCACCGGAGCCCGTCAGATATATTCTTTTTATTCCTTTCTGTATAGCGCCCGGTTCAGTATCCATACATTGAAAAATGGCATTGTGTTCGCTATCGACCGGCAATAGAGTAGCGCCTGAGTCAGTCACCGCATCCATGAATAACTTACCGCCACATACCAAGGTTTCCTTATTCGCGAGTAGAATTTTTTTCCCAGCTCGAACGGCGGACATTGTCGATGGCAAGCCTGCTGATCCGACAATGGCTGCCACAACCGTTGTTACATCTTCATGCCCCGCCAATTCGATTAACGAATCTGGACCAGAAAGCACCTCTGTGTCGATTCCAGCGTCGCGAACGCGCTCAGCTAGCTGATTTGCTGACTCAATATCCGCCATCGCGGCATAGCGTGGTTTATACGCCATCACTTGCGAGTACAGCACCTCAACATTGCTATTCGCTCCGAGCGCATAAATAGAATATCTATCTGGATTTAGATCAATGACCCCTAGGGTGCTTAACCCTATCGAGCCTGTTGAGCCCATCAGTGCGATATTCTCCCGTTGAACCATCTATATCTCCAACAACAACATTCCGAACACAAAACAGGGTACCGCAGCACATAAGCCATCTATTCGATCCAACACGCCACCATGCCCCGGCAATATATTCCCGCTATCTTTTACGCCTCTACTTCTCTTAATGGCACTTTCTAATAAATCTCCGGCGACTGAAAACAAACTCGTTCCGAGTATGACAAAAACTAATCCGAAACTCTGTTCGATACTGGGAGTCAGAAACAGGCACAGCAACAATGCAAATAGAAAATTGGCGCATAGCCCACCGTAAAGACCTTCAAATGTTTTTCCTGGGCTAATGTTGGGTGCTAGCGAAGTTTTTCCGAACGCCTTGCCAGCAAAATAGGCACCGGAATCGGCGAATGTCACAATCATGATAAGTATTAATACCAACCAGGCTCCGTTTTCTTGCACACGCAACCACAGAAGACCAGCTGCGGCAGAAAGCAAAATAAGAATGCTAATCCCAATAGCGAAGGGACGATATTTAAACAACGGTGCTGTAGAGGGGTATTTAACCAGTAAAGGAATCAATAATATCCAGAACCAAAATACGAGAAACGCTATGCCATATGCCGCTGAAATTAACGCTTGCTGCGACACAGCAATGAGAACAACCAACGCAACCACAATGCCGGTATACATTAATCGCCATTTTTGCTGTTGAATATCGGCCAACGTGGCCCATTCCCAGGCACCTAAGGCTGCAACGAATATCACAAATATTGGAAACGTATTCCAAGGTGAAAATAAACTTAATAGTAGAATCGCAATTAAGGCAATTGCAGTCGCCAAGCGCTTTCCTAGCATTGGCTTTTACTCGAGAGCACTTCCTCTTGGGCCATCTTCTTTCCGATAGGGTTATCGCCAAATCGCCTTTGTCTGGTGTAAAACTCTTCAATCACATTGGCTAGCTCTTCCTTATCGAAATCTGGCCAATAACATTCAGTGAATATGAGTTCAGCGTAAGAGATTTGCCACAAAAGAAAGTTGCTGATGCGTTTTTCTGCACCGGTTCGAATAAGCAAATCGACATCAGGTAGATCAGAAAGCGTTAAAAACTGTCCTGCAAAATCTTCGTCAACCTGATCGGGATTAATTGCGCCTTCTTTGACTTGATCAGCCACGCGTTTCATAGCTTGAGCCATATCCCAGCGACCACCATAATCTGCTGCGACAACCAGAGTGCGATCGCCACCAGACGTGTGTTGTTCGACCTCTTCTATGAGCTTCTGCAGTTTATTACTAAACCGGTCTCGACGACCAATAACCCTAAGGCTAACATTTTGTTCTTTTAGCTCGGAGCGGTACCGGCGCAGAGATTGCGCAAACAGCGTCATCAAGGCCTTAACCTCTTGTTTTGGCCTACACCAGTTTTCGCTGCTAAAGGCAAATACGGTTAAAACTTGGATATCGTGATCTCGGCAAGCTTCGACGATTTCCTGCAACCGATCAGCACCAGCTTGATGGCCAGCGATACCTTTCAGCCGTTTTTCAGTTGCCCAACGGTTGTTGCCATCCATGATGATGGCAACATGCTGGAGCGGGGAAATCGTACTTTCAGGCTCTAGTGACATGGGTAGGAGTAAAACGTCCTATCAAATCTCTAACAGATCAGATTCTTTTACTGCGAGCGTCTCATCGACTCTTACGATAAATGCATCCGTAATTTTCTGAATATCGTCATGCGCCCTGCGTTCTTCGTCTTCAGAAATCTCTTTATCTTTTACAAATTCTTTAAGCACATTCATCGCATCTCGACGTGCGTTTCTCACTGAGATTCTAGCGTTTTCAGCTTCTTGTCGCGCTTGCCGAACGTAACCTTTACGGGTCTCTTCAGTAAGCGCTGGCATAGGAATTCGTATTACTACACCCGCTGTCGCTGGGTTTAGACCAAGATCAGACTTCATGATGGCTTTTTCGATTTCCTGCACCATCGTCTTTTCCCAAGGCGTTACCGACAGCGTTCGAGCATCTTCCACCACAACATTCGCTACTTGATCGAGCGGTGTCTCTGAACCGTAATAATCGACGCGGATACTTTCCAGCAAGCTCGGGTGCGCTCGTCCCGTGCGAATACGATTAAAATTGGTCTGAAGCGCCTCTACAGACTTAACCATTTTAGATTCAGTTTCGGATTTTAGCTCGTCTACTAGCATTATGATTTTGCCTCTATCAGTGTCCCTTCATCTTGGTCATCATCACCCACGACCGCATTTAACAAAGCGCCAGATTTAGACATCTTAAAAACACGAAGGGGCATACTATGATCCCGACATAAACAAATTGCTGTGAGATCCATCACCTCAAGCTTTTGCTCTAGCACATCATCGTAATTTAGTTTGGAATACATGACAGCATCATCGTATTTCATCGGATCTTTATCATAGACCCCGTCCACCTTGGTGGCTTTCAATACGATATTGGCTTCGACTTCTATACCACGCAAGGTAGCAGCGCTATCAGTCGTGAAAAACGGATTACCAGTGCCAGCTGAGAAGATGACGACATCGCCAGCTGATAAATAACGCATCGCTAAACGATGATCGTAGTGTTCGACAACTCCGCCTATGGGAATGGCGGACATCACATGTGTTGAGATATTTGATCTTTCTAACGCATCACGCATGGCTAAAGCGTTCATGACAGTGGCAAGCATCCCCATATGATCGCCAGTCACACGATCGAGGCCTGCGGCGCTGAGCGTATGCCCGCGAAACAGATTACCTCCACCAATCACCAGCGCTACTTGAACGCCGATGCCGACTAATTGACCAATTTCAAGCGCCATCTTATCGAGCACTTTTGGGTCAATACCAAATCCTTCGTCGCCGGTTAACTCTTCACCACTCAACTTGAGCAGAATACGTTTGTATTTCCGTTCTTTTGGTTTGCGATCAGAGTCAGTCATCTATTCTCCCAACCTGCCAACTAGTTTTTTAGATCTATCCGTTAGCGCCCTGAACCTGAGCTGCAACTTCGGCGGCAAAATCTTCTTCTTTCTTCTCTATACCTTCACCGACTTCGAAACGGATAAAACCCTTAATGTCCGCACTATTTTCCGAGAGTAGCTTGCCGATAGTCAAATCTGGATCCTTAACAAAGGGCTGTTCTACAAGACTATTTTCGGACAAAAATTTACGCATTCGCCCTTCAACCATTTTTTCAACGATCTCTGCTGGCTTACCTGATTCTGCCGCCTGAGCTGAAAAGATGTCACGCTCTTTTTCTAGCAGCTCTGCGGGCATATCTTCCGGCTTTGTTACTTGAGGGTTCACAGCAGCTACGTGCATCGCGATGTCTTTGGCAACACTTGCATCGCCCTGGTTAAGATCCACCAGAACTGCAATGCGGCTATTACCGTGAACATAGCTTCCTACCACTCCGGTAGATGCGATCTTGTGCAAACGGCGAACGCCAATATTCTCACCAATTTTCTGAACCAACGCCTCTCTCGCAGACTCTAGTTCACCGCTCATCAGCGCTTCGACTGTCTCGACACTTGGGTCAGACGCGCGAGCAACGACATCACCAACAAATTTAAGAAAGCTCTCGTCTCTGGCAACGAAATCTGTCTCGCTATTCACTTCCACAATGACAGCTGACTTTCCGTCATCCGATACATGGGTAGCAACAACCCCATCGGCAGCGGTACGCCCAGCCTTTTTAGCCGCCTTCATTCCGCTCGATTTTCGGAGATTTTCAATTGCCAAATCAATATCGCCGCCTGCTTCCGACAGCGCTTTTTTGCATTCCATCATTGGCAATCCAGTCCGGTCACGCAATTCTTTGACCATTGAAGCGGTGATAGCAGTCATGAAGCAATCCTCTAATTTTTCTATTCTTTACAGATAAGTTGAGGCGACTGAGCCACCCCATTAAATATTCTCGGCCTCTGAGATATTCAAAGGCCGATCAACAAACAACCTATTCCTTAGGTTCTTCTACCGGAGTTTCTTCTGCTGAGGCTTCAGCAGTGTCTGACTTTTCAGGTATCCCTTCTGCTTCGGCTTGCACCTTCTCAGAATTCTCTACCTTTTCTGCATCAGCCTTGTCTTCGGCCGCTTCAACTTCGACAAATTCGTCTTTAGAGCTAACGCCGCCACCTGCTGATCGACCCGCACAAATCGCGTCTGCAACGGCTGTCACGTATAACTTGACAGCACGAATTGCATCGTCATTTCCGGGAATCACGAAATCAACACCGTCAGGGTTACTATTCGAATCAACGATACCCACAACCGGGATGCCCAACTTATTGGCTTCTGTAATAGCGATTCGCTCATGATCAACATCAACGACGAACAGCGCATCTGGCAATCCGCCCATGTCTTTGATACCACCAATCGACAATTCCAATTTTTCCATTTGACGCTGACGCATTAATGCTTCTTTTTTTGTCAGCTTGTCAAAAGTACCGTCTGTTTTCTGCTGCTCGAGATCCCGGTAGCGTCTTACCGAACTGCGAATCGTTTTATAGTTGGTGAGCATGCCACCTAACCATCTGTGACTAACATAGGGCATCTCAGCGCGTATAGCTTGCTCTTTGATAATACGTCCAGCCGCACGCTTAGTGCCAACAAACAAGATCTTATTGTTGTTCGATGCTATCTGCTGCATGTAGGACAGCGCATCGTTAAATGCTGGAACCGTATGTTCTAAATTAATAATATGAATCTTGTTTCGTGAACCAAAAATATATTGGTCCATCTTAGGATTCCAGAAACGAGTTTGATGTCCGAAATGGACACCCGCTTGCAACATGTCGCGCATGGTAACGGTAGTCATAATCACTCCAATTTGTAGGGTTAGGCCTCCATACATCCCCTCATCCAAACCAAGCAAAACAAATTGCTAAGCACCCAGGCGAGGGTCAAAAATGTATGTGCGTATTTAAAGAATTTAACTAAACTTTACCGCTACTCACGGCGGCGCGATTTATACCATATAAGAAATCGTTGTAGAACCCCTAGCGACGGATAAAGCACGGAAATTGCTAAATATTTTCAAAGCTTGGCTATATCGGTGTCTATCTACAAAACACGAACGCGCAAAACACCATCCACTGCCGCAATCTGACTCGCAAGATCACTGCTGACCTCCGACTCTACATCAATAATATTGTATGCGAGCTCGTCACGGCTTCGATTAATCATATCGACGACGTTAATATTGCTATCGGCAAGACAGGAAAGCACATTGCCTAACACCTTAGGCACATTTTGATTAGAAAACGTAATTCGCGCTTTACTCATGCGCGCCATGCTAGTAGCTGGAAAATTAACGGAATTTTTTATATTTCCATTTTCCAAATAATCCATCAGCTGGTCAGCTGCCATCACAGCGCAGTTTTCTTCCGCTTCGGCAGTACTAGCGCCGATATGCGGCATTGGTAGCACATCTTCGCGGTTAATCATTGCAGGGCTCGGGAAGTCAGTAACGTATTTACGCAGCCGCCCGTCGGAAAGAGACGCTAATACCGCATCGGAATCCACGATCTGCTCGCGCGCAAAATTAAGCAACACTGCATTTGGCTTGCAGAGAGCAAGCCGCTCGGCATTGATTAAATGGTGAGTCGCTTCAATTGCTGGAACATGCAAACTAATGAAATCGGACTTCGCTAGAAGCGCTTCTAAGCTAGGCATCTTTTCAACATCCTGACTCAAACGCCATGCGGCCTCGACAGAAATCGCAGGGTCATAGCCTGCAACGTTCATACCAAGCTCTAACGCGACATTAGCAACCATCGCGCCTATTGCACCTAAGCCGACTACGCCTAATGTTTTGCCCTGTATTTCTGACCCAGCAAAACGCTTCTTTTCTCTTTCAAGCAACTTGGCCATCTCGGCGTTATCTTCAAGATCCAAGTCTCGTACAAACCTAATACCACCAGATATGTCTCTGCATGACATAAGCATACCTGTCACCACCAGCTCCTTTACAGCATTAGCATTTGCTCCAGGCGTGTTGAATACCACGATCCCTTTTTCACTATATGCAGGAACAGGCACATTATTTGTCCCTGCCCCTGCTCGCGCAACAGCCAACAAAGACTCCGGCACTGTTTCATCATGCAGTTTGTGGCTGCGCAATACGTAGGCATCTGCGCTATCCACATCGGGACCGAGGTCGTAGCTATCTGTTGGAAAACGAGACAAGCCTTTTTCCGAAATTGCGTTATAAGTCTTTACCTTAAG
Organism: uncultured Porticoccaceae bacterium; assembly: GCA_964623085.1. Lineage (GTDB taxonomy): Bacteria > Pseudomonadota > Gammaproteobacteria > Pseudomonadales > GM7GCV1 > CAZUTO01. The sequence continues at coordinate 214,848 of CAZUTO010000001.1, forward strand.
CACTATTTATCACCTAACTTCTTAAGAATACATTTAACTTTGAAAGTACTATTTTACTTCTTGATACGCCCAATCCAACCAAGGCAGCAAAGCTTGCAAATCACTGGCCTCAACTGTCGCTCCACACCAGATACGTAAACCTGCCGGCGCATCTCGATAACCATCAATATCGAAAGCGACGCCGTTTTCCTCAAGCAAGCGAACAATCTCTTTTACGGATTCAGCTGGAATACCTAACTTTAAGCAAACACTCGTGTTTGAGCGTGTTGCTGGGTCCTCTGCTAAAAAATCTATCCAATCTCGAGTACCGACAAACTCTTCTATGACATTAAGATTTGATCGGGACTTGGCAATCGCGCCCTCAAGCCCCCCAATGGACTCTACCCAGGCTAGCGCATCCAGATTATCTTCTACACAAAGCATTGATGGTGTATTAATCGTCGCACCCTTGAAGATCCCTTCGATTAGCTCACTACCCTTCGTGAGCCTAAAGATCTTGGGTAATGGCCAAGGTGGACTGTATGTTTGCAAACGCTCCACCGCACGAGGGCTCAGAACAAGTATTCCATGTGCACCCTCTCCGCCCAGTACTTTTTGCCAGCTAAACGTTAGGACGTCTATCTTTTGCCAATCTACATCCATCGCAAATACCGCGGATGTGGCGTCACAAAACGTCAGTCCTGAACGTTTTTCACTAATCCAATCTAAATCAGGAACTCGTACACCCGAAGTCGTGCCGTTAAAGGTAAAAATGCAGTCATTTTCGGGATTAGATTGATTCAGGTCAGGCAGGCTTCCATATTCCGCTGTGTGGACAGTGACATTGTCCAATTTAAGCTGCTTGGTGACGTCAGATACCCAACCACTTCCGAACGATTCCCATGCAAAAATATCAACAGGGCGTGCACCCAACATGCACCACATGGCCATTTCAAAAGCGCCCGTGTCTGATGCAGGAACAATACCGAGGCGGTAGCCCTCTGGCACGCCAAGAATACGCTTCGTTTTATCAATCGTTTCCGATAGCCTCTGCTTGCCAAGCTTAGATCGATGAGATCGTCCCAAGGCATTTGTCGGCAATTCGGCAAGTTGGTACCCAGGCCTCTTAGCACAAGGGCCCGATGAAAAATTAGGGTTCGCGGGTTTTACCGTTGGTTGCATTAAACAGTCCTGATATCTCTGAAAGCGGCGGGACTTGCCTAGGAAAATCTGTCCGGCGCTACGCAAAGGGGCGGCATTGTAACGATGTTGTTAACGCAATGCACCATAGAAGCGCGTGGAATATCGACTTTGATCTTCCGAAAACAAATAGTTAGCTAATGACTGCTCGCAGCAGCCGGATTCAACAGCTAGAATATGCGCGTTTTCAAAACCGATGTTTACAAAGAACTCAAATGACAGTCACCATTAAATCACCCGATGAACTCGAAAAAATGCGGGTCGCTGGCCGCCTGGCCGCTGAAGTTCTAGAAATGATAGAGCCCTTTGTCCACGCTGGAATATCGACTGGTGAGTTAGATCAAATATGCCATGAGTACATTGTCGACAAACAGGAGGCTATTCCTGCGCCACTGAACTATCGCGGATTTCCACGCTCTATCTGTACGTCTGTGAATCAAGTGATTTGCCACGGTATTCCATCAGAAAAGAAAATACTAAAGAACGGCGATGTTATTAACATCGATATCACTGTGATTAAGGATGAATACCATGGCGACACGAGCAAAATGTTTTTCGTCGGGAAAGTTCCCGAGCATGCCAAGCGACTTTGCCGCATTACGCAAGAGGCCATGTACAAAGCCATCGAGCTAGTCAAGCCCGGAGCGCGTCTAGGAGACATTGGCCACGTCATACAAACGCATGCAGAAGGCAATCATTACTCCGTAGTGAGAGACTACTGCGGGCATGGTATCGGCAAAGTATTTCATGAAGATCCACAGATATTACATTACGGGAAGCCCGATACCGGGCTCGCCCTGCAAGAAGGGATGTGCTTCACCATCGAGCCGATGATCAACGCTGGCACATATCAGGGCAAACTCAAAGCAGACGGCTGGACAGTTGTCACAGCCGATGGTCGTCTATCTGCACAGTATGAACACACCATTGCAGTGACCAAATCTGGGTATGAAGTTTTAACACGCCGAAATGAAGAACCATTTTGATGTTTAAGCCTAAGAATTTTCGAAAACCAGAATTCGGCGCGCTATTCTTCTTTGATGAAAGTCGATTCCAAAAAGCGCTGGAAGGAAAGAATCTCGAAGAGCTTGCAAACTTGTTTAAAACCGCTCTTGAAGCCGGAGATGAGCACTTAAAAACCCGTTTTCTAGAAGGCGAGGATATACACAAACTCGTTCGCGATCGATCCGACTTCATCGATCGAATCATCTATTACGTATGGAGCCAATTCGAGTGGGATGATGGCATCGCACTTATAGCAGTCGGAGGCTACGGCCGCGGTGAAATGCATCCACATTCCGATATCGATCTGTTATTCGTTCTGCGCAAAAATCGACCGGCTCATTATCAGGATCAGATCTCCGTATTTTTAACGTTCCTCTGGGACTTGCAACTAAAGATTGGACACAGTGTAAGAACCATTACTCAATGTGTCGCTGCTGCCAAAGCAGACGTCACCATCATGACCAACTTGCTTGAATACCGAATGATTGTGGGGCCGACAGATCTCGGCGACAAACTGGGGAAAAAAGTGCTACAACTTTGGAGCAAAGAAGCTTTTTTTCGCGCGAAAATTAAAGAGCAAGAGTCACGCCACGAAAGGCACGGAATTACCGAATTTGATCTGGAGCCAAACGTCAAAGAGTCGCCGGGCGGGCTGAGAGACATTCAAACTATCCACTGGATAGCCAAGCGAACTTACAAGGTTTCTGGATTAGAAAAACTGGCCGGACAAAAGTTTTATACGGAGGCAGAGTATAACTCGCTAAGGGCAGCAGAAACCTTTCTATGGAAAGTACGCTTTGGGCTGCATATCCTCTCAGAAAAACTCCATGATCAGCTCCAATTTGAGCATCAAAGACAGTTGGCAGAATTGTTCGGATATAAGGATTCTGACAAGCGGCTTGCGGTCGAAATTTTTATGCAGAAGTATTATCAGGCTGCGACGACCGTGCGCGAAATAACCGATGTACTAAACCAGCTGACGGAAGAATCTATTTTTGGCGTGGACAACGCACAGGTCAAAATTATCAACGCGCGATTTCAGCTTCGCGGAAACTATCTTGAAACAACGTCGCCGGCGACATTTAAAGATTTTCCCTCTGCTCTGCTGGAAGCATTTGTCATTCTCTCCCGCGATCGGAGTATCGAAGGTATTCGAGCAGAAACTATTCGCCAGCTTCGCGAATCCGGCTATCTGATTAACGACGAATTTCGGGCAAACAACACCAATAGGCGACTGTTTGTTGAACTCTTGAAGTCCCCAGACAACCTTTCTATTCCACTTCAGAGGATGTCTAGGTATGGCGTTTTGGGACGGTACCTTCCTGAGTTCGGTAAGATCATGGGACTCACGCAGCATGATCTTTTTCACATTTATCCTGTCGATATTCATACGCTGGCCGTGGTACGAAATCTGCGTAACTTCGGCCTCCCTGAAGCTCGGCAAGAGTTTCCCGTATCAAGTTACACCTACGCTTCTTACCCCAAACCAGAGATCCTAATCGTCGCTGGGCTATACCACGATATCGCCAAGGGTCGAGGCGGTGATCATTCTGAACTGGGAGCTAAAGAGGTAACCAAATTTGGACAGCAGCATGGGTTTTCGCCAACAGAAGTTCGGTTGATGTCTTGGCTTGTTGAAAACCATCTATTCATGTCGAGAATCGCCCAGCGGGAAGATATTTCAGATCCTGAGGTCATCGCAAATTTCGCCCGACATGTCGGCGATGAAACAAGACTAAACTTGCTTTATACACTTACATCTGCAGATATTTTGGCGACCAATCCAACACTATGGAACAGTTGGCGAGCTTCTCTAATGCGCAACCTCTATGATGCAACACGACAATTTTTACAAGAAGGCGCAGATCACCCTGTCGATCGACAAGATCTCATGGAGGAAACCCGAAATTTGGCATTGCTTCTACTGAGCGAAAAAGGCATTCGCAAAGAACGTGCCTTTAAAATATGGACGCATCTTGATGACGCTTACTTTTTGCGAGAAACCGCTGAAGACGTCGTTTGGCATACTGAGCTGCTTGCTCAGCATGACGATGCTAAAGAGCCGACCGTTGTAGTAAAGCCCTACGTCAATTATCAAAAAGAACGCGCGACTGTCGTATTTGCGCGAGTACCGCTGTCGCCCTATCTATTCTACGCAGTAGCAACTGCTGTGGGTAATGCTGGCCTAAATATTCAGGATGTCCGGCTTTACCGAACACAAAAAAGCAGTTTTCTGTCTGTCTATTTGTTAAACGAAGCAGCAGAACCCCTTTCAAACAGCCAATCTCAGGTTAAGAACCTCGTGCACACATTACAACGCGAACTTTCTATTCCCGACGATCAACATATCTCTAGGGGCAAACTAACACCAAGACGGCTCAAACAGCTTCCAGTTCCAACTCAAACTGCGATTACAACAGTCAATCAACATAGCACCCTCGAGGTTATTACTGCGGATCGTCCCGGCCTACTTGCGGTGATTGCTGGCGTCTGCATAGAACGTGACGTTCGAATTCGGAGCGCCAAAATCACCACCCTCGGTGAGCGAGTGGAAGATGTCTTTGTTGTTGAAGACGCCCATGGCAACCCCATTACGGATCCGACCTTGATTGCGGAACTTCAAGATGACATTCGTAAAACCATCGATCAACGAGTCGAAGAGATCGCCACTTAGACAAATGATAATGCTAGCGCCTGTATACGCTATGAAGCTCGCTCAATGAATCCCCGATTTGCGCAGCTACAACCCTACCCTTTCGCAAAGTTGCGGATGCTGTTAGCGGACCTGCATCCAAATCAAAATATCGATCCATTGCGCCTCTCTATCGGAGAACCGGAACACAAACCGCCAGTTATTGTCGAAAACGAACTCGGCGAAAGCGGGCACTATTTAAGAAAGTATCCCCCAACAGCAGGTTCTGACGAACTAAAGACCGTTATAGCTAACTGGGCTAACAGTCGATTCAACTTGCGTGAAAACCATTTAGACCCAACGACTATGATCCTGCCTTGCAACGGAACGAGAGAAGCTCTATTTGCTATCACTCAAACTGTTGTAGATCCGAGTGTCGATCGTCCATTAGTGATGATGCCGAACCCTTTTTATCAAATCTACGAGGGTGCAGCGGTATTTGCGGGTGCCGAAACAGGGCTCATTAACAATCAATCAGCGACACAACTACCCGATTTTGATTCTGTCTCGGACGATGAGTGGCGCAGATGCCAGCTTTTATTTATATGCACACCAGGAAACCCAAATGGTATTAGCCTGCCTCTAGATCAGCTAAAAAAACTGATTCGGCTCGCGGATGAATTTGATTTTGTTATCGCATCAGATGAATGTTATTCAGAACTATACCTTGATGAGTCCAAGCCCACGGCTGGCCTACTAGAAGCTTGCAGTGAAATGAATCGCGCTGACTTTAGCCGCTGCTTGGTCTTTCATTCTTTGTCAAAGCGATCAAATCTCGCTGGACTTCGATCAGGCTTCGTCGCAGGTGACCCGGAGCTCATTGCTAAATTTTTGCTATACCGCACCTATCATGGTTCGGCTATGTCATTGCAAAATCAAGCTGCGAGCGCTGTCGCTTGGAGCGACGACAGCCATGTGATTGAAAACCGTGCGCTATATCGAGCTAAATACGAAGCAATCTGTCCCATGATCGATGGAAAGCTCGATTTCGTTATGCCTGATGCAGGTTTTTATCTTTGGCTAAAAACACCAATGTGCGATATCGAGTTCGCTACACAGCTCTACCAGAAGCAACACCTTACCGTCCTCCCTGGCTCCTATCTCAGCCGAGAGACCGCGCTTGGAAACCCAGGCAAAGGTTATATCCGACTAGCGCTCGTGAGTGATATTGAATCTTGTATAGACGGCATTAAGCGACTTGTGTCTGAGGTCTGACAGTCTTGAACAAAGCAGAACGCGTTCAGTTCATACATAAGAAGCTTCAATCACTCTATCCCAATCCACCGGTCCCGCTTGATCACAAGGATGCATACACCTTGCTGATCGCGGTTTTACTATCCGCGCAATGCACCGACGAGCGTGTTAACCAAATAACGCCAAAACTTTTTCAATTGGCTGACAACCCGAAAGCCATGGCTAAGGTTAGCCAAGAGCAGATTTACGAGATTATTCGCCCCTGTGGCCTTGGCCCACAAAAATCTAAAGCCATAAAAACACTTTCGCAGATTGTTATGAGTGAACACACGGGGGAAATACCCAACACATTGAAGGCGCTAGAAAAACTCCCCGGTGTTGGTCACAAAACGGCGAGCGTAGTCATGGCCCAAGCGTTTGGTGTACCAGCATTCCCCGTTGACACTCACATCCATCGTCTCGCACAGCGCTGGGGGCTATCTAACGGTAAGAACGTTACCCAAACCGAAAAGGATCTTAAACGGCTTTTTCCAAAAACAAGCTGGAACCATCTGCACTTACAGATCATATTTTATGGCCGAGAATATTGCAGTGCTCGCGGTTGCGACGGGACAAAATGCGAAATTTGCCAAAACTGCTTTCCAAACAGAAAAAAGCCGAAGTTGACACAAAAAGCATAAATACGCCCGAAAACGTCAATATTTGCTTGCAAAAGGGATTCTAGTATCACAATATGCGCCAATATTGTAAACTTAAGCGTACATAATGTTAACTTTAAAAGAAGTCCTTCCCCATTTTTCGGGCAAAAAATCGCAATTGGCGATTGCTCTGGGGATTTCTAGGCAAGCTATATCGCGCTGGTCGATGGATGACCCTATTCCTGAAAAACACGAACTAAAGTTACGCCACCAAGTGTTGAGTGAACAACTCGTTTCAGGTAATTCAATAGCGTCCCAGGCCGACAAAAACGACGGCAGTGGGAGCTTAATGAAGTCCAAGAAACTCAACGACGTGCTCTATGAGATTCGCGGGCCGGTTTTAGAGGAAGCTTATCGCCTCGAAGAAGACGGCCACCGGATTCTGAAACTAAATATCGGCAACCCAGGCGCGTTCGGTCTCCACGCCCCCGATGAAATCATTCAGGACGTTATCTACAACCTCTCAAGCGCAGAAGGTTATTGTGAGTCTCGAGGCTTGTTCCCAGCACGAAAAGCGGTCATGCAAGAGTGCCAGGTGCGCGGCATTCCCGATGTAGGGATGAATGACATATATATGGGTAATGGCGTCAGTGAACTAATCGTGATGGCATTGCAAGCGTTGCTAAATAATGGAGATGAAGTACTGGTGCCCGCGCCCGACTACCCTCTCTGGACTGCGGGTGTGTCACTCACGGGTGGCAAGCCAGTACATTACCTCTGCGATGAAAAAAGCGACTGGCAGCCGGATTTAGATGATATCCGGAGCAAAATAACGCCACGCACAAAAGCGATTGTCGTGATAAACCCAAACAATCCAACCGGTGCGGTTTACGACGAAGAGATGCTCAAGCAGCTCTTATCGATTGCCGAGGAACACCAACTCGTTGTCTTTGCCGACGAAATATACGACAAGATTCTATATGACGGCGCCATGCACATACCTATGGCTTCCTTACCGACCGACGCGCTCGTGGTCAGTTTCAATGGCCTATCAAAATCATACCGCCTAGCAGGTTTTCGCTGCGGGTGGCTTATTTTAGGCGGAGCTAAACATCGCGCTCAAGATTTTATTGAGGGCATACAAATGCTCGCCTCAATTCGCCTTTGCGCAAATGTACCAGGCCAGCTAGCGGTGCAAACGGCGCTTGGCGGCTACCAAAGTATCAACGATCTTATTCTGCCCGGCGGGCGCCTTTTAGAGCAGCGCGACATCGCTTGGAAGATGCTCAACGACATTCCTGGAGTTAGCTGTGTCAAACCGAAGGGCGCGCTTTATTTGTTTCCGAAGCTCGATCCAAAGCGTTATGCCATCAAAGATGATGAACAGCTAGTGTTAGACCTACTTCGAACCAAACATCTCTTAATGGTGCAAGGAACCGCGTTTAATTGGCCAACACCAGACCATTTACGCCTCGTATTCTTGCCTAATGTCGCAACTTTAGAATCTGCCATTGACAAGCTCGAAGGCTTTCTACAAAAATATCGTCAATAATATTGTTAAGGTTTAAAACGTATTTCAAATGGAAAACAAAGATAAAAGTACCGTAGCAGCTCAGGACGTCGACTTTCACGAGGCTGCCATCATTGATGAAAACGGCAATGAAATCGAAATCACCGAAGAAATGGTGAGAAAAGCCATTCATGAAATTGACGAGGATGCTTATCCAAGTGCGGATAAAGATCAAAGTTAATCGGAACCGACTAGCATATTTAAGCCGACAAGGATTGGTTTAAGTAATCGTGTTAGATCGAGGATCGCCCTCTTCCACAAACACAAATCCAAGATCTTCTACCTTCTCACGTAGGGCTTGAGAACCGCCACACCCATCAAATACGTACGCTGATCGCTCCCTTCGCGAAGGGTATGAACGTCGCAGTTCGTCAAACCAACTACCACTATCCTTTTCAGCAACGGTCGCTTCCATAAACGCTCGCTTCACTGTTTCCGTATCTACGCGCGGATCATAGATTTTCAGGAGCATGTCGTTTATAGAATCGTATTTTGGAAGCGTAGCTTGATCCAAGCCTAAATCGCGGCTGTCACGAGGATCCCAGGCAATACCAAAGTGCTCACAAAATCTTTGATACACCTGCTGCGAGCCATTCTGTTTGCCTTCGATCGAATACCCGGCAACATGAGGCGTTGCAATAACAGCTGTCTTTAGGCTGTTTGTATCTATGCACGGTTCTTTATCCCAAACGTCCAAGACCCAGCGCACATCAGGCCGTTCTTGCGCTACCAAATGCATTGCTTTCTCGTCCAGCACAGCGCCTCTACCGGCACTAATTAGTATTGCACCAGACTTCATCAAGCGGAGCTGCGCTTCACCGATCATTGCATTCGTCGGGAACCGACCAGAATCGGTATAGGGTGTATGCAAGCAAACAATATCTGATGCTAGCGCGTCGTCCAGAGTGCTGAGCGTTCTGGACTCCTTCCCATGGTCGAGAAACGGATCATAGGCGACGACATCCATACCAAGCTTCGAAAGCTCGTCATACACCGCTTTTCCAACGTTACCGCACCCCACGACACCGGCACGCTTACCAAACTCCAATTCATTTAGCGCAGCCAATGCACTAGTTACATACTCTGTCACCGATCGAGCATTACAGCCCGGCGCATAGCACCAGTCGATACCAGTATTATTGAGAAACGCCGTGTCAATATGGTCGGTTCCTGCTGTGCAGCTCCCGACAAACTCGACAGTCGTATTTGCAATCAATGATTCAATAACCGGCGTGACCGAACGAACAATCAACGCCTGAGCACCTTCTAGTGTCTCCTTAGAGATCATTCGCCCAGCACATCGAACGAGGTCTGCATGAGCACCGAATAACTCGTCTGCTAACGGGACGTTTTCATCAACAACAAGCTTCAACGGGTTAACTCTTTTAGTTCGTAGCTATTTGGATCTAACGGAAAGCGTTCGTCCCTAGCCTGATCCAATAGCCTGTTTACATACATCTTCGCACGGGCCGGTAAACCATCGCTAAGATAACGCTGAACCTGTTCATATACCGCAACTGAAAAGGATCCGTCGGTCAATTGGCCAGTGCTGAGATTGTCAGCACTGATACGAAAAGGCAGCCCAATCGTTTTTGAAAAAATCCACTCCAATGCCTGAGGTTGCACTTCCACAGTCTCAAACGCTTGCTGCTGTGCGGGATTTCTTCCATCCGGTGTATACCAATAACCGTAATCGTCAATGAGCCTGCGGGCGGGCCCAGCAATACACCAGTGCGCCACTTCGTGTAATGCTGAAGATATATAGTCTTCTCGATAACATATAAGTGCGGAATCTTTTCCCCGCGGCGCTAGATAGTATGGCTCATCATAACCACCAACCAAAAGCGTGTTATAGCCGCTATAGAAAGCGTTTTTAAAAGCAGAGCTGATCAGATCTTGCATAGCATCTTAGTAAATGTAGCATCGTGGAAAATATCTTGGTGAATTTGGTATCGACAGGAATATAAACTGTCTAAAAAAAGATATTGCTATCAAACTAGGTAACATTCGGACGACAGTGTTCTTCAAAGCCCATACAACAAAAAAATTCGCCGTAAATGCGGCCTACGATTTCAGCATAGAACCCGCACCTACACAAGGTCTTGTGTTTAATCTCAATCATCTATACCTTATGTAGTATTCTAGATAATCTACACAATTCTTTCTGCTCACCCAGATGAGGAAGATTATGTCTAAGCCAAGCGCCAATATAAGCGCAAAAAATGTCGTTGATATTCGTACCGGTGAGACTTGGACTGAGGCTAATAGCCAGCGGTTTATACGACTTTCTCCGGAAATCGATGGCTTGGAAATGCTTTACACCAATGAGCTTCACCCTGAGAAACTTTTCAGCGTGAAGATACTTTGTTGGGGCTTGCGCGCGAATGGCGATATTGTCGGTCTCGTGCCATGGCTAGACGGTATTCAGGCCTGCCCTAGTATCGATGACCCCCTGCATGGAACCTGGCAAGGCTACTTTGATCCAGGTATTGAAGACGTCTTCTTTGACGCACCCGAACACAAGATTCTTGAATTAGACGGCGCCGCAGAATATTACCAATACGACTGTCTAACCGAAAACGATGTCATCCAAGAGATCCCCGATATCATCGGGACACATGCAGTGTTATCGGACGACGGCTTTAGCTCAATCACTCTATCTGAAGTAGTCAGTTGGGAACTGCGACACAGCGGAAAAATCGAGGCGATGTTAATTAACGAAGATCGGGTTACATCAACGCCGGTTTTACCAGGCGACGTTTGTCTTTATCCGGCCTACACAAATTCGGCATTTCAATATTTCTTTCAACACAAAATAGCCAACAAGCTAAAGAAAAAAGATCCAGAAGCCATCGCTGCTATCGCCTTATTGCTAAACAAAGACACATAGAATTACTATCAACATAGTGATATAAATAACTGATTTTTATTTGCTTTTTTCTATAATTGACGCCGTCTCTGTTTCGACATCCCAAACAATGGCAGCCACACCAGAGTCGAGCGCTGACTTTACCTCGGCAATTTTTACAGCGCGTGTTTTCTCTTCCATGCCGTAATCGGTTCCGTCGCGGGTTACAAGTTCATCGATAAGTCGCTGTAAAACCTCGTCTTCTAGCGATTCCCACGGTATTTCCATGTCATTCTTCTGGTTAGATGGGCGATAATGAATAATAACCGCTCCACCACAAAGAGTCTCTGCATGCGTAAACAATACGTTCTCACAATCATTGGCAACGATAAGTCCGGCCTAGTAGATAGTCTGGCCAAGGTGGTCAAAGAATATGACGGAAACTGGTTAGAAAGCAGAATGGCGAACCTAGCTGGGAAATTCTCTGGAATTGTTCTTGTCTCTATCAACGCTGAAAAAGGCGACGCCTTTGAAGTAGCTGTAGGCGATCTCCAAACCGAAACTGGCCTGTCAGTAAGAGCCACCGCGATCGAAGACATACCAAAAGAAGGCTGTCATACGCAAAGTTTGACGCTGGTAGCGAACGATCGACCTGGGATTCTCAGCGAATTGACGAGTATTCTGGCAACACTGGGTATTAATGTCGAAGAGCTGGCTACAGACTGCTCTCCCGCGCCTATGTCTAGTCATGTTCTATTTAATGCCAAGGCTAAGATCAGCATTCCAGACAACCTAACTACGGACCAGGTGCGCGCCGAGCTAGAAACGCTTGCCGACGATCTCATGGTGGAAATCAATTAGCCTACAAGATGTTTAACATTGTCTTATATCAGCCAGAGATTCCACCCAACACTGGTAACATTATTCGATTAGCCGCCAATACTGGTTGTCATTTACATCTCATCGAGCCACTTGGTTTCGCGTTAGACGACAAGCGTATGCGGCGTGCTGGGCTTGATTACTTGGAATTTGCGGAAATTAGGAACCATTCGAGCTGGGCAGATTTTCTTGTAGAGGACGCGCCTAAACGACTTTTTGCGTTTAGCACCAAAGCCAAATCTAACTATAGCCAAGCGCGATTTTCCGCTTCCGATTACCTTCTGTTTGGACCTGAAACACGCGGGCTACCGCAAGAAATTCTCGATGCGCAAGACCCTGACACGCTATTGCGACTACCAATGCTCCCTAACAGTCGCAGCCTGAATCTTTCCAACAGTGTTACGGCGGTCGTATACGAAGCTTGGCGGCAAAATGGCTTTGGTGGCGCTTCATGAAATCGAAGAAAATAGGTCTGTTCTACGGATCCTCGACTTGCTATACCGAATTTGTCGCGGAGAAAATTGAACAACATCTTGGCGACCCCGTAATCGAACTACACAATATTGCGAACACATCACTGGAGCTAATACAGCACTATGAACTCATCCTTTTCGGTATTCCTACTTGGGACTACGGTGAGCTGCAGGAAGATTGGGAATCTATCTGGGATGATCTAGATCAGATCGATCTTTCTGGCAAAGCATGTGCCATTTTCGGGCTGGGTGATCAGCTCGGATACGCAGATTGGTTCCAAGACGCGATTGGTTACCTGTACTTCAAATTGCGATCTTTAGATGGACAAATGATTGGTACCTGGCCCAACAAAGGGTATACCTTTAATGAATCCAAGGGTCTGTCCGAAGACAAGAGTCATTTTCTAGGGCTAGCATTGGATGAAGAAAATCAGCCCGAACTCACAGACGATCGGCTATCTCAATGGTTAGAACAAATTTTTAAGGAATCCGAACAAATTGGAATTTATGTTCGTTAGAACATCAAAAACAACCCAACGCCAAGTAATAGGCGATACACAACAAAGGGCATCATTCCAATGCGCTCAATGAACACCAGGAAAAAGTGAATGCACGCGTAGGCAGACAAGCCTGATACAAGGGTAGCCAATCCAATAAGGGTCCAGGGAACGGACACCTCTTGCGCTAGGCTCAGCGCCTGCCACAATCCGCTAGCGAGAATAATTGGCACGGACAAAAGGAATGAAAAGCGAGCCGCAGACACACGCTTAAAACCAATCAACAGCGCCATGGTAATCGTGATACCAGACCTGGATGTACCAGGAATCAATGCCAGCGCTTGAGCTACCCCAATTAACAACGCAAATAAAACCGTCATTTGCGCTAGTTCCAAGCGCTCTGAATTCCACCGATCAGCAATACCCAGCAAAATACCACCGACGATAGTGGAATAAGCAATGACCTGTGCCGAGCGAAGGTGTTGTTCAATAAAACCCTCAAACACAAAACCGGCCAAAAGTGCTGGAATAGTCGCAATAACAATCATCCAAGCTAGGCGGCCGGATTCAGTCACGTCACCCCTGAGACTTCTTAGACCACCAGATATAAGAGATTTTAAGTCATGCCGAAAATAAAACACTACTGCTGCCAGCGAACCCAAGTGAACAGCAACATCAAACGCCAAGCCCTGATCTGGCCAGCCCAGTAGCTGCGATGGCAATATAAGATGCGCAGAGCTAGAGATCGGTAAAAACTCACTGAGACCCTGTATAAGCGCAAGAATAACTGCTTGAAACCAATCCATATTAAACGCCCTGCTGATCCAGTTTTTGCCAGGCTTCTTCGCGCCTTAAATAAGCCGGCTCTAGCTGCAATGGCGGAATAAATTCGCTTTGGTTGTATGCAACTAGCGCCAGTTTGCACATATCCGCAGCATGAATGTCAGCATTGGCGCAGGAATGAGTAAATTCTGCGTCTGCAAAAGCATCTAATGCCAAAGCAGTGCCAATTCCGTATTGACACTGGCCAGCCAATTTAGACGCGTCCTCATAATCCAACAGCAGGTCTTCACTATCTCTGACTAAAGAACCATTTGCATCCATACTGAAACAGGCGCAGTAGATTTCACCCATACGTGCATCCAAACCAACGAAGAGTTCGTCTCCCTCTGCCAATTTCACATCCCAACGCCCATAGCCAACCGCCAGAGCGTTCAACGATGAAATGCCAATGACGGGGATACCCAACGAATAACCAAGCGCTTGCGAGGCGCTCAACGCGATTCTCAAACCGGTAAAAGATCCCGGTCCTTTCGCGACCGCGATGGCATCAAGATCCCTTTTAACTAGACCTGCGGTTTCGAGTAGCTGTCTGATCATTGGAAGAACCAGCTGAGCATGCCGCCGCGGTTCAGAACTAAATTCTTCATACAGACTATCCCCGTTGCACAGGGCAACAGAGCAAGATTGATCTGTACAATCTATTGCAAGCAATGTCGTCATAGCGAAACAGCCGAGAAAGCTATAAAGCATCCACCTAAAATATTCTTAGCCCGCCTTGCCAATATGCACACAAGTGGTCACACCATTCCGTCAAGGTAAGGTGACACAATCTGCTCAAGCGCTTTCATATGGCCCTCACTGGCATTTAGGCACGGGATGAGTCGCAACTTTTTACCGCCCGCTTCCTCAAAAATCTCGCCATTTTGCTCAGTAATTTCTTCGAGGGTTTCCAAACAGTCTGCGGAGAAGGCAGGACACACCACATCAAGGGTTTCTATACCTTGCCGACCAAGTTCTTCGATGGTTTTATCCGTATAAGGTTTTAGCCACTCTGCTTTTCCGAACCGACTTTGGTATGTCATACGGAAACCATCTTCATCCAAACCCAGTTTGTGGGACACCGCACCTGTCGTGCATTCACATTGCCCAGCATAGGGATCGCCTGCATCCACATACGACTTTGGAATGCCATGATAAGAAAACAGTAGATAGTCTCCCCGACCGTTTTCTTGCCAAAAATCTTCAATGCTCTGGCAAAGCGCATCGATAAAGGCTTCTTTGTAAAAATAGGCGTTAATAATCGACAAGCCAGGTAAGGCACGCTTAGTTTTTACGTAATCGCCGATTTGATCGTAAACAGCACCCGTTGTCGAACCTGAGTACTGAGGGTACATCGGCAACACCAAAATACGGCGATGACCTGTTTCATAAAGTGCGTTGATTGTCCCAGCTATAGAAGGCTCTCCATAGGTCATGGCGTATCGAACCGTAGGTGGAGACTCACTGTAACGCTTTGCAAGAAGGTTGCTTAGGCCCGCTACCTGATCCTCCGTAATCCAACGAATCGGGGAGCCGCGGTCAGTCCATATGAGTTTGTACGCCTCTGCAACCTTGCTAGGCCTAAAAGGCAAAACAAACAAATTGAGGATAATCAACCAAACAACTCGTGGAATCTCCACGACACGAGAATCACTAAGAAACTCACGCAAAAACTTTCGGACAGCCTTTGGCGTCGGCGCTTCCGGCGTACCAAGATTAACGAGTACCACTGCTGCTGGCTGGCGCTGGCCTTTCATATATTATTATCTAATAACCGAGCCGATTAACAGCTCAGGATACGGTGGCGAGAACTTTGCGAGAGATCTCCTCGACCGAACCCACGCCTTCCACCGACAAATAAGACGTTTGATCAGGGCCTTTTGACTTATAAAAATCAACAAGCGGTTCGGTTTGGTCGTGATAAACGGCCAAACGATGCAATACTGTTTCTTCTTTATCATCGTCGCGCTGAATCAACGGCTCGCCTGTCTCGTCGTCCACATCTTTATTTAATGGAGGGTTATGATCAACATGGTATACCCGCCCTGACGCTGGATGGACTCGCCGACCGCTCAGGCGGCTAACGATTTCATCATCGGGTACAACAATTTCAAGCACTTTGTCTATTTTGATACCTGCTTCCACCAAGGCCTCGGCCTGCGGAATCGTTCGCGGGAATCCATCAAACAAAAACCCTTTACTGCAATCGGGTTCCTGAATTCGCTCTTTTACTAATGAAACAATGAGATCATCAGATACCAATGCACCTGAATCCATCACTGATTTCACCTGTATACCAAGTTCAGAACCAGATTTAACCGCGGCACGAAGCATGTCACCCGTCGAAATCTGAGGAATACTAAAGGTTTCGGTAATAACTTTGGCCTGAGTACCCTTACCGGCGCCAGGTGGCCCTAGCAGAATTATTCGCATAAATGCTTATCCTAACTACATTTTCAGAGCGCGCTAGATTACAGGCTCTTATCACACCAAACAAGCCGACTATCTGCACCAAAAATCATCAACACAAGTGACGTTCTAGCTAGTTGGCAGCCCCCGGAAAGTACACTGGAGTGTCATTGGAGCGCCACACTGAGCGCTTAGTCATTATTTTCTCAAAGCTCGCATCAGCGAGCCAATAGTCCAACCATTGTCTTGTCCGCTTATATTCGCTTTGATCAAACCAAGCTTTATCGACAAATGCGAACTGCCGAATAAAGGGAAATATTGCGACATCGGCCAGTCGAGGTACCTGATCGAGTAAAAAGCGGTGCTTGCTGAGTAACGATTCTATCTCGACAAGAAAATCTATGGCTTTGCCGCGATAGTGTTCTTGAGAGTATTCAGGGTAACCGACTTGGTATTTATACCGATCCAACCAATATTTGAATTCAGAGTCGCTCCTATCGATGAGCATAAGAGATTTATCAAGATCATTCAGCCAACGCTCAGGATCATTTTTCGCTATTACCCACAACATCAACTCCAAGCTTTCCTCAATCACCATGTTGCCAACTACCGCGACTGGCACCGTGCCCTTTGGCGAGCAGTGCAACATCGATTCCGGTTTGTCTTTGAGTAAAATCTCCCGAAGTTCAAACTGTTCCGCCGCGCTATAGCAAATGGCCATTCTTGCTCTCATCGCATAGGGGCAGCGTCGAAAACTGTAGAGTACGGGATTATTCAAGATCGACTTGGCAATAAAGAAAGAGATGGAAACTTCTATTTGCCTGCCTGCGCATGGACTTTCGCTTTACGCCAAAGCACGTCCATTTGTTCAGGACTAAGCGATTCAAAAGAGTCATTTGGACACGTTTTTTCAAATTCCGACAACATCACTGAATACCGCGCCATGAATTTATTGGTTGATCGACGTAAAGCCGTTTCACTGTCGATCTTCAAATGACGAGCCAAGTTGACGCAACTAAAAAACAAATCACCTATTTCGTCCTCAATGGCGTCGCGATCTTGACTGGCAACTGCTTGATCTAACTCGGAGATCTCCTCCTGAATTTTTTCATAGACCGGCGAAATAGATTCCCAATCAAATTTTTGTTTTGCCGCGCGTTTTTGAATCTTTTGAGCTCGGCTTAATGCCGGCGAGGCTTTCGGAACATCATCGAACACACCTTCGAGACCTCTGTTATTGCGCTCTTCTTGTTTGATCGTTTCCCAAGCCTGGCTAACAGATTCTTTGTGACTGCCCGAATCCATGTCTCGGCGGCTTTCTAATGTTCCATCCGGAAATACATGAGGATGACGACGAATGAGTTTACGCACCAAGGTGTCGATGACCATTGGCATATCAAAACGATCTTCCTCCGCAGCAAGCTGACAATAGAATACTGCCTGAAAAAGATGATCGCCAAGTTCTTCTTGTAGCCCGGTTAAATCACCACGTTCGATCGCATCAGCCACTTCATAGGCCTCTTCAATTGTCGAAGGCACGACGGTTTTAAAGGTCTGTTCGATATCCCATGGGCAGCCATCTTCCGGCGCACGCAACCGTTGCATCAGATACAACAGCGCATCGAGGCCATACATATCTGCATCTTTATCTACCAGTTCAGACATTGAACAATCCTGACGACAGGTAACGATCACCGCGATCGCAAATGATGCAAACGATCACAGCATTCTCTAGTTCAGCCGATAGCTGCAGTGAGGCCGCCACTGCGCCGCCGGACGAAACCCCGCAGCTAATCCCTTCTAACCGACCCATATCCCGCATAGTGTCTTCCGATATACGTTGCCCGATATCAATGACGCGATCCACGCGGGTTTCGTCATATATACTCGGCAGGTACGCTTTTGGCCAACGACGTATACCTGGAATGCTAGCGCCGTCCTCAGGTTGCAGACCCACGATTTGAATCTCAGGATTCTTTTCTTTCAGATATCGAGAAACACCCATAATCGTTCCTGTCGTGCCCATCGAACTGACAAAATGGGTAATTTGGCCGCCGGTTTGTTGCCAGATTTCTGGACCCGTGGTTTCATAATGCATCTGGGGGTTATCGGAGTTACCAAATTGATCCAGCACCCTCCCCTCGCCATCAGCTTGCATTTTTAACGCCAAATCCCTCGCGCCTTCCATACCTTCTTCAGGTGTGACTTCTATAAGTTCAGCGCCATAAGCCAACATTGAATCTTTGCGTTCCTGAGTGGCACTGCTGGGCATCACAAGCTTCAGTCGATACCCGCGCATCGCTGCGACCATCGCAAGAGCAATACCGGTATTGCCACTCGTAGCCTCTATCAGAGTATCGCCCGTTTTGATGTCACCCCGCGCCTCTGCGCGTGAAATCATACTAAATGCCGGCCGATCCTTTACCGAGCCAGCGGGGTTATTGCCTTCGAGTTTTGCCAAAATGACGTTGCTGGTATCACCAGGCAAACGTTGCAAACGAACAACAGGAGTATTGCCAACAAGGCTGTCGATAGTAGGGAAATCAGTCATATCTGAATAATTCAAATTCTGCGCACATCATAGTTAATCAGAACCCATAGTTTCAAATCGGCAACTTAGTTAAGTATCGCAAAAGCAATCGCAGTGTCGCTTTCATCGGAAAGGCTAATCAAGCACTCATTCGCGCCTAAAGCGCGCATTTGATTTAGCGCAGCGCCAGTCAATGTTACTTTCGGCGCACCGAACGAATCATTTGATATCTCGATATCCTGCCAACTAATGCCATTACGAATACCCTGCCCCAGAGATTTTACGACTGCTTCTTTCGCCGCAAAACGCTTGGCGACAAAATTGGCTTGTTGCTTTCGCTCCGACATCTGCTCGAGTTCGCTTTCAGTGAGGACACGCTGAGCAAAACCGGGCGTGTTTTCCAAAGCCGCTTTGATACGAGGAACGAGAACAATATCTACGCCTATTCCTTTAACGCCGACGAATTCAGACACTTGCCCGCCTCAAATCTGCAAACCACTTGCGGCTATAGAGTTCGCGACCATCGAGCCGGTGATTAATAATCTGACGTGTAAGCTGTTTGGCCAAACCCAATACGCGTCGCTCTGAAAAATCTCGATTAGCTAATGCTAGAAATAGATCGCCCGATACGCCCTCCTCTCCCTCTGGCGTAGGCACTACGCCTTTCTCAATCTCAAATCGATAATTTCCCGATGCTGTGAGCTCTTCGCCTGTATCGCATTCCACATCAAAGGTCGCACCGTAACCAACATCCTGTAAAAGAAAAAGTTCAAAGTCGCGAAGTAGAGGCTCGAGCTCATCGTTTTCACGAAACTGCTTCAATATTGTTCTATAACGGTCATACAGAATTTCATGGGGGTCCTGAACTTCAAGAAAATTCCAGATCAATTCATTCAAATAAAACGCGCAAATCAGTGGTTCTTTTTGTAGCTGGCTGGCTGATGTCGCCTCTACCTGTGTGAGCGTTTTTAACTCAGACTTACCCGACCAACCCAAGGCAAGCTCAGAAAAGGGTTGCAGTATCCGTGCCTTGTTTGAACGTCCAGACCTCGCTCCTTTTACAATGACTTTAAGACGGCCATGATCACGCGTAAAGAGATCGACTAATAGACTCGTATCGCCATAGTCTTGACGTCTCAATACATATCCCGCAACGTTATTTATGCGCATCTATTCAGAGTATATTAAAACCGCTATTCGGCGTAGCCTAGACTCTTTAAGGCGCGGTCGTCATCAGACCATCCAGACTTCACTTTCACCCAGAGCTCAAGCATCACTTTGCCCTCACATAACTCTTCTAGGCTTTTACGCGCGTCGGTACCGATTTGTTTTAATCGACCGCCTTTGTCACCAATCAAAATTGCTTTTTGACCTTCCCGCTCCACCAACACTAACGCACTAATGCGCGTTAACCTGCCTTCGATTTTGTATTGCTCTATCTCTACCGCTGCCGCATAGGGGACTTCCTCTCCCAATTGGCGCATGATTTTTTCCCGAACAATTTCAGCAGCAAGAAATCGCATTGTCCGGTCAGTCACCTGATCATCCTCGTAAAAAGGTTCAGCCTCCGGAAGCCGTTTCTCAATCTCGACAAGCAAACCGTCCAAATTGGACTTTTTTAGTGCCGATATAGGGACGAACTCAGCGTCGGGCAGACTGGCGGTCAACTGTTGTATATGTGGCAACAGAAGATCCTTGTCGGACAACATATCCACCTTATTTATAGCGACAATCGTCGCCGTGTCCGATTGTTTCACTTTATCCAGCACCATCTGGTCTTCATCATTCCATTTAAGTCTATCTACCACGAAAACGATGACATCTACATCACCCATGGCGGAACCAGCCGCGCGATTCATGTAGCGATTTATCGCTCTAGGCTGCCCTAGATGCTGCCCGGGCGTATCTATAAACAGCATTTGGCATTGGGCTGTGGAATGAATACCCAAAATATTGTGTCGAGTTGTCTGCGGCTTGCCGGATGTAATGCTAATCTTTTGACCCAAGATCGCATTTAGCAGAGTCGACTTCCCAACATTAGGCCTACCGACTATCGCGATATAGCCAGTTCGATGGACGGCATTATTTTTCTTCTTGTTCAATTCGAACTAGTGCCTCCTGAGCTGCTGCCTGCTCGGCTTTCCGGCGATTAGAACCTTCACCTAGGAACTCTCCCTCCAGGTCGTCAATCTGGCAACTGATACGAAAACGTTGAGCATGCCCAGGACCGTCTACATCTATCAGCTCGTATTTGGGTAGCGCATATTTCCGTGCTTGCAACCACTCTTGCAATCGCGACTTGGCGTCGCGCACGGTACCTGTATTCGAAAGTGCCTGAAATTTGGAAGAGAAATGTTTTCTAACTATCTCGACAATCAAATTCCAATCGGCATCGAGATACAAGGCAGCAAGTAAGGCTTCATAGGCATCGGAAAGAATAGAATCGAGGCGGTGTCCGCCAGTTTTCGATGTGCCTTCGCCAAGCATTAAAAAATCGCCCAGCCGAATATCGCGTGCGATTTCTGCCAAAGATTCTTTGCAAACGAGTAATGAGCGCATCGCACTCAAATCACCTTCTGAGGAATCGGGAAACTGTTTAAAAAGTGCTTCTGCTGTCGCCATATTGACCAGCGAATCACCCAAAAACTCTAAGCGCTCATTATTGTCAGAACCAACGCTCTTGTGCGACAACGCGCGTTCAAGAAGCTCAATTTGATCAAATTGATGCCCGAGCAGCAGCTGAAATGCATCTAGATCTGGCTTCAAATCCTAATTATCTTCTTCTGCTGTACTGAACCAATTTTCAAAACTTACCACGACGTCTAGGTTATTGAAGATATTCACTCTATCTTCATGGATATAAGACAGTGTCACTTCGCCGTTTTGGCGCGTAATCTCAATATCAGAAACATCGACATCGTTAATACCTTCTACTTGGAACTGTCTACTAAATCTTCCTCGAATTTCATTGGTAGTTTGAGTCTCGATAGGCGTTCCCTCATTACCAATCCGACTAAACAAGCTATCGAGTTTGTAATTGTTATAGTAGAGGGGAATGACCTTAAACAAACACAAAAGTATAAATCCACCTACGACCAGCAGGAAGATTACAGTCAACCCCGACATCCCTCTCTGCGTTCTCATTTAGCCTCCTTATCTACAGAAAATTTTAACGATCATTTGATAGAACCCACTCTCGAAAACGAAGGGATTCGCCAACCTTCCCAATGCATCCAAATCGCTTTCGCCTGACCAACTAAGTTAGCGTCAGGGACCGTTCCCCATGCCCGACTATCTAAACTATTATCCCTGTTGTCACCCATCATAAAGTAGTGCTCATCAGGCACAAAAAATTCTTTATCTCGACCAAGAGGGCCGGCCGGATCCCATGTATGTATCTGATGGCGAACCTCGCCTAAAATCTCATCGCTCAGATTCACATCGGAGCTGCCGGCTTGACCAACCTTAGCGATAAATTGTTGCTCGAGCGCAACATCATTGACCCATACTTGGTTGTCTTTAATACGTATCTTGTCCCCTGGAAGACCAACGACGCGCTTAATAAAGTAGCGCGGATCATGTGGTGGTACAAAAACCACTACATCACCACGCTCTGGATCAGATACCGATATAACCTTTGTGCCGACAATAGGGAGCCGAACCCCGTAGCTAAACTTGTTAACAACGATAAAGTCGCCTACTTCAAGAGTAGGCACCATAGAGGTTGAGGGTATTTGAAAAGGCTCGAATACGAAAGATCGCAAAACAAACACAATCAAGAAAATGGGAAAGAAGGACGCACCCCACTCTACATAAAAGGGTGTGGGCCCGTCTGGGTCACGCTTTTTCTTTAAAAAAAGCTTGTCTAACAACCAAAGAATCCCAGTTACAAGGATGACTATCAGAAGTATTTTGGTGAAGTCAAAATCCATGAACGATTTTCTCTTTATTTATTGTTTGAATTATCAAATCTAATCATCGGTTTTCAATACGGCGAGGAATGCTTCTTGCGGCAATTCCACACTTCCCAAACGTTTCATGCGCTTTTTACCGGCTTTCTGCTTTTCCAACAACTTTTTCTTTCGCGTTATGTCGCCGCCGTAGCATTTCGCAAGTACATTTTTTCTCAAGGCTTTCACCGTTGAGCGTGAAACGATATGCCCACCCACTGCTGCCTGCACTGCAACATCGAACATTTGCCTTGGAATCAGTTCTTTCATTTTGTCCGTCAATTGTCGACCTTTAAATTGGGCATTGTCACGATGAATGATCAATGCCAACGCATCAACCCTATCGCCGTTGATCAACACATCGAGTTTAACAAGCGGCGATTTTTCAAAGCGGATAAAATTGTAGTCGAGCGATGCGAACCCGCGGCTTACCGATTTCAAGCGGTCAAAGAAATCCATCACGACCTCACTCATTGGCAATTCATAGTTCAATTGCACCTGAGCACCGGCATAGAGCATATTCTTTTGCGTGCCGCGCCGTTCGACACAAAGACTAATGACATTACCCAAATAATCTTTTGGCACAAGAATCGAGGCTTCAACGATGGGCTCTCTAACTTCTTCCATCATTCCTGGATCTGGCAATTTTGACGGATTGTCAACTAAGATAGTTTCACCACCACTAGTCACGACTTCATAAATCACTGATGGTGCGGTGGTGATGAGATCTAAGTCATATTCTCTTTCTAGGCGCTCCTGATTGATTTCCATATGCAGCATTCCTAAAAAGCCACAGCGGAATCCAAAACCCAGCGCATCTGAAGTTTCCGGCTCATAAAAGAGTGCTGCGTCATTTAAGGAAAGTTTCTGTAACGCTTCTCGCAGGCTTTCATAATCATCTGAACTAGTGGGGAAAAGGCCTGAGTAAACCTGTGGCTTCACTTTTTTGAAGCCTGGCAAGGCCTCCGTTTCGGAGGTCTGCGCATGGGTAAAGGTATCGCCGACGGGTGCACCATGGATATCTTTGATACCCGCTACAACAAATCCGACCTCTCCTGCCTTGAGTTCCTCGGTATCAGTCTGTTTCGGGGTAAACACCCCCACTCGGTCGACAATTTGCGCCTTGCCAACAGTTTTGGAAACAATTCGGTCCTTCTTTTTTAGCGTGCCATTAACTACTCGGACCAAAGAAACAACACCCAGATAACTATCAAACCAAGAATCGATGATAAGCGCTTGCAGAGGTGCATCGATATCACCCACTGGCGGTGGAACCTGTTGAATAAGTTGTTCGAGCACACCCTCGACACCCTGCCCCGTTTTTGCACTGCAACTTATCGTCGCACTGGTATCTAAACCGATAATCTCTTCGATCTCCTCACAGACGCGCTCTGGCTCTGCTTGCGGCAGATCGATTTTGTTTAAAACCGGGATAACCTCTAGATCTTGCTCTATAGCCGTATAACAGTTTGCGACGGATTGCGCCTCCACACCCTGTGCCGCATCAACAACCAGTAGCGCGCCTTCACAAGCTGATAGCGAACGAGAGACTTCGTAGGAAAAATCCACATGGCCTGGCGTATCGATGAAATTAAGCTGGTAGGTTTCGCCGTCACTCGCTTTGTAGTTCAAAGTGACACTTTGTGCCTTAATAGTAATACCACGCTCGCGCTCGATATCCATAGAATCAAGTACCTGCGCTTCCATCTCACGATCACTCAGTCCTCCACATATCTGGATAAACCGATCAGCCAAGGTTGATTTACCGTGATCAATATGAGCGATAATCGAAAAATTTCGGATGTTAGTGAGCTGTGGCAAACGACTACTCTGTATTGAATATATGAGCCAAAAGAGAAAGCCCTATCGGATAAATAGGGCTTTCAGAGATGGCGAGCAGTCTAACGATCTAGGTCTCAATCGTCGACCCGAATCGTTCTAAATATCGAACTTCCTTCACGATAAAACAAAATCGGAACGGTACCGCTTTCGACACTTCCCAACATCGACCGGAACTGCTGCGACGATGACACGTCCTCAAAGTTAAACTGCACAATGATATCTCCAGCTTGGATTCCAGCAAGATCCGCAGGAGAGCCATCGAGAACGTCAACAACTTCTGCTCCACCGTTAACCCCTAGAGAGCTCAATTGCCTTCTACCTATGTCTCTCAAAGACAAACCAAGCGTTTCACCGCCTGATCCTGAAGGCACCTGTCTCCTCGGCGCACTCGTCCGAATGACGTCTTCTTGTGCTAGCTCGCCTACTGTGACGTCAATACTGTGCATTTTCTCCTGACGATAGACATTTGCTTTCACCGTCTTACCCGGTGTAATCAGTCCAACGACATGCGGTAAATCATGTGAATACTCGATCGGGTTACCATCAAACTCTACAATGATATCGCCGGCCCTCAACCCAGATTCTGATGCAGGACTGCCAGCAAAAACTTGGCTTATGAGCGCCCCTTGAGGCTTACTTAGCCCGAATGATTTAGCCTGCTCGACACTAAGATCGGATATAGAGACTCCGAGCCAACCTCGCGATACAGAACCACGTTCTCTCAACTGTCCGACAACATCCAACGCAACCGACGCAGGTATGGCAAACGATAAGCCCATAAACCCACCGGATCGAGAGAGTATCTGGGAATTGATACCAACCACTTCTCCTTCCATGTTGAACAGCGGTCCACCAGAGTTCCCTGGGTTAATCGCAACGTCGGTTTGAATAAATGGCACATAATTCTTACCCGTACCGTTTGGCAAACTTCGTCCAATCGCGCTGACAATACCCGCACTCGCGGAATAGTCTAAATCAAATGGAGAGCCGATAGCCAAAACCCATTCACCAACTTCAATGCTGCCTGAGTCGGCGAATTCGACAACAGGTAGGTTTGTTTCATCGATCTTCAGAAGCGCGATATCTGAGCTTGCATCGGAGCCAATTACCTCGGCGATGTATTCACGTCGATCATTAAATCTCACCGTGATCTCGTCTGACCCATCGATGACATGAAAATTTGTTACGACGTAACCATCTTCGGATATAACAAAGCCAGATCCTACGCCCGAGGAATTTCCATCGTTTCCGCCAAATTGATCAAGGTACTCCTTGAGTCCTGGAGGTGCATTTTCGAAACCAAGTCCGCGACTAGAACCTAGCGTTCTAGTGGTAATTTTCACCACAGAAGGCGAGTTCTCCTTAATTAGATCAGTAAATTCCGGCAAGGCCGCAGAAGAATTAAAACTAACCAGAATAAAAACCAAACTTACTAAAATCTTTACCATAATGCGCATTCCATCAAACTGACTATATATAGAAGACATGTATTTGATATGGAGGTTCCCTAAGATAATTTCAAGATGAGGAGGCTGAAACGCCTGTTAGTGGCGCTTTGTCAGGTTCTACAACCCGAACAGTGCTAACTTCGGAAACAAGTGTCGGCGCGTATTCTGGGCGATTACGAACGTTTTTTGCATGCTGTGAACATAGATACCCACCGAAAATCAGGCCGCCGGCAGCTAGTGCAATCGAAATCCCTTCAGACACCGAATTACCTATATACGCACCGACAAACATACAAACCAGAGGCACGAGATAAAGCCACAAGGAGGCGCGCACCAAGGCGAACTCATCTATACCCAACTCCACGACGTCTCCTACACGATAAATCTTGTGGTGATTTTGATCACGCAGGACGCGAAAATAGCTACTACTCGTGAGGTATTTGGCCAGTACTCCCTGTCCACAGCCTTTTTGCGCGACACAGCTACCACAGGAAGATTGCTGAATGGTTTCCACCAGCAATGCATCGCTATCAACCTCGACAACTGTTGCTTGCTCGATAATCACCGGAATGCGCCCAATCGTTCCACTTGTTGCACCAAACTCTCTATTTCACCACACTATAATTAACGGACTTCTTGTTTAGCAAGGCTTATTCAAACAACCCACACCAATGATGGTCTATGCACACTGACAAAAAACCGCCACTACAAACAAAAAAACAGGCTCACAAGGCCTGTTTTTATGAATAATCCAAATGAAATAGAGCTATGAGCTTATCACCATCAATATCAGCTCAGTCACTACCAGGTAGGCATCAAATCGCTATTATTCTCTTGATGGTTCTACCCCGGCCTCATCATTCCGCAGACCATTTTCATTCGTATGCTCATCTGCCTCTGATCTCTCTATTTGAATCTGTAGTATCAGGTCTTCTCGACCGACGTTAGAAACCTCAGATAGATTGCTTACTGTCGACGTTTGAGGGCGGGCCTCAAACCCGATCGGCGCTGTAAATCCATTTGAGCTCGACGGATCGGTAACCTCAACCTCTACGACGTTATCACCTGCAGAACCGTTTTCGAGTTGAGCCGTTTGATACTGTTGTACACCAAATAATGCAAACGCGGCGACAGATGCGGCCATAGCAAATTGGCTCAAGGGCTTGAAAAAGCGCCTAGATGCTATCGATTGCGGTTGAGATTGAGATTGAGATTGAAGTTCGGGCTGTGGCTGAACTTCAGATTCAATAGCCGTTCGCACCGCCGCTGATATATCAACACCTTTCGATGCTTCTCCACGAAGCATACTGCCTATTGCGTGATAACTCGCCCATCGCTCCCTTATGAATTCAGCATTGTCTTCGTCATCAAGGGCACGCCGTAATTCAAACTCAAATTCTGGTATCTCTTCATCAGCAAGTGATTCGCCATCAGCAACTGATGATACGGCTAGCCACAGCTTCCCAGCATCGCTGATCTGAGAAAATAATCTGGGTAATTCTGATTGATTGTTTTCTTTCATAAAACTATCTCTGCCTGCTTCGTTAGCAATGATTACAGCGTATGACTAGGTGGTTTCGAAAAAGTTTCGTTAAACCTTAAAAAAAATTTAGCCGTTAATCAGCGGCGCGATTTTCACATTAATGGTTTCCCTAGCCCGAAATATACGAGACCTCACTGTTCCCACAGGGCAATCCATGATTTCGGCGATTTCCTCATAACTCATACCTTCTAGTTCTCGAAGTGTAATCGCCGTACGCAAATCTTCGGGCAATTCAGCTAAGGTGTTATTCACTACCTTCTCTAGCTCTGATCGATACATTTCCCTTTCAGGCGTATCGTTCTCTTGTAGGTACTCGCCACCGCTATAGTGTTCCGCATCGCCGATATCAATGTCACTGCCTGGTGGGCGTCGGGTTTTGGTTACAAGATGGTTTTTTGCCGTATTTACCGCGATCCGATACAACCAAGTATAGAACTGGCTATCTCCCCGGAAATTGCCCATGGCACGATAGGCTTTAATAAACGTTTCTTGGGCAACATCCAAAACCTCTGATTGATCTTTGACAAAACGACTAATCACGGCTTGAATTTTGTACTGATACTTGAGGACAAGCAGATCAAACGCTCTATTATCGCCTTTTTGGACACGCCTCACTAACTGTTGGTCTGATTCATTCTCGCCTGAGGCGGCCATCATTTTATACTCCAATTTGTCTTGTGGGTTAGCTGCGATTATGCTGACCACACCTAATCTATTTGGTTATCTTTCAATCATCCGGCCTTGACCAAGCTTGCGCTCTCGTTAACCGATTTACTGAGCAAATTATTAGACGAAATCTAAATGAACGATAGTACTTATTACGATGTTCTTATTATCGGCAGCGGTGCTGCTGGCCTATCCGTTGCACTGGATCTCGCACAATCTACCAGAGTCGCGATTCTAAGCAAAACGGCACTACAATCCGGCTCTACTTGGTGGGCACAAGGCGGTATTGCCGCCGTCCTTGATGATTCAGATTCTATCATTAACCACATCAACGATACACTGGTTGCTGGCGCAGGCTTGTGCCATGAAAACAGTGTCGCGAATATCGTATCTGCCGGAAAAGAAAGCATCGACTGGCTCGTTGATCGAGGCGTTGAATTTTCAAAATCCGAAGAAGGTGGCGAAATATATCACCTAACGCGTGAAGGTGGGCACAGTCACAGACGGATTATCCATGCTGACGATGCGACCGGCAAGGAAGTTAGCAGCTCGTTATCAGACAAAGCGATTGAGCATAAAAATATCGATATCTTCGAAAACCACATTGCTATCGATGTTATTAAGCAGGCCGACCAAGGCGAAACAAAAGTAAGATGCAATGGTGCATACGTTCTTGATTGCAAGACCGGAAACGTCACGCTCATTCAAGCAAAGGCCGTCGTGCTCGCTACAGGTGGTGCCAGCAAAACTTATCTTTATTCAACTAATCCTGATGGTGCGTCAGGCGATGGCATAGCGATGGCATGGCGCGCTGGCTGCCGCGTTGCCAACATGGAGTTCAACCAATTTCATCCTACCTGTTTATATCATCCAAAAGCCGGATCCTTTCTTATCTCTGAGGCTCTGCGCGGTGAAGGCGCCATATTAAAGCTCCCCGACGGCGAGCCCTTTATGGCTAGGTTCGACGAACGCGCGGAGCTAGCGCCGCGCGATGTGGTTGCGCGAGCGATTGACCATGAAATGAAGCGGCTTGGGTGTGATAACGTTTTTCTCGATATCAGCCACAAGCCGAAAGACTTTATCAAAAGTCATTTTCCAACCATTTACGAAAACTGCCTGAATTTCGGTATTGATATCACTAAAGATGGTATTCCTGTCGTGCCAGCAGCTCACTACACCTGTGGTGGTGTCGTCGTTAATCAACATGGCCAAACTGATCTCAAGAATCTCTATGCCATTGGTGAAGTGTCATTTACAGGAATGCATGGTGCCAATCGCATGGCGAGCAACTCCTTACTCGAGTGCATTGTCTACGCGAGGCTGGCCGCGAAAGATATTGGCGCGAGACTCAATGAAATCCCAAAACCAGATTACGCGGAACCTTGGGATGACACTCAGGTGACGAGTTCAGATGAAGACGTCGTTATCTCACACAACTGGGATGAACTAAGACGTTTTATGTGGGACTACGTCGGCATTGTTCGCACAAATAAGCGCCTAGAGCGCGCCCAAAATCGTATTCAATTGCTGCAACAGGAGATTCACGAATACTATTCTAATTACAAAGTCACCGCTGACCTGATCGAATTGAGAAATCTGGCTGTGGTGGCGGAGCGGATTATTGTTTCCGCGATACAACGAAAAGAAAGTCGTGGTCTCCACTATTCACTTGATTACCCCGATCAGTCGTCGGTCGCAAAAGATACCATCATGGTTCCGCTAAATTTTGCCGACCAAGACATGATTGTCAGCAGAAACGACTGAGTTTATTTCTCTAGTTTCTAATTGCGCGCTGAAGTGCGCGCCAATCATCGTCGCTAAAACTGTCGCGAAAAAAACAGGCCGAAGATTTGAGCTTTGGCCGTGAAAAAACAATCCAGTGGTGATGTGCGAACCCCTTCTTAAATTCAAACGTTTCAGTATTGGTAATGGACGCGTCAACATATCGCACATGATAGTGCGCATGCAGTTTTTCTCGCCGAAGAGAAATCGAGTGCGGCAGATGCCACCAAGTAACCAACTCTGATAGCATCATCACTATCAGAGTGACGTATAAGAATACTTTAATGGTTAAAGGCAGTATTGGCAGGCTAACCATCGCAAAGGCCAGGGTGAAGCAGACCAAAATAAGAGTTAGGTGAAACCTAGATGTTGTCGCTTTCAATTCCATTTGTGTTCCTATCAATCAGTCCGTTTACTAACAAGAAACCTTGTCCAGAATAATACCTACTATTCTTTTTAAATCAGCGCTTCCCGGTTGAGCTCCCTTCAAGAACCATTGGAACAAATCAGGGTCTTGCTCTTCAAGCAACGCCTCATAGCGGTTTTTATCGTCTTCTTCAAGATCATCAAAGTGATCATCTAAAAAAGGCTTTAAAATCAGATCGAGTTCGAGCATGCCCCGCCGGCTTGCCCAATAAAGTCTATTTTTTTCCACAAACTGCCCTTGGAACGGTGCATGATTGACCGCATATTATAGACACTAAACGCCCCACTACTCGGAAAAATAAAATATGTCCTCTTGGCTAGATATCGTTGGAACCGATCAATTTGTATCGACTAACGGCCGTCTTGAACTTAAAGACGAAAATGAGCCGTCGTCCGGCGCGCATTATGTTTTGCTCGATTCACAAGCGATCCTTTGTATTCAGGGTGAAGATGCTGTCAAATTTCTGCAAGGCCAATGCACGGCTGATGTGGCTGCGCTTGAGGTAGGACAATCCACCTTTGGTGCTATCTGCACCAACAAAGGCCGAGTCATATCTAACTTTCGTGTTTTGAAAACCTCGGACAGTCTGCTGCTGCGTATGTCTTCCGACGTTGTTAAACCAACACTCGAAAGTATCGAAAAGTATGCCGCTTTCTTTAAAGCTCAGTTGAGTGCATGGGTAGCGCCATCAGTCGCTATTCTGAATACAGACGGAACCCAACCCTTTGACGAAAAAACTATTCCAAACGGCGTATGGTCAGCAGCCGCAGGCGGTGGCTCTATCGAGCTATACGCTGAACCGAGTCAGGCTGCCTCTGATGGTGCAAACGCTAGTACCCATGTTAGTGCAGAGCTATATGACTTTCTCGGAAACCATGCGGCGCCAGCTTCAGAGTCCACATGGTACGCCAAGCAGATTCGAGAAGGGCTTACCAGCATCAATATTTGCACGCAAGAATCATACTTGCCACACCAGCTCAATCTGGATCGTTCAGGCTCGGTAAGTTTTACTAAGGGCTGCTATACCGGTCAGGAAATTGTGGCTCGCACGGAATATAGGGGGAAGACCAAACGGCGCACTCTGCCCGTTGTACTGGATACCTCAATCGCTGATTTTCATGAAACGAGCATCCAGGCTAACGATGAAAGCAAACAAGACGTCGATCTGCTGATGGCCGCGCCGAACAATGGAAAAACCCTAGCCGCGCTCCTGCTTCCCGCTGATACGTCCAATGAGGGTTCTTTCATCATCAATGATGAACAAGTTGCATATACCCGTCTTCCACTTCCTTATGAATTAGAGAAACCCGAGGGCTAGACCTGCCAATCAATGGCAGTTTTCCCTTTCTTCACAAGATACGCGTTGGTTTGCGAAAAGTGACGGCACCCAAAAAAACCGCGGTGCGCAGATAGCGGCGAAGGATGAGGCGCTTTGAGTACGAAGTGCTTTTTCTGATCAATAAACGCACCTTTTTTTTGGGCGTAGCTACCCCAAAGTAAAAAAACCAAACTCTCACGGCTATCGTTTAGGGCGCTAATGACACGATCCGTAAATTGCTCCCAACCCTTATTCTGATGAGAGCCGGCTTGGTGTGCCTCGACGGTTAGGGTTGCATTGAGCAAAAGTACGCCTTGCTCGGCCCAATGCTTTAGCGTTCCATTTTCAGGCCGTTCCAGTCCAACATCGGTAGCAAGTTCCTTATAGATATTGACCAATGATGGTGGCACTCGAACACCCGGCAACACTGAAAAACAAAGCCCATGCGCCTGATTCGGGCCGTGATATGGGTCTTGCCCCAATACCACCACTTTTACATCGTCAAAATCAGTAGAGTTAAAGGCTTCAAACCACTGGCTGGCTGGCGGGAATATGGTCTTACCGTTGGCTTTTTCATCCACCAGAAAACGACGAAGATTCACCATATAGGGCTGCTCGAATTCACCGCCGATTTGCGTTAGCCAACCTTTGGGTAACTGTATTTCAGCCATCGTTGACGACCTAGCAACCAACCAGAATAATTATTCTGGCCGCATTGCTGGAAACAGTAATACATCCCGAATCGATGCAGAATCCGTCAGGAGCATCACAAGTCGGTCGATTCCAATACCCTCTCCCGCTGTCGGCGGCATACCATATTCTAGTGCACGGATATAATCGGCGTCGTAATGCATGGCCTCGTCATCACCGGCGTCTTTCTCGGCCACCTGAGCCTGAAACCGCTCTGCTTGATCCTCAGCATCGTTTAATTCTGAAAACCCATTGGCGATTTCACGGCCACCAACAAAAAACTCAAAGCGATCGGCAACAAACGGATTGTCATCGTTGCGGCGCGCCAGTGGAGAGATCTCAGCTGGGTATTCGGTGATAAAGGTTGGCTGAATCAATCGATGCTCAACGGTCTTCTCAAAGATCTCAACCTGCACCTTACCCAATCCGTAGCTATCTTTTAAGGGAATAGATAGCTCGTCGGCTATCGCACGCGCCTGCTTTTCGTCTTGCAACTGTGCCATCGTCCATTGTGGATTTAGCTCACAGACCGACTCGACAACCGTCATACGCTTAAATGGCTGACTAAAATCGTAGCTGGTCTCGTCGGTAACCTCTCCGCTCTCATCGCGTTTTGTCGCTGTAAGAGACGTGCTACCGGTAATCTCCAATATCAACTCGCGCAACATATCTTCGGTTAGGCTCATCAAGTCCTGATAGTCGGCGTAGGCTTGGTAGAACTCGATCATGGTGAATTCGGGATTATGCCTAGTCGACAGACCTTCGTTGCGAAAACTACGATTAATTTCAAATACCCGATCAAAACCACCCACCACGAGCCGCTTTAAGTAAAGCTCAGGCGCAATACGCAAATACATATCTAGATCTAGCGCATTGTGATGCGTCACAAATGGTTTGGCAGTTGCACCACCAGGGATGCTATGAAGCATCGGCGTTTCGACTTCCATAAAATCATTTTTATTCATATATTCACGAATAAAAGCAATTACTTGTGAGCGAATCTTAAACGTTTCTCTAACTTCTGGATTGACCACTAAATCGACATAGCGCTGACGATAACGAATTTCGGTATCGGTCAAGCCCGCGTGCTTTTCGGGAAGTGGGCGCAGCGATTTAGTCAGCAGGCTGTACTCCTCTGCATTGACATAAAGATCACCCTTACCTGATTTATGAAGTGCTCCTGACACACCGACGATATCGCCAATATCCCACTGCCCCCATCGCACCTTAATATCTTCTTGGGTCGTTTTATCCGCATAACCCTGTATGCGCCCTGCTTGATCCTGTATGACCAAGAAAGGACCGCGCTTAGCCATTATCCGTCCAGCGATCGAAACTCGATGCATCGCTGCCTCAAGCTCTTCTTTGGTTTTCTCACCAAATTCAGCCTGTAGCTCTGTCGAGCTATACTTTGGCCGCCAATCGTTCGGAAATGCGACCTTGCCAGATTCGCGAATGCTATTTAACTTTTCGCGTCTTTCCGCGATAAGGTGATTTTCGTCTTGTTGGTCTGTCATAGTCTTTCGTTATTTGTTTTGCGTTTACCGTCTAGATACCGGCTTTTAGTGATGCTTCAATAAATTGGTCGATAGAACCGTCCAATACGGCTTGCGTATTTCGCGTCTCAATATTAGTTCTGAGATCCTTAATTCTAGCGTCATCCAGCACATAAGACCGGATCTGGCTGCCCCAGCCAATATCTGATTTAGAGTCTTCCAGAGCCTGGTTGTCGGCATTGCGCTTTTGTATCTCCAGTTCATAGAGTTTGGCCTTTAACTGCTTCCATGCAAAGTCACGATTGGCATGCTGCGACCGTTGATTTTGACATTGAACCACTATGCCACTGGGTTCGTGTGTTAAGCGCACTGCTGAGTCGGTCTTATTAACATGCTGACCACCCGCCCCAGACGCGCGGTAGGTGTCCGTGCGCACATCTGAAGGGTTAATTTCAATCTCGATATTGTCATCAATTTCTGGCGACAAAAACACAGATGCAAACGAAGTATGACGCCGACTTCCGGAATCAAAAGGCGATTTACGAACCAATCGATGGACGCCGGTCTCAGTGCGTAACCAACCGAAGGCATAGTCACCCTGAATATGCAGACTGGCACTTTTAATGCCCGCGACATCGCCCGCGGAGCACTCGATAAGTTCAGTCTTAAAGCCTTTGCTGTCAGCCCAGCGCAGATACATTCTAAGGAGCATTTCTGCCCAATCTTGTGCTTCGGTGCCGCCCGATCCAGACTGAATATCCAAGTAGGCGTTGTTTTCATCCATCTCGCCAGAAAACATACGCCGAAACTCAAGTTTGTCTAACTCTGTGAGAAGAGTTTGGATTTCGGCTTCCACCTCAGTGATTGCCTCTTGGTCGGATTCTTCCACAGCCATCTCGAGCAGCTCTTCGCAATCGGAGGCGCCTGAATCAAGATTCTCGATGGTTTTAACGATCGCTTCTAGAGCGGAGCGCTCTTTACCAAGCTCCTGAGCTCGTTCTGGCTCATTCCAGACGTCCGGCTCTCCAAGCTCAAGCTCGACTTCAGCAAGTCGGTCTTTCTTTTGAGCATAGTCAAAGGTACCCCCGGAGCACGTCATTACGCGCACGGATATCCTTAAGTGAATTGAGCAGCGGGTTGATTTCCATTGCGCAGCCTAAAGCAGCCTTAAAAAAGAGCGGCATTCTACGCGAAAAACAGTGGGTTAAATAGACATATTGGATGTCGAGAAAAAGAATTGAGCCTGTTCGAAATTCTACATTCGTCCTTAACTAGGCTAGGGAATCACAGTCGAATTGAAGCCTCCCCTAAAACCTTCGCTGGCCTGAAAACTGGATCTGCACTTTGTCTATATTGTCATTAGCCGTAAGCGGAAATGCGATATCTACGTGAAAAACGCGATTACTGCTGGATCTGGTACTCCCAAGCCGCAAGCCAAATCCAACGTTCGCCAATACTTCATCTTCCCGAACGCCTATTGCGTCTTCGCCCCAGGCTCTCGCCACATCAGCAAAAATAGCCGCACCCACACGAAGAAGTCGGAACGGATAATAATCTGTATAGAAGCGCTGCTCGACAGTCAGAAGCGCCGTGGTCTCGGCGTTAAGAAAGTCCCGCGGGTAACCCCGCAACCCAACATCACCACCAAGGGCCGAGAAGTTATCCAGATCAAGGTCTTCGCCCAAATGAAGACTTAGCGATCCAAACAACAGGCGTTTTTCACTTTGCCGTTTAAAGATTTCTGTCCTAGAACTTAGCACAGCATTTTTTAGCTTTCCGGATTCCACCCTCGTCGCCGCGGCATGATTGAACAAAACCAGAAATGATTCGGGAGATCCATACGCATGGCGGTAATCAGCGGCCAGAATCCATGCATTTCGGTCCGAGTCCAGCGCCTCGCTGGCATAACCCACAGTAAAACTGTAGTTCTCCCCAAGCGATACATCCTCTGTCTGTTGAATTTGATTAAGGTTTTTCGCTTCTAAAAATGAATCTTGCACACGCTGATATCTTAAAAATGGATAGCTGAATCGGCGATTTTCGGGTGCCACCTCGACCAAGCCGTCAGTAGCAACCGTTTCAAAATTTCGCTCACTAAATTCATAGCCAAGAATCCAGCGCTCGGTTTTGCCGTCGACCAGTCCTTCAGACAGACCACCAAAAAACGTGAAAAACGTCTGATCGTCCCGATATCTAGCGCCGCGTTCCCCCTCACTAAATAATGTTTCAATCCGGTCATCGAAAATAGCTGTTGAACCCGCAGCCCATTTTGTATCGAGCGAAAAAAAAGGACGTTGTAATCGGAGTAGCTGGAAGTCACCATCACTTAGATCACCATATCCGTAGGCAGCATTTAACCTATGCTCGCCAATATCCTCGCGGGAAATCTGGAATATGCTCGATGTGCGATCATCATCTTGATCTCGCCGGATATTGACACGTGTTCCCGTTCCGAGAAAATTCTCTTCTTCTACGCCAAAGGAGCTTTCATTTTCGCCACCTGTACTCGACACTTTCACCTCGGGCACTAGTGTCCAGTTATCGCGGGTCTCAACATGTAAATCGAGGGTTCCATTGTCGTTTTCAACGGGAACAACGGTGGCATCAAACAGGTATGGCTTACGCCGCAATATGCGTTCAGATTCTTCTAGCTTCTGCACCGAGAAAGAGTCACCAGAATCTAGAAGAAGTTGCGTTTTAACCGTACCACGTTTGGTATCGATATGAAGACGATTAGCTAAAACAAAGAGCGGGTTAAACTCTGTCTCTGTGCTCGTATCAAAGACATCAACGGTCGATATGATCACATCTTCGATCACATAACCTGAATACTTAGAATAATCCGGCGCTGTTTCCTCTGTGTTCTCCGTATCCTGAGAGAAGCCGCACACAGAAACAAATAACAACGCGAGAACACTCGACTTTTTGATCACAGCAGCCAGTTGCCCATATACATAGAGACGCCCTTCGAACGCCAAATCCTGTTTAACGAAAATATACGCGTCGAATCGAAAAAAAGACACGCTGTTTACCTCAATCTGGCAACTAGGCCACAGTAGTGAACCGACATATTACAACTCAGTCGTTATTTTATAAGGAGGCAGTGCTGAAAGTAGTTGCTTACCATAGCCACGGGTCAGTAATCGATTATCGAGAATACTAATGACGCCTTGATCATTTTCTGATCGCAACAGCCTTCCTGTCGCCTGAATTAAGCGCATCGACGCATCGGGCAGGCTAATGTCAAAAAACGGTTTGCCGCCACGGGATTCGACCCACTCAGAAAACGCCTCTTCTTCCGGCGCGGTAGGCACCGAAAAAGGTATTTTAGCAATAACCACATGGGTGCAATATGCACCAGGCAGATCAACACCTTCGGCGAAACTAGCGAGTCCAAAAATGGTACTCCCTTCACCCGCATCAACTCGCTTTTTGTGGGTGTCGATAATTCGTTGTTTACTTCTTGTACCCTGAATAAGAATGCGTCTTTGCCAGTCCGATACGAGATTCTCGTAGACCTCATCCATTTGGCGACCGCTTGTAAACAACACAAGGTTGCCGTCAGTTTTGTTCAACATAACGGGAAGCTGGTCTATAAGATATTGGTCATGGGAAAGGTAATCTTTTGGATCAGGTGCGTCCTTAGGAATACGAATTTCAGCATGTTCTGAGAAATTAAATGGGCTATACAACACAAGACTTTCCAGATCATCTGGAAGCCCCGTACGCATTTTTAATCGGTCGAAATTACCCAGTGCAGTAAGCGTCGCCGAGGTCAACACGGCACCGGCGCATCGGTCCCACAACTGTGACTGAAGTATCTCATTTGCCACGATGGGGCTAGAAAACAATTCATAGTCATCGGCGCTGCGATAATATCGGCACCATCGAGCAAACTGTGTCGCGCGTTCATCTTTATATTCTGATAAGTTTTGCCAGAGCGACGCATACCCCTGAATCCTAGCGAGCCACTGGCCCACGACAGGGAACCAATTTTCGACGTCCTTTCTGATTTCGGATTCCGCACTTTCAGACAGACACTGCTCCAGCTTATCCGACAAAATCGTCAACTGAGACTCAATATTCTCCATAACGGGATACAAATCAGTCGCTAACCGGCTTAGCTCTTCTGGCAATCGCCCATAGGCAAACCGTGCTTCGTCAGTCTCAGTGTCTTCCCGCTCTTCTGTAAAAAGCACTGCTAGTGGCGCCCGAACCTCTTGAACAATCTGCAAAATAGCCGATAGTGATGCGCCTAAGTCAGCACAGACCGATGCCACGCCCGTTAAAGATTCCATGCCGTTTCTTAGCTGCGGTAAGGTCTCTTTCATTTGCTGCATAAATACCGACGCGTTACCCACCCTAAATCGTGAAGAAAAATGATTTCTAGCCTTATCACTGAGATGGTGGGCTTCATCAAACACATAGATGCAATCCTCTGGTGGAGGCAGAATTGCGCCACCGCCAAGTGCCAGATCTGAAAGAACCAAATCATGATTGGTAACGAGGCAATTTACGTCTTCTAGGTCGTTTCTAGCATTGAAAAAAGTACAGCTGTTCACATGAGGGCAAGTCCGCCCGAGACATTGATATCGGTCGCTAGTTAGAGGCCGCCAACTTAAATCATCGATGGTGTCGTCCCAAGAATCGCGATCACCGTCCCATTCCGCGAGCCGAAGTGATTTATCAAGCGATTGATACAGATTCAATCTGCTTTCACTAAATGCGGTGACTTCGCCATCGAGATACATGCCCATTTGGTCATCTCCCGAGGCACCCGATAGAAGCTGATCGAGCTTAAGCTGACAAAGATAACGACCGCGACCTTTTACGAGGCTATAACCAAAACGAAGGCTCGTTTTATCAATAATATCGGGGATATCTTTATGAATAAGTTGTTCTTGAAGCGCTACTGTTCCGGTCGAGACCACCAATGTTTTGCCAAGCTGCCGCGCGATTGGAATTGCCGCCAGTAAGTACGCCAGCGTCTTTCCTGTGCCCGTTCCCGCTTCTATAGCAATAACTTTAGATGTTGGCTGAGAATGCATCAAACAACGAGCGATAGATGCAATCATTTGTTTTTGCCCAGATCGGGGTCGATGACCTAACGACTCCAGAAATTCACTATATGTCGTTTGAATTTCGCTCCGCACGCTATCTGGAATCAAGGATTTGGAACCTCATTTTCATGCCATAGAGAAACAGCAGGCACGCCATTTTCACCTTCTCGCACTGCAATCAAAATCGGGCGACAACAAACAAAACAGTCTTCCACATATTGCTGCTCAGGTTCAGACTGATCAACGATCAAACTGATCCCTTCACCGCAATAAGGACACGCATCTTC
This sequence comes from uncultured Porticoccaceae bacterium, assembly GCA_964623085.1. GTDB lineage: Bacteria > Pseudomonadota > Gammaproteobacteria > Pseudomonadales > GM7GCV1 > CAZUTO01. The sequence continues at coordinate 254,093 of CAZUTO010000001.1, forward strand.
ATAAGTAAGCATCTTTTTTTTGGGTAAGTATTTTTATCTTCGGGGAAACGATCTCTAATCAAGTCGAGACTATACTCTCGTATCTTTATCGCAACACATGGAAACAACCCGTTGCTTCAATGCCTCAACATCTTCATCGGCCCAAGGCGTTTCTTCTTTAAGATTCCCCCAAACAGGGTTCGGCCAACAGGCGTCAGTACTTTTTCGGCCAATAACATGAAGGTGAAGCTGTGCAACCATATTACCAAGTGCAGCGACATTTATTTTCTCTGCCTGAAAATCCTCTCTTAGCAAATTACTGATAGCATCAGCATACTTAAACAACCGTACTCGATGTTCGTCGGTAAGGTCATCGAGATCACGGAAACGCCCTTTCGGCACCAAGATAAACCAGGGTATCGCCGCGTTTCTTTGCAAAAGAAACCAAAACTCATCAGATTCGCTAAGAAGGTGGCAGTCGCCCTCCAACTGACCATTTAATCGAACATCATCGAGAATTTCAGTATTGATGTGGTGGAGTATATCCCCCATAAGCATATTGGCTCCGACAAAGCGTCGTTCAGAAGAGAGCATCTCTTCAGGTGTTTGAACCCATTCGCTATCAACCAAATCCTGTGCGCAATTTTCGGTAAGAAGCGCTGTCGATTTCGCCGTGAACTCCAAATGAAATTGCAGACCCAGCACACGGTCACCCCAAAGGAATCCCTGGTTATCACAGGCTTCACTGCTACCAAGCGACTGCGCGCCTTCGGGGATAGAAAAAGTATCGCCATGCCAATGAAACGCATCAATTTCGGACCCAAAAAGATCGACCAACCATTTCGCTTGCAAGGCTGAATTCAACTTTACTGGGAACCAACCAATCTCGGGTGATCTATTCTTTGTAACCGAGGCTCCCAAAACATCAGCAATCAGCTGTGCACCTAAACACACGCCCAACACCCAAGCATCTGCATCGATTACCGCTTTAATAAAGCGTTTTTCTTCTTCTAGCCAGTGGAACTGATCCTCATCGCCTGCGCCCATGGGCCCACCCATTACTATCAACAGATCTGGCCAATTAGACGATGGCAAACAATCATCGTCATACAGATGAACCATTCGCACATGGTGATTTGAATCGGAGAAAAACGGCAGGATCGTTCCCGCTCCCTCGAAAGGAACATGTTGAAGAATACAAATATTCAATCGTCGAGACTCCCGCACGCTTAATCGTTATTGAGCAGTCAAACCAATATAGCGATGCAGGCGCGGGTTGAGAAGCACTTGGTCCGAATTAACTGAATGAACCTCGTGTATTCCAGAGATCAGTGCAATGGTTGCGCTGAACAGGTCTTTGTGTAATCCAAGAATAGACTATCAGTGTGGTGTAAACGGCGACTCGCTTCGCGCGCGATATTAAGCAGTAACATTGCGAAAAGCTTTGTGTCTGTTTCATATAGCGAATGCAGGATATTAGTTGTGAGCTCCAGCAGCGTCACATCCCCTCGCGCTACTGCACCAGCAGAATGAGGCTGAATACCGATGACGGATGTCTCTCCAAAACAATCTCCAGGCAGAAATTCAATCTGCGAGAGCGGGTGCATATCATCGCCAAAATCTAGTCGCACAGCACCGCGCAACACAATGTAGATCGCTGAAGCAGAATCACCACTATAAAAAATGGGCTCTTCGTCGGTATAGCGAACCACTTCCATTCTATTCAATAACTCGACAACCTGCTCGTCATCAATCCCACCAAGAATATTGGCCCGGGTCTTAAGCTCGAAAAACTCTTCGACATCAGCTGAAGTAATATGGGTACTCATTGTCATCACTCTTGTTTCAGCACTAATTAAACGATGAATTCTTCCTTTGTGCGCTAGCGAAAACCGGAAAATGTGGAGAAGACGGCAATTTTTTGTTCTAAACTACGCGCTTTCGACCTCCTGTCATTTATTACACTTTTTGTTGCCCTTCTATGCCGTCCCTGTATGTTGATTTTGGATTTGAAACCCTTGCCGAATGGATGCGTGAAAACGGGATGGCAGAATGGGCAGATAAGCTTCCGGAGCAAATTGAAACGGGCTTAAGCACCAGCCGCTATGGCGATCTCAACTCCTGGCTCGACGCACTAACTACATTGCCGTCATCTTTGGATTCTGATGTCGCAGCCGACTCAGCAATCACCATCTCCAATCAACACTGGAATCAAGATGATATAAAAAACCTCACACAAAGCCTACGAACGCTCATTCCTTGGCGTAAAGGACCCTATCAAATTGCTGATATTGAACTCGATACTGAGTGGCGATCCGATTGGAAATGGAATCGCCTTAAACCACACATAGCGCCGCTTAAAAACCGATTGGTCATGGATGTAGGCTGCGGCAATGGTTACCACATGTGGCGCATACTGGGGGCGGAAGCAAGTCGCATCATTGGCGTTGATCCCTCTCCTCGCTTTAGTGTCCAGTTTGAGCTGATTAAACGATTAGCAGGCGGTAGCTACCCTATCCACCTCGTTCCGGTGCCTTTGGAAACTGTTCCCCGCGGTCTTGCTAGATTCGATACCGTATTTTCGATGGGTGTGATCTACCACAGACGCGATCCTTTAGAGCATCTCAGAGAATTAATGGACTGCCTCCGACCTGGAGGCGAACTTGTGCTTGAGTCTCTCGTCGTTCAGGGCAACAAACATACCTGCCTCATACCTGAAAAACGCTACGCAAAAATGCGGAATGTCTGGGCGATCCCATCCAGTGAGATGATGCTTCAGTGGCTCGAAGATACCGGCTTTGAGAACCAACGTATCATTGATCAATCCGTAACGAGCTGCGAAGAACAGCGTCGAACTGAATGGATGCGATTTGAATCACTCGCAGACTATCTCGACAAAAATGACCCGACCAAAACAGTCGAAGGTCACCCCGCTCCACGGCGAGCGCTACTACTCGCTAACAAGCCTTCATAGCGCTTTCTTATACAATTTTTATTTAGCCATCTTCTGAGTCTTCTGTATTAATATTAGGTAATTAATATAGCTGATTGTTTTTTAACGCTTTTTTAGCTGAACTAAACTCGCATTAATTCGTCAAAGATTACAACTTAAGTATTCAAATATCGCCGCTTTAGCCGTAGAATGGCGTCGGTTTAGGTAGAGCGTGACGCATAACCTGTGCAACATGGATATCCGGCGCGATTATATTCCCTATTTCCAGTAAGATGCTGGCTATAGCATCGAGCAAAAACAACTGAAGCCTGGGGGCGAATTTTGCAACTGCAAGAACTCATCAATGCAAATCAGCAGACCTTAATAGACGCCGAAACGCTCTTGCTGGATATTTCTGATTCTGCCTATACGCTAGTAGCCGATCCGTTTACCGCATCGCTAGGCAAGCACATGCGTCATATCACCGACCATTACCAACAGCTCCTTGGTGGGTTAAGTCATCGTCGTGTCGACTATGATTCACGTGATAGAAACGAACTGGTCGAGACAGTGAGGCTTGAGATGGTTGAGCTGATTCGCTCACTCATTTCTCAGCTGGGCGAACTAGCAGAAAACTCAGACTGTGAACTCTCTGTTGTATTGAGTATCGACGAAAACGCCCGCACCCCAGAAGTGCCCTCAACGCTAGCAAGAGAACTCGTCTTCTTGCAAAGCCACACGACTCACCATTGTGCGATTATTTCGGCAATGTTGAAGCTACAAGGTGTATTCGTTCCAGAAAGCTTTGGTATTGCGCCCTCGACGCTGAAGTATGAACATCTGCAATGTGCACACTGACCTGGGAAACATTCCTAGGCGGCTACGAACTTCATTTCAATCGCGACGAATCCAGAACACGTAGGAAAGCTGATCCACCTAAGCTAACTGTTCGCTCTGGTGTAAGCGTTATTGCCCCTCGCGACTCGGAAGCCGGTGGAACCTGGATAAGCCTCAACGAAGCTGGCGTTAGCCTCTGTTTACTTAATAACTACGATGCTGCCGAACGTATCGTCGGCCATGTCAGTAGAGGCATGCTCGTTGACGCACTATCAACCGCGAAAAACAGCAGTGAGCTGAATACATTAATTAGCGCGCTCAATCTGAGTGATTACAGTGCATTCGATCTTTTCGTATTTTCTCCAAAAGAAAATCCACTGCATATTAGTTGGGATGGCGTCGCCTGCAAAGAACAAAAACCTACGGAGCAATTTGCTTCATCGAGTGGAGTTGACACAGGAGAAGTCATCCTAGGCCGACTCCAACAATACATCATTCGCGACGACCAGACTTTAACTGACTTCCATCGTTCACACTTGCCGTCTAAGTCTGCCTATTCCGTATGCATGCATCGGCCCGACGCCGAAACACAGAGCTATACTCGAATTCAGGTTAACGAGTCACAGTGCCAGCTCTGGTATACCGATGGGCCACCCTGCGAAGCAGAGCCCAGCAAACCCTTACATATATCTCGACTGAATACAGCTTCTTCGTAAGCTCACATAAGTTGAACTACCGAACAAAAAAGCTGCTCAGCTCTAGCATTAGACGCGCCTTGCGATGGGAATTTTGGCCGATGTGGATTTTTTACATTCCCATCTCTATCCATATTCTGATCTTAGCCTTTCGCTATGGCGGCATTCGACAACTCAGTGCAATCAATCCCTGTATGCCCAATGGAGGTCTTGTCGATTCAAACAAAGCAGGCAACTTACTTGCTATTCAGGCAGATTTACCCGAAACCGTCGCAAAAACAGGGCTACTGCGCGCCGAACTACCAGCCTCTCTCGCCAAGCTTGACGAGGTGATGACCGAGCTTGAACTGAGCTTCCCCATTATCCTCAAGCCGAACAGTGGTCAACGCGGCATGGGTGTATCGGTCATCGATGACAGCACGGCTGCTGAGCGCTACCTCACGACCTATAAAGATACGGATATTCTGGTGCAAGAGTATGTCGATGGAGAGGAGTTTGGTGTGTTTTACATGCGCGAACCGAGCTCTCCTAATGGCTTCGTGTTTTCGATCACTCACAAACTGTTTCCGAAGATGACTGGCGATGGCACCTCCACCCTTGAAAGGCTGATACTCGAGGACCCACGTGCCCATTACATGGCGCGGTTCCTATTAAAACAACATGCTGAGCAGCTTGAGCGAATCCCCGAAAAAGGTGAGCAGATCGAAATGGTGGAAATTGGCAGCCACTGCCGTGGATCAGTTTTTATCGATGCTAACGCCTACCTCACCCCAGTACTCGAAGCACGTATTGATGAGATCAGCAAAGCCATTTCTGGATATTATTATGGTCGCTACGATCTCCGTGTATCGAGTATCGATGCGCTCAAACAAGGCAAAGACATAAAGATCATTGAGGCCAACGGCCTAACCTCCGAATCAACCGACATCTATGATCCTAAAAATTCCTTGATTGACGCTTACAAGGTCGTGTTTCGACAATGGCACCTAGCATTCAAGATTGCCAAACAAAATCGAATAAACGGAGAGCGGGTATCGAGCTACAGAGAAATTCTATCTTCCGTTCGATCATTGAATAGAGGCCCAAGCTAGAAACAATAGAAGATATGTTCAATACGCATCACTGAAACAATCTCCACATATTGTTTATTTAAAGAACACTAATGCGCTGATATAGTTCATTACCGAGTTAGACACCAAGATTTCAGGCGTTAAACGAAAAAACTTAGACTTGCGAGACGTCTGCCCAATAGAACTTATAACAAAGTGATCCACTAGATGTACGTTTACGACAAAATTGATCATCAAATCATTAATGACCGAGTCGCGCAGTTTAAAGATCAAACTGCACGCTATCTCAACGGTGAGATAAAGGAGGATGAATTTCTTCCTCTGCGCTTACAAAACGGGCTCTATGTTCAACGCTTAGCACCCATGCTTCGGATCTGTGTCCCCTACGGCATGCTGTCCAGCGAGCAGCTGCGTAAGCTTTCACAAATTACTTTGGACTACGATAAGGGCTATGCCCATATCACCACTCGCCAGAACGTCCAACTTAACTGGCCGGCGCTCGAAGACGTACCAGATATACTCGCGGAACTGGCAGAAGTAGAAATGCACGCGGTTCAGACCAGCGGAAACTGTATTCGCAACTTTACAACTGATCAGTTCGCTGGCGTGAGTAACGACGAACTTATCGACCCTCGGCCCTACTGCGAAATCATGCGCCAATGGGCCTCATTTCATCCTGAGTTTGCCTTCCTACCACGTAAGTTCAAGATCGCAGTTTGTGGTTCGGAAGAAGATCGCGCCGCCGTTCGCTTTCACGATATCGGCCTAAATCTGAAAAAGAACGACGCGGGTGAAGTTGGTTTTGAAGTATTGGTTGGTGGCGGCTTAGGTCGCACACCTGTCATTGGTTCGGTGGTGCGAGATTTTCTCCCAGAGAAAGACATTCTTACTTACCTAGAAGCCATTTTGCGTGTCTACAACCTACTCGGCAATCGGGACAACAAGTACAAAGCCAGAATCAAGATACTGGTTCGCACTATGGGCGTCGAAGCATTTGCACAGAAAGTCGAAGAAGAATGGGCGCATCTAAAAGATTCCGAACTCATGCTGACCGGCGACGAAATTGATCGAGCCAAATCCTTCTTCACAAGCCCTGCTTACGATGAAACAGACCCACTAAAACTCGATTCTGAGTTGCTTGCACAGCGCAAGGAAGATCCTGATTTTGATAATTGGTTGTCGCGAAATATTTTCGAACACCAAGTAAATGGTTACGCCGCAGTCACACTGACGTTAAAAACGCCCGGTATACCGCCCGGTGATATAACCGCGGAGCAGCTCAGCGCCGTCGCTGATCTCGCTGACAAATACAGCTTTGGCGAGTTGCGCGCCACCCATGAGCAAAATTTGGTACTCGCTGACGTCCGCAAAGATCAGCTCTACGATTTATGGAAAGAAGCATCCAAACTCGGAATGTCGAGCCCAATCACAGGCCTTTTAACCGATATGATCTGCTGCCCAGGTGGCGACTTTTGTTCACTGGCTAACGCAAAATCTATCCCTGTTGCCGAAGAACTATTGCGCAAATACGACGATCTCGATTACCTCTATGATCTCGGAGAATTGGAGCTCAACATTTCCGGATGCATGAACGCCTGTGGTCACCACCATATCGGCGGTATCGGCGTACTAGGCGTCGACAAAAAAGGCGAAGAGTTCTACCAAATACAACTTGGCGGTAAACAGGGTAACGATGCGGCATTAGGTAAAGTACTAGGGCCTTCTTTCTCTCGAGAGAAAGTCGCAGATGTGATTCAAACGCTTTTGGATACCTACCTGGCGAACCGTCAGGATGGTGAGGTTTTTGTCGACACCTATGAACGCGTTGGGCATGACCTATTTAAGGAGGCCGTTTATGCAACAGATCATTAAAAACGGTCAGCTCGTCAATGACGATTGGAACCGAGTCGATGAAGTAGGTCTCTTTCCTGAAGGAAAAATACTTATCTCGATGTCGTCCTGGAATGAACAACAAGTGCAATTTTTCAAGCGCTATGGCGAAATTGGTATTTGGATGGAGTCCAATGAGAATCCTGAAGAGATCGAAAACTTAGAACGTATTCCGGTGATCGGCATATTGTTCGAAAACTTTATGGATGGGCGCGGCTTCTCCATTGCCCGTCTGCTTCGAGAAAGATTAGATTATCAGGGTGAAATCAGGGCCATCGGTTCACCTATTCGAGACCAGTTATCCTATATGGTCAAGTGTGGCTTCGATGCATTTGATTTAGCAGACCACTACGATCTCGAAGAGGCGCTCGCCTCTCTCAATGATTTTAGCGAGAGTTATCAAACTTCCGTGCAACAGAAAACGCCTTTATTTCGGCGTCGTTAAATCGCGTCCCAACTAAGGCAATCGGCAAATAAAAAGCCCGCTATCTAAGCGGGTTTTTTTGTCTCCTACGGCGAGCTGTTAGAAGTGGTAACTCAAACCAACATAGGCGCCATCTATCGTAAAGTCAGCAAGGATATCTGCATCATCTACGTCAAAATCTAGCACGCGATAGCCGGCCTCAATACCCAATCCGAAGAAAGATTCATAATTGATTCTCGCGTTGGCGTCGTAAATCACATCGCCGTCAAAGCCGATGCCTTGGCCAGTGACACTCGCACTTAAACCGGTTAGCGGCAAATTAACGGCCACTCGCGCATAAAGCATAGGTATAGGGTCGTCCAAGTCTTCTTGTACAGATCCAATACTATCGGACTGCAATTGGATTTCGCCATCAAAGAAGCGTGCGCTAATACCTAGATCTAGCTCAGCGATAAAATCGAAGAGTTCCCAATACACGGTCAGATCAGTATGCGTTAGGTCAGCGCTACTATTGACTGTTTCACCGACTGTAAAGGTCTCGCCCTCAAAATCAATCTCGGTCACCAACAGATTGCTGGCATCAAAGCCAATGTCTGTGTGCTGCACTGCGACGTGGGGCAATATGGGTAAAAAGTGTTCTAACCGAGCGTAGAAAAAGTTTGAGGTATCGTCGTCTAGTCCGAGATCATCCTCGATATCAATAAGTGTGGCGCCGTCCTGAGCCTCACCCGAAACGGATGCTTGCCAAACGGCTGCGCCCAGATAAAGGTCAACAATATCTGCCTGGACAGGAATAGAAGACGAAGTGGCTACGGCTACTACTATGCTTGCAACAAGGGGTTTATCCATCGCAAATCTCTACTAACTGATTAAACTGATGTATAGGCTACAAAACAAAACTACCTGCTCGCAGCCACTTCGCGAAAATGAAGATACGTATCTCTTAGACCGCTAACAAGATACAGAAATCAAAAGCGTGGTCTAGCACACAATTTACTCGGCTTTTCGACGCTTTTTCGCGACGAACGTGAGCTTACACTTTTTCACGACTACATACAGAGGAAAGGCGTGACCAATCTCGCTGCCCTTGCTTAGTTGCTGATTTGTGATACAAGTAAACCATGCTAATTGAATCTTTCTTTTATATCTTTTCCGGTGCTGCAGTTCTCGCTTGTTTAGCCATGTATGGGCGCCAGCCACTTCTTATTTCTTACATTGTGCTCGGTATCGTTGTTGGTCCATACGGATTAGGATTGGTCGAAAATATTACGTTGCTAAACGAAGCATCAGAAATTGGAATTATATTCCTATTGTTTTTAATTGGCCTCGACATGCAACCGAGCGCTCTAATTGCAGTACTCAAAAAAGCGACCAATATAACGGTAGCAAGCTCCTTGATATTTGCCTCTATCGGCTACAGCTTTTCCATCCTTTGGGGATTTAGTCAAACCGATGCGCTCGTTATCGGCGCAGCCATGATGTTTTCCAGCACCATTATTGGAATAAAGCTCTTACCAACCACAGCGTTGCACCACAAACACAGCGGCGAGCTGATGATTGGCTTGCTTCTCTTGCAGGATTTTTTGGCTATATTCGTGTTGATTTTATTACTCAGCGGAAAAACCGGAACACTAGATTTCATGGCCTTTGGCAAAGCATTGCTCGCCGTCCCAGTAATCGCCACCGCTGCGTTTTTTGTTACCAAAAAAATTCTCTTACCTATCATTAGTAAATTCGATCGGGTTAGCGAATTTACTTTTTTAGTGGCAATTGGCTGGTGCCTGGGTGTAGCACAACTAGCGCAATTCATGGGTTTATCACTGGAGATCGGTGCGTTCATTGCTGGGATAACCTTGGCAACCAGTCCGATCTCTCAATATATTGCACTTAGCCTAAAGCCCCTGCGAGACTTCTTTTTAGTAGTCTTTTTCTTTGCCATCGGTGCTGGCTTCAATATCGGAATGTTGGCTACCATCGCCCTGCCGGCGGTCATACTCGCCGTACTTGTGCTTGGCTTGAAACCGCTGATATTTAGATTTTTGCTGAGTACTCAAGCAGAGTCGAAACAGCTCGCGTGGGATCTCGGCTTTCGTTTAGGGCAAATCAGTGAGTTTTCGCTTCTTATCGTATTTCTGGCCGTAGAATCGGCGCTGATTTCAGAGCGTGCATCGCTGCTGGTGCAGGCCACTGCGATTCTCACCTTTCTGGTTTCAAGCTATATCGTCGTGTTCAACTACCCGAACCCAATTGCTGTTACTGATCGTTTAAGGCGCGACTAACATCTCAGCTAACATAAAACTCGTTTGATACTTACTGAATGCGCGATTTAAAGCGCTGAAGAACCATCTGCACCCTCTGAGTATTCTCCGGGCCCATGCGCAGCAATTGTTTTTGCAACATATTCAGGCCTTCCAAAGATGCTTCCTCAAAAACATAATTCGCTTCTGGTTGCGCCAATGCGATCTCACCTTCTACAACCGGTGCAGACAACACCTGATCAATCGCCTTTATAAGCACAGATCGAAACTCCCCTTCTGGGTACCCCAACTCAGTATAGGCCTCATCTAACAAGGGTTCGTAAAACTGATAATAGGCTACCAACAAAGGTGTATCGACGGTTTCAGCTAATTCTGCATATGCATCATAGCGAGCGTAGCTTTGCGGATTGATTTCTAGCTCACCGCCATTCTCTTCTGTTACATCAATACCGGTTTCCGGCCCAGCAAAGGGGCTATGCGCATAAATCAACTCGCCGCGTGCGGCGTTATCGACCTGCAGAACGAGCTTCCGAATAAATTGATCGTCGTTGAAAAGTTGCAACGCGACTGGCGTGACTACCAAACCAAGGTGGTTGAGTATGGCTTCATCGCTATCATCAATCGAAGGCAAGTCTCCGGACAATGAATAACTCTCAACCAAATCTGGTGCGGGTGCTGGAATCTCGCGCCGCTCGACCGGTTCTTCCTCCGTTGATGGAACAACCTCATCCCTATCAAGCATCCCCGTATCTCTTGCAGATCCCTCTAGCTCTGTATCTGACCCTGACCCCGTAAGCAGGTAGGCCGAACCGACTAAAATAACTAATACCGCTATGATAACTGTGAGTACTTTACTCATAAGAATCTCCTACAGAACTTCAACGCTGGAATTGTAACTAAAATTGTATGCTTGAACGCTATTTGGCATTAAACACTAGTATTCATCGGTCAAATCGATGCTCGATCCTTTTCCGACCTGATCAAAATTCTCATCCAACCATTCCTGCATGAATTTTCGGCCTTGGTCACGCAAGTGGCAGAGGAACGTCCAGTCTGGTGACATCTTACTAGCCACACTTAAACGTCCTGTCGCCTCCTCGGCACGCAGAGAATGCACATAGAACTTATCGAAACGATAACTCTCCAGCGATTCTGGACGAATCATACCCTCGTCCACTAATCCTTTAGCGAACTGCAAAGATCGCAATTCTCGCATCAGCGAAGAGTTAAAGCTGATCTCATTAATTCGGTTAAATATCTGCATTGGAGTACGCGGTACTTCTTCGCGTTGAACTGGATTGATGTGAACAATTAGGACATCCGTAGTCTCGGTTTCATAGGCCAGTGGATACAAGGCTGGGTTGCCCATATAGCCGCCATCCCAATAGTGCTCTCCATCCACTTCCACCGCCTGAAACACAGTAGGTATACACGCAGATGCCATCACTGCGTCGACAGACATATTTTCACAATGAAAAATCTTAATGCGATTACTTCTAACATTGGTCGCACTGATAAAGAGCTTGATAATCCCGCACTGCTCTCGGATCTCTTCAAACTTCACATGCTTTTTAAGTATTGATCGTAAAGGATTGATTCCCATAGGATTAAATTGATATGGAGATAGCATCTTTGTAAAGGCATCGAACCCATAAAAAGATGAACTCATATCGAGATTCTCCCAACCCAAAAACATCGCTTTCCACGCTGTCGCGTCGAGAGGGCTATACATTTTAGAAGCACTGCCAATATCGAACCAAAAATCATGGAGCAATTTTCGCGCACCGGCCCTACCATCTTTCATGAATCCATAGGAGAACACCGTTGCATTCATTGCACCAGCACTCGCGGCGCTAATTCCATCAATGTTTAGACGGCCATCTTCGCAGATCTTGTCCAAGACGCCCCAAGTAAAAGCGCCGTGAGCACCGCCACCCTGCAATGCCAAGTTAATCGACTTACATTTCCCTTTCGGTTTTTTAACCGAAAAGTCTTCTTGTGCAATGTCAGTTTCCTGAGCAGGATAAGGCCACATACTCACTCCTAATGTTTAAATAAACGAACGTCTGTTCGAATGAGTTCTTCGTACGAGTGCTATTTCAATGCGCCGTCCAACCACCGTCTACAGGCATCACTGCACCTGTGACGTTTGCTGCAGCATCAGAGCAAAGAAAATTGACTACGCCACCGATTTGCTCAACCGTTACAAATTGCTTGGTTGACTGCGCAGCGAGTAAAACATCCTTCTTTACTTCCTCTACGGTAATCCCCCGCGCCTCGGCAGTATCCGCTATTTGATTTTCGACTAGTGGCGTCCAAACATAACCGGGGCATACCGAATTACAGGTAATGCCTTCCTCGGCGGTTTCTAGAGCAACAGTCTTCGTTAAGCCCGCAACACCGTGTTTGGCCGTCACATAGGCCGATTTATAAGGCGATGCAACCAATGCATGAGCAGAAGCGATATTAACAATGCGCCCCCAGCCCTGTTTTTTCATGTGTGGTAATGCATGCTGAACCGTGTGAAACGCCGAGCTCATATTGATCGCAATGATGGCATCCCATTTTTCAACCGGAAACTCATCAACCGGCGCAACATACTGAATACCCGCGTTATTCACCAAGATATCAATGCTACCGAAGGTTTTGACACTGAAAGAAATAAGATCGGCAATTTCATCAGGCTTGGTCATATCTGCACCGTGATACACCACATCGGTACCGCACTCCTTCGCCATCTCGGATCGATCTTTTTCAATTTGATCCGCATCGCCAAAACCGTTTAGCACAACATTAGCGCCCTGCTCCGCCAAACTACGCGCAATTCCTTGCCCTATACCACTCGTTGAACCCGTGATCACAGCAGTTTTACCAGCCAGCATAGAAACACCTATTGTCAATTTCAAGGGTCGTTACTATAGCGCTTTTGAGCAAACGCACAATGGCGACGCTTACAACTGTCACAGAAGTCATTTTCCCGATCTTCTGTTGCTAAGCACCGAAAATCGGTATATCCAATTTATGACCGCGCCCTTTTATTTATTAATTGCCCTATTTGGTTTCTTACTCTGCTAAATTAACCACACCATTCGTTAACTAGGGGATAAACAAATGCGTTTTTTCAACAAACTTTTACTGGCGCTATGCGGTGGAGCCTTGCTCTCATCAGCAGCTTCCGCCGAGATTGTCGAGGTCTATCTGTTAGATCGCCTCGATGGCGATTTGAACGAGTACTGCATAGACGTAAACGGGCCTCCGCAGCGGCCGGAGCTGGATGTGCCTATTCAGGTTCATACCTGTTACAGCTACCGACCGGATCCCCCACCGCCGACCATAGACCAAGCCATGGATACTGCTGACATCGCTGCTGGCAAGATTCATTTAAAAGAGATTGGCCTATGTGGTCAGGTGAGCGGCAATCAGCCTGGTGCAACTGTCAGCCTCGTTGAATGCGAAGATATTGATGAACAGCGTTTTGAATTACAAGAAAACGGTCAGTTCATCTGGAACTCGGCCAACTATGGGGAGCGAGACCCAGAGCTCTGCCTTACCGCAGGCCCGAGCCACTGGCTAGGCGGTCGTCCTGGCGGACCGCCCTCACGGCATCAAATTCGCACACTTAGCCTGCAACCGTGTGGTGAAGAAGCGGAAAAGTATCAGCGTTGGGGTACACGAGCCGAACTGTCTGAATAAATAAAACCAGCCCGGTGAAAGCTAAGGGAAATTCTCACCGGGCGTTTTTATTCAATTGTTATCGAGCTCTTAATCAACAGCCGTGGTTATTTTATAAACCGTACTGGACCGTTAGCCTAACAATTTGGCTTTCAAAGAAATTCTCAAATTCCGCAGTAAAACCATCGACATCAATTTCCTCTCGAATACCGAACTGGTTAAACAGATCCGAAACTGAAAACGTTACTTGGCCTCTATCGTTCCAAATCGGGCGATTTAAACCAATATCAACGGATGATCGAGATAGCGCTCGACCTTGAGACGTGTTTCGTTCAGCGTTGTATATATAGCTTATTTGCCCTTCTATTCTATATGGAAGACTGACCTGATTATTGATTCTTAAATCCCATGTAGTGTCGTCTGACGCGACAAGATCTATATCCCTCACAAACGGAAACGCAACCTCGACAGTCCGAGCGTCAATGTCATTGTTGTACCAATTAACGCTGGTATTTAACGACCAGCTCGGGAGGATATCTTGAGACAGCGTGAGTTCTATGCCGTCATTCGTTGAATCACCCGTATTTTGGAAGATTTTGTGCGTGACTGGGAAGAGCTCATTGCTGGTATCAGGCGCATAAATTCGTTCAAATGTGTCTTCAATATCGCGATGATAAACAGACACAAACGCGGACCCCGTATTCCAAAAACGCTGGTAGGCCAGCTCAAACGTATCCGTGAACTGAGGTCGTAAAAAAGGGTTTCCCGTTTTCGATAATTCAGGATCATCGAATTTTGGGAAGACTCTTAATTCTGGCTCGCCCGGCCGATCTACTCGGCTATTCACGTGAAAAGACACCACATTGTCCAAATTGAGGTTATAGGTGAACCGAACATTTGGAAAAATTCGAAAATAGTCGTATTCATCGTCCTCTGAGTAAAAAACACTCTCATCCGGCACTTCGTATCGCACTTCTGTTTGCTCTAAACGAAAGCCCGCTTCTACGCCATATTTAGGTTGCTCGAAAACATAATTAACATAGCCTCCAAAGATATCTTCGTTCCACTCAGACTCTTCGCCAAGTCCATCAAAAATGGGGGAGTCAAATCCCTGAACCACCTCATAATCGACCGGAAGCACCCGCCGTTGTATCTTTGACCCTAATTCTAAACGGCCGCTTTGCAAAGGCCGCACATAATCGATGTTTAGAGGTATCGTCCATTCCCTAGCGTCTAGATGTGTTTCATCGGTTCCAACCCGCACAGGGGACTCTTCGTTGAGGAAATAAGACTCATCTTCCCCGGCGCGGCTCACCTGAAAACTGACGCCTAGCTCATGACCGGGTTCGGCGAACTGACGATTCCAATCGAGAGTAAAATTGAAAAGGCTTGTCACCTCTTCTTCTCTCCAAAACCAAAATCGCAAAAGGTCTCCGCTATCGCCATCAATAAAAGGCACCTCTGCAATATCGGTATGATCTTCGTAATCCACAAGAAATGACGCCGTTAAGGTGTCCGTATCGCTGTATGCCCAATCTACGCCGGTATTAAAGATATAACGGACTTGCTCTCTGTTTTCAGGCACTTGCGAAAATCGAACGTCACCATTGTCAAAAAAACGGGTAGTAAATTCGTTGTTGGGTAAGTGATCCTGAATCAGCACTTCACCCTGTAAGAAATAATCAAAGGTATCCCCGCCATAGTTCAGATTGAAAGCTGGCGTGAACTTTTGATTATTGGAAAAACTACCTAACTCTGTCGGCAAATCGTCTCTGCGCCTATCCAGTGCGCCGATACCAGCGGTAAAGCTGACGTCCCCGGTCCAGCCTAAGCTGCGATTTTCTTCATAAACAAGATTAATGACACCGGCCAAACCATTAGAGTCGTAACGCGACGATGGATTGTTAATGATCTCCACCCGCGCGATATTAGCCGATGGAATACTATCTAAAGAGGATGATTGGTTACCGTGACCCGTCAGTGCGGAAGACTTACCATCAACGAGAATGGTCACCCTGTCGCTGCCACGCAATAACACTTGCCCTTCTTGGTCGACAGTAATACCGGGCATGTTTTTCATCGCGTCCATAATCGACCCGCCGGCGGACGAAAAATTATCCGAGAGATCGAAGGACCGAACACCTTCTTCCAATTCAATTGCTGAACCTATTACCACGAGCTCTTCGACTTCTAGCCTTGCCGCGAGCGCGATATCACCGAGGTTAAGAATATTATTTGCCAAGCCGACAGTCAGGTCGACTTCCGTATCTTCAAATCCTACACCCGATGCTCGAACCAGATAATTTCCTCTCGGTACGTCTTCCAAGACAAAACGGCCCGCATCATCAGACAATAGTTCAGAGATAAATTCTTCAGAGACCGCATCACTCAAGACGATCTCTGAGAAAGGAAGTGGTTGTTGATCTGCTTCGCTGACAATCCGGCCTGATATGGTTGCCGAATTCTGAGCAAAAACAGGAAAAGACAACAGCAAGGCAAATAGAAATACTAGTCGCATATGATTACCCCAAAAAACTCTACTTACAATTCACGAATGTGCATGCACTTTTTGGGTGCAATCTTATTACTAATCCCTTGCCAAACAACAGTTACTGCAATTCTTTACACTTTTTAAGAAGTGAGTAACGGTGAAAATAATGTTCTGAAAGCTATGGGATCGATCCACTCTGACCCTATTGATTCACTATTGATTCTCGCTTTGGTATCGCTCCGGAACTTCAACGCCCA
>CAZUTO010000001.1:270697-278663 GCA_964623085.1 uncultured Porticoccaceae bacterium
CTATTGATTCACTATTGATTCTCGCTTTGGTATCGCTCCGGAACTTCAACGCCCAACTCTTCTGCTATTTCAGCAATGGCGTCTCGGTCTGTAAATTCTGCCGGGTGCCGACTAATACGAATACTGGCCTCGGGGAACACTTGCGGTAAATACTCGTCTTTCCATCGAAAAAACCTTACCCAATCTTCCTTAGTAAAAAGATCGCCATTGTCATTTTTGAGCATGAACTCAACCTCTCTAGGAACGTATTCCTCCCGTGGAGTAGAAAATCAAGAATGAATGAGGTTAGAATCCATCGGTTTAAAAGCCCGATGGTTAAAAATCAGTACCTCACCCTCTCCTTCTATTGCAACGCGTCAGACAGCTACTAAGACTCTTCCTCTAGCAAGGCCTCGATACGATCCATAATCCCTTCCATACGCCGAACAGTGGCGCGATAAGGGTCTGGCTGCGCCATATCCAAGCCCGCATCCAACAGAATTTGGTAGCCGTAATCCGAGCCCCCTGCCCTTAGTACATCAATAAATTGTTCTCGTACCGTGTCGTCTCCAGCGAGGATTTGCTCGGCGAACCAGGATGCGCCGGCCATTGATGTTGCGTATTGGAATACGTAGAAGTCGTAATAGAAATGCGGGATGTATGCCCATTCCATGGTGTAGGCATCGTCGATTAACAATACACCTTCGTCATGGCCGTGATAGCGGCGCAATAGATCGCCATATATTCCTGAGAGCACTTCGCCAGTAAGCGGTTTACCTGCCTCGACTTCTTCATGGATGGCGAGTTCGAACTCAGCGAACATTGTCTGCCTAAAGAAAGTACCGCGCATAGACTCAAGTGCTTCGCCCAAGAAGAAGAGTTTTTCTTCTTTGGTTTCGGCTTGCGCTATCAGATATTCCTCTAATAGGAACTCATTAATGATGGACGCAATCTCTGCGATAAAGGTGGAGTAATCGGCCTTTTCAAATGGCTGTGCATCGTTTGCCAGCATCGAATGCACGGCATGGCCCCACTCGTGCGCATAGGTCGAGAGCGAGCTGTAATCATCGTTGTGGTTAAGTAATACATATGGATGCACATCGTATGCAGAGCCGCTCATATAGGCACCAGAGCGCTTACCTTGCTGCGGATAGACATGCGCCCAATTGGCGTTTACTGCGGTCTGCAGGTGACCAAAGTAGTCTGGCCCAAGCTGCTCCAATACCTCTAGGGTAATTCGTTTAGATTCATCGAGATCATAAACGCGGTCGGAATCCACCAGCGGCGGATAAATATCATAGTAATGGAGCTGTTCTATATCGAGAATCTTGCCGCGCAGTTCAAAGTACCGGTGCAACGTGGGGAGGCTGGCATTCACTTCTTCCACCAGTGTTCGGTACACCGTTTCAGGTAAGTTCTCAGACGAGAGTTCTTTTTGTAAAACCGAATCGTAACCGCGTGCCTTGGCCTGAAAAATATTTGCCTGCACTTCGGTGCCGAGGATTTTTCCTAAGCTGTCTTGATACTGGCCCCATTTGGTCCAGAAGGTATCAAAGATCAACTTCCGATCATCGCGATTGCTCGCGCCGCGGTTGCCAGAATAACCAGCCTGGTTTAAATAGACTTCCTTGCCGTCACTCAATTCAACCGTTGGCCATTCGACATCTGCATTAACGAGCAGTTCGTATATTTGATTAGGCGAACCAGTCACACTGCCTGCCGCAGCCATCAGCGCTTCGCCAGACGCATCAAGCGTATGCGGCGCTTGGCGAACTAAGTCACGCAAATAAAAATCAAACTCTTCCAATCTGGGCTCACGGTTAATATTGCGCTCGATTGTCCGTTCTTCCATCGCCAATATTTCTGGCCCTAACCAAGAGATGGATTCACTGAACTCTGTTCGTAAATCCGACACACGGGCGAAACGCGCTTGGTTTTCACCTACCCGCTGGTCTTCGTCGTTGAGCAAGCTGGCGTATACATACAACCGATAAAAATCTTTTCTTACTGCAGAGATTTGCTCTAGGCCATCTGCCATCGCCTCCGCATTTCCCTCCAGCTCTCCGCTGAGTGAAGGCAATGCCCCAATATCGACCTTAATTTTTGTATAGGCTTCTTCCCAGGCTTCACTTGTTGGGAAAAGATCGGTGAGATCCCATGCGATCACTTCATTCTGTTCGGCCTGGCCCTGTGCGACAGCCAAAGCGGGAATGAGAGAAACGATCAAGATGAACGTTTGGAGTTTCATTAGATGCATAACGGTATTCTGTAATCTAGGAAGTAAGTTAGGCAACTAACTTAGCGCTAAGTTCTATCGAGGGCAAGCATCGATATAAACAGAATAAAAACCTAGGCAGTGGCGAGCATAAAACCGAACGCAGCCGTCCGATTTATAGGCTAGTTGACGACGCTAATTAACGAAACTGGGCAACGCACCCAAAAGTGTTTTGGTGTAATCCTGCTGAGGTTGGGCATACAGCGGTTCGGTTAAACCGGACTCGACGATTTTTCCATGCTGCATCACCATGACGCGATCACAAAGATAGCGCACTACTGCGAGATCGTGAGACACAAACAACATAGTCAGACTGTGCTTTTCCACCAGTTCAAGCAACAACTCCAGAATCTGATGCTGAATAGTCACGTCCAACGCTGAAACGGGTTCATCCGCAATGACAAACTCAGGTTTGGTGGCAATTGCACGCCCTATGGCAATACGCTGGCGCTGACCACCTGAAAACTCATGCGGATACTTGCGAACAAAATGCCGCGCCAAGCCGACGCTATCCATTAACTCAAGCACGGCTTTATCAAGATCACGCTTAGCCACAGTAGCATGCAGCAACATAGGCTCTGCCAATGCATCATAGATCGTCATGCGAGGATTAAGCGACGCGTAAGGATCTTGGAAAATCATCTGCATACGCCGCCGATAAGGCAACAGTTGTTTTGGGTTGAGCGAAGTTAGATCGTCTTTATCAAAAGTAATGGTGCCTGTTTTCGCCGACACCAATTTTAAGATGCTGCGACTCAATGTGGATTTGCCCGAGCCAGACTCGCCGACCAAACCCAAAATCTCGCCGCGATTTATGGTCAGGCTTACATCATCCACTGCTGTGAATTCGCTTTTACCGCCGTCCGTATATACAGGAAAGGTCGTGGTGAGGTTTTGTACTTCAACCAAAGGTTCTTCGTTCAAGGTCGCTTCTATTGGCTTGGCGCCCTTTGGAATGGCCGCAATCAATTCTTGCGTATAGGCCTCTTGGGGCGTTTTAAACACCGCCAGGGCATTGCCCTGCTCTACTATTTTGCCGCTCTTCATCACCAACACACGATCAGCCACATCTAAAACGACACTTAAGTCGTGGCTAATAAAGATCAGCGCCAAATTACGCTTGTGCTTAAGCTCACTGAGCAGTTCTAGAATCTGCTTCTGAATAGTGACGTCAAGCGCTGTTGTGGGTTCATCAGCAATCAACAATTTGGGATTGGCGATAAGCGCCATTGCAATCATGACCCGTTGACGCATACCGCCGGAGAATTCGTGCGGGTATGCGTCTATGTTATTTTCGGGATCGCGTATGCCGACTTCATCCAGCAGCTCAATTGCGGCTTTGCGTGCATTCGCTCGGCTACCATCTTGATGATAAACAATAGGCTCAATCAACTGCTCGCCAACGGTGAGGTATGGATTCAAGCAGGTCATCGGGTCCTGAAAAATCATGGCGACTTCACTGCCGCGAATTTGTCGCAACTCTTCGGCTCCGGCTTTAAGCAAATCCTTCCCTTGAAAGACCGCTTGGCCTTGTTCAATTCTCCCTGGAGGGCAAGGCACTAAGCCTAAGATGGAATAACAGCACACCGATTTACCAGAACCCGATTCACCAACAATCGCTAACGTCTCGCCCGCATCGACTGAAAAACTGACGTTATCAACGGCCTTAGTAATACCATCACGCGTGTGAAACGAGGTGCAGAGTTCGTTAACTTCTAGCAGTGCCATTATTTAAGAGCCATTATTTGTTAGTTCTCTCTATTTAGTCTTTCGATGTTCGAACATCGAGTGCATCACGCAGCCCGTCACCCAAAAAGTTGAGCGCAAATAGCGTGATACTAAAAATGAGACCGGGGAAAATTAGCAGCCAAGGGTACTCTTCCATGGTCTCTACACCATGCGAAATAAGCAATCCCCACGATGATTGTGGCGGCTGTATGCCTAAGCCAAGAAAGCTGAGAAAGGCTTCGAGCAGCATCACACTAGGAATAGTCAAGGTGGTGTATACGATGACTGGCCCAATAGCATTAGGTATAAGGTGCTTGCGAATAATAGTCCGGCGCGATAACCCAAGCGACACCGCCGCTTCCACAAATTCTTGTTGTTTTAGTGTTTGCACTTGCCCGCGAACGATCCGCGCCATGGTCAACCACTCTACCGCACCAATCGCGAGAAACATGAGCAGCAAATTGCGACCAAAAATCACCATCAGTAGCACGACAAATATCATAAATGGCAAGGCGTAGAGGATATCGACCAGGCGCATCATCACCGCATCCACACGCCCACCGGCATAACCGGCAACAGCGCCCCAAGTGACACCAATAATGAGTGCAACAAAAGTAGCGATCAATCCAACGGCAATGGAGATTCGGCCGCCATACATCACACGCGTGAGTAAATCCCGACCAAAGACATCGGTTCCCATCCAGTGCGCGAGCGACGGCGGCGACGCGCCTAACGCTAGGTTTGGCTCTTCATAGCTATAGGGCGCAATCCAAGGCGTAAACAAGCAAATCAATACAATAGTGATGAGTATGAGGCCACCCGTCACCGCTAGTTTATTTTGCCGAAGCCGAATCCAGGCATCGCGAGATAACGAACTACCGCGCTCGAATTCCGTAATCGTTGCTGTGCTCATTTGCCGGTCCTCATTTGCCACCCCGCAGTTCAGACCGCAATCTTGGGTTTAACCAAGCAGCCAGAACATCAGACAACAGATTGAACAGAACAATGAGGCCAGCAAAAAAGCATGTGCTACCCAGAATCATCGTGTAGTCCCGGTTAAATGCCGACTGGACAAAAAACCGACCCAGTCCTGGCACCTGAAAGATGGTTTCCACAACAAAAGAGCCACTTAGCAAACCTGCGAATGCAGGACCGAGGTAAGCGACGACTGGAATAATACCGCCGCGCAGTGCGTGCTTGAGCACCACCACCCGCTCGGGCAAGCCTTTCGCCCTCGCCGTGCGAATGTAGTCCTGTGACATCACTTCCAACATGCCACCTCGCGTCAGCCTAGCGATATAAGCTGCATAGGTGGAGCCAAGGGTAATACTGGGCAGTATCTTGTCTCCGGGGCCATCGCCCCAACCCGATACGGGCAACCATTCCAACCAGATACCAAAGACCAACACCAGCAACGGCCCTAAGAGTAAGCTTGGCATACAAATCCCGATCATAGCCGCTGACATAGGTATGTAGTCTTGCATCGTATTTGGCCGTATGGATGCCAGAATACCAGCCGTTGTCCCTATCACCACAGCAACCAATAATGCATAAAAACCTAGTTCCGCAGTCACAGGGAACCCAGCGCCGATAAGCTCGTTTACCGAACGACCAGGATATTTAAACGACGGACCGAGATCACCTTGCAGGAGATCGCCAATGTACGAGAAATACTGGGTTATCAGGGGTTGATCTAACTTGTACTGCGCTTCAAGTGCGGCTTTCACTTCGGGAATCACCGCTTTTTCATCATCAAAGGGCCCACCGGGAGCCGATCTGATAAGAAAAAACGTCACTGTCACAACTGCAAAAAGTACTGGGATGGCCTGAAGTACTCTCAAGCTAAAAAATCTAAGCATTCAGACTAGTGCTCCAAAGAGATGTATTTGTAGTTATAGATATCCAAGATATTAGGTGTCATGCCTTTTACATTTGAGCTTACAAGTCGTTTCGTAGAGTAGGTATAAATAGGCAGAATCGGCATTGCTTCCATCAAGATGGTCTCAGCGCGGTAGAAGCTCTCGAAACGTTCTGTTTGATCAGGAATCTTCGGCGTTTCTCGCAGTACGATTCGATCATATTCTTCACTCGACCAACCCGTTCGATTGTTGCCGCCATCCGTTACCCACATATCGAGAAAGGTGTTGGGATCAACGTAATCACCAATCCAACCAGCGCGTGCTATGTCGTAATCTTTCTGAGTCACGGTATCGAGGTAGACCTTCCACTCTTGATTCACCAAAGCGACATCGATATTGAGATGCTGTTTCCACATCTGTTGAATGGCGACGGCAAACTTTCGGTGTGACTCGTTCGTGTTAAAAAGCAGCTCTACCTCGGGAAAACCCTCGCCGTTGGGGTAGCCTGCCTCAGCAAGTAGAGTTCTCGCAGATTCTGGATCAAAATCAAACAGCTTTGGGGGCTGATAACCCAGTGTTCCCGGCGGAGTAATTGCATAGGAAGGCTCGTCGGTTCCAAACGTCAGTGTGTCTAAGAGTAGCTTCCGATCTACTGCCATCGCCATCGCTTTGCGCACACGGGCATCATCAAATGGCTCCCGTGTCGTATTAAACCGATAAAAATAGCTACCGAGGTAACGCTCACTTTGGAACGCGGGATCCGCTGCATCTCGATAAACCGGCACTTTATCCAAAGGCAATACGCTGGTCCGGTGTAATTGTCCCGACCTAAACATTCTCTCTTCTGTCGAGACGTTTTCCGTTGGGTAAAAGACGATGCCTTCTAGATCAATTTCATTCTTATCCCAATAGCTATCCGACTTCTTAACGACGAGACGCCGATTAATAATCCATTCATCGAGTTCGAATGCGCCATTTGTGATCATAGTGCCGGGTCTATCCCAGGGTGAAAAACGACTCGTGGGCGAGCCGAGTGCCTCTAATGTCTGACGATGAACTGGGTAGGTAGCGTGGTGATTCAGCAACTGCAGAAAATACGGCGTTGGTTCTGCCAGCGTCACTTCGAGGATATTGTCATCAACCACTTTGACACCAACCTCTTCAAAATCGTCTATTTCACCCGTCGCATACGCCTCGGCGTTTTCAACGGCATACAGCATATACACATAGAGATTACCTAAGGCGGGTTGCAATGCGCGCCACCAACTCCATCTAAAATCTTCTGCCGTGAGTGGATCACCATTAGACCATTTAGCCTCATCGCGGATATGGAAACGATAGCGTCGTCCATCCTCACTTATTTCCCAACGCTCAGCCATTTCAGGCTCTGGTTCGAGTGTAAAAGGATTTAGAGAAATCAGGCCTTCTAATAACGCATCCTGAATATAGCTTTCTGGCTTACCGGTGCTCACGTGCGGATCTAATGTCTGAGGCTCGGCTCCGTTCGCGAAGTGGAGAACACCTTCGGCATTGCCCTGTGTAACGCGCGTTTCCCCACCAGAGCACCCAACCAAAACAAGCGCTAACGTGACAATTAGATAACTACCAAAACGAGAGAACATCTTGAATCCCATCATCCCAAAGTGCACCACCAATTCGTTAGTACGCAAGCTATCATTTCTTAGCGCATGTTCCAACTTTCACGGCAGTAACAAGCTTGCAATCAAATCGTCAACGCATATATCCACAATTGGAAATATAGACGATATTTTGTGCAATCTGCCAAAAATTGTCCCTATCCATATGCTCACTATTCTGAGTGATTGTCGGCTATTCTCATATCCTTTGTGATATTCATCACACCACTAGACGGTAACGTTTTCTTTATGTCGACGTAGTCACAACGAAGGACCAATGCAAATTGTCTCCCTTATCTTTTTCCTTCAGCATGAGGTAATACTGTTACTGGAAGAACTGGGAGTTTGTTCATAATGCGAGTGAGCATAGCGAAAACACTACTAACATCATGTGCCTTTGCAATTTTGATGACAGCAACAACCGCGGCCGCACAAGAACCTGAAACTGAGATGGCCGGACCAGCGATGGCTGGTGCTGGAATGGGCGG
>CAZUTO010000002.1:0-117522 GCA_964623085.1 uncultured Porticoccaceae bacterium
GTAATACTACTAGTGGTGAAGTAGACGCTGGCAACGGTGGCGCTGCGAACGGTGGTGATGTTGCTGTAGTTACTGGTGCAACAGAAGTACCAGAACTTGATGCACTAGGTGCACCTTTAGCGCTATCTTTAGTAGCTGGTATCGGTGGCTTGGCGATTGAGCGTCGACGTCGCCAGAGTAAAAAATAGATAATGTTTACTCATTGATCAAAAAGAACCCGGCCTTAGCCGGGTTTTTTTTTGATAGAAAATGGGTATGTCTTATACTTTTATCAGAGGTTAGATCACAGTCGCTAGGCAGAACATCATCACGCACCTAGATCCCTGAAATTGATAAGGTAGCGGTTGGCCTATAATCGAGAACATAAGTAGCCACTATCTAAATTCGCATCGAGACTATATATAAGGTTTAAACTGTTCTATGACACATGTTTTGCATATTGATGCCAGTTGCAGGCATGAGGCTTCTGATAGTCGCGCGCTCAGCAAGCGACTGTTGAATAAGATCAAGCCTGAGGGTGCTTTTGTCACGTATAGAGACGTGAGTAGGGGCATGCAATTTATTGATGACGAAATGATCGAGAGCTTTTTCGTTCCACCCGATGAGCGCACTGACAAAGAAAAAGAGATCATTGCATTGTCTGATGAGATTACGAAAGAGATCTTGGCAGCAGACATCTTAGTAATTGGTATTCCTGTCTATAATTTTTCGATGCCTGCAGTGTTTAAGGCATGGTGCGATTTGGCGGCACGTGTCGGCGTCACGTTCAGGTATTCTGAGCACGGCCCAGTAGGCTTGCTTGAAAACAAAAAAGCCTATGTCGCCGTTACTTCTGGTGGAATGCCGATAGGCGGTGATACGGACTTTCTGACGCCCTGGTTAAGACAGTATTTGAAGTTCATTGGTATTCAGGACGTAACAATGATTGGTGCGCAAGGTTTGCGAAAAGATTACGCGGCGGAGTCAATCGCTAATGCGAACAAACAAATAGATCAGCTTGATCGGTTGTCTTAGTAGGTCAGTTATTTGAGTCGCAACTGAATATGGAATGTGGTGCCCACTTCGAGATCCGAGGTCACCGCCATTTGGCCGCCATGATGTTCTGTCACAATAAAATGGGGGAAAGACAGACGGTTTTCCATTTCACAGCCGTCGTCAATGTCTTCATTTTGGTAAAACGGCTCAAAAATCGTCATCTGCTCTTCGCCGCTTAGTCCTGCGCCATTGTGCTGAATTTTTATCCATACAGAATCGTAGAACTCGCTCACATCCATGTTGATCAGTGGTTTGTGATCTTCTGAGGATGCCTTTCCTAATGCATAGCAGGCGTGGCGGAGAATACTGAGACAGACTTGTTGGATTTCTGCAACATGGCATGGAACCAGATGTAATTCATCGGCATAGGTTTTTGTGACACTAATATCACTGAACTTTAGGCCGCCGGTGTCGAAAAACATATTGCGAGCAATTTCCAAAGCGTGATCGAGAATGTCTGGCACAGACGCGAGCTTTTTCTCGCCGTCACTGTTTGCAAAGCCAATTAGGTGATTAATGATGGCGGAAGCCTGTTGGCTGTCCGCACGCCCTTCATCAAGCATCTGCAACAACTTGCTCTTATCCGGCTCGCTGGTTTCTAGGCCAGTTTTGATGTGGTCAATTGTCGTTTCTAGGGCCCCTAGGGGTATGCTTATATCGTGGGCCATCGCCGATGCTAACTCGCCCATGGCGGAGAACTTGTCTTTTTGAATGAGAATATTGGCCGCTTTGCTCTGTTGGGTAACGTCATCGACCATAATGACAATCCCAGTTTCTGGATGATCAACAAGCGGGTAGAGCGTGATATCTAGATAATACTGTCCGCGCTGGCTTAGCTTGATTGACGTGCTCTCTCCCTTGTCTAGCACTTCTTTTACTTTATCGGGCGATACGGTGATAGTGGGGTAGGCGTCCCACAGATACTTTCCTAACACGTCATCAATTTTAAAACCTGAGCTTTGCTCAGCGTAATTGTTCCATTGGGTGACCTGCAGTTCTTTATTCAATCCAATTAACATCAGCGGCATCGAGTCGAGTATGCTTTTGATGTATGCCTCAGAGGATTGCAGCAAAGCGGTTGTTTCTTTGTGCTGTACGACTTCGCCTTCCAGTAATTCAGTGCGCTCTTGAACTAATTTCTCAAGGTTTTCCTTAATCGCTTTTAGTTCTTTATTCGCTCGGTATGCTTTACGGGCGATTATAAACAGACAAATCGTACTAATTAATAGTAAAAGAATAAGGACGCTACTTGAAAAATTAGCGATGTACTGCCAGTTGGTCGATCCGTCTTCTTCTTTGAAATATTGGATTATCGACGCTTGCGCTAGGTTGGCAGTTGCAAGGGTTATCAGCGTTGCTAAGAGTCTGAGTGTCTTCTTCATGTAGCGAGCATTATTCCGAAAAACGAGGTTCGAATTTGCACAGGCATTCTCGGCTTTTAACCGCATTGTTCATGCCTTTATTAGATAAAAAGGCAGAATCAGAGTGCGTGTGGACTGTCCATCCTATTGAATCGCTAGGATACTGTATTTCTTACGAATGAGTTAGTATTTGCCGCGCTTAAGACCACGAAAAAGAAACCGAGATGGGTGGATTGCTTGGCGTAAATCGCTGGGTAGCGGCGGCATATGACCACAAATCTGAGCAGCTAAAGATTCCGCACATAACGGCGCGTAGCTAAAACCTCGAGAACCAAAACCAATATTGATGAATAGACCGGGCTCTATCGGGCCTGGGATCGGCAATGGTAACTTTGCGTCTTTGCGAAGGGGCGAAAAAGCCTCAAGAAACGCCGGTTTCTTTGCAATTGGGCCACATATTGGTAAGTAGTCAGGCGTTGTGCATCGAACACCAGATTGACCACTGTGCGCCTGAAGCGCTTGCTCAAGCTCATGATCTACAAGATCTTGGAGTTTGTTGATATTACGCTGATGGTCCTCCTCCGTAACCAAAACCCTGTTGTTGTCTAAATCGTAGGTTGAACCGCTACTTATGAGGCCATGAGCAGCAGGGGTAAGCTGTATGTCTCGGCAAACAACACTGGCGAGGTGTGGGAGAGCCCCTTCATCGAAAAAAGAAACTTGCCCACGTATAGGACGCGTCGGAAGCCAATTCAATATTTCGAATTCTTGCGCTTGTTGGGCGTTACAAAAAATGATCTGCTGATGAATGGCGGTTTGCCCATTTTGGAAATGGAGTTGCCACCCGTCGTCGTGCCGGTCAATAGATAGCAGGTTCGTTTGATAATCGACTTGAACATTTGGGTGCTCCAATAACCTCTGGCAGACGTTCTCTCCGTTTAACCAACCGCTTTTTGGGAAATATAGCCCAGATGATGCGATGGCAATGCCGGCGATATCGCTTAGCTCTGCGGCGCTGAGTAACTTTACGAACTCTGAACAGTGCGCCAATCTATCGGAGATTTTCTGCATCTTTCTAAGTTCATCATCATTTCGGGGCAGTTGTACTAAACCGCAAAGGTTGCCAAGGTCAGTTTCAGTATGAGAAGCAATAAGTTTTTGATAGTAGCGCTGCGAAAATGGCATCGCTGCGAGCGCAAAGTCTTCGAGTTCTCCGTGGTCGGGCGAAAGCTTTGCGTAGAGCGCGATCTGAGAGATGTTTGATGCGCCATTAGTGGATTCACCTTGTTCATAGACCTGCACGACTTTGCATCGTTTCGCTAATGCGGAGGCTAGCGTTGCGCCAGCGATACCGGCTCCTATAATGGCAATAGATTCTTTTTCTATAGAAATTTCAGGTGTTGGAATCGACCAGCAGGGAATAGGTGTTTTGTAGTCGGTCCGAAGTTCGTTTAGGTTGGTTGGATGATGGTTTTCATATACTGCTTGTATCATTTCACGCTTGCGTCCAAACCCTGGCAACTTGGAAACGTTAAACCCCCATTTTTCTAGGTTTCGTTTTACGTCGCCGGCGGCGGTAAATGTCGCTAGGGTGGTCTCTTCTTTGCTCAAACGGTGGATAAGGGGAAAGAGTTCGTTTCTCCACATGCTAGGATTTTTAGCTGGAGAAAATCCGTCTAGAAACCAAGCATCTACCGCATAGGGTTTATGGTCCCAGAGCTTGGGCTCTAGAGGAGGGCAGAGCGACGTTAGGCCGCTTTCCACTTCATCGAAGATCAATGTGACCTCGATATTCTGAGCGAGGTAGAAACGATGGTAGCCCGGAGCGAGTATCGGATAGTGCTGAATAAGCGATTTGGCCAGAGGCTGTAACTCAGGCCATTGTTGATGGACTTTCTTTAGATCATTCAGCGCGACAGGGTGTTGTTCGGTGCTAACAAACTGCAGTATTGCCCCGTCGTGAGCAGTCTCTAACCAAAGCTGCGCGGCTGCCAATAGGTTTAGGCCAGTGCCGAAGCCGGTTTCTCCAATAACAAATAGATCTCCGTCATTTAGCTTTTGCCAGCGGGAATCCAGATTGTTGCCATTCAGAAAAACATGCTTAGTTTCTTCCAGTCCATTTTCTTTGCTGAAATAAAGATCACCATAGCCTGATGATTGAGGTTGGCCTTGTTCGTCCCATTCAAGCACTGCGGGCGTGATTTTTTTAAGCATTAATTTTCCGTGCCCTGCTGCCGTTCATGATGATGCTAGAATACCGCGCTGATGCAGTTGGCGAAACGATTCTATCGCTGCCAATGAAGAAGACAACAGACTATTTTATAGGGGATTGGTTTGAACGCTGAAGAACAAAGTTTTAATCAGGGACTGCTGGATTTTATTTCGAGTTCCCCAACACCTTTTCATGCTGTGTCAACGATCATAGAGCGAATTTCGAGCCATGGTTACCAGCAGCTTGATGAGACAGAAAAGTGGTCGCTGAGTCCAAATCAAGGGTATTGGACCACCAGAAATGGTTCTTCGATTGTTGTCTTTCATACAGGACAAGACTTGGCATTCGAAAATGGTATTCGAATGGTGGGTGCTCATACAGATAGCCCTTGTCTGAAGATTAAGCCAGAGCCAGAATTAAAAGGCCATGGTTGCCAGCGTTTGGCAGCAGAGGTCTACGGCGGGGTGCTTTTGGCACCCTGGTTTGATCGAGATCTCTCATTAGCTGGGCGTGTCACCTATAGAACAGCTGATGATGATATTTCTAGCATGCTGATTGATTTCGAAGCACCGATTGCACAGGTACCCAGTTTGGCTATTCACCTTGATCGAGGAGCCAACGATGATCGCAAGATAAACAGGCAAAAAGAGTTAAATCTTGTCTTGGCAACAAGTGATGAACAACTAAATTTCAAAGCGTTGTTAGAAGAATGTGTAGGTAAAATTCACGCGGGCAAGATTGAAATTCTTGACCACGAAATTTATGCCTATGACACTCAGGCACCAGCGATTAGGGGTTTGAATCAGGATTTTATTGTTAGTGCTCGTCTAGATAATCTGTTGAGTTGCTATATTGGCTTAGAAGCATTGCTGGCGTCTGATAACACCGAACCAAAACTATTGGTCTGCAATGATCATGAAGAAGTAGGAAGCCAATCTGCTTGTGGTGCTCAGGGGCCTTTTTTACAGGACGTCATTGATCGTCTTTGTGGCAGTGGAGAACAGCAAAAACAAGTGCTTGCGAAATCGATGATGATTTCTGCGGATAACGCACACGCGATTCATCCTAATTTCCCTGAAAAACACGATGCCAACCATGGGCCAAAATTAAACGCAGGACCAGTGATAAAAGTGAATGCCACCCAGCGTTACGCTACTACTAGTGAGACGTCTGCTTTGTTTAAGCACTTTGCTCAAGAAGTATCGGCTCCGGTGCAAAGCTTTGTTTCTCGGAACGACACGCGCTGTGGAAGCACCATTGGCCCTATCGTGTCAGCGGAGCTTGGAGTAGCAACGATCGATGTGGGCTGCCCTCAGTGGGGAATGCACAGTATTCGCGAGACGGCTGGCACAAAAGATGCCGCTGCGCTTAAAGCCATATTGGCGCATTTTTACAGCTATTCGAAATCGCTTCGAGTTGATCAGGCGAGTTAGACCACTTTTGGGTGCAATAGAAGCCCAATGTAGAAGCTCAGCATAAGAGACGTTATGAAAAAAATCACCCTTACAGGGATTAAAACCAGCGGAACACCGCACTTAGGAAATTACGCCGGTGCTATCCGTCCAGCCATTGAATCTGCCAATCGCAATGACGGCGATAGTTACTTTTTTCTAGCCGATTACCACTCGTTGATTGGTTGTCAGGATCCCGATCAGGTACACCAATCCACGCGGGAAATAGCAGCAACGTGGCTGGCACTGGGTCTCGATCCAGATAAAGCAGTGTTCTACCGGCAATCGGATGTGCCAGAAATTTTAGAGCTTAATTGGCTGCTTGGATGTCTCGCGGCGAAGGGTCTGATGAATCGGGCACATGCTTATAAAGATGCAGTGCAAAAAAATGAAGAGGCTGGCGAAGACCCTGATTTTGGCGTCACTATGGGATTATTTAGCTATCCAGTATTGATGGCTGCTGACATTCTAATGTTCAATGCCACTCATGTGCCTGTGGGCCGTGACCAGATTCAGCATATTGAAATGGCGCGGGATATTGCTCAGCGGTTTAACCACATCTATGGAGAGCATTTCGTTCTGCCCGAGGCGGTGGTCGGCGAGGATGCGGCTGTGTTACAGGGATTGGACGGTAGAAAAATGAGCAAAAGCTATAACAATACTATTCCTTTATTTTTACCCGAGAAGCAGCTCAAAAAGCACATCAATAAGATTAAAACGAATTTGTTGGAACCGGGCGAAGCCAAGGATCCAGATACATCAACGGTGTTCCAAATCTGGAAGGCTTTCGCTACGCCGGAACAGATAACTGACATGCGCAAAGAGTTTGAAGAAGGGATTGCTTGGGGCGATTCGAAGCGTCGTTTGTTTGAATTGCTTAACGCTCATTTGAGTGAGGCGCGTGAAAGATATGAGTCGTATCTACAAGATGGTGATTCCCTAGAGAGTGTTCTTCAGGAAGGAGCAAGCAAGGCACGATCCTTCGCTACCCCTTTTATTGCGACACTCCGAGAAGCGGTAGGTATTCGAAAATTATGACGAAAGGGTGATAGTGCTAGTGATATCGTCAACTCGGTCACAGCGCTGTTATCGGAGGCTTCCTGATAGGCCGTCTCACCGTTAGCATGGACTTTCTTATTGAATGTCTTTCAATAAGATCGACAGGAGATTCCGCCGATGAAGTTGTTGCACGCATTACCTATCCTAGCCCTTGTTTTGTGCATGACCAAAGTCAATGCACAGACAGACGATGATTTTTGGTTGGCCTTTGAGGTAAACACCCCACCGCCCGCCATTGACCATGAGCCTTTTAACAATTTGCTTCGCGCTCATAGCACGGCAGACTCCCATCCAATATGGCGCCATCGTTTTGATCCTTCCGACTTTAGCCGCAAGGAAAAAAGTCAGCTCAAAGACTATATCGAAGCCATGGAAGAGATAGATCCACGCTATCATTCTTATGATGAGCAGCTGGCCTATTGGGTCAATCTATACAACGCTATTACAGTGAGCTTTTTAATTGATGCTAAAGATTTTAATCAGATTAGTGATCATCGCGAAGAGCAGGTGATTGAAGTAGCGGGGAAGCGCCTGTCGCAGCGTGAAATTGCAGAGAATGTTTTGATGCCAGTTTGGAACGATTCGTCACTGCATTTTCTATTGAGCTGCGGAGCACTAGATTGTCCGCCTGTTCCTCATGAGGCCGCCAAGCCAAAGACTATCCATAAGCAAGCAAATCCCGCTATGCAAGCTTATATGAATGGGCCAGAGGGGTTAAAGCTAGAAAACGGCACTTTGTACCTGCCAAAAGCATTCGAATATTTTTCCACTTACTATGATTCACCAAATGCGATGCTTAAAAAATTGGCATTTAGTGTTTCAGATAGTCTTGCAATTAAACTCCTCGGACACGCTGGACCGATTGTTTATAGCGATGAGATGACACTCGCAAGCCCCTAAGTATTGGGGTGGCAAGAGCATTACTAAATTTGACCCAAGACGGATTTCCTTGCTGATCTTCTCGATCTGATTAAAATGAGCATTCTTCTAACAGAGTGCTCAGTGTGAACCCTGATACGCGAAAAAACCGGCTAGAATTCAATAAGTTGCAAAAACGCCTGCGTCGTAACGTTGGCAATGCGATTGTTGACTTCAATATGATCGAAGAAGGTGATCGTGTAATGGTGTGCCTGTCAGGCGGCAAAGATTCCTACGGCATGCTAGATATCCTGATGGGTTTGCAGAAGACTGCGCCGGTTCAGTTTGAGTTGGTTGCAGTGAATCTCGATCAAAAGCAGCCAGGTTTTCCTGAGCACATTCTTCCCGAGTATCTAAAAACACTGGATATCGAATTCCATATTGTTGAGCGCGATACCTATTCATTGGTCAAAGAATTGGTGCCAGAAGGTAAGACGTTTTGCGGTTGGTGCTCAAGGTTGCGTCGAGGCACGCTCTATGGCTTTGCGCAGGAAATAGGCGCTAGCAAAATTGCTTTAGGCCATCATCGTGATGACATAGTCGAGACGCTCTTTTTGAATCTATTTCATGGCGGCAAGCTAAAGGCGATGCCACCTAAGCTGCTAAGCGATGATAAAAAGAATATTCTGATTCGTCCTTTGTCTTATTGTAAAGAAGAGGATTTAGAGGCCTATGCGAATCATAAAGGTTTCCCTATTATTCCTTGTGATCTTTGCGGTTCTCAGGACGGGCTTCAGCGCCAAGTCGTAAAACGGATGTTGGCGGAATGGCAGAGTCAGCACCCTGGTCGGATAGAAAATATTTTTTCAGCGATCAGTAACGTTTCGCCATCGCAGCTGGCCGATCGCAACTTGTTTGATTTCGAAGGTTTGGAGTCATTGCGAGTCATGGCCGGTGACGCTAGAGATACAAAAATAGACGTGGTCGAAATTTGGCAATAGCTGGTTTATTCGACTGAAAGCCTACTAGTTCTTAAACAAAAAAAACCGCCGGATTGCTCCAGCGGTTTTTTTGTACCGGTTTTTCTATTACAGATATATGGAAATCGCGATGATGCCTACGCTCGATAAAACGATGGTGTAGGGGATCGCCATGATCAGCATACGCATATAGGACAAACGAATCAGAGGCGCGAGTGCCGAGGTAAGCAAGAATAGAAAAGCGGCTTGCCCATTTGGTGTAGCGACGCTGGGTAGGTTTGTACCGGTATTGATCGCAATAGCTAGCTTATCCAAATGCTCTTTTGTAATTGAACCCGCATCGAACGCGGCGGTAACCTCGTTTATGTAGACGGTTGCAACAAATACGTTGTCGCTGATCATAGATAGAATGCCATTCGCGGCGAATAACGTCACCGGTTGAGCATCCTCCGGCAGACTTAATACCCATGTGGTCACTGGTTCAAATAGCTGCTGATCATGAATAACGGCAACAATAGCGAAGAACACGACCAACAGCGCCGTGAATGGCAGCGCTTCTTCAAATGCGTGACCAATTTGATGTTCTTCTACAATGCCATTAAATGCCGTCAGCAGTACGATAATCATCAAGCCAATTAAACCTACCGAAGCGATATGCAGCGCAAGGGATACGACCAATACTATTGCGACAATGGCTTGAACAATAAGCTTGGCATTGTCTCTGCTCGTACGTTTTTGCTCTTGCTCTGCGTTGTACTCAGAAAGCACCGAACGAACATTTTCTGGCAGTTTGTCGCCGTAACCAAACCAACCTGTTAGCTCCATCGTGATACAGCAGAGTAGCCCCGCTATAAAGGTTGGAATAGTGACGGGAGCCATGATGCGAATGAATTGCATAAAGTCCCACCCGACCTTCTCTGCGATCAAGAGGTTCTGTGGTTCTCCCACGAGCGTACAGACTCCACCTAGTGCGGTACCGACTGCGCCGTGCATAATCAAACTGCGTAAAAAAGAACGGAATTTATCTAAATCTTCGCGGTGGTATTCGTGAACCCCACTGTCACCGGAATGATCATGGTCATCGACAAATTTTTTGCCAGAGGCGACCTTGTGGTAGACAGAATAGAAACCTACGGCGACTGATATCAGTACCGCGGTCACGGTGAGCGCGTCGAGGAAAGCGGAAAGCACCGCGGCGCTGGCGCAAAACATAACCGACAGTACAACTTTTGATCTCACGCCAAGAAGAATCTTGGTAAAAGTGAAGAGCAATAGGTCGCGCATAAAGTGGATGCCAGCCACCATAAATACCAGTAGAAGAAGTACTTCAATCTGGCTTGTCACCTCAGCCATGACGTGTTTTGACGTGGTCAACCCCAATATTACTGCCTGGATAGCAAGAAGCCCGCCGGGTTGTAATGGGTAGCATTTCAATGCCATTGCAAGGGTAAAGATAAACTCTGCCACAAATAGCCAGCCAGTAACGAAGGGTCCGACCGTATAAAGAGCGATAGGATTAATCACCAAAAATGCGATAATCACTTTCTTATAAAGGCTGCTAGAACCACCGAGGAAATTCTGGTGGAAAGAATGAAACAGGTTGTCCTGCATGGGTAAATCCTTAGTGTTGGTAAACGCGCGAATTATTGCTATTGAACCAAGGAAAGTCCATGGCCTAGGTGCTTATTCGACTGCTTATGAAATATATTAAACCTTCTGTTCCTGCAATTGATCTTCAGTTCCAGACCTTGTCCGCGGTTGCACGTGAATCCGCTGGCTTTTTGCTTTTTCACGGCCAGAAATTAGTATTTGCAGAGAACCGAGTGCAGACATTAGCCTATGATCAATTGCCGGATAGTATAACTGATAGAGACTTATTATACGTCGGCGTGTTGGATGGAAAACCATACTATGCGGTAGCTATCGAAGATATTGAGGATCATCTTCAAACGGTCGGCCTTAGAGATCTTTTAGATGAGGAAAAAGGTTTCTTTCAGCTAGTGGGCAGAGCCTCACAGCTTGTCAATTGGGACCTGAATCATCGCTATTGCGGCCGGTGTGGAACAGGCACAAAGCGCAAAGAACATGCATTGGTGCGCGTCTGCCCTCAATGCAAGGTCGGCACTTACCCTCGAATATCGCCTTGTGTGATTATGCTTGTGCACCGTGGTGACAGCATTCTTTTATCGCAGAGGACAGGACACTCATCGAGTTACTATACGGTTCAAGCTGGGTTTATAGAGGCCGGTGAATCTGCAGAGCAGGCGGTGGTTCGAGAAGTCATGGAAGAAACGGGTTTGTCTTTAGCTAATCTACGTTATTTTGATAGTCAACCTTGGCCATTTCCTGATCAGTTGATGCTGGGTTATTTTGCTGAGAATCTAGATGGTCAGCTCTGTCCTGATCCGAGTGAGTTAACCAATGCTGGTTGGTTTGATTATCGGGATTTGCCAGAATACCCCGGCCCAAATACGCTTTCGGGTAAGTTGATACGACACTTTATCGCTGAGCGCGACTCTCGGTAAACATTCGCTTACACTATCGTTTAAACGTTATCGATTACGCGCTATCGTTCATAGTTTCAGTCTCTCCTATTGAGAGGCGCCGACACCGGTAAATTGAGGAGTGAGTTTGGAATTCTTAGCTGAGTATGGAATGTTTCTGCTGAAGGCAGCGACAATAGTGATATGCATAATAATCATTATTGGGGCAATGATGCCTCGGGGGCGAAGTGTCGAAGGGGATCAGAAAGGTGCGCTCAAAGTAAATAACGTTGGTGAGCGTATCGCAGATAATTGCAAATGTCTCTCTGCAGAGCTGCTTCATGGCAAGGATAAAAAGGAATTTCAGAAAGAGGTAAAAAAACAGCAGAAAGAAGTGATCCAGTCAGACACTGGCCGCTTATTTGTTGTTAACTTCAAAGGTGATATGCAGGCCAAAGCCGCGTCGAACCTTCGTGAAGAGGTGAGTTCGATAATCCGACTTGCCAATAGTAATGATGAAGTGTTGGTAAATGTCGAGAGCGGCGGAGGGGTCGTGCATGGCTACGGTTTTGCGGCTAGCCAACTAGATCGAATTCGTAGCAAAGGCGTGCCTTTAACTATTGCGGTCGATAAAGTCGCCGCCAGCGGTGGTTATATGATGGCCTGTGTGGCCGACAAAATCATCGCTGCGCCTTTTGCCATCCTAGGTTCGATTGGTGTGGTAGCGCAATTGCCCAACTTTAGCCGTCTTTTGGAAAAGCATGAAGTCGACTTCGAGATACACACGGCAGGTGAACATAAACGCACCTTAACCATGTTCGGCAAGAACACAGACGAAGGGCGTGAAAAGTTCGTTGAGGATCTTGAAGAAGCGCACGTATTGTTTAAAGACTTTGTTGCTGAGCATCGCAAGACCTTGGATATCGAGAAAGTTGCTACAGGCGAGGTTTGGTTTGGGCGTCAAGCCATTGAGCTTGGGCTCATTGACGAAGTGATGACCAGCGATGAATATGTGATGAATAAGGCTAAGGATCACGAAGTCTTTGAGATCCGTTACGAGCCGAAAAAATCGTTACAAGATAAATTCTCTAAAGGTGTTGAATCGTCCGTTGATAACCTTTTAGAGAAATCCATAGAGCGGCTACGTACTAGCCGCTTTTTTTCATAGAGCGCTAGATCTTAGCTATAAATAGCCATGCTAAGTAGCTTTAAAATAGTATTTTAAGTTATTGAATATTATTGCTATTTCTTCTTTATTTTGCGCTTGTTTAGCTTTGTGTATAGCTCAGTAAACTCTAAAGTCAGTTTGTGTTTTGGTGCCATAAACGCGAGAGGTTTTCGCTCCGCGTGAGACTCTTTCATCTTTACTGAGCTTGAAAGGTAGGGCGTCAATACGGGGTATCCCGATTTTTTCAACTCGTCCACCGCGGCCTGTGGCACCTTAGCTCGCGACTGAAACTGGTTGATAACGATGCCTTCGATGCCTAGGTTGGCGTTGTGATCTTCAATGATCTCGTTGAGCGCTTCTACCAAGTCTACCAACGCGTCCCGTGAAAACGCATCACAGTCGAAAGGAATCAAACAGCGTTCTGCCGCAATGATGGCAGACAGTGTGTAGAAGTTCAGCGCAGGAGGGGTGTCTATATAGATCAGGTCATAGTCACTTTGCAGATGATTTAAGAACTCGCGCAATTTATAAATCTTGTGGCGCGATTCTAGTTTTTGTTCGTGATCAATTAAGCTCCGATTCGCAGAGACCAAGGAAAGGTTTTCAAACGAGGTTTCGCGGACGAAGTCCTCTGGTTTGAAATCTCGATATTTGTATGCGATCTGGGATTCAAAAAATTCCGCAATACCTACGACGTCGTCTTTGCCATCGTGACCAAGGTAGCTAGTGCTGTTAGCTTGTGGGTCGAGATCCACTACCAGAGTTTTCTTACCCTTTTTAGCGGCGACAGCGGCTAGGTTGCAAGTAATGGAAGATTTACCGACACCGCCTTTGCGGTTGAAAACGACTCTTATCATGCATGGGCTCCTTAATGTATCGCGCTATTGTGCACTGCATTATAAAAAGCGTAAAGCGTTCCAAAAGAAAAAGAGCCGATCTCGATAAGGATTTAAGAAAAGCCGAGGTTAGTTAGGGCCAGCATCAATGGATTGACCAGATATCGCTTGGCTATCAGGACCCATCAAGTAGAGATAAAGCCACATCAAGTCTTCCGGCGTAGGTAATTCAGCCGGGTTCTCAGCAGGGTAGGCGTTGGCACGCATACGGGTGCGAGTGGGCCCAGGATTTATTGCGTTCACGGTGATTTGTGAGACACCTTCGAGCTCATCAGCGAGCACTTCCATTAAGCCTTCTGTGGCAAATTTGGAGACAGCGTAGGCTCCCCAGTGCGCGCGACCAGTGCGGCCAACGCCCGAGGATGTAAAAATAAGCCGCCCGTGTTCGCTCAATTCCAGCAGTGGTAGCAGTGCGCGCGTGAGTAAAAACTGAGAGCGCACATTCACATTCATGCATTGATCCCAGTCCGATAGGGTGTAGTTACCTATAGGCCGCCGAGAACCCAGAACCCCCGCGTTGTGAAGCAATCCATCTAGCTTTCCAAATTGCGCCTGGATTTCCCCAGATAACTGGTCGTAATCTTCTTCGTTGGCGCCAGCAAGATCGATTGGGTAGATAGTGGGCTGTGGGCAGCCTGCTTCGATAATCTCGTCGTATACGGCCTCCAGCTTTGCCACTGTCCTTCCTGCCAAAATAAGCGTGGCACCGCACTTGGCGTAATTGATACTGGCAACACGCCCGATTCCATCGCCCGCGCCTGTCACGAGAATAACGTTGTTCTGCATCAGGCCTTCCTGAGGCGCGTAAGAACGGTATCGTTCTAAATTTTGGTTCTTCATAGACGCTTATTAGAGGCTATTTTTGTTAAATAGTGTTTTTAGCAGCGGGAGCATTTCCGGTGTGGTATTGATACACCAGTCGGCGTCCCATGTATCGGGTTTATCATCAGCGCCAATATACCCCCACCCTACGGCCAAGGTTTTGGTGTGAGCAGCTTGCCCAGCCTTTATATCTCTTATGTGATCACCCACATAGAGACATTCAGCGGGGGCGATATCGAGCTTTTTACATGCCTGTACTATCCCTTCAGGATCTGGTTTTGGACGCGTGACATGATCTGGACAGACTAATACTTGGCAGCTGGGCAGTAATAACTGCACGACGGGATCAGCGTATTCACTTGGTTTATTGGTCACAATTCCCCAAGGTATCTCGTGTTTATCTAGCCATTCGATGCTCGTGTCAAGATTTGGAAAAAGCTGCGTTTTTTCCGTCAAACATGCTCGATAATTTTGCAGCAGCTGTTGTTGTAGTGCAGGGAAATTAGGATGGTCTTTGCCTAAACCAAATACCGAAGCAATAATCCCTGCAGATCCATCACCGATGTGCTCTCTAATGGCATCGACGTGCAAGGGGGCAAGTTTTTTATCCTCAAGGACGCCATTAACAGCAGTTTCAAAATCCGGCGCCGTATCGAGCAGCGTTCCGTCGAGATCAAAGAGGACGGCTGATACACTCATTTGGTTGTGTCTGGTTTGCGCGCACGCATCATGTAGTTGACATCTAAATCGTTGTCACTGAGCTTAAATGTTTGCTTTAAGGGGTTGTAGAGCACGCCCTTGGCATCTTCCAGAATCAAACCTGCTTGGCGCAGCGCGTCGGCCAACTCAGATGGACGAATGAATTTTTGATATTCATGTGTGCCGCGGGGCAGGATATTAAGTACGTATTCGGCGCCGACAATCGCAAGCGCAAATGCTTTGAGCGTTCGGCTAATTGTTGAGAAATAGAGCGTAGCGCCCGGTTTGGCAAGCTGTGCGCATGCCTTCACAGTCGATGCTGGATCCGGCACATGCTCGAGCATTTCCATACAGCTGACAACATCGAATGTGCCAGGCTGACGACTGGCAAGTTCTTCGGCAGCAACCTTCTCATAGTGAATGCTGAGCTCGGACTCAATGGCATGTAGCTTGGCTACGGAAAGTGGTGCTTCACCCATGTCGATACCGGTCACTGTGGCGCCGTTTTTTGCCATACTTTCCGTCAGAATTCCGCCGCCGCATCCGACATCTAAATATTGAAGCTCGTTTACGAGCGAGTGACCATTAATGTACTCCGCTCGCAGCGGGTTCATCTTGTGCAAAGGTTTAAATTCGCCGTCCGGATCCCACCAGCGGGATGCGAGTTTCTCAAATTTGGCGATTTCGGCTTCGTCTAAATTTTGCATTTCATTATTCGTTTTAATTTTCTAGAGCGGCGTTATTTGCCAGAAATCTTTTCGCGCCAATCAGAAGCGCGAGCCAGCACTTCGGTTTCATTTAAGGTTTGCAATACACCGTCTTGCATGAGTTGCTTCCCCTGTACCCAAGAGTTCCAGGCTTCAGTTGGAGCAGAATAAACAATCTGGGAAATCACATCGTATACCGGTTGTGAGGAGAGGTTATCTAATCGAATGCTGATCATATCAGCTAGTTTCCCCGGCTCTAAACTGCCGATTTCAGATTCGAGGCCTAATACCGAAGCACCACCCAGCGTAGCCATATGCAGACTTTGTTCAGCTGACAATGCCGTGGCATCTGCAGATACCGTTTTGCCAAGCAAAGAGGCGAAACGCATTTCTTCCAACATATTTAGACAGTTGTTACTAGCCGCGCTGTCGGTGCCAAGGCCAACTTGAATGTTATTCGCAAGAAACTGGCTCGCTGGACAAAATCCGCTAGCCAGTTTGAGGTTTGATTTTGGACAATGCACCACGCTGGTATTAGTGGTTTTGATGGTGTCGAGATCTTCGTCGGAGACCTGTGTCATGTGCACGGCTTCGGTTCTTGGCCCTAATATGCCAAGTTGATTGAGTCGGGTGACGGGGCGAACACCGTGCTCTGATAGTGAGTCTTCAACTTCTTGCTGGGTTTCATGCAGATGAACTTGAATGGCTGCATCAAGCTCCTCGGAGAGCACCGCGACTCGCTCGAAGGTTGAATTACTAACGGTATAGGGTGCGTGTGGCCCAAAAGCAATATTTGCTAACGGATGATTTTTGTATTGATCGTGTAGCTCAAGACCTTTGTGTAGATACTCGTCTGGACTCTGCGCCCATGCACTGGGAAAGTCGATGACAGGGAAGGCAATACGTGAACGCAACCCTGCCTGGCTAGCAGTATCTACCGTGGTATCGGGGAAGAAATACATATCGCTAAAGCAGGTGGTGCCCGTGCGGATGAGTTCACCGCATGCGAGGCGCGCACCGTCACGCACAAATTCTTCGCCGACCCATTCAGATTCGGCTGGCCAAATATGTTCGTTTAACCAAGTGTTCAGTGGAAGATCGTCAGCATAGCCGCGCAGAAGTGACATGGCGGAGTGGCCATGGGCGTTAACAAGGCCGGGTAATAACGCCTGGCCAGTTAGTTCAATCGTTGTTTCTGCTTGATATAGACCTACCGCTTCGTCGACTGGAACGATTGCTTCAATGCGTCCGTCGTCGACTGCTAGGGCGCAATTTTGAAAAACCGCGCCTTGTGGCACCACGGGAACCAGCCATTCGGGCTTTATCAATAAATCTATTTGCTTCATTCGTTATGGTCTCCGTCAAATTTGTAGAAGTCCATAGGTGGGCAGCTACAAACCAGATTTCGATCACCATATACGTTATCAATGCGATTAACCGCCGGCCAGTATTTGTGGGCGTTCAGCCACGAAAGTGGGCGCGTGGCCGTCTCTCGACTATAGGGTCTATCCCAATTGTCTGCGAGCACGTCATTCAATGTATGCGGAGCGTTCACTAAAGGGTTGTTTTCCGGTGACCATTCCGCCGCCTCGACACGGCGAATTTCTTTTCGGATCGCCAGCATTGCATCACAAAAACGATCCAGCTCAGCTTTCGCTTCACTTTCTGTTGGCTCAATCATTAGGGTTCCGGAAACAGGGAAAGACATAGTCGGAGCATGGTAGCCATAATCCATTAATCGCTTGGCAATATCTTCTTCACTAATACCACTAGTAGTCTTTATAGAGCGGATATCGATAATGCATTCGTGCGCAACACGCTCATTGTGACCACGATAAAGTATGGGATAAGCCGACTCCAATCGCTTAGCTATGTAGTTCGCGTTGAGTATTGCTATTTCAGACACCCGTTTTAGGCCGGATGCACCCATCATACGAATGTACATCCAAGAAATAGGCAGGATCGATGCCGAACCCCAGGGCGCGGCAGATACAGTAAGTTCACTGCCACTATTGTTTGGAGAATGGTTTGGATGATCGGGAAGAAAGGGCTTTAAATGTGCCTTCACTCCGATGGGCCCCATACCTGGACCGCCCCCGCCATGAGGAATACAAAAAGTTTTGTGTAGATTTAGATGAGAGACATCACCACCAAATTCACCGGGGTCAGCTAGACCCACCATAGCATTAAGATTTGCGCCGTCTATGTACACCTGTCCACCGTATGAATGGATAAGATCACAGACTTCAGTAACGGCAGTTTCAAACACGCCGTGTGTTGAAGGGTAGGTGATCATCATCGCCGCAAGATTATCACTGTGTGTTTCGGCTTTTTGACGTAGATCTTCAATGTCTATATTGCCGTCTTGGTCGCATTCAACGACCACGACAATCATTCCAGCCATTTGCGCGCTGGCAGGATTAGTGCCGTGGGCAGAGGAGGGAATAAGGCAAATATTCCTATGTGTTTCGCCGCGGTGTTGGTGGTAGCGTGAAATCGCGAGCAAGCCCGCGTATTCGCCTTGTGATCCCGCGTTAGGTTGCAACGACATCGCATCATAGCCAGTACAAGCGCAGAGCATTTTTTCTAACTGGGCAAATAGCTGGAGATAACCTTGTGCTTGCTCAAGTGGCGCAAATGGATGCATCTGTGCGAACTTTGGCCAGGTGACTGGAATCATCTCGCTGGTCGCGTTTAACTTCATGGTGCATGAGCCGAGTGGGATCATGCTTTGGTTGAGAGCGAGATCTTTGGTTTCCAGCCGATGCAGATATCGCAGCATTTCAGTTTCAGTATGAAACTGATGGAAAACAGGATGTTCGAGAAAACCGGTATTTCGACTCAATTCATCAGGTATTCCTTGAGTAGAGCAGTTTTCAATCAGTTCAATTTGTAGAACTGCGGCGAGCGCTTCTAGATCTTGCTCGCTTGTTGTTTCATCCAGGCTAATCCCGATGCATGTGCCTTGTTGACGGAGATTAATATTACTCGCCAGTGCTGCCTCGATAATATTGTCGACCTTGTCACCGAAATCGATGGTGAGCGTATCGAACCAATGGCTATTCAGGGGCGGGAATCCAGCGTTGGTGAGCGCGATCGCTAGGCGTGTGCAGGCGTTATGCACTTGTTGTGCAATGGCGGTTAATCCATTAGCTCCGTGATATATCGCATAGGCGGCGGCCATATTGGCCAAGAGTACCTGTGAGGTACATATATTCGACGTCGCTTTTTCCCGCCGAATATGTTGTTCGCGTGTCTGCATCGCCATGCGGTAGGCACTTTTACCTTTGCTATCAATAGACACGCCAATAATTCGACCAGGCGCACCGCGCTTATATTTTTCGTTAAACGCAAAAAAGGCTGCATGGGGTCCACCAAAACCAGGAGGCACACCAAATCGTTGGCTGTTACCTATGGCGATATCGGCACCCATGTCACCCGGCGCCCGCAACAAGGTGAGTGCAAGAAGGTCGGTCGCAACAATGGCTATCCCGCCTTGCTTCTTGATGTCATTGATTAGCGGGTGGATGTTAGAGATTTGTCCACTTGAGCCGGGATATTGGAGCAAAGCGCCGAAACATTCGGGTACGCCATGTTCTGGGTTGCCTATGGTGATATCGAAGCCAAAAAATTCAGCACGGGTCTTGATGACAGCAATTGTTTGCGGGTGAGTATCTTCATCAATGAAGAAGAGGTTCGCGTCCTTTTTTTTGCAGTATCGGTGCGCCATTGCCATTGCTTCAGCAGCGGCGGTACCTTCGTCGAGCATTGACGCGTTTGCTAGATCCATGCCAGTGAGATCGCAGACCATTTGCTGGAAATTGAGTAGCATTTCCATGCGGCCTTGCGATATCTCTGCTTGGTATGGTGTATAAGCGGTATACCAAGCAGGATTTTCGAGAAGATTCCTCTGGATCACTGTCGGCGTGTAAGTCCCGTAGTAACCCATGCCAAGATAAGATTTGAACAGCTGATTTTTGTCAGCAATTTTTTGCAGCTCAGCGAGTGCGTCTTGCTCCGAAAGTGCGTCTTCTAGATCGAGTGCTGATTGTCGGAGGATATTATCTGGAATGGTCTCACCGATAAGCTGATCCAGTGACTCGCACTGAAGCTCCTTGAGCATTGCCGTCAGGTCTGTAGAAGAAATTCCGAGATGCCGGTCTCGAAAAGCCGCAGGTTTAGTCAAAATGGCCGGTGTCTTTGAACGCTGAAAAGCGCGTTATTCTAGCAGGCCAATTTGATCTGAAGTAGGTTAAATCATTCACTTTTGAAAACTTGAAAATAGCGCGGTATTACATTGCAAGTTAGTAATCGGCATTGTCGTTTAGGG
Source organism: uncultured Porticoccaceae bacterium (assembly GCA_964623085.1). Lineage (GTDB taxonomy): Bacteria > Pseudomonadota > Gammaproteobacteria > Pseudomonadales > GM7GCV1 > CAZUTO01. The sequence continues at coordinate 20,062 of CAZUTO010000002.1, forward strand.
GGTGTTCGTGAGAGCCTATCGACCTTATAGACTAGGGGGATGATAATGGCTCGAAAAACATACTGTGCAGCGCTGCTTATTGCGACTGCGACTTTTCTTACGACCACTACTTTAGCTCAGGATTCGGTACCGCAATCGGCGACAGCGCTTGAGTTCGGCGACGCTAATACATTGTTTGTGGCTGATTCTGAAGCGGGAAAGATCTATGCGTATGAGCTGCCTGAAGCTGCTGCCTTTGAAGGTGATCCTCTCAGCTACAACCTCAACGGTTTTGGTGCAAAAGTTGCGGATCATCTGAATGCAGATCAATCAGATTTGTTATTCCATGATGTCATCGTGCATCCGGTCAGTAGAGATGCGTTTGTTTCATTGTCAGTTAAAACAGCTGATGGCAAAAACCCTTTCGTTATTAGCACAAATTATGCAGGGCAGATCAAAGTACTTGATCTAGCGGGTGATCATAGTGCTGTTGAACTAGCGGGAGCAGCTGATGATTCCGTGACATTCTGGCGCGAGATTCCCGCCAGTACATTTTCGGTAACGGATTTAGATTTCGTTGATGGTGAGCTTTTTGTCTCCGGCCTGACAACGGGGGAATTTTCTTCAACACTACGAAGAATTCCTTATCCTTTTGAAGGCGAATCTCATACTTCGAGTATTGAAATGTACCATGCGCTTCATGGCCAAAATGAAACGCGAGCACCCATTCGAGCAATGGAAGTTGTGACTCTAAATGGTGAGAAGACGGTAGTAGCAGCCTACACCTGTACGCCACTTGTCACGGTTCCAGTATCTGAGTTAGACGATGGCGAGCACGTTGTCGCTAAGACAATTGCAGAATTGGGCTACGGTAATACACCTCTTGATGTACTTTCTTTTTCTTCTATGAGCCGACGCGGTGTAGAAGAAAAATTTGTTATGGTCCTGAACCGTGAAAAGGCAGCTGATCTGATTAAAATATCTGATCTAGATAAGGCCGTTCAAGAAGAAGGTGTTAGTGCTAAGGCCGGTCCTGGTCAAACACTCGGAGTGGCGACATCGATCGTCCCAATGACAGGCGTATTGCAGGCAGCGGATCAAGATGCTTCATTTTTGCTGGCCTTGCAGCGGAATCTCGAAACCGGTGATATGGACCTGGTTTCTTATACGAAAGGTGCCTACATTCGTATTTCCCAATACCTGAACGAATATGATTTCGATACTTACGCTTATCCCGAAAACACTCGGGTACGTGACTTTCACAATCAGTTTAAATCGAACGAAGGGTTTGAAGACCATATCAAATAGGCCTTTCGTGGGATGTTATCGCGTAAGTTAGGTTTATGGGTGTTGCTGGCGGTATTTGCCGCTAGCAATGCCTATTCTGAGTGCCTAGAGCCTGCTACCGAAGTATCAGATGTTTACCCGCGAGCTGAAGTACTCCCGGAAAACTTACTGCGCTTGTATATCTACTTTTCTAATCCTATGTCACGAGACGGCATTCCGCCATCAATCTCGCTATTGGATCATCAAGGTGATCCCATCACTGGGGTGTTTCTCGACAACCTCTATGAGCTTTGGTCCCCGGACGGTACTCGGTTGACGGTGCTCTTTGATCCAGGGCGTGTGAAGACGGGACTTGTCGCACACAACCAACAGGGCCGGGCATTGATCCCAGGAGCAGCCTATGCAATTAGGATAGCGGATGCGTTGGATACAAAAGGCTGCCCACTGAAGCGCAGTTTTACAAAGCAATTTCAAGCGCAGGAGGCATACGCCACACAACTTGATGTCGATCAGTGGCAGCTAAGTCACCCAGCTTCAGGGACACGAGAGCCACTTAGTGTTAACTTTGACCGGGAGATGGATCATCTTTCGCTTGCTTATCGAATGCGCGTTGAAGACAGCGAAGGTAATCGTATTCGTGGCGCACTAAGCCTTGTCGACAATGAGCAAGTTTGGGTTTTTACGCCTTCATCTCCTTGGCAGAGTAAAGGCTATCGTATCGCTATCGATACAGCCCTAGAAGATGTCGCTGGCAACCGTTTAACAGGCTTATTTGATCGACCTTCGACCGAGGGGTCACTCACTGCGCCACCAGAGAAACAATACGTGTTTTTTACGCCAAATTAACCGGTAGCATCGGTGTTCGGACAATGTGCGTATGCCGCCCATCCTCTATGACGTCCTTTTACTTCTTTAAATCGCTCAGTGCGTATCAGATTGATTGGCACGAACCAGATCGAGCTTTTTCTGGTATCCCGATTGGATAATGTCCACCAGCACTAAGACGGCAATGGAGAAGTAAAAAGTCGATTTCGACATCGGTTCTACCGCATAGCCAAATAGGGTGAGATGCGAGACATGTCCACCTTCACCAAGTAGAACGACGCCCACTATGAGCAGAATAAAAAGGCCGAGTACTTCGTACTTGCGGTTTTTACGGATAAATTCCGAAACAGTATCGGCGAGGAGCAGCATTCCTGCGCCAGATATAACAATAGCGATGGCTAGCACGGGAAAGACGTCAGTGATGGCAAGTGCCGAGAGTATCGAGTCAAAGCTGAAAATGAGATTCATAAAAACAATCAGCATAATCACTGATGCGGCTGATTTACTTCCCCCATCTTTAAGATCTGCATGAACGTCATCGATTGATAGTAGGTGAGAAATTTCCTTAATGGCGGTGTACATAATGAATACCCCACCAAATAAAAAGACAATCGCAGAAAAATTAAAAGATCCTTCAATGACACCGGCCCAGTGGATGGAAAAGAAAGGTTCGGTCAGTGCTGATATGAGTTTGACCATCACTGCGAGTAGGACGATACGCAAAGCCACAGCAATCAATATACCGGCCTTTCGAACCTTTGCTCGTTGCGCTTCTGGTGCGCGCTGAGACTCAATGGATATGTAGAGGAGGTTGTCAAAGCCCAGCACGGCTTGAAGAAATATCAATACGCCGAGATTGGCGAGGTTTTCGACAGTGAATAAGTCGAGCATCTGCAGGCTCCCAGTTGAATGCCAGTTGAGTAATTGGGGCGCAGTTTACGGCAGAAATATCAGAAATGGTTAGCGAGAAAGTATTTGTGGCAATAAATTTCTGGGTCTGACGTGCTATTGGTTTTGGTGTGAGTCTACTAGAGCGTGTCCGGCGATGGTTTTAGTTTGCCATGATTTTGGCCTTTTCTTGTCTGAGGAGTAAGGGAAGGGGATTGATTACATCATTGAGAGGAAGAGGAGAATCTGCATAGCTCGGGTGTTAGGTGTGAAACTCACCCGTAGCTCTATTGGGGGCGCTCCGATATAATCCGCCGCGTTTTTAGTTTAACGAATAAGGACTGGGTGAAAGCTCGCCGATGAATAGATATCCTCTTTGGAAATACTTAATGCTGGTTGTGGTCGTCATTTGTGCGGCTATCTATGCGCTACCTAATCTCTATGCGCCGGACCCCGCGATTCAAATTGGTGGCGAAAGTGGCGCTATTGATATCACCGCTCCAGTTATGGAGGAGGCAAAAACTGCGCTTTCCAATGCCGGTATCGAGTTTTTTGGCGAGGCCATTTCAGACGACAAAAAGAGCGCTCTATTTAGATTAAATTCTAATAAAGATCAGTTGCTTGCGAAGAATATTTTACAAAATGCGTTAAATAGTGGTAATTACATTATCGCGCTTAATCTGGCACCTACGACGCCAGGTTGGTTACGCTCGCTTGGTGCCAAGCCAATGAACTTGGGTCTCGATTTAAGTGGCGGTGTCCACTTCCTTTTGGAGGTAGATACAGATGCAGCGTTGGCGACTCAGCTAGAAAGTGTCGGCGGAGAAATTAGAGCGTTGTTACGCGAAAATGACCTACGATATATACGGCCGACAGTTGAAGGTGATTCGATGGTTTTTGGACTGCGTTCCGAAGATGATCGGAATCAAGCGATAAATTTGATTCGTGATCGTAACTCAAATCTAGTTGTTGAAAGAATTGATACAGGGACAACAAATGATATATCAATCCGTTTCTCTGAGTTTGCCGCAAATGAAGTTCGTCAGGGTGCGGTCAATCAAAATCTCACGTCGCTTAAAAACCGAGTAAATGAAATTGGCGTCTCCGAGCCCTTGGTGCAGCGTCAGGGTGTCGATCGTATTGTCGTTGAATTGCCAGGTGTTCAGGATACTGCGCGTGCGAAAGAGATCATTGGTAAAACGGCAAATCTAGAATTTAGGCTTGAATACGATGCTGGGCTTAGCGAATTCAGTGAGGAGTTTAATTTTGCCAATTCCGATGTTGGAATTGGCGCAGCGCGTCTAGAAGACAGCATTATTGTGACGGGAGAGTCCGTTACAAATGCCACTACCGGTTTTGACGAAAATGGTCGCCCTCAAGTGAGCATCACTTTGAGTTCAGAGGGTGGTACGCAAATGAACTATGCTACCCGCAATAATGTCGGTCGTAGGATGGGCGTGCTTTTCATTGAAGAGAAAACACGCACGCTTGATATTGATACTGATGGCGATGGTGCCAACGACACGGAATCGTACACAGAAAAGAACGTAATCAACCTAGCGACTATTCAGTCTGCGCTTGGTGTCAGTTTTAGAATTACCGGCATTGGAAGCCAGTATGAAGCGTCGGAACTGGCATTGTTGTTGCGAGCGGGTGCACTTGCCGCGCCTATGACGTTTGAAGAAGAGCGAACGGTTGGGCCTTCTCTCGGGGCTGCAAATATTGCTGCGGGCGTCACCTCAATTCAAATTGGCCTAGCGTTGGTCGTGATATTTATGTTGGTGTACTACCGCCTCTTTGGGGTTTTCGCGAATATTTCTTTGGCAGCTAATCTCCTGTTGTTAACAGCAATTATGTCCATGTTGGGAGCGACTCTAACGCTGCCTGGTATTGCGGGAATCGTGTTGACGCTCGGTATGGCGGTGGATGCCAACGTACTGATTTTCTCTAGAATTCGAGAGGAACTTAAGAACGGCGTGCCACCGCAGTCAGCTATTAATGCCGGCTACGAGAGAGCCTGGTCAACGATCCTAGATGCCAATCTAACGACATTGATCGTTGCGGCTATTTTGTGGCTCATTGGGTCCGGGCCAGTACAGGGCTTTGCTGTGACGCTGTTTATCGGAATTCTAACCTCGATGTTTACTGCAGTCGTAGGTAGTCGTGCGATTGTGAATCTGATGATTGGTTCGCGTCCCAACGTTAAAAAACTTTGGATCTAACATGAAACAAGAACAGAAACGTATCAACTTTATGGGTTTCCGCATTATAGCGGCGGCTATTTCTGTGATTTTGCTCGTTGGCTCCATCGCCTCGCTGGCCACTAAGGGTTTGAATCTGGGTCTGGATTTTTCAGGCGGTACGTTGGTGGAGTTTGGATATAGCCAGCCAGCGGATATTCAAGCCGTGCGCAGTTCTTTGGCGGCGCAAGGCCTCGAATCTGCTGTTGTTGTGCACTTTGGTTCCGATACGGAAGTATTGATTCGGGTGCGTGACAATCTTGACCAGGCTCGTGCTTTGGAGCTGGCCGATATTTTGGCATCAGAGTCAGGTGCGGAGATTGAAGTGCTGAGGGTAGAGTTTGTCGGTCCTCAGGTCGGAGAAGAATTACGCGAGGATGGCGGGCTTGGGCTTCTGACGGCCTTATTGGTGGTCATGCTCTATGTTGCTTTCCGTTTTCAATATAAGTTCTCAGTCGGCGCCGTTGTGGCGTTGTTCCATGATGTGCTCATCACGCTAGGGTTGTTCTCATTCTTTGGTTGGGAGTTTGACTTGACTGTATTGGCAGCGTTGCTTGCGGTGATAGGTTACTCACTGAACGATACCATTGTTGTATTTGACCGAATTCGTGAAAACTTTCGCAGCGTGCGTGGGTTAGAGCCGGTTGATACCGTTAACTTATCCTTGACGCAGACACTTTCCAGAACGCTGGTGACATCGTTGACCACGCTTTTGGTTTTGGTTGTCTTGTTCTTCTTTGGCGGCGAGATGATCCACAATTTCTCTCTCGGGCTCATCATTGGTGTGGTTATCGGAACCTACTCGTCGATTTTTGTTGCTTCAAGTACGGTGCTTGCTATGAAAGTGCAGGGTAAAGATCTGATCCCGCCAGAAGATGGCGCAGATGCAAAAGAGATGGCGAAAGAAGTTCCCTATAGTTGATATAGTTGATTGCCGCTTTCGTAAAAGAGTAACTAGATATGCCCCAAATGCTCTTTAACGATAGGCAGCATGGCTTTGAATACCTTGGGTGGGGCGCAGACTATATTGCCAGACTCAAGATAGGTTTCACCGCCGGAAAGATCGCTGATTAGGCCGCCGGCTTCGCGAACCAACAACACACCTGCGGCGATATCCCAGAGCTTTAAATTCATTTCCCAAAATCCATCGTATTTGCCCGCCGCGAGGTAAGCGAGATCAAGCGACGCTGCGCCCGGTCGGCGAATACCCGCTGAGTTCTTCTCAAGCAGTGCCTTCGCGCATGCATGGTAGCTGTCGATGTGTGGAAGTGTTTCAGAAGTAAATGGCACGCCGGTAACCAACAACGATCCCGAAAGTGATTTTTGGTTAGATACGCGAATGCGACGACCGTTGAGTTGCGCGCCCTGGCCTCGGCTGGCGGTAAATTCTTCGTTTTTGATCGGATCATAGATGACAGCGTGTTCGATCTTGCCTTTAATTTTGACCGCGATCGAAACAGCAAACTGCGGAATGCCACGAGTAAAGTTAGTAGTGCCGTCGATAGGGTCGATAATCCACTCAACGTCGGAGTTTTTTGAACCTTGTTCGCCAAACTCTTCACCGATAAACCGGTGGTCGGGATGGGAGTTTTTGACTACGGAGATAACAGCGATCTCCGCTGCTCTGTCGACTTCGGTAACGAAGTCGTTGCCGGTCTTGTTTTCGACTTTAAGCCGGTCTAAATCAGAGTAAGCGCGACTAATGATCTCGCCGGCGGCACGAGCAGCATTAACAGCAATACGCAGCATTGGTTGCATAGTTATCTCGACAGATTGGATATGAGCAGGTGACTAAGGCGCGCGATTCTAGCAGAAAGCGTCGCGAATGTGCGCTGATAGGCGCGACTATAGATTTGCAATAGCTTTGATTGGTGGCCTTGTAGCCGCTAAACTCGCCGTCCATTTTTGCGTCGCCGCTCTGAGATTCGAAATTGATAGATAACGCTGACATCCGAATTGTATTGGTCAACACCACCCAGCCAGGGAACATTGGCGGTGCGGCGCGTGCCATGATGAACATGGGCTTAAGCCAGTTGTATCTCGTAGAGCCGGAGGTATTTCCCTCTGATCGCGCGGTTTGGCGAGCGGCGGGTGCGAAATCAGTACTTGATTCCGTTGTTGTCGTCGACAAGTTTGAGCAGGCGGTTGGCGATTGTCATTTCGTTGTTGGCACCAGTGCGAGAGAGCGACGCATTCCTTGGCCGCTAGTTGATCCCAGAGTCTGTGCGGAGCAGGTCTATAGCGAGTTAAATGCGGGGAATAAAGTAGCATTGGTGTTTGGGCGAGAGCATAGTGGTTTGACCAATGACGAGCTACAGCAGTGCCATGCCCATGTGCATATCCCATCTAATCCGGACTATAGCTCGTTGAATCTCTGTGCTGCTGTTCAAGTCATCACCTACGAATTAAGAATGAAGATGCTAGAGGCAAATAACGAGCTTCCACTAAAAGAAGAGTGGGATGAACCCTATGCGAACAATGAGGATGTGGATCGTCTTATTGGTCATTTTCAGGCCACGATGACCTCTACGGGTTTCCACGATCCAGACAATCCCAGACAGACGATGACAAGATTACAACGGCTGTTTAAACGAGCTCGGTTAGATACGTCTGAGGCCGCCATTATGCGCGGATTTTTGAGTAGTATTGACAAGAAGATATCTAAATAAATAATTGATATATATGAATATTAAATGTCTTTCATTGTTAGCCGCCAAATACTTGACTAAAACACTAGGTTATCGTCTATAATCGCCTTTAAACCATTCATAGATAAATAGATAAGCTGTAGTGAGACTGACAACAAAAGGCCGCTATGCGGTAACAGCAATGCTGGATCTCGCGCTCCATCGGGGCGATGGGCCGACCTGTCTTGCTGACATTTCTAAGCGACAGTCGATCTCGTTATCTTACTTAGAGCAGCTGTTTTCGCGTTTGCGTCAAAGCAAGCTCGTAGAGAGCATTCGTGGTCCTGGCGGCGGCTATATCCTAGCGTTACCGAGCGAGCAGATATTTGTAGCCGATATTATTGATTCGGTCAATGAAACCATTGATGCCACAAGCTGTGGTGGTCAAGGTGATTGTAATAATGGTGAGATGTGCCTAACCCATCATTTGTGGGAAGACTTGAGCCATCAGATCCATGATTTTTTGAACGGTATTAGTTTGGCTAGCCTTGTTGATCGTCGACAGTCGTCTGGCTTAAAACTAAATCAGTTAGACATAGAAGACCGTGTGCTTCATCTGGCTTCTGAAGAACTGTAACAGCGTATTTTAAGTAGAGAGTAACCAAAGCAATCTAATGAAAAGTCCAATTTATCTTGATTATGCAGCGACCACACCGATTGATCCGCGTGTGGCTGAGAAGATGGTCGAATGCATGACAATGGAAGGAAACTTCGGCAATCCAGCTTCTCGCTCCCACGTATTTGGTTGGGAGGCAGAAGAAGTAGTAGAGCAGGCACGAGCAGACGTCGCTGAGCTTATCGGCGCAGATCCTCGAGAGATTGTTTGGACTTCTGGCGCCACAGAGTCAAACAACTTAGCAATTAAGGGTGTTGCGCATTTTAATCAGCGCAAAGGTAAACATATCATTACCTCCAAGATTGAGCATAAGGCGGTGTTAGATACCTGTCGGCAGCTTGAGCGGGAAGGGTACGAGGTAACCTATCTCGATCCCACACCAGAAGGCTTGATTACACCTGAATCTGTTGCCGATGCGATGCGTGATGAAACGACGATTGTTTCGATTATGCATGTGAATAATGAATTGGGTTCACAGAGCGATATCGCCGCTATTGGCGCGATTTGCCGTGAAAAGAAAGTGATGTTTCACGTTGATGCTGCGCAAAGCGTTGGCAAAGTGCCAATAGATGTGGAAGCCATGAATATTGATTTGCTTTCTATATCTGGCCATAAGGTATACGGCCCCAAAGGTATTGGTGCGCTTTATGTTCGCAGAAAGCCGCGGGTGCGTTTGGAAGCGCAGATTCATGGCGGTGGCCACGAGCGTGGTATGCGCTCTGGCACACTGGCGACACATCAGATCATTGGTTTGGGTGATGCTTGTCGTGTAAGTAAAGAAGAAATGGAGCAAAACCTTGCTCATGTCACTAAGTTGAGAAAGCAGCTTATTGATGGTCTTAGTGATATGGAAGAGGTCAAGCTTAATGGTCATCCAGAGCAAAACTTCCCCGGTATCGTTAATTTGAGCTTTGCTTTTGTCGAAGGAGAGTCTCTGCTCATGGCATTGAAGGATATGGCTGTATCCTCTGGCTCGGCATGTACCTCAGCGAGTCTAGAGCCTTCTTATGTGTTGCGTGCACTGGGTCTTAATGATGAACTTGCTCATAGCTCTATTAGATTTAGTATCGGCCGTTATACCACTGAGGAAGAGATTGCATTTGTGATCGATAAAGTAAGAGTGGCCGTGGGACGTTTGCGTGAAATGTCGCCATTGTGGGACATGTTTAAGGAAGGCATCGATCTTTCAACAGTTGAATGGGCCGCGCATTAAGCGTTTGGTTTTATATAGGAATTAACGAGTTTAGGAGCATAGAGACATGGCATACGGTGAAAAGGTAATTGACCATTACGAGAACCCTCGTAACGTGGGTGTGTTGGATACTAATGCTGAGAACGTTGGTACAGGCATGGTAGGTGCACCTGCTTGTGGTGACGTTATGCGCTTGCAGATCCAAGTGAGTGACGAAGGTGTGATTGAAGATGCGAAGTTCAAAACCTATGGTTGTGGTTCGGCCATCGCATCTAGTTCACTGCTTACCGAGTGGGTAAAAGGTAAAACGCTTGATGAGGCAGCATCGATTAAGAATACCGAATTGGCAGAAGAATTAGCGCTGCCGCCTGTGAAAATCCACTGCTCGGTATTGGCGGAAGATGCCATTAAGGCGGCGGTTAAAAATATCCGTGAAAAGCGCGATCAAGAATAGCGATCACCTAATCGTTAGGTAACTAATAAAATAATTAGGTAAGTAAAAATAGTATGGCAATTCACCTAAGTGACGCAGCAGTAGAACACGTTCGAGGTCAGTTAGACCGTCGCGGAAAAGGCGAGGGTATTCGCGTGGGCGTCAAAACATCTGGATGTTCTGGACTGTCCTATATGCTTGAATTTGTGGATAAAGTTGAGCCAGAAGATCAAGTCTTCGAGAAAGATGGCGTGAAGGTGTTCGTCGACCCTAAGAGCCTTTTGTATATTGACGGTACGGAGCTTGATCTGGTTAAAGAAGGCCTAAATGAAGGGCTGCAATTTAATAATCCCAATATAAAAGGCGAGTGCGGTTGCGGCGAAAGCTTTAATGTCTGATGCGGCACAGCCGGCGTTTGAGTTCGGCACCAACTATTTCTCGCTATTTTCTCTTCCCGATGTTTTCGAAGTCGACTTGTCGGCATTGAAATCGGAGTATTTAAAGCTCCAACAACAATGCCACCCGGATAAATACGTTAGCAAGCCCGAAGCTGAGCAGCACCAAGCAGTGAAGCTAACCGCTTATTTGAATCAAGCATATGACGCGTTGAAGTCTCCGTTAAAGCGGGCGATATATATGTTAGAGCTTCGGCAGGTTGAATTTGACCTAGATTCCCAAATTCAGGCGGATACGGATTTTCTAATGTCACAGCTCGTGTTGCGTGAGCAGTTGGAAGCAGCACATGAGGCCAATGATCCCTTTGCGGAGCTCGACCAGCTATTGTCTCAAGCAGAACGCGATTACAAAGCCTACCAGAATGAATTTGTTGGCGTTTATGCTAATGAAGATTGGGATGCGGCTATCAAAAGTATTCATAAGATGATGTTTGCCAGCAAATTGATAGCAGAAATTCGATTGAAAGAAGAGCATTTGGAAAGCTGATGTCGTTGATGCAGATTGCAGAGCCAGGTCAGTCTCCTGAGCCTCACCAGAACAAGCTGGCGATTGGTATTGATCTCGGCACCACCAACTCTTTGGTTGCAACAGTCCGCAGCGGAGAGCCCACTTGTATTGCGACCAGTGATGGCGAACATTTGTTGCCTTCCGCGGTGCACTATGGCGCAGATGGCAGTATCTGTGTCGGTCAAGAAGTGAAGAAGCATGCCGCCTCAGACTCTGCTAACACGATACTTTCCGCAAAGCGTTTTATCGGCCGTGGCTATGAAGAAACACTAACGGCTGGTGATACCCCCTATTCGTTATCCAAAGATCACGATGGCGGCGTGGTTTTCCAGACGGCTCTTGGCGAGATGACACCGGTTGCTGTGTCGGCATCAATACTGGAAGCCTTAGCTGCTCGAGCGAAAGTTTTTTTGGGTGGAGAAATAGACGGCGCTGTTATCACTGTCCCAGCCTATTTTGATGATGCCCAGCGCCAAGCCACAAAAGATGCAGCGACCCAAGCCGGCCTAAAGGTACTTCGCCTTCTGAATGAGCCAACCGCAGCGGCGATTGCGTATGGCCTAGATTTAGATCAAGCCGATGCTGGCCCTGTTGATCAAGTGATCGCAGTCTATGATCTTGGCGGCGGCACCTTCGATATTTCGATATTGCATCTACACAAAGGTGTTTTCGAAGTGCTGAGCACCGGCGGAGATTCTGCATTGGGTGGCGATGATTTCGACCAAGTGGTTGCAGATTGGATCGTCGCCCAATCTGGAATAGCACCGGTTGATGGCAGTGACATCAGAGCGCTCTTACTTTTGGCATGCGCTGCTAAGGAATCGCTTTCAGTCGATGATGTAACCACGGTGAGCTGGAAAGATTGGCAAGGGAAAATAAGTGCTGAAACTCTGTCTGAATTGTTTCAGCCGTTGATTGAAAAAACGGTGCGCAGTTGCCGCAGAGCATTGCGTGATGCAGAGTTGTCTCGTGAAGATATAGACGCGGTGGTGATGGTGGGTGGTTCAACGCGTGTGCGAGCAGTACAAACCCAAATCAGTGAGTTTTTTCAACAGCCACTTCTAACGGATATTGATCCAGATAGGGTGGTGGCAATAGGCGCGGCGCGCCAGGCAGACATTCTGATTGGCAACAACAGCGGCTCAGATATGTTATTGCTGGATGTGATTCCGCTATCACTCGGTATAGAAACCATGGGTGGCCTCGTCGAGAAAATTATTCATCGCAATACCAGTATTCCGGTGTCAAAAGCGCAGGAATTTACGACATTCAAAGACGGTCAAACGGCGATGAAAATCACCGTGCTACAGGGCGAGCGAGAGTTGGTAAAAGATAATCGCCCCCTGGCTGAATTTACGCTGCGAGGTATTCCGCCTATGGTTGCCGGGGCAGCAAAAATTCTGGTGACCTTTCAGGTAGATGCTGATGGGTTGTTGAATGTTTCGGCCTCCGAAACGAGCACAGGTGCAAAAGCAGATATCCAGGTTAAGCCTTCATTTGGCTTGGGCGATGAAGAGGTCACGCAAATGTTGCGCGACTCTTATGAGCGCGCTCAGGAAGATATGGAAGCCCGTTCTTTGGCTGAGCAGCAAGTGGATGCGACACGATTAGGCGATGCCCTTGATGCTGCGATTGCTGAAGATGGCGCGAGCTTGCTCAGTGATGAAGAGCGAGACGTGCTCCTATCCGCTGTAGCGCAGTTGCGCAAATTGACTGAAAATGGCTCGGTCAAAGAGATAGCCTGTGAAGTTGAGCATGTATCGAAATTGAGTGAGGCGTTTGCAGCTAGGCGCATGGACGCCAGCGTAAAAAAAGCATTAGCTGGCCACAAAATCGATGAGTTTGAAGAATAAAAACGACATTTAGCGTTTGAGACTAGTTAGCGCTTGGGAACAAAGAGATAAGTTATGCCAAAAATAGTATTCCTCCCCCATGAAGAAATATGTCCTGAGGGCGCAGTCGTAGAAGCTGAAAGCGGGGAGAGCATCTGCAAAGCCGCTCTCCGCAATGGCCTCGATATCGAGCATGCCTGTGAAATGTCCTGCGCTTGTACGACTTGTCACGTTTATGTGCGCGAAGGCTACGAATCGATTAAGCCAGCAGATGAACTAGAAGATGATTATTTAGACAAAGCCTGGGGCTTGGACCCGGATTCTCGATTGTCTTGCCAGGCGATGGTTGAGGAAGAAGATTTGGTCGTCGAAATTCCAAAATATACCATCAATATGGTTTCTGAGAATCACTAGAGCTAAGCATTCACGAGCTGATTATTTTTTAATCCTTCCGTCCCGTTTTTCCATAACAGAGGCAAAGGAGAGAACAAAATCGGGTGTAAGTAACCTTTACTTGCACCCAATCCAGCTTAAGGAATAAAGGCCTTACTCGGTAGCTAGAGAAGCGTCGTAGTCGGCCTGATTGCGCGAAAACCATAGTTGGCGAGGAGCAAGCTCTTCGCTGCACTCCAGCAAAGATAGCTGACGAATTTGATGTCGGACTGCACGACCATATGTGGTTTCATCATCGACAGTGACGCACATGCCTGGTGCACCCTTTGGACTAATAGTACCGTTTTCAACAAAATCGAAAAGTTGTAGCTCGTTATCACCGCAGGTTTCCAGAGCCACAGAAGCGCCTTCTTCTAAGCCTGTCATGGTGACGCAAACATCGAAGCCGGAAATATGGAATCTGCCTTCTTCAAGGCCTTCTAGCGTTACGGCCTGGTCAGCACCAATAGCGCCCTGATAACTAAAGCAGGTATGTGCCTGTAATCCACGTGATGGATCGACATTCTGATTGCCACCCATAATATCTAGGCAGAAGTTGTTAGTAGTGGTATCCAGCTTATTCAGCAGCGCAATTTCTACATCTTCCGCTGTTGCAATAGTTGAAAACGAAAACAAAGTTGCCGCGAATACGACTAATAAACCATGCTTCATGAAAATCTCCTCTCGATTGTTGTACGTAGTTTTTTCAATACTATAGCGGAAGTTGCGGCGTATACCACCAAAATTAAGGGGTGGAAATATTTGGCTGATCAAACTAAAAAGGGGCGGTGACAAGCCAGATTGGTCCTCACTGGTTTCTTTTTGTTAGTATTGTTGGGCAGTTTCTGAAATTGTTTCGCTTTCTTTTATAGGTCTCTAAATCATTTAACGAACGAGGTAATAATGCTCTGGACTGATGTATACGACATTGCTGCTGATCTTGACGAAAAGCACGCTGATCAAGACCCTATGCAAGTTAATTTTGTTGAGCTACGCGACTGGGTTATGGCGTTGGAGGGGTTTGATGATGATCCGGCGCGTTGTGGCGAAAAAATCCTAGAGGCTATTCAGGCTGCTTGGATAGAAGAGCGAAGTTAATCCTGCTAGCGCCATTCCTTGTTTGGCTATACCCGCAAGAGTACAATTCCCCGCGACTAATTAATCTTGGCGTCTGTTATTTTGTCGGCGCCTTTTTGTACCCTATTTTCACCCTAAGTTATTGTTAATTGGAGAGCTTTGAATGGCTGTTGAGCGAACGCTTAGTATTGTTAAGCCCGATGCGGTGGCAAAAAACATCATTGGAAAGATATACAGCCGTTTTGAGAAGGCGGGGCTCAGAATCGTTGCCTCGAAAATGATTCATATGAGCGACGAGAAAGCAGGTGGTTTTTACGCGGAGCATAAAGAGCGTCCGTTCTATCCTAGTCTCGTTGAGTTTATGACGTCTGGTCCAGTCGTTGTGCAGGTTCTAGAAGGCGAAAATGCCGTATTGTTAAACAGAGAGTTGATGGGTGCGACTAACCCAGAAGAAGCCGATGAGGGCACTATTCGTGCCGATTTCGCTGATTCCATTCAAACGAATGCCGTCCACGGCTCCGACTCAACTGCTTCAGCAGCAAGAGAGATAGCTTATTTCTTTGCTGAAGACGAAATTTGCCCGCGATAGGATCGTATCCGTCACAGGCCGACACCTTATTTTGATGAAGCAGCCATAAATGAGTATTGAGCGAGTTCCAGGCAATGAAAGCGCATCCTCGCATTTGGTAAATCTGCTTGGTCTTTCATCTTTGCAGCTCGTCGATTTTTTTGCGTCTTTAGGCGAGAAAAGATTTCGCGCTACCCAAGTTATTAAATGGATTCATCAGCACGGAATGACTGATATTGATCAGATGACCAATATCAGCAAGCCATTGCGTGAAAAATTGCTCGAGACTGCCGAAATACGCCCCCCTGAAGTGCTTAGTGAGCACCTGTCTGAAGATGGCACGCGTAAATGGTTGATTCGCGTTGACGGCGGCAGTGCTGTTGAAAGTGTGTTTATTCCCGAAGGCGATCGCGGTACGCTCTGTGTTTCATCTCAAGCTGGCTGTTCGCTGGATTGCAGTTTTTGCAGCACGGGTAAGCAGGGCTTTAATCGCGACCTGACTGCTGCGGAAATCATCGGACAAGTTTGGATGGCAGCAAAACGCTTTGATTCACTGGGTGGTAGTCAGCGACGCATTATCTCAAACGTCGTGATGATGGGGATGGGTGAGCCGCTGATGAACTTCGACAATGTGGTTGCAGCTATGCAATTAATGGTTGATGACAATGCCTATGGACTATCAAAACGTCGAGTGACCTTAAGCACGGCGGGCGTTGTCCCGCAGCTAGATAGGCTTGCAGATCACGTTGATGTGTCGCTTGCGATATCTCTGCACGCGCCAAATGATGAATTACGTAACCAGCTGGTGCCGGTCAATCGCAAATACCCGATTAAAGAGCTTTTGCGCAGTGCTCAAGACTATATTGAAAGAATGCCCGATTCGCGTCGTAAGGTAACGGTCGAATATACGCTGATTAAAGAAGTGAATGACCGCGCTGAACACGCAGCGGAGCTTGCAGAATTGTTAAAGGATTTTCCTTGCAAGATAAACCTGATTCCGTTTAATTCTTTCGAGCAAAGTGATTATCAGACAGTAAGCGGTAATGCGCTTCATCGGTTTCGTGATATTCTCCAGCGGGCGGGGCACATAGTGACAGTAAGAACGACTCGCGGTGATGATATAGATGCAGCCTGCGGCCAGCTCGCAGGGGCAGTTAAAGATAAAACTAAGCGCAGCGCCCGCTATAAAAAAGCGCTAGAAGAGCGTATCCCAACAGTCGCATATGAGAGCTAATACTATGAAGATTATTCTGTCCATTGTTATAGCGCTGAGTGGCCTAGCACTGACGGCTTGTGGGACGACCAGTGCGTCGAGTAATGAATCGTCGAGTTCGACCGCAGATACCTATGTTCAATTGGGTTTGGGGTATCTTCAAGAAGGCCAGAGAGATCAGGCACGATTCAATCTCTTAAAGGCGGTAGAAACCGATCCGCGATCACCCGATGCGCATAACGCGATTGCACTGCTGTATCAGGGCGAGGGTGAGATTAAACTTGCTGAAGATCATTTTAAACGCGCGCTATCCTCAGATGCTGATTTTAACCAAGCGCGCTACAACTATGCCCGCATGCTGCTAGGCGAAGGTAGGCCAGACGATGCTGAACAAGAGTACTTAATACTGGTTGACGATGTGAACTACCGCCTGCGAGGGCAGTCGTTTTTCGGACTAGGAATGGCACGCAAAGAGCAGGAAAACCACGAAGGGGCAAAGGAAGCATTTATGCGCTCCTATCAGCGAGATCCTAGATTGACGACATCACTGTTAGAGCTTGCAGATATTGCCATACTTGAAGAAGATTATGTCAGTGCAAAGGAGCTTCTTGATCGCTTCGAAGCCGGTACAGAAGCTACACCGCGCAGTTTGAAGTTAGGAATTGATCTCGCACAGCGATTTAGCGACGGAGATGCTGAGGCGAGCTATTCAATGTCGCTTAGGAACAGGTTCCCAGACTCACGTGAGGCGCGAGAACATATTCTCGCGACTCAGAGTGGCGAGTAGTCGTTCTTATGTTCGAAGAGTCACCTGCAACTAAGGATGCAGAAGAAGCATCAGGCAATCTGTCTCCCGGAGAGATGCTTGCTCAAGCGAGAGATGAAAAGGGGTTAAGTCGCCTGCGAGTGTCTGAATTACTCGGTTTGACTCAGGGTGCAATCAGAGATATCGAGCTTGGTCGTTTTGATAAGTTTCCCTCTGGTATATATACACGTGGCTATATTCGAAATTATAGTAAGTTGGTCGGTGCCGATGAGGTGCAGATATTGGCTGCCTATGACCGCTACGGGGAAACACACGAGACCCCTGAAGAGGCACCATTCGGGCATTCCATTAGCGATACGATAGAAAGTACTGATCAGAAAAAGATAGTATTGCTTGTTGCAGGGGTTTTAGCATTTCTATTACTTTTGTCCCTATTATTCTAATTAAATCAGTGTTTTAAAATATAAAATTAATGTGAATTGGCATTATTGAATACGCCAATCTGTACTTGTTAAAAAGAAGATAAAAGCCTTGAGCAAAATACAGTCGATCCGTGGCATGAATGACCTAATGCCTATGGAATCCTCCAAATGGCAGATCGTGGAATCGGTAGTCGCTGATGTTCTGGCTCGCTATGGCTACAACGAAATTCGTTTTCCGATAGTGGAAAAGACGGAGCTTTTCCGACGTGGTATTGGTGAGGTCACTGATATTGTCGAAAAAGAAATGTACAGCTTTGAAGACAGAAATGGTGACTCTTTGACCTTAAGGCCAGAAGGCACGGCAGGCTGTGTTCGGGCTTGTATCCAAAATAGTTTGTTGGATAGAGCACAACGACTTTGGTACAGCGGTCCTATGTTTCGGCACGAGCGACCACAAAAGGGAAGAACGCGTCAATTTCATCAATTTGGTGTGGAGGTTTTTGGGATTTCTGGCCCGGATATTGATGCTGAAATCATTGCCATGACCCAACGTATTTGGAACGAATTGGGCGTCTCCAACGAAGTTGATTTGGAATTGAATTCGCTTGGAACCGCCGAATCGCGCACGAATCACCGCGAATCCTTAGTGGGCTTTCTAAACGATAATCTAGATAAGCTCGATGAAGATAGCCAGCGGCGTTTACAAACTAATCCGCTGCGAATACTTGATTCGAAAAACCCCGATATACAATCGTTGGTTGAAAGTGCGCCAACACTGTCAGATTACTTGGACGATGAATCACGTGACCACTTTGACCAGCTGCAGACTCTCCTCGATGGCATGGGTATTAAGTATCGAGTTAATCCGCGGTTAGTGCGCGGATTGGATTACTATAATAGAACTGTATTCGAGTGGGTTACGGACAGTCTGGGGGCACAGGGCACGGTCTGTGGCGGTGGGCGTTATGACGCGCTTGTCGAGCAACTCGGCGGCAATGCCACGCCTGCTTTGGGCTTTGGTATGGGGATAGAGCGTCTCGTTTTGCTAGTTGAAACGGTTTTGGGCAAATCTTTGGAACCAGTGCCCGATACAGACGTCTATATTGTTCATGGTGACGCCGAGACGTTGCCCGCATTGCAATTGGCCGAGCGGTTGCGTGAAGATGCACCTCAGCTTTCCATTACTGCCCATTGCGGTGGTGGAAGCTTCAAAAGTCAGTTTAAGAAAGCCGACCGCAGTGGTGCCTTTTACGCGGTAGTACTAGGAGAATCGGAAGTTGCGAATGGAAGGTTTACGCTCAAACCTTTGCGATCAGCGGACGAGCAATTGACAACTGAGTACGAAGAGTTGGTAAAGCTACTGGTGAACGACTAGGTAATAATCAGGTCGCTTTAAACCGCAGAGTTGCGTATCTGGTGTCTTGCAGCCATTATACGCGCCGCTAAATGGTAGTGGCATTTGAGATAAAATAGTGCATTGGAAGATTATAGTTTTGGATGAAGTCATAGTTTCATCCACTCTGGAGAAAAATTGTGAACGACGTCTTAACAGAACAAGAACAAATAGAAGCGCTTAAAAGCTGGTGGAAAGAAAACGGAACACAACTGCTTCTCGCTGGGTGTGTAGCGGCTGTTGCATATTTTGGGTTCAACTGGTGGAAATCGGGTGCCGAGGCAGAGCTCAACACCGTTGCCTCCATCTACGAACAGTATCTGCAGGAAATGAACGTTGCTGCTAGCGTGCCGGAACCAACAGAAGAGCAAGTTAAAACCGTTAACTTTTTGACTGATCAGTTGGTCGATGAATACGGCGATTCGCACTACGCGTACCTCGCCACTCTTAACACAGCTGCATTTGAGGTTCGCAGAGGTGAATGGGAGGAGGCTCTGCAGCGACTCGGATGGGCTGAACAGTATGCTAAAGCTGATGCAGATCGTTTGTTGGTAAATTACCGCATTGCGTTGCTTCAAGCGCAGTTAGGTCAGACCGAGCGAGCATTAACGATGCTTCAAGATTCAAATGAGCACTTTGCAAGTATTTACGCAGAGGCTCGCGGCGATATTTTGCTAAGTTCAGGTCAAGTCGAAGAGGCTCTTGCTGAATATGAGGCTGCCAGTTCAACGATATCAGAGGCAGAGATTGTTAGAGTGAACACATTGAACGCAAAGATAGATAGCCTTACGAATGGGGTATTAGCCGCATCCCGAGATCAGGGCGCGGCGAGCGAGTAGCTCAGCGTATTTAGCGAATTCAATAATGAAGAAGTCTCTCTGTTTCGTATCGTGTCTTGCACTTTCTGCATGCAGTCTTTTTGGTAATGGCGAGATTGATTTGTCAGCGCCAGCGAAGTTACTAGACTATGAAGCGACGCATAACTTAGATCGAAATTGGAGCCAGAATGTAGGTGCTGGCTCAGGTGAGATTTTTCCTATTTCTATTCCCGTTGTTTTGAGCGATACGATCTATATTGGTGATCGTAAAGGGACTGTACGCGCGCTGGAGAAAGAAACAGGCCGGGAGCGCTGGAAGACCGATACCAATCAAGTTATCACTGGAGCGGTTGGGGTTGGTGGTGATTTAGTACTCGTAGGAACAGAACAGGGCGTTGTTCATGCGCTCAATCGGGAGACGGGTGAATTACTCTGGAACGTCGGACTATCAAGCCAAATACTTGCCGCGCCCGTGTCTAATGGCGAAGTCGTGGTAGCTGTCACGCAGGATGGAAAGATCTTTGGCCTTGATGGTGAAAAGGGCGATCAAATTTGGCTTGTCGATATTAACCTTCCAATTTTAACGGTACATGGCAGTGCCAAGCCTAAAGTCGTCGACGATATTGTTTACGTTGGATTGGATAGCGGCAAAGTCGCGGCCTATAGAATGGAAGACGGTGTTAACCTGTGGGAGGTTCGCGTCGGCATTCCGGAGGGTCAGAATGATCTCGAGCGGATGGTGGATATTGATGGAGAGCTTCTTTTCCACAGCGGAAATATTTACGCCGCAGCCTATCAATCAGGATTGATGGCCATTAATCCAGAAGCCGGAAGAGGGCTTTGGTTCCAAGAAGGCTCTAGCAAAAATAGTCTCGGAGCCTGGGGCGGAACACTCGTCGCCACGTTTGAAGATGGCGTAGTGAAGGCGTTCAACTCTAGTGAAGGCACACTGCTATGGGAAACCGACGAATTCAAGAACCGCGAGCCAAATAGCCCTGCGTTGACCAGCGATTATATTGCTTTTGCTGATTATGATGGCTATTTACATTTGCTTGCTAGACGCACTGGAGAGGTAATTGGCCGTGAGAAGGTGTCGGGTGCGGGCGTGCGTTCTCCTACCATCATTGATGGAGATGACGTTTTTATTCTCTCTAATTCTGGCACGCTCACTTCCTATAAAATACTAGAGCGCTAGTTTGCTCGTCCTCTGAGCCTTTGCTCAGCGGTTTCTGCTAAATCACCTAGGAGCTACTTTGGTACCCGTTATTGCGCTTGTGGGTAGACCTAATGTCGGTAAATCCACGCTGTTCAATCGTCTTACGAAAACTCGAGATGCGCTTGTTGCGGATTTCGCAGGTCTCACGCGTGATCGTAAGTACGGTGAGGCAACGGTTGGCGAAAAACGTTGTATCTTGATTGATACGGGCGGGATTGGTGGTGAAAAAGAAGGTATCGCTTCTGCGATGGTAGAACAATCGCTTTTGGCTATCGAAGAAGCCGATGCCGTGATTTTTATGGTGGACGCTCGTGCGGGTTTAACTGCGGGAGATGACTACATCACCTCGCATTTACGTAAGACGAAACAAAATATCTTTCTTGTTGCCAACAAAGTAGACGGCGTGGATGCGAACGTTATCTTAGGTGATTTTTACGGTTTGGGTCTTGGGGAGTTATATCAGATTAGTGCCAGTCACGGACGCGGCATAAATAGCATGATGGAAGATGTATTAGCGCCTTTTCTTGTGACCGAAGAAGAGCCTGCACCGGAGACGAAAGGAATTCGTATTGCCATTGTCGGAAGGCCAAACGTAGGCAAATCTACCTTAGTAAACCGGTTGCTAGGTGAAGATAGGGTAGTGGTTTACGATCAACCTGGCACCACGCGTGACAGTGTTTATATTGAGTACGAACGCAATGGCTCGCCTTATACTTTGATTGATACAGCGGGTGTCCGTCGTCGCAAAAACGTCAAGCTAGCCGTTGAAAAATTTTCTATCGTTAAATCATTGCAGGCGATTGACGATGCCAATGTAGTGATATTGATGATTGATGCTCACGAAGGCGTCGTCGATCAAGACCTCCACTTAATGGGCCGAGCAATTGAATCGGGCAGGGCATTGGTCATTGGTGTGAATAAATGGGACGGAATGGAAGCTGATAGTCGTGACTGGGTAAAGCGCGAGTTGGAGAGAAAGCTGCGCTTTGTCGATTTTGCCGATATTCACTTTATATCAGCGCTTCACGGCACAGGTGTTGGTAATCTTTATGATTCCATTGAGAAGGCCTATCAAAGCGCGACCGATAAATTCTCCACTAATTTTCTTACTCGTATCCTTGAAGATGCCATCAGCGAGCATCAACCGCCTCTCGTTCGTGGCAGGCGTATTAAACTTCGCTACGCACATCTCGGTGGACATAACCCACCGGTTATTGTGATTCATGGCAATCTCACAGCAGATCTTCCTGGTCACTATGTGCGTTATCTAGAAAAGACCTTTCGCAAAGCACTGGATCTGCATGGAACCCCAGTAAAGATAGAGCTGCGATCGTCTGATAATCCGTTTGCTGGAAAAAAGAACAAGCTAACGCAACGACAGGTTTCCAAAAAACGCCGCTTGATGCGTCATGTGAAGAAGAAAAAGTAAGGATTTCCGCAAGTACAGGCCAGCACAGCTGATCACCTCAGAATCGGCTAAAAATGTCTATTGCACTCAGTTTATGGCACTATTTAGGGCATTAATTGGCGTATAAAAATCAGTTGGAGCCTTATTATGGAAATCGCTGAACTCTCTGCTCTTATTGCAATGACGCTCGGCGTTGGCTGGGCAAGCGGAATTAATCTATACGCAGCGGTGTTTGCGCTGGGAATGGCTGGGTCGACGGGCTACGTCGACTTACCTGCATCGTTAGACATTATTCAAAGCCCTTGGGTGATCGGGACGGCGGGTTTTATGTATCTCGTTGAATTCTTTGCCGATAAGATCCCCGGTGTTGATAGTGGTTGGGATGCCATGCACACATTCATACGCATTCCTGCAGGTGCTCTTCTTGCGTCTGGTATGTTGGGCGAGCAGGGTATGGCACTGCAGCTGGCAGCGGGTCTAGCGGGCGGCACCATGGCAGCGGGAAGCCACGCAACCAAAGCGGGTACGCGTGCCCTGATAAATACCAGTCCAGAACCTGTGACTAATTGGACGGCGTCGATAACAGAAGATGTTGCGGTGTTCGGCGGCATTTGGTTGATGTTTAACCATCCCTGGATGTTCCTATGTCTCTTGGTTGTGTTTGTACTCGTGGCAATTTGGCTTTTGCCAAGGATCTGGCGAGCACTCAAAGTGATGTTTCGAAAAATACGCTCTTTCTTCGGTGGATCAGCAACCGAGGAAGATATGCTTAAACCGGATGTGGATGCATTGCCAAAGACCTAGTGGCTATTCTGGTGCTCTTTTGATTTAAGGTATTAAGCAGGTTGACGACAGAAGCGAAAATCAAGGCCAACATTCGATTGTCCGCTTTCAATATGCTTGCAAGGCGCGAACATAGCCGGAAGGAATTGCTTACCAAGCTTAGCCAGCGCTTCGAGCAAAACGACCTTGTTACCGAAATACTTGATGAAATCCTGCAAGAGGGGCTGCAGTCAGACCAGCGTTTTACTGAATCATTTGTTCGATCACGTGTGCAGCGAGGGCAAGGGCCTGTAAAAATACGTTATGACTTGGGGCAAAAAGGCGTCGAATCAGGACTTATTGATGATGCTATGGCGTGTTTTGATAACGAGTGGATGAGCCTCGCAAGAGACTTGGTATCCGGAAAATATGGCTTGGAACCGCCGACCGATTTGAAAGAAAAACAACGTCGAATGCGTTTTGTTATGCAGCGAGGATTTCCCGCAGAGGTGTGTTACAAGTTGTTTGATTGACCTGCTTAAAATTTGGTTAGTTCAAAATCATCGGCATCTTGCCAAGCAGGGAATTGCTTACGAAACTCGGCGAGTTTTGATGCTCTTAACGTAGTAGTCTCCACAAAAGCTTGGTTTTCAGGGTGATCAATGAGGTGATCACCCTTGAAATCGACGACCATTGAATCGCCGCTGTAATTGAGGCTTTTGCCATCTTTACCTATACGATTTACGCCTGCCACAAAGGATAAGTTTTCGATTGCTCTCGCTTGCAATAAGCTGCGCCAAGCGTTGCGTCTAGCGGAAGGCCAGTTGGCGACGCAAACCATCAAATCATAGTCTGCTCTATTTCTTAAGAACACGGGAAATCTCAGGTCATAGCAGACGCTAGCGAGAATGCGCCAGCCTTTGTATAGAAAGACTTTTCGTTTTGTCCCAGCTTGATAACGATCGTGCTCACCGGCCATTCGAAAAAGATGTGTTTTGTCATAGTGCTGCAGTTCGCTTTTTGGCGCGGCAAATAATAATCGATTGAATTGTTTGCTGTTGTCTCGATACAAAACACTCCCGCAAATGGCAGCATTGGTCGTTATGGCTCGATTTTTTATCCAATCGCAAGTGATGGCGCAGTCGTCGCCTAGCTCCGCTTGATTTGAGTCTAGCGTAAAACCGGATGTGAACATTTCTGGGAGTATGATGAGATCGGTCTTGTCTGCTAGCGGCTCTATGAGTGCGTCAAACATTGCTCTATTGACATGCGGTTGATTCCAATATGGCGAAGCCTGAATGAGCGAGATAGTTAGATCGTTATTTGGGGTTTGTTGCCACATGGTTGGTTCAACTAAAAAATGTTTAGTTTATGTGATGTATACACGCAAAAAGTCGATGCCGTACACTGAGAAAACGAAGCCAATTGAGCGAAGATAAGCCATAATAATGTTATTGAAATCCTGATAAGAACGCGTCTATGAAAAAGATACTCATACTACTCTTGTTACAGAGTTTTGCATTGATCGTCAGCGCACAATCTCTATACGAAATTGAAGGTGAATGGATAGAGGGTGGATTGCTGATGGGCCAAACGAGCCCTGGTGCAGAAGTGAAGTTCAAGGGTGAACCGATAAAGGTAGCGGAAGATGGCTTGTTTGCGATCGGGCTGCATAGAGATGAAGAAGAGAAAGTTAATGTCACTGTGACGTTGCCTGACGGCCAAATTCAATCGGATGATTACACTGTTAGTAACCGCGAATACCGAATTCAGCGTATCGAGGGTATCGCGCGCGAAATTATGGAGCCGACTAAAGAGGATCAGGATCGTATTTGGACAGAAGTACAAAAAACCCAAAAAGCGCGAGCGGTCGTGTCTGATCGACGAGATTTTCTAGCAAATTTTCAGTGGCCATTACAGGGGCCTATTACCGGTGTATATGGAAGTCAACGCGTATACAACGGCGTGCCTGGAACGCCACACTATGGGCTGGACATTGCTGCCCCTACTGGTACGCCCGTGCATGCACCTGCCCCTGGGATGGTGACGCTTGTTCATGACAATATGTTCTACTCAGGCGGCACCTTGATGGTTGACCACGGGCACGGTGTTTCATCCACTTTTATCCATTTGAGCAAAGTTTTGGTTGAAGAGGGGCAGGAGATAAATCCTGGTGATGTGATCGCCGAGGTCGGTGCCACTGGGCGTGTGACAGGGCCGCACCTCGATTGGCGTATGAACTGGGGCGATGCCCGTATTGATCCTGAATTTCTGGTTCCGGAGATGCCTCAGGCGATAGAAAATAATTAGTGTAAAGATAGTGAGAGACTAATTGGTCTAGTGTACATCCTCGCGTAGAATTCGTTCTTTTAACGGTATCTACACATGCTGGATAAACAGCTTATTAGCCTTTTGGTCTGTCCGGTCAGTAAGGCACCGTTGGAGTACGATCATGACCAATCGGAGTTGGTTTGTCGCGCCAGTGGGCTTGCTTATCCAATTAAGGATGATATTCCAGTGATGCTGGAATCGGTCGCACGGAAACTTAGCGCAGAAGAGATGCTGCGTACCAATACCGGTGACCAACCTAACCATACCGGCGCTTAGCCTAGATGAAAGAACCTAGTGTCTTTACGAAGATTATTCAGCGAGAAATTCCGTCGGATATTTTGTATGAAGATGATCTTTGTATTGTAGTAAAAGATGTAAACCCGAGAGCACCGACACACGTTTTATTGATTCCCAAGGAAGAAATTCCGCGATTGGTTGATGCCAAACAGGAACACCAAGCGTTGCTTGGACATCTTATGGTGACAGCGGGAAAAGTCGCCGAAATGCTTGGTGTAGCCGATGCTTTTCGATTGGTTATTAACAACGGTGCAGGCGCTGGCCAAACCGTATTCCACCTACATATGCATATTCTCGGAGACAAACAGTTTTCTGAAGAGCAGCTTGGTTTTTAGCCTGAGACGGGCACAACACTTTTGGTATCTGAACGAATGAAAAGCGCGCAAATACGACAGGCATTTCTCGATTACTTTTCTGAACGAGGTCACGAGGTAGTGCCTTCTAGTTCATTGGTGCCAGGGAACGACCCCACACTGCTATTTACCAATGCAGGGATGGTGCAGTTTAAAGATGTGTTCTTAGGGGCAGATGCACGTGAGTACCGCCGTGCCACAAGCTCTCAGCGTTGCGTGAGGGCAGGCGGAAAGCACAATGATTTGGAAAACGTCGGCTATACCGCGCGCCATCACACCTTTTTTGAAATGCTTGGCAACTTTAGTTTTGGTGATTATTTCAAACGGGATGCGATCCAATTTGGATGGGAATTTCTAACTCAGGTACTAGGTCTTTCGCCTGAAAAACTTTGGGTGACCGTTCATGTTTCGGACGATGAAGCGGCCGATATCTGGATCAATGAACTCGGTGTGAGCCCAGATCGTTTCTCACGGTTGGATGAGGATAATTTTTGGCAGATGGGTGACACCGGCCCATGTGGCCCGAGTTCGGAGATTTTTTATGATCACGGTGAGTCCGTTTGGGGTGGCCCGCCTGGCAGCCCTGACGAAGATGGTGATCGATATATCGAAATTTGGAATCTGGTGTTTATGCAATACGAACGTCAGAAAGACGGCGAACTTGTGCCGTTACCGAACCCTTCAATTGATACCGGTATGGGCTTAGAGCGCATCGCAGCGGTCATGCAGAACGTGCACAACAACTATGATATCGACCTGTTTCAATCGCTGATCGCGGCAGCATCTGAGGTGACGGGTGAAGCTGATACTTCCAATCAGTCACTGCGTGTCATCGCGGACCATATTCGCTCCTGCTCATTTTTGATTGTAGATGGTGTTTTGCCATCAAACGAAGGCCGAGGTTATGTTCTGCGTCGCATAATTCGGCGCGCGGTTCGGCATGGCAATAAATTGGGCGCAAACGGATTTTTCTTTCATAAGCTAGTCGGTGCGCTGGCGAAGGAAATGGGCCAAGCCTACCCAGAATTGATTGAAAAGCAGAGCCAGATCGAGCGAGTGCTGTTATCTGAAGAAGAACAGTTTGAGAAAGCCCTCGATAAGGGTATGGCTGTTTTAGAAGAAGCTATTGCTGGAAGCAGTGACAAGGTTTTATCCGGTGAATTAGTATTTCGCTTGCATGACACATACGGCTTTCCCACAGACTTGACCAACGATATTGCTCGAGAAAGGGAGTTTAGCTTAGACATGCCAGGTTTTGAACGCTGTATGCAGGCACAGAGAGAACGAGCACGTGCTGCTAGTAAATTTGAGGCTGACTATACCGAGCAGCTGGATCAAGAAGGGGAGACGGAGTTCACCGGATACGATTCGTTGGTTACCGAGGGCAGCGTGAAGACGATTTTGGTTGACGGAAAATCGGTTGAAACGCTGTCTGAAGGGCAAACCGCAGTGATTATTTTAGATAAAACTGCGTTTTATGCGGAGTCGGGTGGTCAGGTAGGTGATCAAGGCGTCCTTGCGTCTGAAAATTCACGGTTTGAGGTATCAGGCTGCACTAGCCAGTCTGGTCATCACCTTCATATGGGTAGGCTAGTTTCCGGCAGTATTAGTCTTAACGACACAGTGAATAGCCAAGTCGATGCGGGCATTCGTCAAGCCACTGCGCTTAATCATTCAGCGACGCACTTGCTTCACGCAGCTTTGAGAAAGGTTCTTGGTGATCATGTGAATCAACAAGGTTCACTGGTTTCCTCAGAACGTTTGCGGTTTGATTTTGCACACTTTGAAAATGTAAATAGGGCGCAGCTCCATGACATTGAGCAAATGGTCAATACAGAGATTAGACGTAACACGGAAGTAAAAACGGACGAGATGTCCATGGATGCGGCAAAGGAAAAGGGTGCCATAGCACTGTTCGGTGAGAAGTATGGAGATCAGGTGCGCGTGCTGACAATGGGAGAAGGATTTTCTGTTGAGCTTTGTGGTGGCACCCATGTTCGTAGAACGGGTGATATAGGTATTATAAAAATTATTTCTGAATCTGGTGTTGCGTCGGGAGTTCGGCGGATTGAAGCCGTAACTGGTGCGTTAGCAGAGCAACAAATTCGCAAAGTCGAAACAACGGTTTCCGAATTGTCGCTTCTTTTTAAGGCCGAAAAAGGTCTGCTAGAAAAAGCTGAGCAGCTGATAAAGAAAAATAAATTACTCGAACGAGAATTAGACCAGCTAAAAGTTAAGGTTGCGAATAGCTCGGGTGCCGAGCTCATTGAAAATATTGAAGAAATCGATGGTGTCAAACTGTTGTCGATGAAGCTAGACGGCATGGACCCAAAAAATCTACGCACCATGGTGGATCAACAAAAGGCAAAACTTGGCTCTGGTGTGGTGCTTCTTGGCACTGTTTCGGAGCAAAAGGTTTCGCTCGTATGTGGTGTTACCAAAGATTTGACTGATAGAATACAGGCAGGGAAGCTCCTTTCCGAGGTTGCCAAAAAAGTTGGCGGCACAGGTGGTGGCCGCCCTGATATGGCGCAAGGAGGCGGCAATGAACCAGAGAATCTTGCAGCTGCGCTTGAGTCAGCGGCTGATTGGCTAAGAGTTGAACTACAATAAGTAGTAGTAAATTAAGTGTTCGAGAGGCATAGTTACGGCCCTCGCGAAAAGATTAAGAAACCCGATTTGTTCGGCGAAATAAGTAGAACAAACGACTAGAAGATAACTAGTAGAGAAGATGGAAAGTTTTTAGCAGGTATGGGACTAATTGTTCAGAAATTCGGCGGAACCTCGGTTGGTAGCGTAGAGAGAATCAACGCCGTTGCGGAAAAAATTATTGGGTTTCGTGACCGCGGTGACGACATTGTTGTTGTGGTCTCTGCCATGAGTGGCGAGACAAACCGATTGATTGGACTAGCTTCCGAAATACAGCAAGAACCAGATCCAAGAGAAATGGATGTCTTGGTCTCTACCGGAGAACAGGTCACCATTGCGCTTTTGTGTATGGCGCTCAAAGAGCGAGGCCATGAAGCGCGCTCATATACGGGTTCACAAGTAAGGATTCTGACTGATGATGTGCATACTAAGGCACGAATTGTCAGCATTGATGCGGACAGTATTAAGAGTGATCTGAATAAGGGTAGGGTAGTAGTGGTTGCTGGTTTTCAAGGGGTCAATGACCATGGTGATATTACTACACTTGGGCGAGGCGGTTCTGATACGTCTGCGGTAGCTATTGCGGCTGCACTTGAGGCACAGGAATGCCAGATTTATACAGATGTTAAGGGTGTCTACACTACTGACCCACGTGTTTGTGAGCGAGCGTCTCTTTTGCCTCGCATCACTTTTGAAGAGATGTTGGAAATGGCGAGTCAGGGCTCGAAAGTTCTGCAAATTCGAGCCGTGGAGTTTGCAGGGAAATACAAAGTACCGTTAAGAGTCCTATCCAGCTTTGAAGATGGGCCAGGGACACTTATTGCAATAGAGGATGAGGAGCTAATGGAAAATCCCATTGTTTCAGGCATAGCCTTTAACCGTGACGAAGCCAAAGTAACTGTGGTGGGCGTGCCGGATGTTCCCGGTATTGCTTCCGAAATACTGGGTGCTGTCGCTGAGGCCAATATTGACGTAGATGTCATCGTTCAAAACATTGGCCATCAGGGAAGTAACGATCTCTCTTTCACTTTGAGTAGGAACGAATTGCGAAAGGCAGTGTCTCTATTAGAGAGTTTAAAAGCCGAAGTTGAATACCGTGATTTAGCCACCGACGATCAAATTGCCAAAGTATCTTTAGTCGGTGTTGGAATGAAGTCCCATGCAGGTGTGGCGGCCACGATGTTTCGTGCATTGGGTGAAGAGAATATTAATATTCAGATGATCACAACCTCTGAAATTAAGATTACTGTGATTATCGAAGAAAGGTATCTGGAATTAGCTGTCAGATCTATTCATTCTGCATTTGATCTTGATCACAGCTTGGTAACAGAAGAAAAAAGCTAAAAGAGTTTTTTGTAATTTTATAATAATTTGTTATGAAAAATTGACAATATCAAGCTAAAATAGCACTGCAAGCCTCAGAATAATGAAAAGGAAGGGGTAAAAGCAGGAATGTTCACAATAGGGACACTTATTAAGGTATTAAGAGATGCTTATTTTGACAAGAAGAATTGGTGAAACCGTGGTTATTGGAGACGATGTCAATATTACGGTTTTAGGTGTAAAGGGCAATCAGGTTCGCTTGGGTGTCAACGCGCCTAAAGACGTTTCAGTACACCGTGAAGAAATTTATCAAAAAATTCAATTCGAAAAGCAGTCGGAAGGTGTTTCACCAGAAGACTATGACAACCGCGGTAACGTGGCACCCATTAAAGAATAGTAGTAACGTCGAAGAGAGTGAAAGCGCCTCTTTGTATACTGGTTTCTTATGGTATTATGCCGCCCCCAAATGGTGAGGTGGCCGAGCGGCTGAAGGCGCTCCCCTGCTAAGGGAGTATACCCTAATCCGGTATCGAGGGTTCGAATCCCTCCCTCACCGCCAAACTAAAAAAGCCCGCAATTGCGGGCTTTTTTAGTTTTTGATCATAGCTACTTATTAACAGTAGCTTGACCTAAATCGAGATGAGGCGTTTTAAACCTCTACGATCTTTGCAGCTCCAGCGGCCTTCTTCACTGCGTCACAGGCTTTTCCAGCAGCTGCTTGCGAAGGGTAGCCTTTACTAGACAATACCACTTGGTGGTTACCGGCCTTAACATTAAAGAACCATTTGCCACTTTTGCCTGCAAATACGTCGTATCTTTTCTTGAGTTTTGAATTTGTTTTTACGGATTTAATACCGTTCTTTGCGCTTGATTTAGCTTTGTAGCCTTCTGAAGAGCCAAGATTGTCTCCGCTTGCGGATTTAAGACGAAATCGAAATTCGCCCGCTTTATCTTTGTATAGTTCAAACTTCCCCGCCATGTCATTCTCTCCAATGTGTGTTTGATTGATCAAGCGACACCCTACCAACATAAATAAACTGAATCTAGCCTCTTGATGCTCATCATCATGCAAAAATGTGAGGAAAGTCGCAAGACGCAATTTAAGTTGGTGATATTTGATGCTTGCGAAGAATAGATTGAGCTGAAAGAAATAGACACCAGAAACAAAAAAACCCACAGAGAGTGGGCTTTGTATTTGGCGCGCCCGGAGAGATTCGAACTCCCGACCACCTGGTTCGAAGCCAGGTGCTCTATCCAGCTGAGCTACGAGCGCATATTTTTACGAGCGCAACTATATTTGAAAATAGTGCATTTGTCTTGCACATCAGAAATCCAAGTATCAACTATCTCGATCGTTCTTGTCGTTAGGGCGATCGTTTTTGTTGCCGGTCCATGCTTATTTTTGTCTCGATTCTACCTGAATGTTCGCTACACTTCGGCGATGGATACAGAATCGAAACTGATCGCTCTGCTGGCTGGAGGAGAGCTTTGCTCAGGAACCGATATTGGCAATCAGTTGGGCGTGTCGCGTGTCACTGTCAAAAAGCGTATTTCTTCATTGATAAAGCAGGGGTTGCCCGTGACTGCGTTACCCGGGAAGGGCTATTGTTTGAAACCTGGTGCAGACTTGTTATCAGATAGTCTCATCCTCAGTATGATCCCGGCACCGCTGCGGGAGCAGATCGAAGAAGTAGAGGTTCACCAGTCGCTTGCATCGACGAATCAATATTTGGGAGCGATGACTCTGACAAAAGTGGATAGGTTGCATGCTGTTTTGGCTGAGTCTCAATCCAAAGGGAAAGGCCGCAGAGGTCAAGGCTGGCTAACAACACCCTACCGAAACTTGATGCTATCTGCCGGTTGGCGTTACGGCCAATGGCCAACTAACCCAGCAGCATTGAGCCTCGCATTTTCGGTTGCTGTGCATAAAGCAATTGTTGATGCAGGCGCAACCGGTGCGTTAATCAAATGGCCCAACGATATTTTTCTGGACGGCGCG
Organism: uncultured Porticoccaceae bacterium; assembly: GCA_964623085.1. GTDB lineage: Bacteria > Pseudomonadota > Gammaproteobacteria > Pseudomonadales > GM7GCV1 > CAZUTO01. The sequence continues at coordinate 52,031 of CAZUTO010000002.1, forward strand.
AAGCTAGCAGGTCTTCTCGTAGATGCAGTTGGAGAGGCCAGCGGTGAATGCGATTTGGTGTTTGGTGTCGGCGTAAACCTCTATTTGGACGCAAAGGTTGGAAAACTGATTGATCAAGATTGGGCGCACCTTCAGTCGGTGGAGTCCGCAGACATGTCTCGCAATCAAATGGCGGCTAACATTTTGGCGAACTTGATTGAGATGCTTAGCCTATACAAGGATCAAGGATTCGCACCTTTTGTGAGATATTGGAATGAACACGCCGCTTATATGGGTCAAGCAGTCCGGCTGTTTAACGATGAAGTGGAATACCAAGGTATTTTAAAAGGCGTCGACGAAACCGGTGAGCTGATACTCGAAGGTATCGATGCCAAGAATTATCGTTTTGCTCGTGCTGATATTAGCCTTCGGCCTTTGGAACAATAACGTGACTCCAAAACGTTATCAGAAAATTTTGTCTGTGCTTTATAAACGCCAAGCAGATTTAACCGTTGTCGTAGATAGACTGCATATTGGTCGCAATCTCGCTGCTATTCGTCGAACCTGTGATGCAATGGGTGTTGGAACCTTGCATGCGGTTGTGCCGGAAGGGTTTCAACAAAAGCGCTTTGCAGGAACGACGATGGGTAGCCATAAATGGGTGGAGCTTTGCCGGCACCGAACAACACTGGAGGCCTTTTCAGTCATAAGGGAGGAGGGTATGCAGATTTTGGCCGCCGATGTGAGCGCAAGCGCTTTGGATTACCGCAGCGTAGACTTTACTCGACCGACCGCCATTATAATGGGCGCTGAAGTTGATGGTGTTAGTCAGGAAGCTCAGGCGATGGCAGACGGTTTCTTGTCCCTACCCATGCTTGGCATGGTCGAGTCTTTTAATGTTTCTGTTGCTTGCGCGCTAGTGCTTTCAGAAGCCATGCGGCAGCGGCGAGAGAAGGGAATGCTAGATGAACCTTCATTGCCGAAAGAAGAAATAGATCGGTTGGCTTTTGAATGGGGCTATCCAAAACTAAAGCGATACTATCAGGGAAAAAAGTTACCTTACCCTGCGCTTGATCACGAAGGCCAGTTAATCGAAGGGTAGCGAAGTAGAGCAGGCAGCGAAGTCAGATCGTCGAGCCGAAATTTAGTCCCAAAATACCATCATCTGATTCAATTCTTGCTGCCCGTAGGCAATGTCAGCAAGCATGGGCTCTGAAACCCGCTGCTGGATACTTTTGATGTTGTCGTCAATCGCATCAGCCTGTGGTTCGCAGCGGTTAGCGATCCAGCCTGCTATTGGAATACCTGTTTGGCGCACTGAATTAATCGTCAGGAGTGCATGATTAATGCAGCCAAGGCGAATTCCAACTACCACAATGACTGGCAGGGCAAGGCGACTGGCCAGATCCGCCACACTAACGTTATCGCCTAATGGCACATTCCACCCACCGACACCTTCGACGAAAACAAAATCCGCGAGTTCCGATGCGGTAAGTAAATCTTGATAAACACTATCCAATGATAACCGCGTGCCGTCTTGTTCAGCGGCGATATGCGGTGCAATAGCTAATCGGAATCGATACCGGTTAACTGTTGAGTCAAGTAAATCGACATTAGCGCTGCTTGATATCGCCAGCGCATCAGAATTTTGTAACCCAGTATCGGTTTGTTCGCAGCCACTAGCGATGGGTTTAAGACCGGCGACTTTGTATCCCTCTGATACTAGGCGTTGCATGAGTAAACAAGTGACGAATGTTTTACCGATTTCAGTATCCGTACCTGTTATGAAGAAACCTTTCATTGTTTTTTAGTCTTGCTTTTGGCCGATTAAAAACAGCACTTCATAGCTGAGTTGAGGTCGAGAACTGCTATTATCAAAGGCCTGCAGAAAACGGTTAAAACGTGCTTTTCCCATTAAACCGCGTTGGCGATTCGTATTCGCATTAGTGGCACCGAGATCTTTTACGCTTTGTAGCACCTCAGCAATAGTGTTGAAGTTGAGAACACACATTTGCGCTTTCGTTTTTAGTAGGTCAATACCCTGAATTTCAAATATTTGTTCAATATCTTCTAGACGAGGGTAATTGAGAGTGTGTTCTTTTGTGTCTGCAACTGTCCAAGCCGTTTTCCATTCTTTGTGGGTTTTCGGTCCAAATGTTGCTATAGCGATATGCCCTCTAGGTTGCAGAACACGTGCAGCTTCCGAAATAGCCGCGCGCGGATCACACCACTGCAGACTGGATGAAGACAAAACCAGATCGAATTGCTCGTTCGGCAGAGGCAAACTTTCCATATCTGCTTTAATGAATTCGGCACTTGAGCAGGACGTTTTAGCTTGCTCTAGCATCGCTTGTGAGATATCCACACCGACCAGCTTTGCGTCCGGATACTGTTTTTTTGCCTCGAATAAGCCGAACCCTGTGCCGCAACCAAGATCTGCTATGGATGCAGGCGACAGTATATGGGGACTTAGGTGATTGCCTAAGTCCAGAAAAATGTCGCGTTGTAGCTGTGCCGCTTGGTCATATGAGCTAGCTGCGCGTTGGAATTGCCGTTCAACTTGGGCTTTATCAAGTGCAGACATTATTACGCCACGTGTTCATGTACATCATTAATAAGCACTGAAAGCAGTGCATCAGGATGAGAGAGGTGCGGCGCATGACCCGTATTCAATTCTGAATAGCGTGCGCCTGTGATTTTTTCCGATAGATATCGCGTCGCTTCAGGCGCAACGACTCGGTCACGACGCCCACCGATTACATGGCAGGGTAGTGTTATGTCGGCAAGTTCAGCTCTTAAATCTGCTGATTTAAGGATGTCCAGCCCAGACATTAATGTGTTGGGAGAGGGCGCAGGGTATTTATTCAACGCTTTGGCAGCCTGTTTGACGGTTGATTTAGCATCGCTAGAGGTACCAGCTTGTAGCAGTAAGAAGCGCTGAATCCCGCGCTGATAGTCTTTTGTAAGGTCCTCTGCGAATTGTACAAAGGTCTCTATGTCTGTCCCGTACGGCCAGCTCTTGTCAGTCACAAATTTGGGCGTGCTGCACAGTAAATAAAGTGATTGAATGCGTTTTGGTGCTATCTGTGCAGCGCGAATTGCGGCCATACCCCCTAGAGACCATCCGCACCAAATAGCTGAATCAGGTGCTTGCTGGAGCAGCGCATTTGCCAGTGTATCCAGTGTATCGGCTGGTGGTTGGCCGTGCAGCTTTCCATAGCCTGGCATTGATAGTAAATGTAGGTCGTAATGTTCTTTAAGAACATTACTAAGATTGCACCAGATTGCTTCGTTGAGCCCCCAGCCATGGATAAGAACCAGATTTTTCCGCACTAATCTATTTCTCGAGGTTTAAATAAATCCAATGCTTTAACTAGCTTATCTACATGCCTAAATGTGTGTGAAGAAGACAGCGAAATACGTAAGCGTGATGTGCCCGCTTCCACACTAGGTGGACGAATAGCGGGTGCCCAAATATTTTGAGTTTCTAGCTCTGCGCTAAGTTTAAGTGCCGCCGTTTCTGATCCGAGAATAATCGGTTGAATAGGAGTGGTCGAACCAGTTACTGGGATGCCTGTGCCCGCAACCGCTTGGTTAAAATAATGGATTAGTTCATGAAGATGCGGCCTTCGCCATTTCTCATTTTTTAAGAATTTCAGTGCTTCAATTGTGGTAGCGATGACTGTTGCGGGAAGCGCCGTTGTGTAAATGTATGGCCTTGCATGTTGTTTTAGTTCTTCGATAAAAATTTTGTCGCCTGCAACAAACGCACCAAAACCGCCGAGCGCTTTGCCCAGCGTGCCCATCATTAATATATGGCCCGTTGGTTTCATACCGAAGTGCTCTAACGCGCCACCACCATTTTCTCCTAGCACACCGAGACCATGGGCTTCATCCACGACCAACAAAGCATTGTGTTTCGCCGTGAGCTCTGACAGTGCAGGCAGATCAGCGATATCTCCATCCATACTAAATACGGAATCCACGCTGAGCATCTTCATGTTGTATTTGGGTTCAGCTAGTGCGGCCTCTGCAGTTTGCAAATCGCCATGGGGATAGCGGCCAAATTTCGCGCGACAAAGTATCCCGGAATCCACTAGGGAAGCGTGATTAAGTTTGTCCTGTAACAGCAAATCTCCCTTCTTAAGAAAAGTCGTAGGCAATGCAAGGTTTGCCATATAACCAGTGGAGAAAAGCAACGCATCTTCAGCTCCGACAAATGCTGCAAGCTCATTTTCTAACTGCTGGTGAATGGTTTGATGTCCGCTGACAAGATGAGACGCACCCGTTCCTACGCCCCATGTTTTTCCAGCAGTGCTACTCGCTTCTAGAAGTTTAGGTTCGCATGCTAATCCTAGATAATCATTACTGCTGAAATTGAGAAAGATCTTGCCGCCACGATTAATTTGGACAGTTTGTGGTGACCGAACTTCGTGACGTTCCCGCCAAAGATTTGAATCGCGACGCTCTTGTTGTTTGTCCAGTATGTGCTGCTTCCAAACCATATCAGATTACTCGATGTGTCCTGTAAATAGTGTCAGCGATTACCTAGCTCAGTGGTGAATACCTAACCGGTCAAACAAATGCTTATCGCGCTCGATAGATGCATTGTTAGCTGTCAGTAGCTCGTTACCATAGAAAACAGAGTTTGCTCCAGCCATGTAACAGAGGGCCTGCATTTCGTCAGTCATTTCTTCGCGACCGGCGGACAGTCGTACATAAGAACGAGGCATGGTAATTCGCGCGACCGCGACCGTTTTGATGAACTCAAGATTATCGAGTCGTTCTGTGTTTTCTAAAGGGGTGCCTTCAATAGCAATGAGCATATTAATGGGCACGCTTTCTGGTGGCTCTGGAAGGTTAGCCAACGCACCAATTAGACCAACGCGGTCTTTCTGTTCTTCGCCCATACCTAAGATACCGCCTGCACAGACATTCATGCCGGCTGCGCGAACGTGCTGAAGAGTATCGAGACGATCTTGAAAAGTGCGCGTAGTGATTATTTGATCGTAGTAATCCTCGGAAGTATCGAGATTGTGATTGTAATAATCCAAGCCTGCGTTATTGAGTCTTTGAGCCTGCTCACTGGTGAGCATGCCTAAGGTGGCACAGGTTTCCATCCCGAGGCTTTTCACTGCCTGGATAGTGGCTTCAATTTGCGGAATATCCTTATCAGAGGGAGAGCGCCAAGCAGCCCCCATACAGAATCGGCTCGCGCCTTGTTCTTTTGCCACTTTAGCGGCTTCTACTATCTCCGCAATGGGCATTAATTTTTCTTTCTCAAGCCCAGTGTTGTAGTGGCCACTCTGCGGACAATAAGCGCAATCTTCTGGACATGCGCCGGTCTTAATGCTCAATAGACTGGATAGTTGAACTTTGTTTTCAGCGTGGTACTCGCGATGCACATGCTGTGCGCGGAGCATCAAATCCATAAAGGGGAGTTCAAACAATTCCTGAATTTGCGCGCGCGTCCAACGCACGCCATCTTTTAGGGGTTCAACCTGACGAACAACTGATTCTGCTTGCATTGATACGATTCACCACCGTTAACCAAAACTGCATGCAAGGTTAACAGATGTGATGTGGGAAATCCTTAATGGAAGAGTATGAATTTCCGTTCTCGACCACGATTAGAAAGCCTGTCGTCTGAACCTATTTCCAACCCTGCTGCCAAGCACTGCTATCTCTGAGTTTACGCCATTCGATGGCTTCTGTTCTTTTTGTTATTACGGCTTCAATCACACAGCTCAATACTTCTTGACCTTCTTCATCGAAGATGACCTCAGTGATCATGAAATGCTTTTCTTTATTCTTAGGTTTTGCTGCTGTCCATTTGCTGTGGAGCAATTTTTTTGGGTTGATTTGTGTCACGGTTCTTTATTTAAGCGCGATAAAAGAACAAAAATTCAGGCACTGAAACCAAATGGCACTGGTTTTAAATCCTGACTCTATAAATCGTTCTTGATGCGCTTTTATCGTTTCTGGAACCAGTACATTTTCAATAGCTTGCCGTTTTTGCGCGATTTCTAATGCTGAGTAGCCTTGTTTCATTTTAAATTCGTGGTGTGCTTCGATAAAAGCGGCATTCATTTCAGTATCTTCAACTTCAATTTTTTCCGAAATAAGTAGCGCACCACCGGATTGCAGATTGTTTGCAATGTTTTTGAGAAGGGTAGAGCGATCTTCGAGGGGGACAAACTGCAGCGTGAAATTCATCGCCACAAAGCTGGCATTAGAGAGTGTGATATTGCGTACATCGTCCTCAACAAGTTGGATATGCGCTTCTTCCGGTTGGTCTTTTAGCAGTGATGCGAACTCCGCAATCATCGCGCTAGAGTTATCCACGGCGACGATGTTGCAACCAGTAGGCACGCGCGAAGCCATGCTGAGTGTTGATGCACCGAGAGAGCAACCTAGGTCGTATACATTGCTATTAGGTTTCGCGTAGCGCGCGGCTAGTAAACCGGTCATGGCGATGATGCTCTGGTAGCCCGGCACTGATCGCTGGATCATATCCGGAAAAGCCGCAACGACGCGCTCATCGAATGTAAAGCCTGAGACTTCTCCCAATGGCTGGGAGAAGAGGTCGTCGGTCTTATTGCTCAAATAATCGGCCTACAGCACTTCTAGATTAAGGCTGAGCTCCGTTGCCATGGCTTGTTCTTGAGGGCCTGTGAGAACGGCAGTATTGCGATTTTTCTCGGTGAGATAGGTGGCAGCTACTCGTTTTAGATCCGGCAGCGTGACGGCCAGCACCCGATCGCGGAATGTTGTTTTTATCTCTGCGGTGCGGCCAAATATTTCGCCCATAAAAGCCTGACGTGCTTCGCCGGCTGGAGAGCCAGGTTTATCTAGGGTCGCCACTACACCGAGAATTGCTTCCTCTAAAAGCCGGTTGTCATGCTCGTTTTCAAGTAACCAAGCAATCGCATTTTCAAAGTCGGTGAGCGTATCAGTAAGACGTGGATCTCTGTAGGAATAGAAACGGAATGCACCGCCATAGTTATCTTGCGTCGCACCACCACCGTAAGCACCACCTTGCTCGCGAATTGCTCGGTGCAGAAAGTTGTTTCTAAGGAAACCACCTAGAACCGTTAACGGCGCCGCATCTGGGTGCCCGGTTGGAACAGTCGTATAGGCATGCGCACAGAAGTTTACCTGCGAGTTCGCCACCCAGAATTCGTTACTTCTTGCGTTTTGATCAATACTAACCTGTACGCGCGAAAGATCGGTTGAACGGGTTTCATAACTGTTGAGAAGCACGTTTTGATAAGTGCCCAGCTGAGCATCTTCGCCAACCAGTAACAGCTGCATGGGTGTGGCCAATAATCGTTTATGGAGCGAGCTTAGATCATGCAATAGTTGCTCAACTGAGTTTGGGTTTTCCAAACTATCATCGAGCGCTTTTAAGCGTCGGATACCTTCTAGCCCATTGGTTTGATAGGCAAGGGCGGAAGCGGGAGAGCAATAGCGAGAAGCGGCAGACATGGCGAGTCCGTGGCCATTGCCCGTAATGCTGGATTCGCTGCGCATGCGGGCCTGACTAATAAGTTCCCGAACACGCTCGCTTTCATCGAATCGAACTTCGTTTAGGCTTTGGTACATGAGCTCCGTGAGCTCGGCTTGATTACGCGCCAATGCCTTGCCAGATAACGAAAAGATGCCGCGGGTAGCGAGCACGTCGTCTGGCATGGCTTGAATGCGATAGCTGGTTGATATGCCACCTGAGATAGCCGATTGCCAGTTCTGGACCTCTGTATAGCTTTTTTTGTCGACACCTAGTTCCGTCCAAATATGCGTGAGCAAGGGCATAAGGGCGAGCTCTGCTGTATCGAGTTCAGGCAGTTCACCAATAAGTTGTTGATACACTAGGCCATTGGTACCGGTCGCATAGGCCGTGAGTTGAGCAGGCGCATCGAGAACGATGGCAGGTTCAGGATATTGAATACTATTGGGCGCGTCAGACAGCTCAACTTTGGGCAGAACACTAGGATCGTCTTCTCGATTCTGGCGTGCCTGCAAAGCAATTGAAAGCTCAATGATCTTGTTGGCATCTTGCTCACTTAATGCGGCTTGGATCTTGTCGAGACGAGCGCGCTCTTCGTTTTGATCTTGCTCAGCTAGTGCTTGATCTGGCAATAGCGTATAAGTGACCCGATGGTTGTTTTCTAGCAACAACTTTTTACAGAGTTGCTTAATAAAATCTGGATCTTGAATTTGTTCTCGCACTGCAGCGATTGCGGGCTCCAGATCAAGTAGCGCGACAGGGTCACCTCGGTGTGTGGCACTGTTGAGCGCCGACAAAATTAACTGCAAGCCATAAGGATAGGAATCTCCTGTAATTTCTCGCTGGTGAAGCTCCAACTGATGCAGGCAGGCTTCGACTTGCTCTTGCGGTACCCCGTGCTCTGAGACACTTTTAAGTGTGTCGATGATTAGTGCCTCTACTGCTTCGGTGGCACCTTCGTCGCAACCTTCAAGACCAGCAACAAAACAAAGCTCGCGTTGAGAATCGTCTAGTCCACAAAGCGGTGAGGGTGCTTTACCAATATCAGACGTCTCTAATGCTTTTAGTAGTGGCGATGCGCTGTTCTCTAACAGTACTGAGCCAAGCAACTGGGCTTCCATTGCGGATTTCAGATCAATAGTTTCGCCAAGCAACCAGCTCACCACGACATGAGTTTTTGCAGCAGTGCCTTCTTCTGACGGAACGGCATAGTGTGCGCTGCGACGTTGTGGTTCAGAGTAACGAGTTTCCAACGGTACGCTGATAGTCTTGGTAAGCGGTTCAAATCGTTGCAGCGCGCGTTCTTCAAAAATACGCTGGTTTTCAGACGCAGGAATATCCCCAAATGTCATAAAAATTGCGTTGCTTGGGTGATAATGCGTCTGGTGAAACTGAACCAGTTCGTCGTAACTCAAATCCGGGATTTTTTTCGGATCCCCGCCACTGTTGTGGTGATAGGTAGTAGTGGGATATAGGTGCTCACATAGTCCGTGCCATAGGGTTGATACCGGTGAACTCATGGCACCTTTCATCTCATTGAATACCACGCCTTTGAACTCAAGCGGGCTTTTGGCGTTTTCCATTTCCTGGAATTCCAAACGATGGCCTTCCTGAGCGAAATCGAGTGGGTCAAGACGCGGAAAGAAGACTGCATCCAGATAGACATCCAATAGATTATCGTAATCTTTGCGGCTTTGACTAGCGAAGGGGTAGGCCGTCCAATCACTGCTGGTAAACGCGTTCATAAAGGTGTTTAGTGACCGACGAATCATCATAAAGAAGGGATCGCGAACGGGGTAGCGCTCACTGCCGCAAAGTGCTGTGTGCTCTAAGATATGCGCGACGCCTTTGGAATCTTCAGGCACTGTGCGCAAGGCAACCAAAAATACGTTCTCAGAATTGTCAGAGCCAATATGCACATGCTGTGCGCCGGTCGCTTTGTGGCGATACTCTTCAATCACGAGGTTAAGTGAGTCGATTGGTTGGCTGCGCAGAAATTCGAACGACTGAAAACTGTTCACGCTTTATGAATCCTTAGGGTTGCGAAAGATCACTATTCTACCCTTTGTAGGCGATGTCTGACACGGGCAACCCGCCGGTTCGCCCGTTAAATCTTTGTTTGGATTTAAGCTATGGGGCTTGGTTGCAAAGAGAGCGCTTCGATAATCTCCGTGGCCGCACGCCGGCCCTCTAAAATTGCTCCTGGTACCGTTGACCAAGCATCGCTACTCGTCGCCTCGCCTGCAAAAAAGAGGCGATGGTCGATAGGCTCACGCAACTGCGCACGCATGCTTGATTCTGTGTCGACATGGGTCTGTTTCTGAGCGTAGGAATAGCTGCCCTGTATATAGGGGTCGGCAATGAAATCTCGCACAACGCCATCAATAAATCTCGAGCTTGCGTTGCCCTGATAGAGCCGATCTAAATCTGCGAGCATGGTGCGCAATATATGTTCTTCTGGAGTAGTAGTGCCTATAGAACGGCTCTGCGTAGATAGCGATTCGGCTTGGTCTCCCATGGGGTAACACATCAGAATGTGATCGAGACTGTCGATCTTGTAGTTAGTCGGCGCCCAGAACGAGCCACAAATGCCATCGGCGACCATAAAGCCGAGGTTGTTTTGCCAAAATGGTTCACTAAAGCGCATCGCGACTTTCATGCCCTTGCCCATACCAATACCCTGGTAGGCTTGGACAGTCTTTTCAGGCAAGGCCGGTTGGAACTCAATGATTTCCGACTGCAGAACACCGATCGATGCGGTGACTAAAAGATTGCGCGCAAAATATCGCGCGCCAGTATGGTCTTCTACTTCGATGGAGTCTCCAGAATAATCGACGTGAACCACTGATCGATTGAGCTGCACCAGATCGAGTACCTCATGCCACCATATTTGATCAAGCGCATCCAGATAGCCTAGATTTGCGGGCGCGAGACTTAATATGCGTTCGGAAAGCGACCAGTCTGCACTGTCCAATGCGAGGCTGGCAACACCGATATTATCCATTGAGGTTCCATAGACAGAGCCAGCAAGCCCGTTCTCGTAAAGATGGTATAGGTCGTCTTCCGGCCTCACGCCATAGCGTTGACGGATGTCATCGGCCATGCTCAGGCTAAAATCAGTTTGCTGGCGTCGGCGCCAATAGATATCCCAATAGCTTTGATAGTCTTGAAAGCCCTTGTTGTCAGCGCAACTGCTTTCAATCTCTTCACAAAAAGTACCATTGCCCATAGCGGCGAGGGACTTTCCCGAATAGGGCATGACGTAAATGCTGTCGCCAAATGCCTCAGTAATTGCAGGATGAACGGGATTGTTGCGTGCAAGATAGTGCTCTTCCGCACCAAGTTCCACACGTGTTGAACCTAATGTATGGCTGCGAACGCGGCCGCCATGCTGGTGAGACGCTTCTAATACCAACACACTCAACCCTTTGGCAGTTAAAGATCGCGCCGCACTCAGCCCAGCCATGCCGGCACCCACAACGAGCACGTCGACCTCCTTTCTGTTAGCGTTGATGATGCTGCTAGAAGAGCAGGCGGGCAGTATTGATCCTAGACCTAATCCTAATCCTGTGCGTAATATACTTCTGCGCGAACTCGTCATGTTTTTAGAAATCTCATAGTGGTCGTATACAAAACTCCTGACACTATCGGCACTATGGTTGATTAGTTCAACAAAAAACCAATGTGTGCCTTTCGTTAAAGATTCGTGAGTTGGCTCCTTCGTCAAATCAAGGCTGCCTATAATCGAGTAATTGTTTGAGAGGAAGAGTAAATCTATGAGTGTAAATCGACGAGAATTCTTAGGGTATTCAGCTGGCGCAATGGGCCTTGGATCATTGGGATCTACCTCGGTTTTTAGCCAAGAAAATAGATTGCTAACTAAACCTATTCCTTCCACCGGTGAGCAAATGCCACTTATTGGCGTAGGTACCAACCGTTACGGTTCTGGAACCTCTGAGAAAAACCGCGAGCCACTACTAGAGACACTTAGAACGTTTACAGGCCTTGGTGGTAAGTTGATTGATACAGCGCCTTCATATCGAAATTCGGAAAAAGTGTTGGGGAGTATTATTGGCGAGGCAGGGCTGCGAGATGATGTTTTGATGGCGACCAAATGTGATCAGCGAGGTGGCGCTCGGACCGCGCGTCAAATTGAGCAATCAATGGCCGAGCTTGGCTATGACCAAATCGACTTTATGATGGTGCACAACATGCGAGATTGGGAAGACCAGCTGCCGGTAATCAGAGAGTTTCAGCAGGAAGGTAAGATTCGATACTCTGGGATTACCACGTCTCGCAATTCTTCTCACAAAGCCCTCGCCGATGTGATGCGGAAAGAGCCATTAGACGCAGTGCAGATCAATTATTCACTTGCTGAAAGGAATGCTGAAGAGGAGTTGTTGCCGCTTGCATTGGAGAAGGGTATCGCCGTTATCGTCAATGTGCCTTTTGATGGCGGTAGTCTTTTCAACAAGGTAAAACGTCACGCGTTACCAGATTGGACAGCGGAATTTGACTGCACGAGTTGGGCACAGTTTTTTCTAAAATATATTGTCTCACACCCCGTAGTCAATGCAGCTATACCGGGCACTACAAAAGTGGAGTACGCCGTCGACAATATGGGTGCATCAATGGGGCGGTTGCCAGATGCCTCGTTGCGAAAACGGCAAGAGGAGTTTATCGATTCAATTTAGCGAGAAAGCCCATTATCCGCTAGACTTAAATCATGAGAGAGTAGTGCGGTTATAGCGCTTGGATTAACCCTTGGTAGAAGATGAACGTTTTATGCGGCGATGCTTGGCGCTCGCCGAGCAAGCCTCAGCTATGGGCGAAGTGCCTGTCGGTGCGGTTGTGGTGTTCGAAAACGAGATTGTTGGCGAAGGCTATAATCAGCCGATATCTACCTCTGATCCTAGCGCGCATGCAGAGATAGTTGCGCTCAGAAGTGCTGCTAGTCACATCGAGAACTATCGGCTCCCGAACGCGACGCTTTATGTCACCGTGGAACCCTGCACCATGTGCGCAGGTGCCCTGATTCAAGCTCGCATTTCGCGTTTAGTCTTCGGTACACCGGAGCCTCGTTCAGGTGCGGTCTGCTCGCATAAACACGTATTGGATGGAGAGCATCTTAATCATCGAGTGGAGTACAAGCAGGGGTGCATGCAAGAAGACTGTGCGCTGCTAATGCAGAGCTTTTTCCAAAAACGTCGATGATGGTTTTGAGCAGCGTTGGCAGGCTTGCAAAGGCCGAACAACAAAAACGCTATAATCGTGTGCCTGCCAAGGGTTGATAGGCGCCGCGTTCACTTTGGGTGTGTTAGCTGCCCACTTTGTTTAGAAATCTTTATCGAATTTCACATTTCTTTGGGAGTGACGCTGGTATCCTTTTGGTCAGTTTGAAATGTATATTTATGGCTTGCTCGGTTTAATAATGAGCTTTCCTCGATATCGTCATCGTCGCAGTTTGATTGCCAATACTATTAGTCAAACTGCAGTGTTAAAAATTCACCAAGGGGGTGTGTTATGAAAATAGGTCTATTAACGTTAGTGACAGCAGGTCTTATGTCGTTCGCGGGTCTTGCATCTGCAGAAACTGTAGAAGTAGCGCTCAAAGATAAGCTGGATACAACCACCAACGAATATTGTTTCGACATTATGGGTGGTGGTCAAAATGTTGATCCTTCTCGTGGTCTACAAGCACATACTTGTTATAGCTACCAGGGAAGACTCGGTGCGGACCAAGCGGTGACGGTTGCAGACCTTTCTAATGGTCAGTTCAACATTGTTGGTTTTGATGTTTGCGTCACTTTGGAAAGTTTGGAAGAAGGTGCGGCTGTCCAACTAACTGAGTGCGGCGACAATGAACTACAGCAGTTTGATTTTGACTTTGCAGATGCTGGTGAAATCAGCCCGTTAGCTGCGCCTGATATGTGTGTCACTATTGGTGATGAAACATCATACGGCATGGCGGTTAGACACCAGATTAGAACGCTGTCTTTAGAGAAGTGCACGGATGATTTGGCAGCGCGTCAGCAGTGGTTTACGCGTGACCAAGAGACGTATAACGCATCTATAGAAAAATAGGTTCTATACTGAACGTTTTTCTAAAGATAGGAAAAAGGCGGCTAAATAGCCGCTTTTTTTATGTCTGAAATACTATCCTAGGTCGATGAATCCAATCCTTGGGCTAAGGCAATGACTGCCATTGAAAAAATAGAATTGTTTTTTTATACCTATCCTGGCCATACCGGTTCTACTGTTGGGTCACCAACTGCCTAGCCAAATAGTTTTCGGTAAGCTGGTAGTTAGGCTATCTGATTTGCTTAGAATTAACCGTCGGCGTTCTGGGTATGGTTGCTTACGATTCGATCTGCGGATTTAACTAGCATTGCCCGTTTAGATTCTTGCAGTAAGAAGGTTTCTCAGTAAGGCTTATACTTCCATAATTTCTATCTCTACTTCTTCTGCTTCTTCTGCTTTATCTTCTATCTCTACTTCTTCTAGCTTTTTCTCTGTTTCTTCTTGTTCTAGCTTTGGTGCCTCTACTCCTTCCTCTAAAAATACTGCTTTTACTTCCTGTAGTGCCTCCGCTATACCCTCTAAGCCTTCTATGTTTTTCATATTTTCGTTAGCCGTTGCAATTTTTGCGATTAAAGTGTTTTGTTCCATCTCCTTTTGCCATGCATACCACTCCAAAATATTGGCATAACGGTAGATGGTGTTGACGTAGTAGACAGGCTCAGTGCCCCGAGCAAACCCATGCCGAACGGTTGAGTAGTATTGTTTTTGTCGCAATAGCGGTAAGAATTGGGAAACATCTGCCCATGTGTCAGCATCGCCACCACCGCGTTCAGTCAAGATTCTTGCATCCTCCAAGTGTCCAAATCCCACGTTGTAGGCTGCAAGTGCAAGTTTTGTTTTGTCTGGTTCTTCAATGCGATCGGGAAGGCGGTCTCGGAGGCTGATCAGATATCGTATCCCCCCTTCAAGGCTTTGTATCGGATCAAGCCGATTAACTCCTAGCTGTTTGGCGGTGGGAAGTGTCAGCATCATTAGTCCACGCACACCTGTAGGGGATATTGCCTTAGCGTTCCAATGTGATTCTTGATATGCCTGAGCGGCAATTAATACCCAGTTGTAGTCGTATTCTTCGGCGGTTGAGCGGAACAATGCTTCATATTCTGGTAGTCGTTCTGCGACACGTTGGTTGAATAAAAGTGAACCTGCAAAATCGATACTTGGTTCCGGGTCCAGATAGACGGATAACAAATCATCCAGCGTGCCCGATTCTTCATACTTATCGAGGAATGTATCCATTGCATCAACAAGTGAATTATCTTCATTGAGCGCGAACGCAAAGGCAATGGGGTCGTCTTGTTCTAGCGTCAGCGCAACTTCCACATTAGGAAATAGTGAGCCTTCTAGATCAAAGATACTGGAATCAATAATGGCTAGATCAAGCTCCTCATTTTGCATTCGCTCCATAAATTGGAACATGATGGAATCGGGTTCTTCTTGCCAAGATAGCGCGGGCACTGATGTCTGGATATTACGCAGCAGCTCTGTGTGCGAGCTGCCGCTGATGGCAACAATTGACCGTTCGAGATCAACCACTTCCTCTATGCTTTTAGGACGATCATTCTTGTTGTGCTGAATGAGTATTGTGTCGACACCCATATAAGGTCGACTAAATTGATAATGCTTCAATCGCTCCGGAGTAACGGATAGCGTGGCTGCCGCCAAGTCGATCGGAACCTCGCGATTGAGTGCTTCAAGTTGATCAGTAAGCTCGTCAAACATTTCAACCTCGAGGTCCACGCCGAGATACTGTGCAAACGCTTCCAGAATATTGTAATCAAGCCCGCTAGGCGTATCGTTCTTTTGATAATAGGTTAGCGGTCCGAGGCGTCCGCCAACACGCAATACGCCCTCTTGAATAACCTTCTCTAATTGACTAGGTGGTGAGGACGAGGAGGTTGAACCGAGTGCGAGAAAAAGCGCTATTAAAGTTAAGCAGCTTATTCTTATTTTGGATCGATACTTTTTGGTCAAATTTAAATTCGTATTTTTCGGGATTGGTATTATGACGTTAGTAACGCTTTCAGCCAAGAACAATTCGAGAGGGCAACAATGCGGTTTAAGTCCCTCAAATAACCAGTAGAATACCCCCTCTTTTTACCCCTAAAGGCTCTGAGGCCGCTTAATGATTCAGTTGTTTGGTTCGCCAGCACTTTCCGAGTTTCGTATTCAGAAACTTCTTTCGCGATTACAATTATGCAATCCAGATGTAAAGAATATTTCTTCAAAGTACGTCCATTTTGTTGATTTAGAAGGAATTTTAAGTGACGGAAATAAATTCAAGTTAGAATCATTGCTGACTTATGGACCCTCGCTAAAATCCACCGAATCCGAAGGCCAGCTCTACCTCGTTTGCCCGCGTCCGGGAACGGTTTCTCCTTGGTCCAGTAAGGCAACGGATATTGCAAAAAATACGGGTCTACATCAGATAGCACGTATAGAAAGAGGCATTGCCTTCTATGTGCAGGGTATTGAGAGAGACGAGGAGATAGCAGCGATTTTACATGATCGTATGGTCGAAACGGTCTTATATGACATTGCGGACGCTTCGGTGTTATTTGAAACACATGAGCCTAAGCCGCTATGCAGTATTGATGTTCTTGCTAGAGGTCGTGGTGCGTTGATTAGCGCCAATACTGACCTAGGTTTGGCTTTAGCGGACGATGAAATCGATTATTTGCTGAAAAACTTCCTTGAACTTGGGCGCAACCCTACAGATGTCGAGCTAATGATGTTTGCGCAGGCAAACTCGGAGCATTGTCGACACAAAATTTTCAACGCCAGCTGGGTGGTCGACAACGTTGACCAAGAAAAGTCGCTTTTCGCCATGATTAAGAATACCTATGAACGGGGCGGCGGAGATGTACTTTCAGCCTACGCTGACAACGCGTCGGTTATTTCGGGTTCTCGCGCTGGTAGGTTTATGGTTGCGGCAGAATCTGGCAAGTATGAATATACGCCAGAAGATATTCATATATTGATGAAGGTTGAGACTCATAACCATCCCACAGCGATAGCACCATTCGCCGGCGCTGGAACAGGGAATGGCGGCGAAATTCGCGATGAAGGTGCGGTAGGGCGTGGCTCTAAACCGAAAGTAGGGCTCTGTGGCTTTTCCGTGTCTAACCTCCATATTCCAGATTTTGAGCAACCCTGGGAGCATGCCTACGGCAAGCCGGACCGTATTGTGACGCCCTTGGATATCATGATTGAGGGACCTATAGGCGCTGCGGCATTTAATAATGAGTTCGGTCGGCCCAATCTGTGCGGTTATTTTCGAACCTTTGAAATGGATTTTGACGGACAGAGGCGCGGGTATCACAAGCCGATCATGATTGCTGGGGGATATGGAAATATTCGCGATCAGCATATCGATCAGCATGAATTTGAACCGGGCTGTAAGCTGATTGTGCTTGGCGGTCCGGCAATGCTGATTGGTTTGGGGGGTGGAGCCGCGTCGTCTATGGCCTCCGGTACATCCGAAGCAGATCTCGATTTTGCCTCGGTACAGCGACAGAACCCTGAGCTTGAGCGCCGCTGTCAGGAAGTCATTGATAGTTGCTGCGCCCTAGGCAAGGAGAATCCTATCGCTTTCATTCACGATGTAGGAGCGGGTGGGCTCTCCAATGCTCTGCCTGAGTTAGTTAAAGATGGCGGTGTCGGCGGAACGATTGAGCTTCGAAAAATACCCAATGATGAGCCAAGTATGTCTCCGGTCGAAATTTGGTGTAACGAAGCGCAAGAACGCTATGTTCTGGCAGTCCGACCCAAGGATTTGATGAAATTTGAATCCATCTGTAAGCGGGAGCGTGCCATCTACGCGGTGGTGGGTGAGTCGACAGCGGATGCACTTTTAAAAGTCAACGATGATTTATTCGCCGAACAGCCAGTGGATCTGCCCATGTCTGTGCTTTTTGGTAAGGCACCTAAGATGCATCGGATCGCCGACAAGTTGGTTACACAGACAACCGAATTTGATGTCTCCGAAATCGATCTGGCAGAAGCCATACAGCGTGTGTTGAAACATCCTGCTGTGGCGAACAAAAGTTTTCTTATCACTATTGGTGATCGCTCTATTACTGGACAAGTCGTGCGTGACCAAATGGTCGGGCCCTGGCAAGTTCCAGTGGCAGACTGTGCGGTGACGACTGCTGGGTTTGATACCACAGCTGGCGAAGCTATGGCGATGGGCGAACGAACCCCTTATGCACTCCTTAATGCGCCCGCCTCCGGTCGTATGGCAATTGGCGAAGCCATTACTAATATCGCGTCTAGTCGCATCGAACAATTGTCCGACATCAAGCTATCTGCAAACTGGATGGCGGCAGCGGGCCACAGTGGTGAAGATGAAAAACTGTTTCGCACGGTAGAGACGGTCGGAATGGAAACATGCCCCGCGCTGGGAATTACCATTCCCGTTGGCAAAGATTCAATGTCAATGCGCACTGCTTGGAAAGATGAAGACGGCGAAAAGGCAGTGACATCGCCGCTGTCCCTTATTATTTCGGCATTTGCGCCAGTAAAGGATGTGCGTAAAACGCTCACACCCTGTTTGGATACCAGTAGCAGTGAGACGTCACTTTTACTGATTGATCTCGGTATGAGTAAGGACCGGTTGGGCGGTTCAATATTGGCGCAAACCTATAGTGAGCTTGGTGATCAAGTACCCGATCTAGACAATCCAGAGTTGTTGAGAGGATTCTTTAGCGCTATTCAAGAGTTGATGGAAAACGGGCATATTCTCGCTTATCACGATCGCAGCGATGGCGGAGTGTTTTGTACGCTAGCAGAAATGGCCTTTGCTGGACGGTGCGGGCTCGATATTTACGTAGACGAGCGCGCGAAGCGAATTAAAGCGCTGTTTTCTGAAGAACTCGGTGCGGTTATTCAGATTGATCAGCGTCTTTTGGAAGAAGTTAAATCAGCCTTCGGGCGCTATGGCCTTTCGGGCTGTGTGACAGCCGTTGCCAGCATCAACCAGCATGATCAAATCCGCCTCATTGAAGGCGATAATGTGGTTTATCAAGAAACTAGAGCGAGCCTGCAAGAGACCTGGTCTGAAGTTAGTTTCAGAATTCAATCGATGCGCGACAACCCCGATTGTGCCAAGCAGGAATTTGAGCAAATATCTGCCGATGATCCAGGGCTCAGTGCATCGCTGAGCTTTGACGCAAGTGATGTAAGCGCCAGTTCGTTTGAGATTGCGAAAACGCGGCCAAAAATCGCAGTCTTGCGTGAGCAAGGCGTCAATGGTCAATTAGAAATGGCCGCGGCGTTTGATCGAGCGGGATTTGATGCGATTGACGTACACATGTCTGATCTGATCAATGGGCGACATGTTCTCTCCAATTTTTCTGGAATGGTTGCCTGTGGTGGGTTTTCATATGGCGATGTTCTCGGCGCAGGCGAGGGTTGGGCAAAAACGATTCTTTTTAATGCTGCGCTGCGCGATCAGTTCAGTACATTTTTCGATCTCCCAGACAGTTTTAGTTTAGGTATCTGTAATGGTTGTCAGATGATGTCGAACCTGCGCCAACTAATTCCTGGTGCAGAAGCTTGGCCACGATTTGTTCGCAATGAATCAGAACAGTTTGAGGCGAGAGTTGCGCTGGTGCGAGTAGAAGAATCCCCATCTATACTCTTAGAAGGTATGGCTGGCTCGGTTATCCCTGTGCCAGTTGCACACGGTGAGGGCCGAGCAGAATTCAGTGGTACGCAATCGATTTCCAAACTGTCGACGGTATCAGCACGTTATGTAGACAATCATCATAAAGTCACGCAACGATATCCATGTAACCCAAATGGCTCGCCGGACGGCATTGCGGCTCTGACCTCAGATGATGGTCGCGCCACGATCATGATGCCTCACCCAGAACGTGCGTTTAGAACAGTGACCAACTCATGGCACCCGGACGATTGGGGTGATGAGGGGCCATGGATGAAGATCTTCAGGAATGCTCAGTCGGCGTTAAATTAAGTGCAGGACTGAGCTAGCTCGAGACGAAGATAGTATTCATTTCTTCGCTTCCTTGCTTTCTTTGCAAAGATAAGATTGAATGCCTGCCCCGATAATGGGCCGTAGATTTCTACCACTTGCTAATGGCTGACTTTGCTAGTCTTCTAATATTCTCTTTACTTATTTTCCTTTTCGTTTTGGGCGCGGGTTTGGTGCCGTTTGCTAATCCGATTGCTACCAAACCAAAAGTGCTTTTTCGGATGACGTGCGTGGCGGCAGGGTTCCTTATTTCGGCAGCCATGCTAATTGCTATTCCGGAAGGATTTGTGCTTTTAAGTCACCATGGAGATCACAGCGACGAGCACGGCTCTGCACTTTTTGGCGGTACCGCACTATTGCTGGGTTTCGTTTTTATGCTGGCGTTGGAAGGCTTCGGATTTGGACACGATGTCCACGAAGAACATCATGATCACATGGAAGAGCATAGTCATGATCATGTTAACCATCCGGCAGAGCACTCTTCAAGTTTAATGATAGGGCTTACTCTGCATGCGGTGACAGATGGTGTGGTATTGGCCGCAGCATTCTCAATCGGGGAGTTGGTATTGAGCATTCAGCTCGCGGTGGTTGTATTGATGCACAAGTTCCCGGCCGCATTTAGTCTTTCTGCTTATAGTCTGCATGAGCGCAACGACCGAACACGATCGATGCTCGACTTGCTGTTTTTCGCTTGTGCTACACCGCTGGCAATGATTCTATCTTGGTTTTTCTTTGACGCGGGTGAAGGTCCTTGGCAGGGCTTAGCTGTTTTATTTGCAGCGGGAAGTTTTATCTATGTTTCGACTGTGGATGTGTTACCTACGATCCATATCCGCGAGAATTCCAAGCAATCCTTGGGGTTCGTCTTGCTCGGTATTGCACTGATGCTGATCATTTCTTTCGGTGTGGTGACCTTCTTTCCAGACGTGGGTATCTGATGAGTGTTATTAGAGTAGGGTGTCTATAGCCTGATTTCACTGTGATGGTAGGGTAACTGTATGTTGTCTTTATCATCCACGTATTGCTTAAGTGCGAGATCCACGACTTTGAAGGCTAGTTGATCCCAGGGAATGTCTTTCTTTTCGCAAAGCCGAATTTCAATAGATTCAAACGTTGTTTCATAGTCAGGTGCGAGTAAATTAGCGAGATAGAAGAAGTAGATCTGGCTAATTTGTGGAATGTTGTATACACCGTGCAGTTTAACAATTTCGGCTCTCGCTCTCGTTTCTTCCCATGTCTCTCGTAATGCACCTTGCTCGGTGGTTTCATCCATTTCCATAAACCCTCCAGGAAGTGTCCAATAGCCTTTTCGTGGTTCAATGCCGCGCTTACACATGAGAATTTTATCTTCCCATATGGGTATGCATCCAACGATGACCTTGGGGTTTACATAGTGAATATGATTGCAACTCGGGCAGCAGTAGCGTTCCCGGTCATCATGTTCCGGTACTTTGAATTCGACGGGCGCTGCACAGTTTGAACAATACTTCATGGTAAGTTAGTTTAACCTATTGATTCTTCGTATGGTTAAGCAGTATGGACGGTAAGTGTTGCTAAAGCAGGTTGTTGATGAACTTAACTCGTTTTAGACAGCGACTTTCTCCTGTTCAGGTCGATCTGTCGTGCTTAGATTTGAACAGGTCGGCGAGCGTACTTATCGCCATTACTGATTCTAAGGCTGATCCTAAAATCGTGCTGACGCAGCGTGCTGTAAATATGAATACGCACGGTGGCCAAGTAGCGTTTCCCGGTGGGAGATGGGAGGAGGGTGATCAGTCATTGATGCACACTGCGTTACGGGAGTCACATGAAGAAATTTCGCTAAGATCTGAATGCGCAACCATTCATGGCCGCTTAACCGAGCGACGATCTCTCCACGGATTGACGGTATATCCTTTTGTTGCCGAGGTGTCGGACGAATTGAATCTCATTAAAAATCCAGACGAAATTGATTCCATCTTTTATCTTCCGTTGGCTTTTTTAATCGAAACTGCCCCCGAAAGAATTGATAAAGTAGAGCGTGACGGGAATTACTATGAAATGCCCTGTTGGTACTTTGATAAGTATGAGATTTGGGGGCTAACGGCCATTTTTCTGCAAGAACTACTCGATAAGTTGGATACGTAAGAGCAAACAAAATAAGGTGAGTATGGGTTTATGGATCAGTCAGATTTGGATGCAGAAGTTGTTGGCTCGCCCTGTGTAAGTATTTGTAAGCTCAGTGAAGATGGTTACTGTTTGGGTTGCCACAGGCACACATCAGAGATCAACTATTGGCTAACAATGTCTGATGAGGAAAAAAGAGAGGTGATTGAGGCATGCAAGGAAAGGGCAGCCGAAGCAAATAAGTGATCAACTAGGCCTTTAGATTATTCTGGTAGCTCTTCTTGAACGGTCCTCTGATATTGCCATAGGCGCAGCTTGTCGATCACCTTGTCACCCATTTTTACCGCTTCCGCTCGATAATCCCCGAGAGAGAAACTTACGGCGCCTTCTGGCAATGCTTCCAATTGCTCTAGTGCCAATCCATTTAATGTTTTAGACCCACTAATGGGTAAGCTCCAGCCCGTTTCCTTGTTTATATCCCGCACTAAAGCACTGCCATCAATCAGATACTGGTTTTCTCCCAGACCTTCAATCAACGACTCTTCATCCGCGTCTGAAGTCGTGTACTCCCCGACGATCTCTTCGAGTAAATCATCGAGTGTGGCGAGGCCTTCGATATCGCCATATTCATCCACTACGAAACCCAGGCGTCTTTTTGCTTTTTGAAAATTGAGTAGCTGAGTCGAAAGCTTAGTGTTTTCCGGTATGAAGTAAGGCTCGTTTGAAAAACGCTTGATGGACTCTATGCTCAGTCCCTGTTGACCATCTTTGAGAATGCGGTTCACAGAGCGGGTGTGGAGAATGCCGACTACCTTATTGATGTCACCCTGAAACACGGGTAAGCGAGTGAATTCACTGTCGAGAATGATACTCTTCAGCACTTCGATTTCTGAGTTTAAGTCCAAGCCGATGATCTCGTTTCTCGGGATCATGATGTCGTTCACCGTGATCTTCTCTAGATCAAGAATACCCAGCAACATGTCTTGGTGTTGATTTGGAATTAATTTTCCGGCTTCACCAACAACCGTGCGCAGCTCGTCTGAACTCAAATTTGTGTCGTCTAGTTTGGTTGGGTCTATTCCAAATAGCTTGACTAAACTATTGGTGATCCAGTTGATGAGCTTAACGAGAGGCAGCAGAAGTTTAAGAAGCAGCTTCAGTATACGGCTTGCTGGGAAAGCAATGCGTTCTGGATGAACCGCTGCGATCGTTTTAGGGGTCACCTCTGCAAATACCAACATGATAATAGTGAGCAAACCGGTGGTCAGCCAAATCCCCGCAGAGGCACCAAACCAACGAGTAAACAATATGCCGGCGACCAACGTAGCCAAGATATTCATGGCGTTATTACCGATCAGGATAAGGCCGATTAATCTATCTGGTCGGTCGAGGAGGGACGCTGCTCTGCGCGCTGCCGGGTGACGTTTCCGCAGATGCTTCAAGCGGAAACGATTAAGAGACATCATTGCTGTCTCAGAGCTGGAGAAAAAAGCGGATACGCAGATGAGGAATACGAGTAATCCGATTAAGAAGCCCGTTGGAGCGTCATTCAACGCGAACTTTTCCTGTATGAATAATACACGGTGAATATGTTGTCTCAGATTTGTTCGTATGGCAACTTTTAATCAACGAGTTGTTGGTTAAGCAGCTGTATGATGACTTTTCGCAAGGTTTCTGGTTCTACAGGTTTATAAAGAAAGACACCAGCTAGTAATTTGGCCTGTTTTATATCTCCTATTACGGTATCGCCAGTCAGAATAATGCTGGGAATTTTGAATCCCACTTGCGCCTCAACCAGCTCAATGATTTTGTCACCGGGGACGGAATTTCTTAGAGTGTAGTCGGTGAGAATAAGGTCTGGCGTGACTGTCTCTAACAGTAGTTGTACTTCTTTATCGGTAGTAGCTGTCAGAGGATGGCAGCCCCATTTTTTTAGAATTTGCTCGGTTGCAAGAAGGATATTTTTGTCGTCTTCTACGACTAAAATTTGAACACCGGTTAAATCAGAATCTGGCAGTGATGCTTGCGTCCTAGGTTCGGTAGCCGGCACGGCTAAGTCTGGTGATAGCTCAAGAAGCGGCATTTCTAGGAAGAAAACACTTCCGCGGCCGGGAGTTGACCGAAGTGAAATGGTGAAGCCTAGAAGCTGACATAGGCGATCTACAATAGATAATCCAAGCCCTATACCATTTTGCGTTTCTAGCTCAGGTGTTTCGATCTGATGGAATTCTTTGAATATGCTTTTGAATTCATTGGGTGGAATGCCATGCCCTGTGTCCCATACTTCTATACGTAGACAATGGTTTCTCTTTCTGGCCGCAATTAAAATTCCACCGGTAGAAGTGCACTTAATAGCATTCCAAATAAGATTTCTTAAGATCCGCTCAAGTAGGACAGCATCGGTGTTTAGATAGAAAGACTCTGGGCATCGGCAAGTCCATTTCAGACCTTTGGCATGGCACTGCGCAGATGCTTCAGTAGCAATGCTGCGAAGTAAACTGGAAACATTGATATCGTGCTTGTTGGGGATGATGGCTTCAGCATCTAATTTGGATAAATCTAGCAGAGAATCAAGCAAGTCAGATAGTGCCACTATAGACGTTTTCAGTTTTGCCATAATCGATAGATTTTGTTTGTCATCTATGCGTTGCGATAGGGTTTCGGAAAAGAGTCTCATCGCGTGGATAGGCTGTCGCAGATCGTGACTTGCAACAGCTAAAAAACGCGATTTGGCTTTGTTAGCGTCCTCTGCGTTTTGTTTTTGAATCTTTAGTTCTTCAAGTAGCTCGATATTCTCGTATTTCACTCGGAGTGAATATTCAATGGCACGAAACTGGGAAATCGAAAACGAAATGACGATAGCAACAAAAACCGTGCCCATGACAGCGATCCCGATATAAAGAGGCTCAGCTTGAAATAAGAAGTAAAGCCCCGTCGGAATCCATGCGGATAAGATAAACGTGAGGAAAATTTTGCGATGACTTATTAGAGCAGGAGCAGAACCGGAAATTACCCCAATTAATCCTGCGATCACCGTCAGAGATTGAGCCGTATTAGTCGTATCCATAAAAAGAATACCACTTGCTGACCAAAAGCAACCACTGAAAGCGGAGAGTATGATTAGATCGCTTTCCCATCCGGTTATAGAACGTTTTATATTTTCAAAATCCTGCAATTTTTGGTGATGCAAAAAACGAACTAGACAGATTGTGTAACCTACGAGCAGCCAAGTGACGATGATTGCGGGGCTGGACCTTCCGATTAGATAGAGTAGGGTCGCGAGAACAGTAGGTGCACCTAGATTTGAGGCAAAAAACGTTACCTTATTTTGTTTGATTAAGAGTTCAATCTTGGCAGCCGCAATTTTCTGATCAGATATTGTGGCGGAGGTGGTTTTCATGTTTTCGATCTATAGTTTGATGTCGTCAATAAGCTCTAGACGTATCGCTTCCCGCACGCACCAGGTGCGGTTATTTACACCCAATACTGCAAACAATGAGCGAATATGGAATTTCACCGTTGTTTCTGAAATGCAGAGTATGGCCGCGATTTGCTTGTTTGATTTACCCTGAGCGAGTAAATGCAGCACTTCCATTTTCCTTTTGCCTAATCCACTTATTCCTTTGCTTGCGGCAGACTCGACCTGAGTCTCGTTTTTGCTAAGCGATTGCCAGAATGTTTCTGGGAACACTTCCTCACCTTTCATCAAATTTTGTATTTTGGAAATAAGGTCAAAAGACGAGTCCGACTTAAAGATATATCCTGCAGCGCCGAGTTCGTAGGCTTTCTTCATATCAGTGAGTGATTCTGATGCTGAGATCACAGCTACAGGCGTTGTTAACTTGCGCGAAGTAAAGGATTGGACGAGTTCGTGTCCGCCAAACCCAGGCATTTTTAAGTCGGTGAGAATGAGGTCAAAATTGGTCCCGCTATCGATCAGACCAAGTGCACGTTGAGCAGTGTATGCCTCAACAATTTCAGTTTCATCAGAAAGTTGCTGCAAAACTAGTCTGAGCCCATTCACAAAAAGTCGATGGTCATCGACAACTAAGATGTTCATGGGCCGTGGTGTGAAGCTCTAATACAATCCATGTATGAACACATATGTTAATCGTCCTTTTTATACTGATCCTAAAATCCACTCGATCACAAATTTGCTGCCAACATAGGCAATAAGTAATGCTATGAATCCTGCGAGTGTCCATTTTATGGCTTTTGCACCTCGCCATCCGAACTTGTAATGGCCGACTATCAGAGTGCCAAAGATGGTCCAAGATACGAGAGAGAAGAAGGTTTTATGAGCCAAGCGTTGGCCTAAAAAATCTTCGACAAAAACCAATCCGGATATTATCGACAAGCTGAGTAAGACTTGTCCAGCTAAAATCATCTCAAAAAGTAGCTTGTCGATGGTTTCCATAGGCGGCAAAAAATCTATTCTGCGTCCCAATTGTTTGTGCTTTAGAAGATAGTTGCAATAGTACATCGCCAATGCACAACAGGCGGCGATGGTAATAATTCCATAAGCCAATACAGATAACACCACATGCATCGCCGTGCCGCCAGGAAGACTTGTGATTTTTGATGGCGTGCCAAACCAAGTGGTGACAATAAAAATTACCGCAATTGGAACAATGACTAGCAGTAACGAATGAATAGGATGGCGAATACCACCTAAGGCAATGAGTATGACGGTAACTGAAAAAATCAATGAGCCACTCAGCGTCAAGCTAAAGTTTGTTTGGCCATCAGAGAATATAGCTAATAGCGTGCCAATTAAATGACAGACACCACCAAGAATGCTGAATACGAGAACGCGGTTGAGGCAGGGCCGATGGCCTTGCCATAGACCTCTGCACAAAGGCCAAAGCGTAAGGACATAGCAAGTTATCGTAAGAGCCGAAAATAAAGGTGACATTAGATTTGATCGTTACCTCCTAGTGCAGCAGTTTGGCACATCAAAGCGCGATCATCAAAGCGCCTTATGGTATCCTGCTGCCCCCGTTTTAAGGTGATGTCCGCCATGTTTGAAAACCTTCAAGATCGACTTAGTCAAACGCTTAGAAAAATAAGCGGTAATAGCAAACTAACCGAAGAAAATATCAAAGAAACGCTGCGCGAAGTCAGGGTTGCATTGCTCGAGGCCGATGTTGCATTGCCTGCCGTAAAGACATTTATTGATAGTGTTAGCGAGACGGCAGTTGGTCAGGAAGTCAGTAGCAGCCTAAATCCCGGTCAGCAGTTTATAAAAATTGTTGAATCAGAACTGATCGCCTTCATGGGCAAGGCTAATGAATCTCTTAATTTGGCAACACAACCGCCAGCCGTCATCTTGTTGGCAGGCTTGCAAGGCGCGGGTAAAACAACTTCCGCCGCTAAACTAGCCAGGCACCTAAAAGATCGGGAAAAGAAATCAGTGTTAATGGTCAGTGCCGATGTGTATCGGCCAGCGGCTATTGCGCAGTTGCAGCGTCTGGGTGAAGAAATCGAGGTAGAAGTCTTTCCAAGCGAGTCGGATCAGCGCCCGCTTGAAATTGTGCAGAACGCGGTAGCCCATGCAAAAAGGCAATTTGCTGATGTGCTCATTGTGGATACTGCCGGCCGACTCGCTGTTGACGAAGATATGATGAGCGAGATCAGCGAATTACAGTCGTCGCTAAAACCTGCTGAAACACTCTTCGTTATTGATGCAATGACTGGCCAAGATGCGGTTAATACGGCCAAGGCATTTGATGAGGTGCTGGATCTCACAGGGTGCATACTGACTAAAGTAGATGGTGATGCGCGTGGCGGGGCGGCGCTATCGGTTCGTCATATTACGGGTAAGCCCATTAAGTTTTTGGGCGTTGGCGAAAAAGTGGAGGCACTGGAGCCTTTTCACCCTGACCGGATTGCCTCGCGCATTCTTGGTATGGGCGACATTCTCTCTCTAATTGAAGATGTAGAGCGCAAAGTCGACCAGAAAAAAGCGCATAAGCTCGCACGCAAAATCAGCCGTAGTAAAGGTAAAGGGTTTGATTTAGAAGATTTACGTGATCAGTTTCAGCAGATGAAAAACCTTGGCGGTATGGGCGCATTGATGGACAAAATGCCGGGTATGGGAAACATGTCCAAAATGTTGGAACAGACAGATGCCCAGAAACAATTTGCGGTCATGGAATCCATCATAGATTCGATGACACCCTTTGAAAGACAAAATCCAGAAGTGCTTAACGGTTCGCGTAAACGTCGCATTACTCAAGGGTCAGGCACGAGCTTGCAGGATCTCATGCGTTTGCTTAAGCAGCACAAGCAAATGCAGAAAATGATGAAGAAGATGGGTAGTGGAAAAGGAATGGGGAAAATGCTCAACGCACTTGGTGGAGCAGGCGGGGCAGCTGCCGCGGGAGGTGGTATGCCGGGAGCACTTCCACCGGGAATGGACGTACCTAATGGTTTACCAGGCTTACCTGGTGGCGCAGACATTCCGCCAGAGCTACTTCAGCAGCTAAAGAAGCAGAAAAAATAGCCGTCTATCCACGCCGAAAAATAATGGTTTCATATAGAGGGCGTTTTCCGTAAAATACGCGCCTTTTCGGGCTTGGGAGCTGTAGGTTATCAGCATTTAGGCGTCTGAATTTATTGATAATTTCGGCAGTATTTAGTCGTTAATAGACTAGATGCTCAAACTAATTAAGCAGGTATTTTGTTCATGGTAACGATTCGACTCTCACGCGGTGGTGCTAAAAAGCGCCCTTTTTACCACTTCACCGTTACAAATAGTCGCAACGCGCGAGATGGCAGATACATCGAACGCCTCGGTTTCTTTAATCCTATCGCGCGTGGGAGTCAGGAACGTTTGCGCGTTGATTTGGAGCGTGTTGAATACTGGGTTGGCCAAGGCGCGCAGCTTTCTGAACGTGTGGCTAGCCTTTTGACGGAAGCTCGTGAGGCTGCGTCGCCTTAACATATTTGTTGCTCTCAAAAATGAGGATACTTGATGTCAGTGAAAACAGACGTTGAGTTGCAGCAGGGCCAATTAAGGCTGGGTGAGATTTCTGGTCTACATGGCGTAAAAGGCTGGGTGAAAGTGTTTTCGGATACCCAGCCGCGAGAAAATATTTTTAGTTATCAACCTTGGCAGTTACATGGGCCGGCAGGTCAGTTTAGTGTCGAGGTAAGTCACTGGCGAAAGCAGGGCAAAACATTAGTAGCTCATATTTCTGGGCTAAGCGATAGGGAGCAAGCTAGAGAGCTTATTGGTGCTGTTATCTCTGTGCCACAAAGTGTTTTACCTGAATTGGATCAAGGTGAGTTTTATTGGAGCCAATTGATTGGGCTTAGAGTTAAAACTACTGATGCCAAACGAGATGAAGTATTGGATTTAGGCGTTGTTGCCGAGCTGATTGAAACAGGGGCTAATGACGTGCTGGTTGTTCGAGGTGATGATGAAAGCATTGATCAAGCTGAAAGATTAATCCCTTGGCTATGCGAACAAGTAATAAAAGACGTTGATTTGGCTACGGGCGATATTAACGTTGATTGGGATCCAGAATTTTAGGAAACAGAGAGATGCGAATTGCCGTAATCAGTTTGTTTCCGGAAATGATGAAGGCACTAACCGAATTTGGTGTCACATCGAAGAGCCTAAAAGCTGGGTTGTCAGAGCTTCGTTGTTTTAATCCACGTGATTATGCGGCGGATAAACATCGAACGGTTGACGGCAGGCCTTTTGGTGGCGGTCCTGGCATGGTCATGATGATTCAGCCTCTTCGTGACGCGATAGGTGAAGCACGAAAGTGGTTGGGGTCAGATGCTCGGACATTGTACCTGTCGCCACAGGGGCAAAGGTTAAATCAGGATCGTGTTGAAAGCATTTATTCTGAGGGTAAGGACCTAATATTAATTGCAGGGCGTTACGAAGGCATTGATGAGCGCTTGATTGAACTCGAAGTAGATGAAGAGATTTCAATCGGTGATTACGTCGTTAGTGGCGGTGAATTGCCAGCGATGGTGTTAGTGGATGCGTTAGTGAGGCAAATACCTGGCGCATTGGGCCATGAAGAATCAGCAAAGCAGGATTCTTTTGCTGAAGATGGGTTGCTAGACTGCCCGCATTATACGAGACCCGAAGTCTATGAAGGCTTAAGTGTTCCCGATGTGCTGATGAGCGGTAACCATAAACAGATTGAAGAATGGCGACGATCGAAAGCGTTAGATAGAACGCAGAAACGGCGGCCAGACCTTTTAAAAGGTTGAATAGAGATATTGGTAATTTGAGATAAAGAGTATTCAAATTGCCTATAGGTAAAGTAAGACAATTAAGCTAAACATATAGATTTATAGAATACCGGATGATTGGAGATCCCCATGAGCGGACGTAACAACATTATTGCCGAGCTAGAAAGTGAACAGATGAATAAAGAGCTCCCGGACTTTGGTCCTGGAGACACCGTTGTTGTGCAAGTGCGAGTAAAAGAAGGCACGCGCGAGCGTTTACAGGCATTCGAAGGTGTCGTGCTCGGTGTAAAAAGCCGTCAATTGGGCTCATCGTTTACAGTGCGAAAGATCTCCCATGGCATTGGTGTAGAGCGTACCTTCCAAACCTATAGCCGG
The DNA here is from genome assembly GCA_964623085.1 of uncultured Porticoccaceae bacterium. Taxonomy (GTDB): domain Bacteria; phylum Pseudomonadota; class Gammaproteobacteria; order Pseudomonadales; family GM7GCV1; genus CAZUTO01. Next base: position 82,288 of record CAZUTO010000002.1, read on the forward strand.
CTTGTCGATAGTGTGGAAGTGAAGCGTCGTGGTGATGTGGCTCAGTCGAAGATTTACTACTTGCGCGAACTGTCTGGTAAAGCTGCTCGTATTAAGGAGCGATTAGACTAGCGTCGCAAGTTTGTTAAGTTTAAAAAAAAGCGCCTATGGGCGCTTTTTTTATGTGATATTGGACTCTATGTCAGTGCAATGTAAATGCGGTTTAGGCATAAGCGATGAAAAAAGACCAATCTTTAATAGAAAGGTATCTCGATAGCCTTTGGACCGAGAAGGGGCTAAGCAATAACACGCTGCAGTCCTATCGTCGTGATCTAGACTTTTTTTCTTCGTGGCTGGATAACTCAGAATATGAGCTAAAAACCATTGCTCAAGTGGGCTTACAGAGGTATCTGGCATATCGGTTTGAAGCAAATTATTCGGCGCGATCAACTGCACGCGCAGTTTCATGCTTGAGAGGGCTGTTTCGATGGATGCAGCGTGAAGAGATGATCCAGGAAGATCCTACTCTTCTGCTTGAGAGCCCAAAAGTAGGTCGGTCTTTACCGAAGGTGCTTTCGGAAGAGGATGTAGAGCGAATATTGGCAGAGCCAAATACGGATATTGCGATAGAGTTGCGCGATAAGGCGATGTTGGAAGTGCTATATGGATGTGGCCTGCGAGTATCGGAGCTCGTTAATCTGGATGTCAGTCAGGTGAATCTGCGCCAATTCGTTATACGTACTTTCGGTAAAGGCAATAAAGAGCGACTCGTACCCTTGGGTGAAGAGGCTGTTCATTGGATTAATCAGTATGTCCAAAAAGCGCGGCCTGAGTTGCTCGATGGAACAGTCACTGACGCACTGTTCGTCTCGACACGCAAACGTCACATAACGCGGCAAACGTTCTGGCATCGAATCAAATACTATGCTGCAAGATCAGGCATAGAGAAGTCGATCTCTCCACATGTTTTAAGACACGCGTTCGCGACCCACTTATTGAATCACGGTGCAGATCTTAGGGTTGTGCAGCTATTGCTTGGGCATAGTGACTTGTCTACTACGCAGATATATACGCACGTTGCTCAGCAGCGCTTGCAAGATATGCATAAGCAACATCACCCTCGGGGCTGACGTCTGCAGTGGTAGTATTTTTTTTGTATAATCAAAAACGTTAACGAGTGCTCATTAATTACCCTATGTCCTTTTGTTAACGCATTACAGTTGGGCTAGCAGTGTAGAATGGTCAAATACCTAAAAGAAATTACGTTATAAAGGTCTGGTAAATATATGAAAATATTCAGGTTTGTTGCTATAGCATGTTTGACTCTTTGTAGCTTAAATATAGCCGCGCAATCTCAAGATGATGCAGTGATTCAGAGAATTAATGAGCTAGTGATTGAGCCGTTGCAAGCTGATAGATCTGATTTGCAATTTACAGAGCTAAAAAAATCACCTCTTGAGGGTTATTACGAATTTTCTATCGAAAACCGTCAAACTATCTATGTTTCAGAAGATGCCGAGCATTTCTTTGCTGGAGAGCTCTACTTTTCAGAGCCAGATCGCTTTGTTAATGCAACAGAGATTGCTCGTTCTGAAGATCGCAAACAGCAGTTAGCGTCGATACCGGAATCAGAAATAATTATCTATGCCCCTGAAGGGGAAACAAAAGCGGTAATGAACGTATTTACAGACGTGACCTGTGGTTATTGTCGCAAACTCCATGAGCAGATGGCTGAAATGAATGCTCTCGGAATTGAGGTGCGATACTTTGCTTATCCGCGCACAGGTATTCGCGGCGACAATGGTAACTTTACAATGTCTTATGAAGAAACCGTAAAAGCTTGGTGTGCTGATGATCAAAATCAGGCAATGGATGACTTGAAAGATGGCAAGAAAGTATCCGCTGAACCTTGTGATGACAATCCACTTGAGAAGCACTACGCGATTGGTCAAAAGTTTGGTATCAGTGGCACGCCAGCTATTGTTCTACCTGATGGTTCGTTGCATCCGGGTTACAGATCACCAGAAAATTATGCTGAGCTTTTAGGTATTACTGCCGAATGATTTAGCAGCTGTGCTGCTGGAAAAAACACAGAAAGGCCGTGCTACAATGCGCGGCCTTTTTTTTTGAAGAATACTTTTAAACCAGTAGCTGGAGATGTGAGTGAAGCAGGTAAATATTGGTATATGCGGCTTGGGTACGGTAGGCAGCGGAGCACTTGGTGTTTTGGTGGAAAACGCAGACGTCATAGAGGCGCGAGCTTGCACATCTGTTGTTGTCTCCCATATTGGGGCTCGACGTGACAATCCAAACGCAGATACATCTGCTCTGAAAGTTAGTCGCGATATATTCGATGTCGTTCGTGATCCTGATGTGAATATTGTTGTCGAGCTGATTGGCGGAACAACGACTGCAAAAGATCTCGTTCTTGAAGCGATCTCTAACGGCAAGCACATTGTGACAGCCAATAAGGCATTGATTGCAGAATGTGGCAACGAGATTTTCGAGGCAGCTGCCGCGAACGGAGTGGCGGTCGCGTATGAAGCAGCTGTCGCAGGTGGTATCCCAATTATTAGAGCGCTGAGAGAAGGACTCTCTGCTAATCAGATCGAGTCGGTCGCTGGCATTATCAACGGCACAGGTAATTTTATTCTTACGGAAATGCGCGACAAAGGTCGCGATTTCTCCGACGTGTTGAAAGAAGCGCAAGAACTCGGGTATGCGGAGGCGGACCCAACCTTCGACGTAGAAGGTATTGACGCGGCGCATAAATTAGCCATTCTTGCATCAATAGCATTTGGCATTCCGTTGCAGTTTGACAAAGTATTTACTGAAGGCATTAGTAAGTTAGAACCTATTGACGTTTCTAATGCAGCCGAGCTGGACTTCAGTATCAAACATCTCGGTATTGCGCGACAGACGGAAGCGGGCATTGAAATGCGTGTTCATCCGACCTTGGTGCCCAAATCACAATTGATTGCACATGTAGATGGTGTATTGAATGCCGTGATGGTTGAAGGCGATGCGGTTGGCCCAACGTTATATTCAGGGGCGGGCGCTGGCGCCGGCCCAACTGCGTCATCAGTGGTGGCGGATGTTGTCGAGATTGCGCGCCAGATTGATGTAACGGCAGAGTGCCGGACACCTTATCTCGGTTTTCATCATCAAAAATTGAATGATTACCCTGTGTTGTCGATAGAGGAATGTGAAACAGCGCTTTATTTGCGTTTTAACGCGATCGATAAGCCAGGTGTACTTTCACAGATTACCGAGATTTTTTCCGAAGCCAGCATTAGTGTCGAAGCGATGGTGCAAAAAGATCGTCCCGCCCAACATGCTGAGGTACCGATTGTCGTATTGACGAGCGTTGCCAAGCAATCTGATTTTGATAGCCTAGTCTCTAAGCTAGAGCAGCTCGATGTTGTAGTCGGTTCTGTGACACATATTCGCGTCGATCGACTCGAAAGTTAAATCCTGAGACGTCAGTAATGAAATACATAAGTACGCGCGGAGAAGCGCCAGTTTTAGGCTTCGAAGAAGCTATGCTCACCGGTCTTGCGACAGATGGTGGGCTTTATGTGCCAGAGACTTTACCGTCCTTTAGCCAGCAACAAATCGCTGATATGGCAGGGATGAGCTATGAAGATCTAGCTTTTACCGTGATGCAGCCCTTTGTTGCGGATGCCATTCCAGACGCCGATTTACGTCGGCTGATTGACGAAACCTATGCTGAATTTCGTCATAGTGCGATCGCACCACTGACCCAGCTAGAAGGTAACCTCTGGGTACTTGAACTTTTTCACGGTCCGACGTTGGCGTTTAAAGATTTCGCACTGCAGTTTCTTGGGCGAGTGTTGGACTACCTGTTGAAAAAGCGAGATAAGCGCGTCGTTATCATGGGAGCGACATCCGGAGATACGGGCTCAGCCGCTATCGAAGGCTGTCGACATAGCGATAATGTCGATATCTTTATTTTACATCCACACAACCGTGTCTCCGAAGTTCAGCGGCGACAAATGACCACGGTTCTTTCGGATAATGTTTTCAATATTGCTCTCGATGGAAATTTTGACGATTGTCAAAATATGGTTAAAGCCAGTTTCTCTGACCAAAGCTTTCTGCCGGAAGGGCGTCAGCTCGTGGCTGTGAATTCGATAAACTGGGCGAGAATTATGGCCCAGATTGTGTATTACTTTTATGCAGCAGCGGCACTGGGCGCACCGCATCGAAAGGTGTCTTTCTCTGTGCCAACGGGGAATTTCGGCGACATATTTGCAGGCTATCTGGCTAAGCGGATGGGCTTGCCGATAGAGCAGTTAGTCATTGCCACAAACGCCAATGATATTTTGCACCGCTGTATTAGTGGTAACGATTACAGTCTGAAACCGCTCATACAAAGTCTTTCGCCTAGCATGGATATTATGATTTCTTCGAACTTCGAACGAATGATGTTCGACTTACATGGCCGAGATGGCGATTTGATCAAACAGCGTATGGATGATCTCAAAGAATCGGGAGAGTTGAAGTTGTCTGACTCAGCGTTAGAGAAAGCGCATGAACTCTTCAGCAGCTATCGATTAGACGATGACGAAATGCTCGATACGATTAAGCGCGAATTCGAAAGCACCGGATACCTACTTGACCCTCATTCTGCTATCGGTGTGCAGGCTGCTAGAAAAACCCGCCGCACCAGCGATCATCCAATGATTTGTTTGGCTACTGCACATCCGGCGAAATTTCCAGAAGCTGTTCGGAAAAGCGGTTATCCAACGGATCCATCATTGCCACATCACTTACGTGATTTGTTTGATCGAGAAGAAGCTTATACTCGTTTAGACAATGATGAAAATGCTGTCCACGCGTATATCGCGGAAAACATACGGTCGGATAAATAAATTCGATAAAATCTATCGCTAGGCTACCGAGCTTTTTTCCCTCAGCGTTTTTATTGCCTTGTCTTCGAGGCTGATTTGGGCCTTGTATATATCTAGGGCACATAGCCTACTGAGATAGCTGCCCAAGCGCGGCCATCGAGAAAGATCGAGTGCGATACCACTGATTCGCAGAGAAAGAAGCTGGCTGCTAATCGCGAGATCCGCCATGCTGAGAATACCCGCCACAAAGTAGTTTTTATCGGCGAGTTCGAGCTCGAGAAAATCCAGAGCAATAGGCAGTTCTTCTGCCATCGCCTTTTGTAGTTGATCGCTATCAGGCTGTTGATTGAGGACAGTTGGTTTTAAAAATTTGTTGCGAAATATCTTAAAAGTACAGATTTCCGCGAGTGTGGTATCTGCATATTCTTCATACCATCTGGTCCTAGCACGCTGAGCAGCCCCAAAAGGAAATAGCTCGGGGGTGGGGTATTTTTCTTCTAGATACTCGCATATGACTGTAGAGTCGCAAAGCGTGATTCGGTCATCCTTATAGGCGGGGATCTTTCCCAATGGGCTGATGCGGAAAAAGTCTTCCGTTCTGTTTGCAGGGGATACAATAACTTGGTCGTATTCAACGCCTTTGTGTGCGAGTGCAAGCATGGTTTTTCTTACAAAAGGTGAAAGAGGGGCTCCGTATAGCACTGTCATGCGTATTTATCTCCCGTTATGTACCCAAATATTTAAGTCAATTTTTCATTGTCTATGAAAAGATTAAAAGTCCATATGGCCGATTTGTCAAAAGCAAGTTTTGATGAATCAACGCAAGAAATACATCAAAGACTTATGGTGGCGCGTGGAATCACCACGAAAGCCTGTTTGGATCACCGGCTTTCTAGTATGCCGGAGCCAAATAAAATGAAGGGCATGGAAACCGCTGTCGAACTGCTAAAGGAGGCCCTAGCATCGGATCAACGCATTCTTATCCTTGGTGACTATGATGCTGACGGAGCAACAGCATCTGCACTAGCTGTGCGCGCGTTAAAGGCGATGGGGTCAAGTAACGTTGATTTTCTGGTGCCGAATCGCTTTGACTATGGCTATGGGCTATCGCCTGAGATTGCAGAGGTAGCGCTTAAATTTACGCCAGACTTGGTGATCACGGTCGATAATGGCATATCTAGTGTAGAAGGAGTGCAAGCCTTACGAGAGCAAGATGTTCGGGTAATTGTCACTGATCACCACCTGCCTGGAGACAGGTTGCCAGATGCCAACGCGATTTTGAATCCTAATCAGAATGGTTGTGATTTTCCCAGTAAAAACCTCGCCGGTGTCGGCGTCCTTTTCTACTTGATGATCGCGTTAAGAAGGCGATTGCGCGAGCTGGATTGGTTTGAGCAGAATTCGATTACCGAGCCACGATTAGAAAGTTTTCTTGATTTGGTTGCGCTAGGTACAGTGGCGGATTTGGTTCCGATGGACCGTATCAATCGTCTATTGGTCACCAATGGCCTTAAACGAATAAGATCGGAGAATGGAAATCCAGGGATAAAATCTTTGTTTGAGATCGCTGGTCGCAACAGTGCTAAGGCAGTGTCATCTGACCTTGGGTTTGTCGTCGGGCCGCGTATTAATGCGGCAGGCCGTCTAGATGACATTAGTGAAGGTATTCGCTGTTTGCTTGCAGATGAGGCTTCGATTGCGCGCGAGTTAGCGCTGAACTTACATCATACCAATATTGAACGTCGACAGATTCAAGCGGAAATGACGGGCGATGCGATCAATCTCATTGATGACATGCTCAAAGTCGAATCGAATCAATTGGCATGGGGGCTTTGTGTATATCAGCCCAATTGGCATCAGGGTGTAGTGGGGCTGGTAGCATCGAAACTGAAAGAAAACATGCATCGTCCTGCTATTGCGTTTGCTAAAGCGAACACAGATCAGGCCGATTCGGCGGAATTAAAAGGTTCAGCAAGATCAATTGCGGGACTACATATGCGCGATTTATTGGATCGAATAGCAACTAAACATCCTGGCTTGATAGTGAAGTTTGGTGGTCATGCGATGGCAGCGGGCCTGAGTCTGTCGGAAACAAACTACGATACTTTTGCAGAGGTATTTGATCAGGAAGTTCACGCAGCCTTGAGTGAGGATGATTTTGAGGCCGTGATATGGAGCGATGGCGAACTTGGCGCAGAGCACCTTAGTTTGGAGTTTGCTCGCAGTTTGAGTCAACTGCTCCCATGGGGGCAGGCGCTTTCCGAGCCTATATTTCACGGACGATTTCGTATCCAGTCGATGCGTTGGCTAAAAGAAACGCATCTCAAACTAGTATTGATTCTTGAGGAAGAAGAGCGGGTATTGAATGCTATTTGGTTTAGCGCGATACCATCGAGTGAATGTGTCGAAAATGCCACTGTGCAGTTAGCTTACCGGCTTAGTGTCAATGAGTATCGTGGACAAGAATCATTGCAGCTAATGATTGTTGACGAGGTCAGCGTTTAGCGGTGAGATAGGTTTTAACTCTGCTAAGGGTTTGTCAGCGTATCTACCAAGAACGATTGGACGGCGTCCCGAATCGATGGCTGCGCAGCCTCGGTAGGGTGGATACCATCCTCTTGGAGTAACGCGTCATTTTCATAGAATGCTGGCTGAAACAGATCCAAATAGGGTGCAGATCTGTTTGTCGCCACTTCCGGAAATAGGCTCGTGAATGCGTCTGTATAACGGGCACCATAGTTGGGTGGAATACGGATACCAAAATACATAGGTTTGGCACCTGCTGCTTCCACTAACTCTCCCATACGGGTGAGATTGTCACGGATGAGCTGGATGGGAAAACCACGCAACCCATCATTACCACCAAGCTCGATGATGACCCAATCCGGTTTTTGCGCATCTAAAAGAGCGGGCAGCCTTGCTAGCCCTCCACCGGTGGTTTCACCTGACACGCTTGCGTTGATGATCTCATGCTCGGGAGCGAGATCCTCTGAGAGAAGCGCCACCCATCCAGATTCGATGGGAATGTTATAGGCAGCACTAAGACTATCACCCATAACGAGAATGCGTTCAGCCCAAGTATTTCCGGATAGGAATGAGCCGGAAGCCGCTAAACATAACGTAACGAATCTGATCTGGTTGCGACCAAGGCAACTGCTAAGATATCTGAACATGTATTCTATTTTGCACACAAAAAATGATAAAAACAGAAGAGCTTTGTAAAGCCGTAAATACGGTGGACGGCGAGCTACATCTTCTGTCAGATATTAGTTTTTCGGTCGATCCGGGAGAGAGTATCGCCATCGTAGGGCCCTCCGGCGCTGGTAAGTCGACGCTTCTTGGATTGCTTGCGGGCTTGGATGTTCCCACTTCTGGAAAGATATATCTGGGTGAGCATTGCATCACTGCGATGGACGAAGAACAGCGGGCCAAAGTTAGGTCCGAATTAGTCGGTTTTGTGTTTCAAACATTCCAGCTTCTTCCTAGCCTCACGGCAGAGGAAAACGTTGCGTTACCGCTTGAATTACGCGGTGACAAAAATGCGATTAATTTGGCCCACACTTTTCTGGAAAGAGTGGGTCTAGCCGCGCGTCATCATCATTATCCGTTGCAGCTTTCTGGCGGTGAACAGCAACGCGTCGCTTTGGCTCGTGCATTTGCATGCCAGCCAAAGATTTTGTTTGCAGATGAGCCAACGGGTAATTTGGATAGTAAGACTGGAGCAAAAGTCAGCGATCTACTTTTTCAGTTGAACCAAGAAGAAGGCACTATTCTCGTATTGGTAACGCATGAGCAGAGACTTGCGGATCGCTGTGATCGCAAGCTGGTTCTCGAGTCTGGATCCCTAGTTTCAAAATGTTAGTGTCGCAATGATTGCACTAAAACTACTCTGGCGAGACTGGAAGAGCGGTCGACTCGGGCTGATTGCATCCTCACTGGTACTTGCTGTTGCCGTTGTTGCGGCGGTGGCGCTGGTTTCGGATCGAGTGCAATCCGGCTTGAATAGAGAAGTGAGCAGCTTTCTCGCTGCCGACCTTCGACTTAGAGATAGTCGAGAAATTGAATCTAAATATCGAGCGCGCGCGGAGTCAGATGGGCTATCCACGGCTAAGATCGCACAGTTTTCGTCAATGGTGTTTTTTGGCGACAGCAATCATCTTGCTTCTGTAAAAGCTGTCGAGGATGGCTACCCACTGCGAGGGCAATTAACGCTCGCTGATGAAGCATTCACTGTTGATTCATCTGGCTGGAAAGACGTTGACTATGGGCCGCGCCCAGGGGAAGTCTGGGTAGAGGAGCGGCTCTTGCCAATGCTTAGAATGAGTATCGGTGATTCACTTGAAGTCGGTGAAAAAGCACTGCGAGTCACAAAGGTGCTTATTCACGAGCCTGATCGTGGCTCCGGATTTTCAGTTATCGGTGCAAGGGTCATGATGAACCATCAAGATCTTGACGCAACGGGTGTCGTGTTGCCCGGTAGCCGTGTGCGTTATTCGTTGCTGCTCGCTGGTGAGCAGTCTATCGTTAATGAATATCGACAGTGGGCCGACGAGGAAAGCACAGAACAACTTCGGGTGCAGACGCCAGAAGAATCCGAAGAACGATTGAGTGAAACCTTGGGTCGAGGTCAAAGCTTTCTATTGCTGGCAGGAACGGTCGGATTGCTTTTGGCTGCGGTGGCGCTCGCACTCTCTAGCCAACGCTATGCTGAGCGACAGAAAGACCAGATCGCTTTGATGAAAAGCTGGGGTTTATCGACTGTGCGGGTAAGAACACTGCTCGCACAGCAGCTCAGTATTCTGGGCGTAACTTCTGCATTGGTGGGCATTCTGCTTGGATGGGTGGTCCACATGCTATTGATGTGGGCGATTTCTGAGTTACTTCCAAGAGGGTTGCCACCCGCAGGGACGGCTCCTCTTGTGACTGCTGTTGTGACCGGCTTTTTGTGTCTTATCGGCTTTGCGCTTCCAGCACTCTGGCATTTGCCTTCCATCGCACCGTTACGTGTTTTGCGAAGAGATATTCCTGTATCTGCGCTAGGTATAAAAACAAGAATCGGGATTGGTTTGTCATTGCTTCTTTTTATTTTACTCTGGTACAGCAAGAGTTTTTTGATTGCACTTGTATTTTTATTCGGTATGGCGGTGGTTGCTATCCTTTTGGGTGGGTTGATCTACGGCGTGCTTCTTTTGATTCGCAAAATAGCCGGGCCGGCTGGCAGTATTTGGCGATTAGCAATCGGAAACCTATGGCGCCGCCGTTGGCCTGCTGCTCTGCAATCTATCGCGTTTTCATTCACGATTATGTTGCTGTTTATCATGATTGCCATGCGCACCTCGCTTCTAGAAGATTGGCGCGCACAATTACCTGAGGATGCGCCCAATCACTTTCTTGTGAACATGATGAGCTGGGAAGTCGAGCCTATTGAAGTCATGCTGTCGGATTCAGGCTTGGAAGACGCGGGCTGGTATCCGATGGTTAGAGGCCGACTTGTTGCACAAAATGGCGAGGTGCTTACTCAGGAACGAATGCGAGATGTCGATGGACTTGATCGTGAGGTGAACTTTACTTGGTCGACGAGCTTGCCAGATACCAACGAAATTGTAGCGGGAGACTGGTGGTCATATGCTGGTTCGGAATCGATGGAGTTTTCGATGGAAGAGGAGGTTGCCAACGAGTTGGGTGTCGCTCTTGGTGATCTGTTCACCTTTAATGTAGGCGGTCGCGAGTTCGATGCCGCCTTGACTAGTTTGAGGTCAGTAGACTGGGATAGTATGCGGCCTAATTTTTATATCATCTTTCCAGAAGGGGTGCTCGAAGGTTTTTCACCCAACTGGATTACCAGTACCTATCTGGAGCGCGAAGATAAGGTTTTTATCAACCGCCTTTTGGAACTGCACCCCACCGTATTAGTGGTGGCGCTAGATGAAATTATTAATCGGATTCGTATCGTTATTGATCGGGTTAGCCTAGGTTTAGAATTGATGCTACTTATGATCTTAGCCTGCGGAGTATTGGTTCTATTTGCAGCCATAGCATCGTCGTTTGATGAGCGGGCCCAGGAGTCAGCCATTCTTAGAACATTGGGCAGTTCTCAGAAGACGATCTTGGGCGCGCTAGGACTAGAATTTCTGTTCATGGGCTTGATCGCCGGCACGGTGGCGGCGTTAGGTGCGCAACTAGCCGTATTCGTGTTGCAAGCTCAAGTGTTTAATATGGAGCTGGTTCTGTATTCATGGATATGGATTGCTGGACCGCTTAGTGGAGCATTACTTATTGCGGGACTGGGTTTGTTGAGAAGTTTTCCGTTAGTGCGGCAAACACCGTTGCAGTCGCTTAGACAGGCGGGTTAGCTCATTTTATGTCTAATTACTGTGCCGAACGGGCTTCAACAATTAAAATTTTGAGTTAGGATAATCGATATTCTTTAGGAGAAAACGATGGAATTTGTAAAAAAAGTTGGTCTTGCAGCGATAGCAGTCTGTGTGAGTCTAGGCGCATCCGCAATCAGTGCGGAAGAATCATGGACACTGGATAACGAAGGCTCATCTTTGTCTTTTGTAACGACAAAGTTGGATCATGTGCCTGAAGCCATGACGTTTAAACAGCTTTCCGGTGCGCTTGAAGCGGATGGTAGTGCGAATCTAGAAATTGCCGTAGACAGCTTAGACGCGCTAGTTGAAATTCGCGATGGCAGAATGAAAGAGCACCTATTCAAAATGGTCGATTTTCCTAGCATTGATGTTAGTGCTCAAATTGATATGGGTTCGTTGGCTGCCATTGCCACGGGCGATACAGCAGCGATGACTATTGAAACAACTCTGACCTTGCTCGGTACAGAGCATCAAGTGCCAGCTGATGTCTTGGTAACTAAGTTGGCAGATGGATTAATTGTTAGCACTCAAAAACCAGTCTTACTGAATGCTAAACCACTGGGCTTAGCAGAAGGCATCGCCAAACTTGCTGAACTAGCCGGTGGTATTCAGATAAGTGAAGCCGTTCCCGTATCTTTTTCGTTGAGGTTTGACTAGTCGCTTTACCGATTGCAGCAATGCGCACAATACTATAGTCGGGTCGCAAATATGCGACTCGACAAGTGCGTCATTTTATTTGGTTGAAGAGGCTAACCTTTGTCTTTACTCTACATGGATAAGTAACTAAAAAAAACGCTTCAAAACTAGGTGAATCTCAAAGGGGTAGAGGCTTATGCTCACTAAAAAACGCTCGTTCTTTGCGGGCATTTCTTTGTTTTTGGTGATGGTAGGTTGCCAGCAAGCAGAAAATGATTTGGCCGATCATACTTTTAGCACAGGCGCGGCCTCCAGCGTCGATACGGCATCGAGTGCTCCGGCGTCTCAAGCCGCCCAGGCCGCTCTGACAGACAAACCAAATATCGTGCTCATTATTGTCGATGATATGGGATATACCGATATTGGTGCTTTTGGTAGTGAGATCGATACCCCGAATTTGGATAAGCTCGCAAACGCGGGCGTCAAGCTAACTAATTACCATGCCAGCCCTCAGTGTGCGCCGACACGCTCTATTCTTATGTCGGGCACGAGTAACCATACTGCGGGTATGGGCTCAATGTTTGGCGACCGATTTATGGAGGGTGAATTTGGTGATCGTCCAGGTTATGAAGGTTACTTGCATCCACGAGTTGCAACGCTGCCAGAGCGTATGGGCGAAGCAGGGTACAACACCTACATGGTTGGTAAATGGCATTTAGGGAGGACCGATGACACGGCACCTACAGCCAAGGGTTTTGATCGGGCTTTTGCGCTAATGTCCGGTGGATCTAATCATCTGGCCATGCTCAGTGCTGGTGGGCAGGCGGTCGCTTATCGTGAGGATGGTGAACTGCTAGATGAGTTGCCGGAGAATTTTTATTCGACCAACACTTACACCGACAAAATGATTGAATATATCGACTCAGGTCGAGATTCAAACAAACCTTTCTTTAGCTATGTTGCGCTGACAGCACCGCACTGGCCACATCAGGTGCCTGAGGAGTATAAAGATATTTATGCTGGCAGATACGATGAAGGTTTCGATGCACTTAGAGCACAGCGAGTTGCGCGGGCCGAAGCATTAGGCGTTGTGCCAAAAGTAGACCCAGAACTGTTCGATATTGTCGGTGATTCTTGGGAAGAGCTAACGCCAGATCAGCAAAAGTACTATGCCCGGATGATGGAAATCTATGCGGCGCAAATTAAGAATATGGACGATAACATTGGCCGCTTGACTGCTCATTTGGAAGAGATGGGAGAGCTAGACAATACCTTCTTTTTCTTTATGTCGGATAACGGGGCGGAAGCCGATTCTGAAGCTAACCCTTTCTTTGGTGCCCAGCTTGCAAGCAATCCCTATTACGACAACAGCTACGAGAACATCGGTAATGTGAATTCTTGGGTTTTCTATGGCCCAGGTTGGGCACAGGCCGCGATGGCACCGTATCGTTTGTTTAAAGGATTTCTCACAGAAGGTGGTACCTTGGTCAGCGCGTTCGCGAGTCATCCTTCTATGGTGGAAAGCGGAGTGTTGAACGATCAATATCTGACGGTGATGGATCTAATGCCCACATTACTTGATCTCGCTGGTGCAGAATTTGATCCAACATCTATTTCTGGTCGATCAGTTGTGCCGATGCAAGGCCGATCTTTCGCGGGAATGTTGGCCGGAGATGATGGGCTGGTTTATGCACAAGATGACGTTAGAGCGTTTGAGCTGCACGGCCAACGAGCGCTATTAAAAGGAGATTGGAAAGTCGTCTGGGAGCAGGCACCAATGAATATAGCCTGGTACGGTGATAACCCGGAAAACTGGCGCTCTTGGAGGTTGTTTAACCTTGCGGATGATCCGACTGAGCAGTTTGACTTAAAAGACAGTGAACCCGAAAAATTCGCCGAACTGGTTGGGCTATGGGATCAATATGCGGCTGATAACCAAATATTCACTGATGTCGTTCTATTAGATAGTCCGCCTCCGCTAGGCATAGGAGGGGCTGCTATGGGCGGCGGCATGGCTGGTGGCGCTATGGAAGCAGGAGCTATGCAGTGAATAAAACTAAATATAACTAAAACTAAGTATTCTTGGACGGGGTCTAGGCCTTGTTATAGTGAGGATGCTTAGGCGTATTAGCAAAAAAACAGGGGTAATGATGAGCTTAACTCTATTTATAAATCAAAAGATCAGTCGCCATTTTAGTCGTCCAAGCGTTTCTGCAATGTTGGGAGCGATGGTGATGATGGGCAGTATTAGTAGTATTTCTGTTGCCCAGATGTATCCGCCAGATAGCGATGAGGGTATGCCTGGTGAAGAAATGTTTAAAGCCTGTGGGTTTTGCCATGCGGCTCAGGGGCAAGGTCGGCAGCGTCTAGATGCGCCGCCCATAGCTGGCTTGCAAGCTTGGTATGTTGAAAAACAGCTGCAAAATTTTGATAAAGGAATTCGTGGCTATCACGATGAAGATTTGCCCGGCGCACAGATGGATATCATTTCGGCGATGTTCCGTAATGATGCCACCATCAAAAATGTTGCAGCATATGTCGAGACGCTAGAGCCCGGGGCGCCGCCCATGCTGCGTGGTCGCGGTGAGAACGCAGCGCCGGAACCTATTGAACGTTCGTTTACTTGGAACTCCGAATATGCATTTTTGAATCCTCCTGAGCCGGGTCGCGCAGCGGAGGGTGAAAAGTTGTATCAGACCTGTGTAGGTTGTCATGGTGCCGAAGGTCTTGGCAACGAAGCCATAGGCGCACCGAATTTGACCGTATTGGCGGGCTGGTACATGGAGCGTCAGCTAGAGTATTTTCAGGACGGTATTCGTGGTGCAGATGAGCGTGATACGCAAGGTAAGTTGATGGCTGGCATAGCCAAGACACTAACGACTGATCAGGCAATCGCTGATGTTGTTGCCTACATCGAAACACTATAGATTCGGCATCGAGGAATCCTAAGATGAAATACAAACTATTATTGATACTCTGTGCATCCACCACATTTTTCTCCGCCAATACTTCGGCAGAAAGTTTGGCAGAACTCAAGTTGATCGCGCCTTTAGAAGAAAACCGTGGCTGGTGCGTGGATTTGTTTGCACATTTAACGAATGCCTTACCGGTTGGTGGCTTTCAAGGCCACAATTGCTTTCTGTATCAGGGCAACGGCGTGACTGAAGATCAGGGCTTCGATGCTGATACGTTCGAAGATGGAAAAATTCGATTGGTTTATTTTGATGTGTGTATGACGTTACATGAACCCAACCCTGGGTCTTTCGTGGCAGCTGAGCCATGCAATGGAGAAGACGTTCAAAAATTTGATGTAAAAGACACCGGAGAGATCGTTCCGGAAACAGCGTCTAATCTTTGCTTGACGATGGGTACTCGAATTGTGACGGGTGGCGGTGGCGATCCGATTCATCTTATTCGACAGTTATCTTTTGAAGAGTGCACTCCTGAGGCTGCAGATCGCCAGAGATGGGAGCTGAGAGACACATATGTAGAGGCGACGCCAACGTTGCCGCGCCCATATCAATAGTTAAAAAGACGAAGGTAAGAGGAGAAAAAGTATGAGATTAATTGGTTACGTTTCTGCTGCACTTTGTGCGGTATCGGTATCTCAATTTGCAATGGCACAGGAACCACGTCCGCTGGTACAACCATTGGTGCAACCTACGATGGAAGTTCACGATTTGTTTGGCATGGAAGGCCGTCAGTTCCGCGAAGGTATCGTTGGACGCACTGCTAGTATGGCGACTGTTCGTATTAGCCGTGTAGAAATTGAGAAAGGTTATACAACGCCTAGCCATAATCACGCCGATGAAGAACTTGTTCTTTTGCTTGAGGGCAGTGTGATTGCCAGCATGGGTGACAAGGAATTTACGATTAAGCCTGGTGAACTGTTCACTATTCCAGCTTATGTCCAGCACAGCTATAGAGCGCTTGAAGATTCTGTGACTATTGAGGTCTTCGGCCCAGGACGAGCTGCCGGTGGTGGCGGTGGCGGCGCCATGGGTGGTGGCGGTGCTATGGGCGCGGGTGGAATGGCACCTTGATCCACTTAAATGTACTATAAAAAAAGGGTGCTTTTTAGCACCCTTTTTTTATTTAGAAATCTAACTAGTGTTAGTTTCCACCTCCGAACATGCGAGACAGGAAACCACCGCTTTTCTCTTCTCCATTCGCTTCAGCGCTAGCATCAGCTTTGCGTTTTAACACGGCATACTCTTCAACTCGTTTGCGGAATTCAGGGTTTTCCTGATACAGCTCTACTAGCTTTACTCGCAGTTCGTTGTTGTGTTCCTGAATCGTTGTATCCAGAAAATCCAGTGTCGGACTGTATCCGAGTTCCAGCATCTCTTGTATGGCAACTTGCTCGTGTTCTTCAACATATGCAGTCACGCACCACCGGTTTAGAGGAGACGGACGGTTTTGCGTGAATTCGTCTCGCAGTACTGCGGTAGGATTACACTTCATCTCATAATCAGTGCCCGAAAAAACTTCGTTAAACACTTCAAAGACTGAATCCTCTGCCTCAATTATCTGAAACTTTTGCGCCCAAGTGGATCGTTGACCGGTCGTTACAATTTCGTCAATTTCAGTAGCATCCGGAAGAGTTGATGTTTCTTCTGCAACTTCGATTGACTCTTCTACAACTGCTTCAGTCGATTCTTCTGCAGCGTCTGGAGATTCAGAGGGCTGAGAAATACTTAGGCTAGCCGCGCCCATCAATGACAAAATTAGTAGATATTTTGAAAAATTCATTTCTTTTCGACGCCATTTGAATGGTTAACTTGTTGACTATAATGAATATTGAAGACATAAAACAGTCTACGAAAGGAATCTTAATGGAAATATGTGGGCTAAGTCGCGAAGCTACGCCTCGCAGTTAGTGCAAAAAAATACTAAATATGGACTAATAGATAATGATTTTGACCGGCTATGCGGATTAAAACACTTCAGTGAGGTTACCGAACAAGAGAGTGAAGGAGCAATGACAAAGTTGTGATTAAAAAACTGGTTCCGTTAATAGCAGTATTCTTGATGTCATTAATGTGCGTGCCGACGACGATGTCCGCCGTGTATAAATGGGTCGACAAAGACGGTAACGTTCATTTTAGTGATGATCCTCAAGATGCAGAGAAGGGCGAACAAGTCACCTATGATTCATTGAATGTATTGGAAGGCGGCGAAGAATTGGCTGCTAGCGCATCAAAGAATCGTGAGCGTATTCGCGAGGAGCAAGAGAAAACTTCAGAATCAGCCGCTGAACCTCAGGAAGTTTATAACCCTTGTAAAGAAGATTTGGACACCTACGATAAATACACCGGTCTGCACCAAAATAGTAATGGTGTGCCCGTTTTCTACTACGCAGAAGATGAAAACGGAAAAGCGTTGAGCCAGCGTGCACAAAATGAATTAGTTCGTGAACTCGAGAGCGACCTAAAACAAAGAGGGTGCTTGTAAATCGCCATAACGCCCTAGGTGCCAGATAGATTTAGCGGGCAGTTAACGGCAGCGTATAGGTAAAAACTCTAATTCTAGTGTGGTGCGGTCTTTGCCTGCGGCGAGCATTTCATTTGGAATTTCATCGGAGCCACATACCCAGGATATAGGTGCGGGTGAGTCAGTAGCGACATAGACCGGACGCAGAGAAAGAACTTTCCCGTGGTGTTTCTCTTGCATTTTCTGCCCGAATTCTAGATTGATTACGCCATTTTCTATGCGCATTGCCGCTAAAAAATTTCCCTTTATCTGATGCGCTTCTGGCGCACCGGCAGCTTCGTTGTCTTCAGGAAATGAACCCGTTAATAAATAGGTTCTCTCTACATAGCCTTTGTATAGTTCAACGAGGTCTATTGATTCCACGACTTGCAGCTGGATAGTACGATTGTAGTTGTTTGGCATCGCTACTAGGGCGAGAATGGCAATAATAGCCACCACGACCATCATTTCGATAAGCGTAAAGCCTTTACCTGCAGACTTTAATGTCGATATTCGTCTGTAAAACATAAATCCAGATGACATTCGTTGGGTAACCCATTTTGCCTTGTAAAGCGCGAGATGGGCAGTGGGTCCGTCGTTGTTTAAAAGCCAGTTGTCGGAAATACTGATCAAATACGTTAAAACATCAGTGTTAGTGGACAGAAACTTAGTCTGCTACTGGTTGATAGCGAATGCTGGTGACCCAAGCGGTGGTGTTACCTTCCGGTGTGCTGTATTGGATTTCGTCGTCAATAGTTTTACCGATTAACGATTTTGACAGTGGTGAGTCCACACTGATCCAATTCTGTTTTGCGTCGATCTCATCGTATCCAACGATACGAACGCAAATTTCCTCTTCGTTGTCTTTGTTGTCTTTTTCCAATGTAACCCAAGCGCCAAAGTAAACTTTGGATTCGTCCTCCGGAATGCGATCGATAACATTCAATTCGTCTAAACGCTTACTCAGGTATCGTACGCGCCGATCAATTTCTCGAAGTCGCTGCTTGCCGTATATATAATCGCCATTTTCAGAACGATCACCATTTGCCGCCGCTGCTTTAACAACTGCGGTAACCTCCGGCCGTTCTACCTTCCAGAGGTGTTTTAGCTCCGCGCTCAGTTTTTCCGCTCCATCTACCGTAATATATGGCGAGCTTTTGGGTGGAGCGGGGCGCCACCGACCCACTAATCTGACTCCAAATTATGGATTTCGAGATCATGAACAGTAGAGTCAGTATTGAAACCAAAAACGTTGCCATAAAAAGCGAGCTCGGCATTAAATGCATGAAAGACATTTTTCGAATTCCGAAATCCGTGACCTTCATCGGTATAGGTAATTAAAGCGACCGGAATCTGCTTTTTCTTGAGCGCATCTGCCATGGACTCTGCCTGATTCGGCGGGACGACCTTGTCTTTTAAACCTTGGAAAAATATGGTGGGGCAGTCAAAGCCATCTATATGGCGAATGGGTGATCGCGCTTCATAGATATCGGAACGGCCCACTGGGGCGATCAGTGAATCCATATATCGCGATTCAAATTTATGGGTGTCATTCGCCAACGCACTTAGATCACCGATTCCGTAGAGGCTGCAGCCAGCGGTAAATACGTCTCTAAAACAAAGAGCGCTTAGTACAGTGTATCCACCAGCACTGCCGCCTCGAATGATAAGGCGATCTGGATCTACCATAGCTTGTTCGACGAGGTGTGCTACTGCTGCACAGGCATCGTCGACGTCATAAATGCCCCATTTGCCATTGAGTTTTTCGCGATATGCTCGCCCGTAGCCGGTTGATCCACGATAGTTAATGTCTGCTACTGCAAAGCCGCGGCTGGTCCAAAACTGTACTTTTAGGTTAAACGTCGCCGTTGTAGAAGCTGTCGGCCCACCATGGCACAAAACAATTAGCGGCGGTTTTTCCTCTGTTGGTGCTTCGTAAGATCGGTTAGTAGGCGGGTAGAAATATCCGTAGGCTTCGTCATTCTCGGTGGTATGGAATTTAATCTCTGTTGGTGTCGCAATATCGTTATAGGACAAACCAAGGCTTGCAGATTCAGCAACGATTTCAATCTCCTTGTTAGAGATTGTGCAAAGTGCGGGTTGCACGCTCGCTCCAGCCGCAATCACCGCGGCGGTTTTTTTTAGAGGGTCTGTTGCTAGGCCGGAAAAATGGTTGTATGCGCTCAACGCTTGGTGATCGCACAGTCGTTCTGTTTTTTTAGTAGAGAGGCTCTCCCTGTTCATAGAAAGACTCACCGTCTCGATTTGCCAGTTCGCACCCTGGCAGCTGGTGACGATGATTTGCTCGTCGCTCAGAAAACCCCAAGTGGTCATACCGAACTGCCATAGTGGCAAGCCACACTCCCTCTCACTCGTGTGGACAGCACTGACAGTCGTATGGTCGTATTGGTAGATGTTCCATATTTGATCGCGGTCACTTACAAAGAATACTTTATTGTTGGGAGACCATTCAGGTTGAAAGATACTTTCGTTCGGTTGACCTAGACGATCTTTATGAGCGATATCGCCGAGCGCGTCGAATTCCGCAATACAGAGTTTTGTCTGATCCCATGGCATATCGGGATGATTCCATTCCAACCAGAGGATGTTTTGCCCATCCGGAGATA
Source organism: uncultured Porticoccaceae bacterium (assembly GCA_964623085.1). Classification (GTDB taxonomy): domain Bacteria; phylum Pseudomonadota; class Gammaproteobacteria; order Pseudomonadales; family GM7GCV1; genus CAZUTO01. Next base: position 102,250 of record CAZUTO010000002.1, read on the forward strand.
TACGCGGATGTGCATAAAAATCAGCACCGGAAGTTAGAATTTGAATTTCCCCGCTATCAGGATTCAATGAAACCAATTGAGATGTGGGTTCAGTGTGGGCGCTTTCATCGTTTTTAGGGTCATGAATTTCTGCTACTGCAACAATACGGTTTCTATCACAATCAAAGATGAGGTCAGCGAATCGATATGCTTGCTGGTTTGGTGTTTTTTCTTGCGATGGGCTTAGCGCCACTATGTTTGATGGCTCTAGCAGTGCTTGCCGATAGATGCGCTGATCTTTAGCGTTTACAAAAAAAAGATTTCCGTCGCCGACGGTGTAGCAAAGACCCCCGTACTCATGGGCGCCAGTTTGCACACTGTAGCTGTCTGGCGTTAGGGTCTGGATACTTCCGTCGTCGAGTCTTCTTGCAACCACCGTTCGGGCTGATTCTGCCGGGCGAAATTCCGTCCAAAAGAGGTTGTTTTCAAAAAAGCGAGGATAAGAAAAATCAGCACTTTTTTTCGCCATGAGCTCAGTGGAAATAGGCGATTGCCAGCTGCCATATGCCGATACTATTTTAGCGCCTCGGTCGTTAGTCGCCTTATTCACGTTAGTCACGATGTGATTATCCGCCGCTCAACTTAACACTGAAGCCTTCTTTTTCAATGAGAGCCTTTAGACGGTCACGATGATCGCCTTGAATTTCGATACAGCCATTCTTTATCGCGCCGCCAGTGGCACATTTACTTTTCAGAAGCTTGTTGATGCGTTTGGTTTCGCTTAGTGGTATTCCACTAATGACACAGACTGCTTTGCCACCCCGTCCTTTGGTCTCGCGGCGTATCCGCACGAATGGATCATCGGCATTCTGGACGGGTTCCAAAGTTTCTTTAGGTTTAATTCTGCCAACGTCGGTTGAGTAAACTAAGCGGGAGTTTTTATTCATCTTTGTTGAAAAATAATAGATAGTCCTTCACATTATACTTAGAGCGAGCGGCTCTTAGGTTCGCAATAAGAATCGATGTAAATATAACAAGAAAATTTAATGTAGATCAGTGGAGGAAGGCTTGTGGAATTAGGAATTGTTTGGATTGGTTTAGCAGTCGGCTTAATTATCATGCTGTCCAAGATTGTCCGCATAGTACCGCAAAATGAGGCATATGTGGTGGAACGCTTGGGTAAATACAACAAGACGCTCGAAGCGGGTTTTCATATGCTGAGGCCCTTTTTTGACAAAGTAGCGTATAAGCATTCACTAAAAGAGCTCGCGATGGACGTTGCTTCACAGCAAGCGATTACGCGGGATAACGTGGCCTTAAGTATTGATGGCGTGCTTTATATTCGGATTGTAGATCCGAAGGCCGCATCCTATGGCGTGGAGAACCTGTATTTTGCGATTACTCAATTGGCACAAACCAGTATGCGCGCAGAGATTGGCAAGTTGTCTTTGGATGACACTTTTGAATCCCGAGAAAATGTTAACGCCAGAGTGACCGAGGCCATTGATGAGGCGTCCGGCGTATGGGGAGCAAAAGTACTGCGTTACGAGGTAAAAGATATTACACCCCCATCCAGTATTCTCGAAGAGATGGAAAAGCAGATGGGTGCAGAACGAGAACGCCGCGTGGCAGTCACTACCTCTGAAGGGTATCGACAAGCTGAAATCAATCAGGCCGAAGGTGATAAACAGTCTGTGATTTTGCGGGCCGAAGGTAACGCCCAAGCTGTGTTGCTAGAAGCAAACGCAAGGGCCGACTCAATACGTGCGGTAGCGCAAGCGGTAAATCAGGACGGCGGTACAACGGCGATTGCACAGCAACTTGCTGAGCAGTATGTAGCAGCGTTTGAAAAACTTGCCCGCGAAGGCACTGTGGCATTGCTGCCGGTTGACGGTGGGGATGTCGCTTCGGTCGTTGGTAAAGCATTTACCGCTTTCAATAGCTTGAAAGGCCAAGTTGAGGGCGTGGAAGGTACAGAGGGTATGAAAGGTGTAGAGGGCTTGCGATGAGTTTGCTATCTGAACCGGTCTACTTTTTCCTGATACTGGGTGTGGCGATGATCCTCATCGAAATAGCTGTGCTCCAGCTGTCGACATTTTGGCTACTTTTTATCGGTATCGGGGCTTTGGCGGCCTCGCTACTACTTTATCTGGCACCAGGGGTCGGTTGGGTAGGGGGCATGGGGATTTTCGTTGTTACGACGGTAATCACTACCCTGTTACTTTATCGGCCATTGCGCGCTTGGCAAAATGCGCCATCGCCAATACAGGGAAATGATGCTATCGGTCAATCTGTTGAGGTTGTCGAGCGAATCACAGCGGATAGCCCTGGGAAAGTAACTTGGTCAGGTACTGAATGGCCGGCCGAGCTGAAGCAAGGTGAAGAGAAAGTGCTAGAAATTGGAGATCGGGCCGAAATTGTTGAACTGACAGGTATTACGTTGATTGTGAGTTAGCCTGATTTTTAAGATTGGTCATAAAGCTGATCAAAAATTTGTGGAAATTAGGGTTTGGAAAGAGAACCAGTTCAAATTCCGGGGCGTTAGGTATGAACTAGGTCACACTTAGAGTCTTGATAGCTGGCCTAGCTTTGAAACGTCTGTAGTATTGATCTCAGTCACGAATACATAGTTTCTCCTCCTCCTTCTATGTAATTTTATTTGCCCCGCTAGTCGGGGCATTTTTTTGCCTGATCATTAATAGTTAACTCGATGTGTTAATAGTTAACCCGATGCGTTGACGTCTCGAAAATGGATAAAAACAGCACTTAGAATTTGAACCAGTTCAAATTCCGGGGCGTTAGGTATGAACTAGGTCACACTTAGAGTCTTGATAGCTGGCCTAGCTTTGAAACGTCTGTAGTATTGATCTCAGTCACGAATACATAGTTTCTCCTCCTCCTTCTATGTAATTTTATTTGCCCCGCTAGTCGGGGCATTTTTTTGTCTAATCATTTCTGATAGCTAAATATATCTTTGCGATCTTGGTCCGCGACAATTCTCTATTTGAGCGCTTTATTGACTGGGTTTGTGCTCCTGCCCATTCAACATAAAAAAGAGTTATGATGTGTTCAGATTTTCTTAATCTAGAAGCCCATCAGTTCGTGCTACAAAGTTATAGGTGCTTCTTTCCTTGATCAGTGATGTTTATGAGCCTTTTCCGAAACCTTTGGAATTCAAAAAACTATCGAATTTCTCTCCTGCTGGCGCTGGTCATGCTGCTTTGGCTGGCAAGTGGAGTTTTAGTTGGAGAAACAGAAACTGAGAGTGATCAGGAAACTGATCAAGCCCGGGAAGCCGAGGCCTCGGTGAAGGCCAAGGTAATTAATGCATCCGAGCTTCCATTAGTAGTGTCAATCCGTGCCCGTACTGAACCTAATCGAACAGTAGAGCTTCAAGCAAAAGTAGAGGGAACGGTACAGGCATTGCCGGTCAATAAAGGTGACTTTGTTGAAGCCGGTGAGGTTGTGTGTGAGCTTGAGGTAGAAGATCGAAAAGAAATACTTAATCAGGCTCAAGCGGGGTTGGAGAAGGCTGAGATCGATTACGACGGCGCGCAGCGTTTGGAGTCAGGTGGATTTCAGTCGCAGTCAGAGATTGCGCAAGCATTGGCAAGTTTGGAAGTCGCACGCGCTGCCTATCGACGCGCACAGCTTGATCTGGAATATCTTGAAATCAAAGCACCGTTCGATGGCTTTATTGATGAGCGCCCAGTTGAGTTGGGTGACTTTATGCAGCGAGGCGAAATGTGCGCGCGCATTCTGGATTTGGATCCACTATTAGTAACAGGCCAAGTATCGGAAAAGGATATCGCTCAAATCGCTTCTGGCGATCCAGTAAATGCAACACTTATTACGGGCGAGGCGGTGAGTGGTGCTATTCGTTTTGTAGAGCGCAGTGCAGATGAAGTCACACGCACATTTCGCTTGGAGGCAGAGATTCCCAATTCGGAGTATTCATTGCTTAGTGGCGTCAGCGCGGCGCTTGAAGTACCCACCGGTACTGCGATGGCGCAATTAATCAATTCTTCACTGCTAATTCTGACCGATTCTGGGGAACTGGGTGTCAAGGTGCTTGATAACGACAATCGCGTGCGTTTGATGCTCGTGGAGCTTATTTCCGATTCCAGCTCGGGTGTCTGGGTCTCTGGTCTACCGCAATCGACGACGATCATTACGCTTGGTCAACAGTATGTGTCTGACGGCGAGGCTCCTGTCGTGACTCTTGAAGACAGTTCAGCAAGCACTAGCGCTAGAACTGGGTCTCCATGACAATACTCTCGGCAGCTGTCGATCGTTACCGCAGCACGTTCTGTATTGCGTTTTTAGTTGTTTTTATCGGATTGTTTGCGCGAACGGAAACGTCAATTGAATCGTTCCCAGACATCGCTGCTGGTAGAGCAACGGTTTCCGTATTTTTGGATGGTATTTCGCCGGAAGATAATGCTCGTCTGCTTATTCGTCCCTTGGAGCGCGAAATTCGCGGCATAGAAGGTGTCGAAGAAATAGATGCATCTGCGCGAGAATCTCTTGCCTATCTCCTTGTTGATTTTGAAGCAGGTATTGATATCGACGATGCTTTGGTTGATCTGCGTGAGGCGGTTGACAGAGCGAAGGCAGAGTTGCCTCAGTCCGCAGAAGAACCCGTCGTACAAGAAATTTCAGCTGCGCTTTTCCCTACTATCGTTGTGGCGTTTTCCGGCGATGACGCATCAGAACGCTCACTTTTTCAAGCAGCAAGAGATATGGAACAGCGTATTGAATCGCTGCCAGATGTCCTATCGGCAGATCTTGGGGGGAACCGAGAGGAAGTATTAGAAGTCGTCATTGAACCCGCTCGTTTGGAGTACTACAACATTACGAGCGATGAACTATTTACTGCAGTATTTAACAACAATCTTCTTGTTCCAGCAGGACAGTTGGACGATGGGAGCGGTAAGTTTGCGGTGAAGGTTCCGGGGCTAATCGAGACAGCGACAGATGTATATGAATTGCCGCTTAAAGCCACCAACGATGGACTGATCACCTTAGGTGATGTCGGCGAAATAAGGCGAACCTTTAAAGATGCCGTGACAGAGACCACTATTTCTGGGAAGAAGTCGATTATTTTGTCGGTTAGTAGGCGGACGGGAACAAATCTAATCGAAGTCGCTGAAGCGGTGAGGGAGGTCGTTAATGCTTCGAAAAGCGAGTTGCCGGGAGGCGTAGAGGTCTCGTTTTTACTAGATCAATCTCCATTTACACAGGACCTTGTAAGCGAAATGGAGGGGAACATTGTTACGGCAATGGGTCTAGTGATGGTGATTGTTGTCGCCGTGCTTGGTTTTCGATCCGGCGTGCTTGTAGGGCTCGGTATTCCGTTTTCGTTGCTATTCGGTCTCACGGTCAATTATTTAATCGGCTTTTCATTCAACTTCATGGTGATGTTCGGCATGCTGCTGGCATTGGGTATGTTGATTGATGGTGCGATTGTTGTAACGGAATACGCTGATCGAAGAATGGCAGAAGGCATGCGGAGTAGCGACGCTTATCAGACTGCTGTGAAGCGCATGTTTTGGCCGGTCACTTCATCCACAGCGACCACATTAGCAGCATTTTTACCACTGATGTTGTGGCCCGGAGTAGTGGGACAATTTATGCGCTTTCTTCCGGTAACGGTATTTGGTGTGCTGGTGGGCTCCCTACTTTACGCGCTGCTATTCGCTCCCGTGCTTGGCGCGGTGATCGGTGGGGGCGCAATGAGTGAACAGACACGTAAGCGCTTGTCTGAACTTGAGCGGGAATCACCTTATAAACTGGAAGGATTTACTGGTCGATACGCGAGCGTTTTGATCACGCTTTTACGGCATCCTATAAAAACCTTTGGCGCTTCTATAGCCAGTTTGACGGGGATATTTTTTCTGTTTGTTTTTCTGTCAGCGGGCGTTGTGTTTTATACCGATTCCGAAGAGCCTTATGCCACTGTCTCTGTGAGAGCCCAGGCAAACTTCTCCGCCGCTGAAACAGCGGAAATTGTAAGGGAGGTTGAGCAGCGAATTGTTGAATTTCCTGAAGTCTTCGCAACCTATGCAACTAGTGGCTCAGCTGATGATGGCAATACGTTTTCAGCGCCGGACAAGGATACGATTGGTAATATCTTTGTGGAACTCTATCCACCTGATACCTTTGAAAAAAAGGTTCGAGAAGTATTTGCGGAGATAGATGAAGCTACCGCAGATATGCCCGGTATTTATGTAAATGCATTTATTCAGGAGGCTGGTCCGCCTGTCGGTAAACCGATACAAATCGAGTTGCAGTCTAACGACATTGACAAGCTAATTAGAAACACGAGATTGATATCGAATCATCTTCTTAACGAGGTAGGCGGCCTGCGCGATGTGGTTGATACGACACCCTTGCCTGGTATTGAGTGGCAGATGATTGTTGACCGCGGTCTTGCCGCTCAGATGGGTGCCAATATTACGGAAGTTGGGCGGGCGGTGCAGTTGGTGACTAACGGTGTGTTAGTCGGCGCATACCGACCTGATAATGCCGAAGACGAGGTTGATATTCGAGTACGTTTTCCTGAACAACATCGTGGTGTACAGCAGCTGGATTTACTGCGTGTGAATACACAGAGCGGATCTGTGCCTGTTTCAAGTTTTGTCTCTCGAGAAGCGCGCCCGAAAGTTGATTCGATAAAACGGATCGATGGTGTACAGGTCATGACGGTGCGTGCCGATGTGGAACCAGGCGTGCTAGCTGACGATAAGGTAAAAGAAATCCGTGCTTGGCTAGAAACGGCTGATGTCGATTCAGACGTGCGTATTCTTTTTCGCGGAGCCAATGAAGAACAGGCGGAGTCGTTCGCATTTCTAGGCGTAGCCTTTACCTTGGCACTATTTTTGATGTTTATTCTTTTGGTGACACAATTTAACAGCTTCTACCAAGGGTTTTTGATCCTGTCATCTGTGATTCTTTCAACCGCCGGTGTTTTGCTCGGGCTAGTCGTCACTCAAGCCACCTTTAGCGTCATATTAACGGGCGTTGGTATTGTTGCGCTGGCGGGTATCGTCGTGAACAACAACATTGTATTGATAGATACCTATAACCATGTGAGACAGCATGAGCCTCAGTTGGACAGAGTAGAAGCGGCAGCGAAGGCCGCAGCGCAAAGATTACGCCCCGTATTTTTGACCACAATCACCACCGTTCTAGGGCTTTTGCCGATTGCGACGAATTTGAGTATTGATCTCATTGGTCGTGACATTACGCATGGTGGGTCTGTTGCATCTAACTGGCAACCGCTAGCTAGTGCAATTGTATACGGACTGCTGTTCTCGACGCTCCTTACTCTTATTCTGACTCCAGTCATGCTTGTTTTGCCGGCAGCAGTAAGAAGTCGGCTTAGCAGAAACCGTGGCGATACCGTCGACAATCGAACTGCGAAGACCATATAGGAATACTATATCCCTAGAAGAGAGATAGACCTGTCATCTCCCTCTATTTCCTTTCGAGAAAACGCTGAGACAGCAGTATTTATAATACTGTTGGTTTTAAACCATATTAAAGCAAGTGCGTCATTGTATTGACCGATAGGAAATCTGCCTCTGCTGCACACAAAGCGATAAATTCCCGTCCGGCAGCAGATAGCGTGCGCTCTGAGTGATAGATGATGCCGAGCTGACGGCTCAATTCCACATCAAGTGGCAGTGTCACCATGTTTGCAGTAATCAATGTTTTCGGCAGTAAGCTCCATCCGAGGCCTATCTCGGTCATTTTGCTCAGCGTCTGCAGGAAGTTAGTACTCATAACAGGCCGCAGCACCAATCCCTTTCGATTAAATAGTTCTTTAAGGAGTTGCCCGGTGAAAGTACTTAAATCCGGCACGAGGCAACGGTGCTTGGCAAGCTCTGCTAGGTCAATATTTTTAGTCTGCGCGAGTGGGTGGCTCTCGGAACACACGAAGAAAAGATTATCGCGCCATAAGGGCAGGGCGGTAATCCGTGGTTTTGAACCCGGGGATAGCGTATTAACCGCAAGATCGAACTGTCCCTGTGCGATTCCTTCGTATGCCTTTTCCGAGTCACTAAAATGCACATCGAGCTCTATTGCTTTGTGCCGGTCGGTAAAATTCTTTAGCAAATTTGGCAACCGGTGCAGCCCAAGGTGATGGCTAATTGCGAGGGAGAGCGTGCCGGAGATATCGCCTGATAATGCGTTAATGTCCTGACGAGTGTTTTCGAGTTTGTTGAGAATTTCTCGCGCTCTCGGTAGTAAGAGCTCGCCCGCTTCTGTGAGAAAGACCTTTCGTGAGATGCGATCAAAAAGTTTCGTATTGAGTTGTGATTCGAGGTTGGCAATACGTTTGCTTACCGCTGGCTGAGATAAGTGAACTTGCTCCGCTGCCTCCGAAAAGCTTTTGAAATCAACCACTGCTAGAAAGACTCGAAAATCTTGCGTATCCATTAATCGTTACCCTATAACTATAACTTTAGACAAACCTATTAAAAGTTTACAAATCCCGCTTGGCTTTACATCCATTAACTAGCGATGACAAAGCCTCTATTTCTTTTACAGAGCATAGTGCTTCTTCACCCCTCTTAGCCTAAGCAAGCCCTATGATTCAATCTCTCAACAACAAAACCAACAAAGGTGGATATGATGAAATTGCAAAAAACGCTTTCTATAATTCTACTGGCCTCAACGATGGCTCTTTTCGCTTTTCCAGCAATGGCGAAAGATAAGAAAGAGGCAGTCGTGTTTACCACCAATATCAGCGATGAGTCTCTTGTTGGTGAATATGAGAACCTAGATACTGATTATGCTAATGAGCTCGTTAACCTGTTCTATACTCCTGCGCTTTCGATCGATTGGACGACGAATATATCAATTGAATTAAGAGGCAGAGAGCTCATTAGGAAATCACGTATATAAACTACGAGGCTACCAAAACCCTCAGGTTTTCTTAAATGAACTGATACCTCCCCCGAATATTTAGTTCATTACATTTATACCCCAGCTTTGCTGGGGTTTTTTTTCGCCGCCATTTTGGCGTCTTTAGAGACGCGATAAACCAATGGGTAGCGGTATTACCATGTATAACCAATAGTAATCCATTCTATCAAGCATATGAATTTATTTAATTCACTGGCCTGCTTAGACTGCGTGCTATCGATTTTAGGAATTTGAGTAATGGCTGCAAAAACACTCTACGACAAACTTTGGGACTCGCATTTGGTTGAGGCGCGAGACGATGGTTCTGCGCTCATATACATTGATCGGCAGATTATTCACGAGGTGACCTCGCCTCAAGCCTTTGAAGGTTTGAGGTTGGCTGGTAGAAAACCTTGGCGTGTCGATACCAATATTGCTACACCAGACCACAACGTCTCGACGTTAAAGTCGGAGCGGGTGAGCTACGATCAAATCACAGATGAAACCTCGCGAATCCAATTGCAAACATTGGATGAAAACTGTGATGAATTTGGTATCGCTGAATACAAGTTAAACGATACGCGTCAGGGAATCGTACATGTTATTGGTCCTGAGTCCGGCGCAGTTTTACCGGGCATGACGGTCGTTTGTGGTGATTCACATACATCCACATCAGGTGCATTGGGATGTTATGCCACGGGTATTGGTACCTCTGAAGTGGAGCACGTGTTAGCGACACAATGCTTAGTGACGCCAAAGATGAACAATATGCTCGTGCGTGTCGACGGCCAATTAAATACTGGTGTGACGCCCAAGGATGTGATCCTTGCCATCATTGGGAAGATTGGCACTGCCGGTGGAACAGGTTATGCGATTGAATTCGGTGGTGAAGTATTTCGCGATATGAGTATGGAAGGCCGGATGACGGTCTGTAATATGTCTATCGAGGCTGGCGCGCGTGTAGGGATGGTTGCGGTGGATGAAACAACCATTGATTACGTGAAAGGCCGTCCTTTTGCACCGACGGGCGACCTCTGGGATAAAGCAGTGGACTATTGGCATACACTGCATTCCGATGCCGATGCGGAATTTGATCGAGTGGTCGAACTTGATGGCTCCGGGATTAAACCGCAAGTTTCATGGGGAACCTCTCCCGAGATGGTGTTGCCGGTTGATGGCGTGATTCCATCGCCAGAAGAGGGTAAAGATGATGCGCAAAAAGACGGTATACGTCGTGCCCTTGAATATATGGATCTGAAGGCTGGAACACCGATACAGAACATTCAGATTGATCGTGTGTTCATTGGGTCTTGTACCAATTCACGTATTGAGGATATGCGTGCGGCAGCGGCAGTCGTGAAAGGGCGAAAGAAGTCAGCCACTGTCAAACAGGCAATGGTTGTTCCTGGCTCTGGATTGGTTCGCGACCAGGCAGAAGCAGAGGGCTTAGATAAGCTGTTTGAGGACGCGGGATTTGAATGGCGCGAACCGGGGTGTTCGATGTGTCTGGCAATGAACGCGGACAAGCTTGAGCCGGGAGAACATTGTGCGTCTACTTCAAACCGTAATTTCGAAGGGCGGCAAGGCTTTGGTGGTCGCACTCATCTTGTCAGCCCTGCGATGGCCGCAGCTGCGGGTATTGCTGGCCATTTCGTCAATGTGAATGATTTGATGAAGGAGGGGATTTAATAATGCGCCCATTTAACCAGCATAAAGGCCTCGTCGGACCCATGGACCGTGCCAATGTCGATACCGATATTATTATTCCCAAACAGTACCTGAAGAGTATTCGTCGCACGGGGTTTGGCGTTAACTTGTTTGACTCGGTTCGTTACCTCGATGAAGGTTGGATTGGAAAGCCGCAGTCGGAGCGCCAAATCAACCCAGAATTCGCCTTGAACCATCAGCGTTATCAAGGCGCGTCGATTCTGTTGGCACGTAAGAACTTTGGTTGCGGATCAAGTAGAGAGCATGCGCCTTGGGCGCTGGATGACTATGGTTTTCGAGCCATTATTGCGCCTAGTTTTGCTGATATATTCTTTAATAATTGCTTTAAGAATGGATTGCTTCCTATTGTTTTAAAAGAAGAAATAGTCGATATATTGTTTAGAGAGATGTATAGCGATGAAGGCTATGAGCTAGATATCGATTTGGAGGCTCAGCAAGTAACGACCCCTTCCGGAGAGCAGTACCGATTTGAGGTTGATACGTTTAGAAAGCAGTGCCTACAGAATGGGTTGGACGATATCGGATTGACGTTAGAGAGCGCAGACAAAATAGCGGATTTTGAAGCACTAAGAGCGCAAGAATGTCCTTGGATATTCGGGCAAATCTCGCCAAACCAAATATAGCGAATTGATTATGGAAACCATGACTAAAAGTATTAAAAAGAGCTTCGGGCGAGGAATAGGACGATGAGCAGGAAAGTGCTAATCATGGAAGGTGATGGTGTTGGCCCAGAGATCATCACCGAAGCGCGTAAGATAGTGGAGGCAGTGAATCAGCGAGACTCACTGGGCATCGAGTTTTCTGAGGCGCAATTGGGTGGCAGCGCTTACGACACTTACGGGCATCCATATCCGGACGAAACCAAAGCGAAGGCCACTGCTGCCGACGCCATTCTGTTTGGCGCTGTTGGTGGTCCGCAGTGGGATAATGGCAAAGTAGAGCGGCATTTGAGACCAGAGCAAGGGTTGCTCGATATTCGCTCTCATCTTGAATTATTCGCGAACCTCCGTCCAGCTATGACGTTTCCGCAACTGGCGGATGCATCCTCACTCAAGAAAGAGCTTGTCGCAGGTTTAGACATACTCATCGTTCGAGAACTAACAGGTGGTATCTACTTCGGCGAACCTCGTGGAATACGCACTTTGCCATCTGGGGAGCGAGAAGGGTTTAACACTGATATTTATTCAGAAACGGAAATTCAGCGTATTGCGCATGTCGCCTTCCAGGCAGCACAAAAAAGAAACAAGCGGTTATGCTCAGTCGACAAAGCGAATGTGTTGGAAGTGACTGTGCTGTGGCGTGAAGTTTTAGAAGAAGTCAGTAAAGAGTATCCGGATGTAGAACTTACCCATATGTACGTGGACAATGCCGCCATGCAGCTGGTGGTTCACCCCAAACAGTTTGATGTCATTGTGACGGGGAATTTGTTTGGCGATATTCTTTCAGATGTCGCATCTATGCTAACAGGCTCAATTGGGATGCTGCCTTCAGCGTCGCTCGATAAAAATGGCAAAGGGTTCTACGAACCGGTTCATGGTTCAGCGCCAGATATTTCGGGCGAAGGTATCGCGAATCCATTGGCAACGATATTGTCAGCCGCGATGATGTTGCGGTATTCGCTTGCGGCAGCAGGATCTGCAGATGCGATTGAAAATGCCGTTTCAAGTGTGTTGGATCAAGGCTATCGCACCGGCGACATCTACACAGAAGGGATGACGAAAGTAAGTACCGAGCAAATGGGTGACGCTGTGAAGGCCGCACTCTGAGCGGTATCTACTTCAGTTTATATAAGATTGATACGCGTTCTCTAGAGGTTGCGCGTTTAAAGAGTGACGGGAGAGTAGGATGTTAACGGTTGGATTTGTAGGTTGGCGTGGCATGGTTGGCTCGGTATTGATGGGACGCATGCAGGAAGAAAATGATTTTTCTAAGATAGAGCCTGTGTTCTTTTCAACTTCTCAGGTTGGTTTGGATGGCCCAAATTACGTCGGCAATGCGAGCCCACTTCGTGATGCCAATTCTATTTCTGATTTGGCGGAGATGGATGTCGTGATTACTTGCCAAGGTGGTGACTATACGAAAGCTATATTCCCTAAGCTGCGCGAATCAGGTTGGTCAGGCTATTGGATTGATGCGGCTTCGGCGCTGCGCATGGATGACAGTGCCGTTATTGTTCTTGATCCTGTTAACGACGGGCTGATTGATCGCAGCCTCGAACGTGGTGTCAAAAACTTTGTCGGTGGTAATTGCACGGTAAGCCTGATGTTGATGGCTCTGGGTGGACTATTTACGAATGGGCATGTGGAATGGGCTACATCGATGACTTATCAAGCTGCATCGGGTGCTGGCGCAAAAAACATGCGTGAACTGATTAATCAAATGGGTGCTGTTCGTGATTCAGTCGCCTCTGAATTGGATGATCCCGCGTCCGCGATTCTTGATATCGATCAACGCGTCGCCGAATTTATAGGCTCCAGCGCGATGCCCACCAACGAATTTGGTTTCCCATTGGCTGGAAGCTTGCTGCCTTGGATTGATGTGGAACTTGAGTCGGGTCAAAGCAAAGAGGAATGGAAGGCTGGGGTTGAAACGAACAAGATATTGGCGCGGGAAGATAATCCTATTCCAATCGATGGCCTCTGTGTGCGAATCGGCGCGATGCGCTGCCACTCCCAAGCGATGACAATTAAATTGAACAGTGATATCCCGATAGCTGATATTCACTCGCTGTTGGCGGAGGCCAATGATTGGGTGAATGTTGTTCCTAATCATCGTGACGAGAGTTTGAAGCGGCTGACACCGGCCGATGTAACGGGAACCATGCAAATTCCTGTGGGTCGGTTGCGCAAGATGCACATGGGTGGTGAATACCTTTCCGCATTCACCGTGGGGGACCAGCTACTTTGGGGTGCTGCAGAGCCATTGCGAAGAATGTTGAGTAAATTGACGAATGTCTAGCAAAACAACGAATTAGCGTGTAATCGTGATGTACTTTTGATTTCAAGGAGTCTAAAGTGGCGGACAACATAATTTGGGCCTAGAAAAACACGTTATGGCTTGCAATCAGCTGATAGATATGAGCCTTTAGTGTAAAGAAAACTATGAAAAATACTCGGTTAAGTCTTCTTATAGTCGGTGCATGTACATTGTTCCCGTTGCTGGCCCATTCCCTTGGGTTAGGTGATATATCGACACAGTCAGAGATGAACGAACCCTTTATTGCGGAAATACCTCTAACGAATACGGGCGATCTTGAAAGTTCGCAGGTTATTGTCGCTATCGGTAGTGATTCTGATTACGAATTGGCTGGCGTTACTCGAGAGTTTTTTCATTCCAACTTGACATTTGAAGTTCTAATTGACGAAGTGGCGACACCTAAGATTATTGTTCGAAGTCAAGGGCTAGTCGTAGACCCCTATTTGAATTTTATCGTTCAGGTGCGGTGGCCACAGGGTCGGCTTCTTCGCGAATATACAGTGCTACTCGATGTGCCAGTGTTTTCAGCGCAACCGTCCGGACCCGTAGCGGCGCCAGCTAATTCGGCAGCACCGAGAACAGCGAGAGAGGCCGTATCAAGTCGAGCGACTCAACAAGGAACGTCTCAGCAGTCAGGTACTAGTCCTAGTCAAGGCTCTACATTTAGATCGGGTGTTCAGGAAGGCGGTCAATACAGTGTGTCCTCGGGTGATACTCTTTGGGCCATTGCACGACAGGTTGAACAATCCACCGGCATTAGCGTGCACCAGGCAATGATTGCGATTCATGAAGAAAATAAAGAGGCTTTCGTTGATGGTGATATAAACCGGTTAAAGTCAGATGCTATTTTGCGAGTGCCTTCTCGGGCAAATATGTTATCTATTACCGAGGGTCAGGCTGCTCGAGACTTCTTAGCTCTTAACCAAGAAGCTAGTGCCACACCGATTCAGGCGACTGCGACTGACTTCAGAAATGATGGAGCTGCCGGTCAGTCGGGCTTGTCCGGTCGATTAGCTTTAGCGAGTAACGATTCTGTTGATGTTGCGCCGAATGATGGAAATGGTGGAGCGGAAAGTGTTAATGGTCAAATTGCTGCTGATCAAGCAGTTTCTGAGGCTCTAGCTGAAAACGATGCGCTTAAAGAGCAGCTCGATGCTGCTGAGTATGAAAACAGAGATCTGCAAGATCGTATTTATAATCTAGAAGAGCAAATTGAGTTACTGCAGGAAGCTCGTGCACTAGAAATTGAAAATTCTGAATTATCTACAGTGCAGGACGCGCTTGATGATGAGTCCGAGCAACAAGCAGCCCCAGCGCCTGTATCTCAGCCTGAAACGCTGATCCAAAAGTTAAATAGATTCCGTTATTGGATTTTAGGTGGCTTAGGGCTTGTCTTTGCTACCGGACTCATGATCGCGCTACTAGTATTGCGTGGGCGTAAATCCGATGAAGCGGAAGATCTCTATTTTGACGAAAAACCAGAACCAGTAGCAGTCAGTGAACCTCAAAATCAAGAACCTGAAGAAGAACTGGAAGAAGAACTCGAGGATGAACTGGAAGATGAACCGGAAAAAGAGCTAGAAGATGAACTAGAAGAAGAGCTCGAAGATGAACTGAATGAGGAGCTGGATTCGACTGAAGACCTTGAAGGAGGCATCGACGAATTAACCGCATCGG
>CAZUTO010000002.1:117622-164944 GCA_964623085.1 uncultured Porticoccaceae bacterium
GAGCTGGATTCGACTGAAGACCTTGAAGGAGGCATCGACGAATTAACCGCATCGGTTGCGGGATTCGATGAAGGTGTCATCGAGTCTGAAGTTGAAGGTGCTATTGATACTGAAAGCTCGATGGACGCCAGTTCAGATGAAGTCGATTCTGGAGAATCCGGAATTGATGAAAGTAATCTAAGTGAATTCGAAGATTTAGATGCATTTTTCAGTGACACTTCCCCGGCGGCAAGCAATGTGCTCTTTGGTGCCGAAGATACGGATGAGCAGGGAGCTGGCGAAGAAGATGTCGAAGGTGGTCAAGCAGTTGCGAGTGACCAAGATCTAGAGCAATCTCTCGAGTTTAGTTCACCTGATATGGATGACGTCTCTGAATCTTTAAGTGATGCTGATGCGCTGGTGCAGTCCGAAGATACTGATGAAAATAGCCTTGATTTTGAGCTTGACGATATGACTTCGGAGGCAGTGGAAGATGCAGATATCGACTTGGAAGATAAGTTTGACTACACGGAGCTCGATGTCACTAAAGATTTAGGTACTGACGCGGAAACCGAATTTGAAGAAAGTATCGAAATCCACTCGACTGATATGAGCGAATTGCTTGTCCCACCCCAGAGTGGCCTTGATTCAGCCGAGGATCAGCTATTTATGGGTGAATCACCAGATGTTTCTGGTGGAACCGAAGAAGGGGCAGAAGCGCTCTTTGAAGAAGTTGATGATGAAGTAGGTTCGTTGCTCGAAGAAGATGGCGATGATGCAGTAAGCCCCGATGGCTCTATTCTCGAAGCGGACACGGATATGGATGCTGATCTTAGCGATCTTGGGGATCTCGAAGACGAAGGTGATCTAGGTGGCTTGGGCGAAGCGAGCGATTTAGGCGACTTAAATGATGATGCAGGCGACTTGGATGACCTAGACGATCTAGGAGATTTAGGTGACTTAGATGATTTAGGCGATCTCGGCGATATAGATGATACTGATCTCGGTATGGATGATGCTGATGAAGAATTCCTCACTAAGCTCGAGTTGGCCGAGGCCTACATCGAAATGGGCGACGTACAAGGTGCTAGAGAACTTCTGAGTGAAGTTGAAAAAGACGGAAATGCTGAGCAGAAAGCGGCGGCCCAATCTTTGTTAGAGGGCATAAAAACCTAGCTAGTTCCCGCTATGAAAAACGCCAGCTGGGAATATCGCCCCAACGGCGAAATACCACAGGGGCATTCTTTGCCGGATGGGGTAGTTCGCTTTGCGATGCAGGTAGAGTATGACGGAACGAATTATTCCGGCTGGCAGCGTCAGCAGCACTCTCGCTCGGTTCAGGAAACGCTGGAAGCAAGTCTCTCCAAGGTAGCTAATCAACAAGTCAGGGTAGTTTGTGCTGGGCGCACAGATGCAGGCGTTCACGCATCTTCTCAGGTTGTTCATTTTGACACCGCTGCTAAGCGATCGGCCTATCAATGGATGTTTGGCTGCAATAGCGCGTTGCCAGCAGATATAAAAATATGCTGGGCACAGTCGGTATCCGCACAGTTTCATGCACGTTTTTCAGCGTTATCTCGATCCTATCGATATATCATCTACGATCGCCCGCAGAGCCCGGCAATTTTTAGCAGTGGTTTGACTTGGTCCAAACGAAAATTGGATGCGGATAAAATGAATCAGGCCATTCAGCTGCTCTTAGGCGAGCACGATTTTAGTTCGTTTCGCGCGTCTAGATGCGCTGCATATAGTCCTGTGCGCAATGTGTTGTCGGCCAATGTTAAGCGGGTGGCGGACTTCGTTATTTTGGAGATTACTGCTAACGCCTTTTTGCAACATATGGTTAGAAACATTGCGGGTGTTTTGTTGGAAATCGGTAGCTCGGATTTATCGACTGCGCACATAGGAGAATTGTTAGCGCTCAAAGATAGGACCAAATCTGCTCCCACAGCAGCACCTCATGGACTTTATTTAGTTGATGTAGAATACCCACCGGACTTTGGGCTTCCGACGACAGTGAAGGGGCCTTCCTTTATAGCACTATTGTCGAGTTAGTATGAATCTAAGAACAAGGGTGAAGATCTGTGGTATTACTACTGCAGATGCTGCTGAATCAGCTGTCGAAGCTGGCGCTGACGCGCTTGGCCTTGTCTTCTATGAGCCGAGCAAGCGCTATATTAAGGTAGATACTGCAATCGAGATTGCAAATGTCGTTCCAGCATTTGTTTCGCTAGTTGGACTGTTCGTCGATTCAGATGAAGCGTCGATTAATAAGGTATTAAAGCAAGTGCCACTGCAGTTACTGCAGTTTCATGGAAACGAATCGGCAAGCTTTTGTGAATCGTTTGGTGTGCCCTATATCAAAGCACTTCGGGTCAAAGACGGCATGGATATCCCTGAGTTAGTCCGTTCGTATCCGACAGCAAAAGCCATCCTTCTTGATACCTATAAGGAGAATACTCCCGGTGGCACCGGTGAAGTATTTGACTGGAGTTTGGTGCCCGAATTGGCTGACCGCATTATTCTGGCCGGCGGTCTGTGTGCAAAAAATGTGGGGCAGGCGATTTCCGCGGTAAAACCCTATGCGGTGGATACCAGTGGTGGTGTTGAATCTGCCCCAGGTGTTAAAGATCCTGCTAGAATACGCGCCTTCATTTCTCAAGTACTTCAAACAGACGCTAATCTTAATGCCTAATACTGATAGCCTATTTCAGCAGGCTCCTGATGATAATGGTCGTTTTGGCCCGTATGGGGGCCGCTACGTTTCCGAAACCCTGATTCACGCACTGGACGAGCTGCAAGAGATTTATGCGCGCCTAAAGGATGATCCTGAGTTTCTTCAAGCCATTGACTATGATTTGCAACACTATGTGGGCCGACCATCGCCACTTTATTTTGCTGAGCGTTTAACGGAGTCAGCCGGCGGGGCGCGGATTTTTCTGAAACGAGAGGACCTAAATCATACCGGCGCGCATAAAATCAATAATACGATTGGTCAGGCACTTTTAGCTAAACATACCGGTAAGAAGCGCGTTATCGCTGAAACCGGAGCGGGTCAGCACGGCGTCGCCACAGCAACAATTGCGGCTAGATTAGGACTAGAGTGCGTTGTCTATATGGGCGAAGAAGATGTTCGTCGCCAAGCAATGAACGTCTACCGGATGAAACTACTCGGCGCGACGGTAATACCCGTGACTTCTGGCTCTAAAACGCTGAAAGATGCGCTCAATGAAGCGCTGCGTGATTGGGTTACCAACGTCGATAACACTTTTTATATTATAGGGACCGCCGCGGGACCACATCCTTATCCTCAACTTGTTCGCGATTTTCAGTCGATCATTGGTCGAGAAGCTAAAGCGCAGTGTATAGAAATGACGGGGCATCTTCCTGATGCACTGGTCGCCTGCGTCGGTGGGGGTTCAAATGCAATTGGCTTATTTCATCCATTTTTGAATGATGAAGTCGCGATGTTCGGGGTTGAGGCAGGAGGGCTAGGTCTCGCTACTGGAAAACATGCGGCCCCACTTTCTGATGGGAAACCCGGTGTTTTACACGGCAATAAAACCTACTTAATGGCGGATGACGATGGGCAAATTATTGAGACCCATTCTGTATCCGCAGGGCTCGACTACCCAGGAGTGGGGCCAGAGCACTCATGGTTAAAAGATCTCGGGCGCGCACAATATGTGACTGTTGATGACAAAGAGGCGTTAGATGCCTTCCGAAAACTCACTCGGATTGAGGGGATTATTCCAGCGCTCGAATCCAGCCATGCTATTGCTTATGCGACTGAACTCGCGTCGACGATGCATACTAGTCAAATTGTCTTGGTTAATTTATCTGGTCGTGGCGATAAAGATATCCATACCGTCGCAGAGATCGACGGGATTGGAGTTTAACGATTGGTGATCTTATGAATCGCTTGCAGCAGCGGTTAGACGAGCTAGCTGACTCTAAAAGAAAAGCCTTGATTTCGTATGTGGTGGCCGGTGATCCTGATCTAAATACGACGCTTTCAGCCATGCAAGAATTGGTCTCATCGGGTACGGACATTATTGAACTGGGTGTCCCTTTTTCCGACCCTTCTGCAGAAGGGCCGGTTATTCAGCGAGCGCATGAGCGAGCATTGAGTAATCGCACAGGGTTGCATCAAGTATTTGAGATTGTGTCGAAATTTCGCCTGACAGATCAGGAAACGCCCATTGTTTTGATGGGTTACGCTAACCCGATTGAATGGATGGGATACCAGAAATTTTGTGTCGCAGCGGTTCAAGCCGGTGTTGATGGAACGCTAGTAGTTGATATCCCACCGGAAGAAGCCGACGATATCAATTCCGCGCTCACCGAACATAATCTCTACAATATTTTCTTACTGGCGCCGACAACGACAGATAAGCGTATTAAAGAAATCTGCAGGCTGGCAACCGGATTTTTATACTACGTTTCCGTAAAAGGCGTGACTGGTTCTGGCGCATTAGATGTGGATAGCGTAGATCAGAAAGTTAGAGCTATTCGAAAGCATACGTCGCTTCCCATTTGTGTGGGATTTGGTATCAAAGATGCTAGTTCAGCGGCCGCAGTTTCCGCCGTCGCAGATGGTGTGGTAGTGGGTAGTGCGTTTGTTGATCTCTTGACGACAAATGACGACAAATTGTCTGGCCAGAAAAAAGTCGGCGAACTCGCACGGAGTATGCGAGAAGCGATCGACCACCGCTAGCTTACCGCTTTAGTCCATTTTCTCATGTCACCTAGTCAATCAACGGAACTTAATGATTGGCTAGCCAAGCTTGAATTGCTTGACCCATCTCACATTGAGCTTGGCTTAGATCGAACTAAGGCCGTGTTGGCTAGGTTAAATTTGCCTGCTGAAGCCAAAATTATCATGGTCGCGGGTACCAACGGAAAAGGTAGTACTGTCGCAGTGCTCGATAAGCTTCTCAGTACTCAGGGCAAGACGGTCGGCGCCTATACTTCTCCGCATATACTGCATTTTCACGAGCGAATTCGAATCCGCGGTAAGTTCGCCAGTAGCGCAGAGCTGGTTTTGGCATTTGAAGCGATTGAGGCTGTGCGGGAAGATACGCCACTGACCTATTTCGAATTTGCCACGCTGGCCGCGGCCTACTTGTTCTCGAATTCTGATTTAGATTTCTGGCTTATGGAAGTAGGACTAGGTGGACGGCTCGATGCAGTTAACGTGTTTGATGCAGATGTATCTATCGTGACAAATATCGGTTTAGACCATCAACAATGGCTTGGGAATACCCTCGAAGAAATCGGTGCCGAGAAGGCGGCGATATATCGAACCGATAAACCGGCAATTTTTGGCGCTATAGATAGGCCTTTGACAATAGATCAATCGGTAATCTCGTTAGCATCCAATGGTAAATTTGCTGGCCGAGATTTTGGCTTGAATGATCGTGGTGAGTGGTGGCATGGAAACCTTGATACAGGTTTGATCTTGCCTGTGGATTGCAATATTGCGCCGGAAAATCTATCGGCGGCGATCGCCGCGTTGGCAGAGATCGGACATGTTCCTAGTCAATCACAGGTCGACGAACTGGAATTCTTTACCCTGCCGGGACGTCACCATCGGTTTAATTACGTCGGCACGCAAATTCTTGCTGATGTAGCTCACAATGAGGATTCAGCGCGCTGTCTTGCGCAAAAATTGGATGAGCTTCCGAATGCAGATTGGATCGCTGTCATCGGTGCTATGGGTGACAAATCGTTAGAAGCGCTTATTGAACCCATGCTTGATAAAGTATCGGAATGGGTACTGGTAAGGCCTTGTATTGATCGAGCCGCATCTATCCAATCATTGGAACACGCATTGACAAGCGCTGGGGTGAGTAAAAATCGAATACAGGCTTGTCCTGATATTCAATTGCTTCCTAGTATATTTCGTGGAAGAGAAGCTGCGGTAATCTACGGTTCCTTCTATACTATTGGAGAATGCTTTTCTGTTATGGGAGTAGAGATTGTCTAGTGCAGCGTTGCGACAAAGAATTCTTGGCGCGGTAGTGATCCTGTCCATTGGCTTTATTGTTTATTCGATTCTTATCCAATCTGGATCTGGTACCTATATTGACCGATCCGCACAAATACCTGTTCAAGAGCAATATATAGAGCCCTTGGCTTTTGAAGATCCGATGGGTGTGGCGGAACCTGAACCTGAATCGGCTGATCAGGTGTTTTCGGCGCGACAGTCGGTGGACGACTCCGTTATATCTGACGCGCCCGTATTAAAGGAAGATGGGCTTCCTAATGCATGGGCGATTCAGGTGGGAAGTTTCTCCACATATGAGCGAGCGATAAACGTGCGAGATCAACTCATTGAAGCGAGCTATAAAGCTTTTTATAAAGTGACGCCGAGCGAACAGGGGGGCGAGAACTTGCATCGTATATTGGTCGGGCCATATATTGATGCAGAAGAAGTGGCGGGCCATCGAACTAGCATAGATGAGTTGCTTGGAGTGAACGCCATTCTAGTGGAATACACGCCTTAGAAATGCAATCACTCGAAATCTTTTCAAGTCTTCAATAACGGCCTTTGTTACAATTTTACAAACCCACCATCCTCTAAGAGGTGCAGCTAGTGTTTAACGGTGTCGATTACATTATTCTCGCTGTGGGAGCCATTTCCGCATTCATAGGCCTCTGGCGTGGATTAATAAAAGAAGTTTTCTCATTGTTGAATTGGGTGCTCGCATTTGGTTTGAGCTATCTGCTTTATCAGCCTATTGGAGGTATTCTGCCGATAGGCGAAGCCGCAAACCCATACGTGCGTAACGCGATCAGTGCTGTTCTAATTTTTATCGTGGTATTGATTGCCGGCAGTATTGCTTGCTCACTTCTAGCTGGCTTGGCGAAAGCTGCAGGATTAAGTGGTACTGATCGATTATTGGGTTTGTTATTTGGCTTCGCGCGAGCCGTTATAATCATTCTAATATTATTGGTGTTTTTACCGACGGTGGTGACGCCAATCGTAAACCAAGGTTGGTGGAATAATTCATTTTTCATTCCAGCTTTTTTAGAATTTGAAGAATGGGCGACATCCACATATCGAGGTGTGTCTCATTGGATAGGGTCAATATTCGGGGGAGACAGTTAGATGTGCGGCGTGGTTGGGATTCAAGCTCAGGGAGCGGTTAATCAGCAGCTCTATGATGCGCTCACTGTGTTGCAACATCGAGGGCAAGATGCCGCCGGAATTCTGACGACCGAGCAGGGTCAGTTTTATCAGCAAAAAGGTGTGGGTCTGGTTAGAAACGTGTTTTCCAATCGACACATGCAACAGCTCGTAGGGCGGGCAGGGGTAGCACATTGCCGCTACCCGACAGCAGGTAGCTCTGGCCCGGCGCTTTCTCAACCTTTCTATGTCAATTCGCCCTACGGTATTGCGCTGGCGCACAATGGAAATCTCACAAATTCTGAAGAATTACGTGATCAGTTGTTTAGTCAAGATAGGCGCCATCTTAATACTGACTCTGATTCGGAAATCTTACTAAATATCTTTGCTAATGAGTTGGCCTCGCGAGATCGGTTACATCTGGCGCCGGAGGATATTTTTGCAGCCGTCTCTGGTATTCATGCGCGTTGCAGAGGCGCATATGCCTGTGTCGGCATGATTGCGGACCATGGAATGGTGGCATTTCGCGATCCGAACGGTATTCGTCCATTAGTATTTGGTACTCGTGTTCGTGAACAAAAAACAGAGTATATGATTGCCTCAGAATCGTCGGCTCTTTCTGTGTTGGGCTTCGATGTGGTTCGTGATGTTGCGCCTGGCGAGGCGATTTTTATCGACCAAGATGATAATTTTTATTCTCATCAGTGTGCAGAAAACCCCAAGCTGACTCCCTGTATTTTTGAACATGTCTATTTTGCCCGCCCAGATTCGAGTATGGACAACATACATATGTACAAAACGCGTTTGCGTCAGGGCGTAAAACTAGCCGAAAAAATACTTCGAGAATGGTCAAATCACGATATCGACGTGGTGGTTCCGATCCCAGATACCAGCAGAGTAGCTGCTCAGGCTTTGGCAGAAACATTGGGTATCAGGCTCCGAGAAGGGCTGATGAAAAATAGATATATCGGTCGTACCTTTATCATGCCTGGGCAGGCAGCACGTAAGAAGTCCGTTCGGCAAAAGCTTAACGCAATTGAGCCTGAATTCGATGGTCGAAATGTTTTGTTAATCGATGATTCAATCGTCAGGGGCACGACTAGTCGTCAGATTGTTGAGATGGTTCGCGAAGCTGGCGCCAATAAGGTGTATTTTGCTTCTGCCGCGCCGCCAGTTCGTTTTCCAAATGTTTATGGTATCGATATGCCTTCTGCGGATGAGTTGATCGCTCACGGCAGAACCGAAGAAGAGGTTGCCGCACTCATCGGTGCAAATCGCCTTATATACCAGGATTTGGATGATCTTATTTCGGCATCGTTGGAAGGTAACCCTGAAGTTGACGGTTTTGAGTGCTCGGTTTTTACCGGAGAGTATATCTCAGGGGATGTTGACGGTGCCTATCTGAGCAAGATCGATAAATTGCGAAACGACGAAGCACGATCTAAGGACAACACAGATGAAAGCTCGGTAGTAGGCTTGCACAATAGTCGTCAGGGAGCGGTTTAATAACAATGGCTAATTCAGATGGAAAAGACCTCCGGCAAGGATCTTTAGCGGTGCGTGGAGGCCAAGTAAGAACCTCAGAGTCTGAACATTCAGAGCCACTTTTTCTTACTTCTAGTTTTGTGTTTCAGGACACTGCAGAGGCTGAGGCGCGGATGGCCAACGGCGAGCCAGGGAATGTTTATTCACGTTATACCAATCCCACTGTTGCAACGTTCGAAAACCGTCTTGCACAGATGGAAGGGGCAGAGATGGGTGTTGCCACGGCCTCTGGAATGTCGGCAATTCTTAGCATCTGCATGGCCTTTCTGCAGGCTGGAGATCATATAGTCTGCTCTAGAGACATCTTTGGTAGTACAACCATCTTGCTCAACAAATTCATGGCAAAGTTTGGTGTCGAAGTGAGCTTTGTGCCTCTAACAGATTTAGATGCATGGAAGAATGCGGTTAAACCTAATACTCAGCTATTGTTTTTAGAAACACCTTCGAACCCTTTGAACGAAGTCGGGGACATTGCTGCTCTAGCGCAACTCGCGCGAGACAAAGATATTAAGTTAGTAGTCGATAATTGTTTTTGCACGCCGAGCTTGCAACAGCCTCTTCAGCTTGGTGCTGACATCGTTATGCATAGCGCGACAAAATACATTGATGGTCAAGGCAGATGCTTAGGTGGCGCAGTAG
This sequence comes from uncultured Porticoccaceae bacterium, assembly GCA_964623085.1. Taxonomy (GTDB): domain Bacteria; phylum Pseudomonadota; class Gammaproteobacteria; order Pseudomonadales; family GM7GCV1; genus CAZUTO01. The sequence continues at coordinate 126,918 of CAZUTO010000002.1, forward strand.
TTGGTTCTGAAGAAGATATGACCGAAGTGCTTGGTTTCTTGCGTTCGGGTGGGCCAGCGATGAGCGCATTTAATGCTTGGGTGTTTCTGAAGGGTCTAGAAACACTGCGTTTCCGTATGCAGGCACATTCAGAAAATGCTATGTCGTTGGCTGTCTGGTTGCAATCTCAGCCTAAAGTAGAGAAGGTCTTCTATTGTGGTCTTGAATCGCACTCGGGACATGAGCTTGCATCAAAGCAGCAAAGTGGGTTTGGTGGCGTTTTATCGTTTCGCGTCCGCGGTGGCAAAGAAGAGGCATGGAACCTAATTAATGCCACAGAAATGCTATCGCTCACACCTAATTTAGGTGATGCCAAAAGCACAATTATTCATCCAGCCACGACGACACATGGCCGGCTTACCGATGAACAAAAATCGGAGGCTGGAATATCAGACAGCCTTGTTCGCATATCCGTTGGTCTCGAAGATATAGACGATATTAAGGACGATCTAGAAAGAGGGCTATCGCGCATCGGTGTTTAGCGCAGACCCACGAAGCTTCGAGATAGATTCTAATTGTAATGAAGTACTTGTTTTTACTTGGATATAAATAGAAAAATGGGAATCGCACATGTCTAGCCATGCATCGCAGCAGTCGCACAGCAGCATGCTTCGGTCTCAGTATCAAGCAGTAAGAACGCTTTCTGAGCAGCTAGCTAGTCCTCTTTCGGATGAAGATCAAACCATCCAATCCATGCCAGATGCGAGTCCAACAAAATGGCATCTTGCACATACAAGTTGGTTTTTTGAGACCTTTGTTTTAAGCAAGTACGCCTCTAACTGCGCCTGTTTCGATAGTGCTTATCAGACATTGTTTAATTCTTACTATAATCAAATTGGTGAACAATATACGCGCGCGCAGCGAGGTGTGATTTCTAGGCCTGGTGTCAGTCAGGTGATGGATTACCGGCGCCATGTTGATGAAAGGATGCTTGAACTGATCGATACTGTTGATATGTATCAAGATGGCGAATTTGAAGCGCTGGTTATTCTTGGTCTTAACCATGAGCAGCAGCATCAAGAGCTCTTATTGACTGATATAAAACACGCATTTTCTCTTAACCCTTTAGCACCTATATACGTCGATTTCGAAACCAAGCATCCAGAATTGGATCATCAGCGCGAAAGTGCCGAATGGGATAGCTTCGAGTCAGGAATATATCAAATTGGCTATAACGGGGAGGCCTTTCACTTTGATAATGAAAAGCCCCAGCATCGGTATTATCAAGAAAGCTTTAAAATATGCCGTCAACCGATTACCAATAGAGATTTTCTAAATTTCATTGAAGATGGTGGTTATCAAAATTCGACACTTTGGCTTTCTAATGGCTGGACCTGGCTAAAAGAACAGTCTGTGCAGCGTCCGTTGTACTGGTATGAGTCTGGAGATCGCTGGCACACATACACACTAGGTGGAAACCGTCCTTTGATTGATAATGAGCCTGTTATACACATTAGTTACTACGAAGCTGATGCCTATGCTCGCTGGGCAGATTGTCGGCTGCCTACAGAGCAGGAGTGGGAAATCGCAGCGTCGGCGTGTAGCGAAGAAGGGGAGCTACTTGATCCAGATCGTTGTCATCCTACTGAGGTGCAAAGTAGCTATTTCGGAAGCGCTTGGTGTTGGACATCGAGTGCTTATAGCGCCTATCCAGGCTATCGAGCCCCACCAGGTGCCGTTGGCGAATACAATGGGAAATTTATGTGTGATCAGTTCGTGTTAAGAGGCGGCTCTTGTGCGACGCCAAAGGGACATATACGTCCGTCCTATAGAAATTTCTTTCCAGCCCATACGCGCTGGCAATTTAGTAGTTTGAGGTTGGCGAAAAGTGCTTGATGCAATGGTTTATAAAGATGCTGGTTTGGAAAATTCTGAGTTCTATCAAGATGTAGTAAACGGTTTAAATTCCAGTCCTAAAACACTGCCATGTAAGTACTTTTACGATAAAAAAGGCTCTGATTTGTTTGATCAAATATGTCGGACACCTGAGTATTATGTGACGCGAACAGAAATAGCGCTGTTGAACAAAATTTTGCCAGAAATAGCGCTGATGATTGATCCAGGTTGCGATATTCTCGAATTTGGCTCTGGTGCTGGTCAAAAAATACGTTTGCTACTCGATGCGCTTCGAGCCCCCGCGTCTTATACGCCGATGGATATTTCCGAATCGGCCTTGATGGGTTCTGTGGTGGAATTGAGAGCCGATTATCCCGATATCGATATTCGGCCTTGGGTCGGGGATTATACGATTGACCTAGTAGATAACTTAGAGCATTTGTCGCACTTAACTCAGCGAGTCGTATTTTTCCCGGGCTCGACAATTAGTAACTTTACGTTGGAAGAGGCTAAAGGTTTCCTAGAGCGTGTTTACTCATGGTTGGGAGAAAACGGGATTTTGCTAATTGGTGTGGATACGATTAAATCCGAAGTGATTTTGAACTCTGCCTATGACGACGCTGCCGGTGTAACGGCAGAGTTCAATCTAAACCTCTTGCACCGAATTAGGAGTGAGCTCGGTGTCGAGATAGATCCAGAGGATTTTGAGCATCAAGCGTTTTTTAACGCGGATAAGAATAGGGTGGAGATGCATCTTGTTGCACGCAGAGCGCATTCGATCTCGTTTGGGGGAAAGTTAGTCCATTTTGGCAAAGGTGAGTCCATTCATACTGAGAACTCATACAAATATAGCCCTGAGTCATTTCAACGTCTCGCTGAGAGTGTTGGCTTTGTTGTTAAAAAGAGCTGGTTAGACGATAGGAAACTGTTTAGTTTTCATTTTTTGGGTAGAGCATAGTTAGAGTCCTAGTTGAAACCCATAGTTAGGCCATAGTTTAGACTATAGTCATCGAGTTTTACTAAGCCTGATGGACGTTCCCACCAATCCAAAGCCGATTATCTTCAATGTTGGCATAGATGTATCCACCTGCTTTTGATGCTTGGTAGCAGGCCATAGATATTTTCTTTAGTCTAGGCTGCCAGAAATATGCTGCAATTTCATTAGCTGACCCAGTGGCGGAATCTTCTCTTACGCCGTATTGCGGTGCAAAGTACCTTAGTTGGTAATCGAAGTCTGCCTGATTCGAATGGTAGCTGGTAATAATCAGTGCTTGGCCAGTGTTCCGTTCTAGAAGGGCGAGATCAGGTTCAATTTGCTTGAGATCGGTGTTGTCAGCCAGTCGTATTATCAAATAGCCGTTTTTGCCCATCGACTCCGACGTTTCCAATATCTCTGTTTCGACTAGATTACTTGCCAGCGTTGTATTTACTGACGTGACCTCTATTTCTGAGTCACTGGATAACCAGTAACAACCTTTATATTTTCGTATGAAAAAATGGCCTATCTGATAGTTCAATGTGGCACTAGGATGGAGAAGACCTAAGGTGTCCAAATGTGCAGCACTGGCCAAAGCACCGTGACCGCAACGTTTTATCTCCCCGTGTGGGCTAAAACAAGATACAGACGGATTGTTATCTATCTGACTTAAATAGCAGTACGTTTGGTTTTCGGTCGCACGATAGCTAAGCTGGTTAGCTAACTCTGCTGAGGTTATAGACGTATCATTTGTAGGAACAAGAACACTGGCTAGATTGCCTTTCGCTGCCCGCTCCGAGAAAACGCGATAATTGTATTGTTTAGTCTCGCCTAAATGGTCACTCAATTAAATCTAAACCCTGAATGGATTCTTCCTCAATCTTTTCGCTACGCCTGAAGGGCAAGTATACCTTTTCCATCGCGGTTCGACCCTTTACCTGAACCTCATCGATTTCAACGAACCGGAATTCTGGGGATTCTTTTGCGGTCGCTGCAGATACGAGAATGGGTACGCCGAATTTCTTAGTCAACCCTTCAATTCGTGAAGCCAAGTTTACGCCATCTCCGATGGCAGTATAGTTAAGCCTAGATGAGCAGCCGATGTTGCCCATCGTTACTCTACCTGTATGAATACCAATACCTGTACGAATATCGGTATTTTGGGAGCGATTAAATTTTCGCAGTGCTTTATGAATTTCTAAAGCCGATGATACTGCACGAGAAGCGTGATCTGGATGGAGTACAGGTGCCCCAAAGATAGCCATCACAGAGTCGCCAATATACTTATCGACAATGCCGCCGTGAGCCTCAATTTGCTCAGTAACAACCTCAAAATAACCGTTTAGAAAGTTGAGTGTTTTGTTTGGCGTGTTGGCGTTGGCCATGGGCGTGAAATTACGAATATCAGTAAACAGAATGGTCACTTCGCGTTCTTCGCCACCGAGCTCAATACCTGTTTCTAAAAGCCGCTCCGCGACAGCTGGAGAGACCACTGCCTCTAACATTTTTTGGAGTTCTATCTGGCGCTGTCGAGCGTTTGTTGTGCGCCTTTCCGCCGAGCTAATCGTTCGCTCTAAATAATTAAAGATCACGGCAGCAAAAAATATGACGGCACCCAGCATGCCGATATTGACGAAATTCGATAGTGTCTCGCTGCGTTGATCCAGTAGCGCCATCATTTGTGCGTAGAGTATGGCAATGGTGGATATGGCCGCTATGAAAAAAGCAAGTTGTCGAGGTAGTATTAGTCCAGCCATAGCTGCTGATGGAATCATTAAAAAATAGATTCCGCTATTTAACCCGCCAGTAAGCCAACCTAAGTACGCAAGAACCAACATGTCTGCGACGAAGTAACTGGTGGTTAGTGTGGTGGAGTAGGCTTTAGAGAAGAAGAAAGAAAGCAGAATGGAGATCAGCCATCCGCCAGATATATAGAGAAATAGAGCACTGCGACTGCCGCCGAGCAGGCTACCTGATTGATCGTAAAAATAGAGTGCGATCAATGTACTGAAAAGCGCCACCCTGTAACAACGGAATACCGTTTGAAGTACTTTTGGGCTTGTTAAAGATAGACTTTTCAAATGTCTGTTTCTCACCACTAACTATTGGTTTAACTGCGTAATTAACCAATAATTTTACCAATTGTTTGATTTTCACAGAGATCAATAAGGTAAAACAGTGAGCGCGCGCACAAAAAAACCTCGCGGAAAGCGAGGTTTTTCTCAATTTCAGCGGCTTTAACGCTATGTCACTTCAACAATTTGCTCCGCTGCTATACGTTTCCCTTCGTCAGCTGCAGCCTGAAATTCCTCGATTTGGTCGAAGTTCATATAGCGGAAGATCTTATCGGACATAGAATCTATACGACGAGCGTAGTCCATATACTCATCTACCGTTGGTAATTTACCTAGTACGGCGCCAACAGATGCGAGTTCGGCCGAGGTTAAATAGACGTTTGCCCCATCACCTAGTCGATTGGGAAAATTTCGTGTCGATGTCGATAGCACCGTCGCGCCTGGGGCGACACGCGCCTGATTACCCATGCATAGCGAGCAGCCAGGCATTTCTGTTCTTGCACCAACTTTCCCGTAGGTGTTGTAGTAGCCTTCCTCCATCAGCACGTGTTCATCCATCCGCGTTGGTGGCGCGATCCACATACGTGTAGGTAATGATCCTTCTACTTCGTTGAGCAGCTCTCCGGCGGCGCGATAATGACCAATGTTGGTCATACATGATCCGAGAAAGACTTCATCGACTTTATCGCCAGCTACCTGAGAGAGTAACTTGGCATCGTCTGGGTCGTTTGGACAACAAACCACAGGCTCAGTCACCTCGGCAAGATCAATTTCGATCACCGCCGTGTATTCAGCGTCGGCGTCGGCAGAGAGTAGAGTTGGGTTTTCCAACCACTCTTCCATCTTTTGGGCGCGGCGCTCGAGAGTGCGCACGTCGCCGTACCCGTCGTTGATCATCCAGCGCAGCATCGTAATGTTTGAACGAAGATATTCGCTAATGGTGTCTTCACTCAACTTAATAGTACAACCAGCCGCTGATCGCTCCGCAGAGGCATCTGATAGTTCAAATGCCTGCTCAACGGTGAGATCTTCTAGTCCTTCGATTTCTAGAATCCGGCCTGAAAAGATATTTTTCTTACCCTTTTTCTCGACGGTTAGAAGTCCTTCTTGAATGGCGTAGTAGGGGATGGCGTGGACGAGATCACGAAGCGTGATACCCGGCTGCATCTCACCCTTAAACCGCACTAGTACCGATTCCGGCATATCCAATGGCATTACACCAGTAGCTGCGGCGAATGCGACCAAACCGGAACCTGCTGGGAATGAAATACCCAGAGGGAAGCGAGTGTGAGAGTCTCCCCCTGTACCAACCGTATCCGGCAGCAGCATTCGATTTAACCAAGAGTGAATGATGCCATCTCCCGGTCTTAGCGATACACCGCCACGATTCATGATGAAGTCGGGCAGGTTGTGCTGTGTTTCGATATCCACAGGCTTTGGGTAAGCCGCAGTGTGGCAAAAAGATTGCATGGTTAGATCAGCGGAGAATCCAAGACAGGCTAGATCCTGCAGCTCATCTCTCGTCATTGGCCCAGTTGTATCCTGAGATCCAACGGTTGTCATGTGAGGTTCGCAATAGGTGCCAGGGCGAATACCCTGTTCTGCGGGAAGGCCGCAAGCTCTGCCAACCATTTTTTGTGCCAGTGTAAATCCTTTGCCTGTATTTTCTGCTACTTCTGGTTTACGGAAAACATCAGAGACATCGAGGTTTAAGTATTCTCGTGCTCGATTAGTTAATCCACGCCCAATGACGAGATTGATACGTCCGCCGGCTTGTACTGAGTCTAAAATTGTGTCGGATTTGAATTCGAACTCCCCTAACACCGAGCCGTCTTCGGCGAGAATTTTACCGTCGTAAGGACGAATCTCGATTACTTGCCCATATTCGATCTTATCGACAGGAACTTCGAAAACTAATGCACCAGCATCTTCCATAGTTGAAAAGAAAATAGGCGCTATTTTGGTGCCAATACAAATGCTGCCCGTGCGTTTGTTGGGAACGCCCGGGATGTCTTCACCAAAGAACCAAAGTACCGAGTTTGTCGCCGATTTCCTAGATGATCCAGTGCCGACAACATCTCCAACAAAGGCGATGTCCACGCCAGATTTTTTTAACTCTTCGATCTGGGTTAGGCAACCGACTTCACCCTGTTTGTCAGGCGTGATGCCTTCCCGTGCCATCTTATACATGGCTTTGGCGTGGAGTGGAATATCGGGGCGGCTCCAGGCATCGGGAGCAGGAGAGAGGTCATCTGTGTTGGTTTCTCCGGTTACTTTAAATACGATCTTTTTGATCGATTCAGGAACGGCTTCCCGACTAGTAAACCACTCTGCATCAGCCCAGCTTTGAATCACGGCCTTTGCTGCTTCGTTTCCTGCTTCCGATTTCTCTGCTACATCATGAAATGCATCAAAAACGAGGAGTGTTTTCTTTAACTGCTCTGCTGCAACGTTTGATAGTTCTGCGTCATCTAATAGGTTTACAAGCGTCTCGACGTTGTAGCCACCGAGCATTTGACCTAACAGTTCGGTCGCCAGTTTTCTGTCTATAAGAGGAGAAGAGGCTTCGCCTTTCGTAATAGCTGAAAGAAATGCTGCCTTAACGTAGGCTGCTTCATCCACGCCAGGAGGAATGCGATTAGTGATGAGGTCAAGCAGAAATTCCTCATCGCCCGCAGCTGGGCTTCTAAGTGCTTCGACCAATTCATTAGTCCATTCTGCCGTCAGCGGAGTAGGTGGAATCCCTTGAGCGGCGCGATCTTCTGCATGCTTTCGATATGCTTCTAACACTATTAAGTTCCTCACAGAGTTTTTCTGGGTAGGTATAATCTTTCGATGACATTCAATCGTATTGCTGATCGGATGAAACTGCCATACATCGGTAGCCCAAGAGCCGGTCTTTGTCGATTGAAGACTGACGAAATTCGGTCGCACGATTCTATCAGATCACAACTATACTGTTAATTGATGCTTCCAGTCCTAGCCATTATTTAGAGAAATACTCAGGTTTCGTTCTATGAATGACATTCAGCCAGTACAGGACTTTTTGCGCTGCGCGACTCCACAAGCATGGATAGATAACGCGATTAAGGATTTACCTACACTGATTATTGATCACGCAAATTGCGAGAAGAAAGCGGCGAGTACCGCACTCAATTTGATGTATAGATATGTCGATCGGTTTGACTTGCTCAATAAGATGTCACGTTTGGCTCGCGAAGAGCTTCGGCATTTTGAGCAGGTGTTGTCGATTATGAAAAAACGTGGAATAGCCTACGCGTCTGTTACGGCTTCGCGCTACGCGGCTGGCCTTCACCAACATATTCGCAAAACCGAACCCAACCGGTTGATTGATACATTAATCGTTGGAGCGGTAATAGAGGCGAGATCCTGCGAGCGATTCTATTCGCTGATGGATCATGTGGACGAAGAGTTATCGGCTTTTTATGGTTCTTTGCTGAAGTCGGAATCGAGACACTTTAGCGATTACCTCGCGCTTGCCGAGAGGGTGGAAGGCGCGTCTATTCAGGACCGCATTGACTTCTTTTTAGAAAAAGATGCGCAGCTCATAAAAGAAAAGGACACCGAGCTGCGTTTCCACAGTGGTGTCCCTATCTGACTTGATTAGTGCTTCTAACTTCTGGTTAATGCCTATGGATAGAAGCGAGGACTAATCTTATTTGCTTGCTTTCCAATCGGTGATAGCGCTAACCAGCTGCTCAACGGTTGGTCGTGACGTATAGTCTTCTATAACCGTTGACCACTGTACGACACCGTCTGAATCCACCAAAAAGCTGGATGCGAGTGCAATGGACTCATGATCGCGGCCAGACCAATCGGCAAAATCTCTGCCTCTTGATTCTGCGCGCTCAATTTCTTGGGCGGTTAGCTTGTATACAACATTAAACGCTTCGTGTGCTACCAAATCGGAATCACTGAGCACAGGGAAGGGGATTTCATAGGTCGCAGTTGTCAACGCCGCTACATCGGGTTGGTCGACACTAATAAGAACGGGCGTCACGCCCTGTTCTTCGAATGCTGCGTAGTCTTCAGACATTTCCCGGATTTGCATGTTGCAGAATGGGCACCAACCGCCGCGATAAAATACAACCATAAGTGGTTGCTCACCCCAGAGGTCACTCATGCTTACTTGTGCGCCATCAATATCAGTTATCGTGATATCGCCGACTTGGTGTCCATTTGGCACGCCATAATCGCCTTCACGAGTTCCGAGAGTCGATTCGTCGATTGTTTTGTACGCGCGTGGATTGGCCACTTGCTCAATTTGTGCAAATGCGTCGCTTGAAAACGCGACTATAATAAAAGCTAGAAAATAAAAAGATTTTAAAACGTTCATGTTTGAACCCCATTTTAGTTACCTGGTAAGCATACTCAGATAGGTATCTGACAGGATGTTTTTTTTTATTAAGATAAGGCAATTTATGCTTACTATAGTCAGTGTCGGCAGTAAATAATTGATATGACTACCTAAAGACTCTAATCTGGAATTTCTGAGATATTATCCCATCACAATTAGCGCGAAGTGGGCGTCTGCATAACAAAAAAATGCGTATTAGATTAATCATACTCGCCCTAATGCCATTTTTATTGGTGGGTTGTACTAGCAACCAGCTCTTACTTTCGGCTCTCTATAATCGTATGGATAATATGATTGCGACAGAAGTAAAGGAATACGCAAGCTTCTCATCAGTACAAAAGCAGGAAATTGATCTCTATGCGGATCAGTATCATCAGTGGCATCGAACTCAGCATTTACCCTTATATGCAGAGCTATTAAGAGAGGTCAGCGGTTATCTAACAACAGAAACCGAAATTACAATCACCGAAGTGACTGATTGGTCAGCGTTGCTTGAAGACTATGCCCGCGAGATGGCCTTCTGCTATCCAATGAATGATTCCAGTGACTTTTTGAAGACGCTGACTGACAAACAAGTGGAGCAAATTTTAGCCCACGGGCTCGAGGAGTATGAGGAGTTCCTAGAAGACAATGTCGATTTTACGGATGAAAAGCGCAATAAAAAAAGGTACGACGATACGAGAAAGTGGTTTCGGCGTATGAGCCTTCGCTTGAACGACGAACAAAAAGAACAACTCAAAGAAACCATTGCCATAGAGCGAAGGTTAGGTGGATCTGGGATGGAGGTCTGGAAAGACTGGCATTTGGAATTTGTTGATCTGCTTGGTGGACGAGCTACAGAGGATTTCGCCGCGCGATCTAATCAACATATTGAAAATCTTTGGACACTCCAAGACGATAATTTTCCAGAGGTGTTTGAATTTAATCGCCAGCATTGGGCAGAGTATTTTACTTCTCTTGCACAGTCTCTTACCGATGGTCAGCGCGAAGATGTGTCCAGATGGATGATTAAAATGGCGAATAATCTCGATGTGATATCGACGCTGCGGGTGAACGAAGAAATACGTCTAGCACCAAACGCCAGAACCTGTCCGAACCCTTATGGGCTTGAGCCTGGAAACTCCGAGAACAGAATTGGTTCACTATCCGAGTAGATATCTCAAAGAACTTGGAGTCTTCCTTTGTTAAAAGCTATTCAACGCTATTCCCGAACCATCCATGCTTGGGGCGGTTTTTTTCTGTCTGGTCTTATTTTAGCAATAAGCCTGAGCGGAACTGCACTGCTGTGGAAGCGAGAGTATCTATTACTAACGGAGCCACAAGCGCGACTAGATACGGCGCTGACGCCGGATATTGGTGCACGAATCACATCTGGTGCCGAGTCGCTTTTTGGTGGGGAAAATATCTATCTCATTCAGTTCCAGTCGGAATACACGTCGCTCCACAAGCTTTTTCTCGTAGACGACCAATACGCATATTTAAATAACGAAGGCGAGCTAGTAGATCACTGGAACCTCAATGAGCGTCCTGAAGAATGGCTTTACGATTTTCATCATCGGCTACTTCTTGGCAATACCGGCGTATTAATTTGTGGATTTGCGGCGATTTCGCTTTTGATACTTGTTGTTCCTGCGATCTTAGCTTGGTGGCCGACGCGTGGCGCTTTTCGTTGGCGTGTATTTGTTAAGGGAGTGCTGCGTCCTCAGTTACTAGCAACGCACCGAAATTTGGGCATCTTGATGGCATTGCCAATGATTGCTTTCTTGGGTACGGCTATATTGCTTGCGTTTCCCTATGAGGCGCAAGAAATACTGGTGGACCCTCACAGAACGACGCAAAGCTACAGTGACCTATACACCGAGCGAGTTGATGCAGTGATGGGCCGGGAGCAGGGCAGCGTGCAGGCGAGCCTTGGCCGTGCTCAATCTTGGATGGGCGGGGCCAAAATCAGAAGCCTGCAGCTGCCTTACGGTTTTTCTGGCTACAATTTGGTAGGTTTGCAGCAAGAGGGGGATTGGCACCCCGGAGGGCTTAGTCTGGTTTATATTGAGCCCGAGAGTGGTGTTATGGATATGAGCTTGGATGCATCAAAGCTGCCAATCTCTGAGAAAATCTACAATCTCAGTTATCCATTACACACGGGGAAAGTAGAAAATCTTGTCTACCGGATATTTCTGACTTTGGTGGGCTCAAGTATGTCTATACTCTCTCTGTTGGGTCTCGTTAGCTTTGTTAAAAAGTTTCTAAGCTGACCTAGTCGAAAGGCCTAACGCTGTGTACGTGCATATAAGGTGAAGGCTATGAACGATCTAAAACTGAGTTGTAGCTGTGGCGCTGTTAAAGGCAAGGTGAACGCCGTGGCTATAAAGGCCGGAAACAGAATAGTATGTTGTTGTTACGATTGTCAGGCGTTTACCGAGTCCTTAGATCGCGACAAGGGTGTGCTTGATGACCATGGAGGTACCGATATATTTCAGGTATTTCCATCATCTGTCGAAATAACTGCAGGGAAAGATCAGATTCGTTGCTTGAGACTCTCGGAAAAAGGCACCAATCGATGGTATACCGACTGCTGCAAGACGCCGGTGGGCAATACTCTAAGTGCAGGCGTGCCTTTTATCGGTCTTATTAGTAGCTTTTGGTTAGATAAAAATCATTGGAATGAAATGATTGGGCCGCCGAGTGCGACCGTTCAAACAAAATGCGCGCGAAACCTACCAGAAGACGCGCCTGAACCAGTGGGTTTTCCTCTCGCTGTGACGGCTAATATCGTTTTCAAAATATTGAGTTGGAAGCTAATGGGTAAAGGGAGTCCGCATCCGTTCTTTCATCAAGATGGGACGCCGATTGCGGAGCCAATAAACAGAGAATCTATTCTCTAGTAATTTATTATATTATCTATATAAGATATTGATTTATAAAATAAATAATCTATTAATTAAAACCAGCTGCCTTGCGACTGCTTCCAGCGCGCTGATACTTTTTTCTTTTCTTCAAGTTTTTCCAGTACCACAGGACCAATCTTTTCCCAGTCGACCAGTGCCTTTCCGCCCTCACGTGGGTTGTCGATTAAGGGGCAACCAAAAGCTGTGTCATCGATATATACATGTGCGTAGGGTTTGGGACTGGTTGTCCAGCTTTGTGGGTTTTCGTTGACGAGATCGAATTTGACCCCATTGGCTTCGCAGAATGCGACGGCATTGCTTAGTGCATGTTCATGCTTGCCGCCATCGCTGCGGAGTGTCCAAAGAATTAGGATAGCGCCCGCTTTTTTAAACTTGATCATCCATTCAAACGCACCGGGTACAGCATCTCCCACTTCGGGAAATTGGTGGTCGGCAATGGTGCCGTCAAAATCAATGGCTATAAACATGGGTGCATCTCATATGAAGAAGAGAGTTTTTGAAAAGGTCATTTATAAAGCGCATAGTTTATTTTAGTCATCTTACCGACGAGAGCTGCTGGGTTCGATAAACTCAAATTATCCACGTTTTACCAGGATATCGGCTGATCAATTGGCTGTGATCGCAATTCGATATTATCCGAGTCGACTTGAACCCACCAAACATGCGAGCCCCAATCACCTAGGGTAAAACGTTTGGCCGGTTTCTCGAGCATCTCTATCTCATGAACCTTGGGTCGGTGTGTATGACCATGGATCATAATCTGACAATCAAATGCTTTTAATCGGCTTATCACTTCATCGGCATTCACATCCATAATGTTTTCCGACTTGTTTTGAGCTTTTTCGAGACTAACAGAGCGAATTCTCGCCCCCAGTTTTTGTCGCGTCTTGAGTGGTAGCCGTCGAACAACCCATGTTGTTGGTGGAAACTGAATGCGTCTTCTGTAGCGCTGGTAGGCAAGGTCGTCGGTGCAAAGTAGGTCGCCGTGGGTGAGCAGAATTTTATGGCCATGAATATTTTGGACTAAGAAATCAGGCAATCGCTGGCATCCTGCCTGTTCACAAAATTGACGACCTATCATGAAATCTCGGTTTCCTCCCTGAAAATAGGTTTGGATACCGGAATCGCTCACTCGCCTGATCGACTGAATAATACTCTGAGCAAAGTCGGATGGGTCGTCATCCCCAATCCATATCTCGAATAGGTCTCCGAGAATAAAGAGTTTATCAATGCCTTCCGGTAAACCCTCCAAGAAGGCATTGAAAGCGCGTGCGATGTCCGGCCTGCTGGGACTCAAATGGAGATCGGCGATAAAAAGAGATTTCAAAATACCGCTCTTGTTGATTCACATTTAGCCGTCATCGCTGCGCAGTAGTGAAGTTTTAGCTAACTGGCGTCGATTTCACACTTTTCGATAACAATTGCATCAACGGGCACATCTTGGTGGTGTCCACGTGAACCTGTATCCACTACCTTGATCGCATCCACTACGTCCATGCCTTCTACCACCTGACCGAATACCGCATATCCCCAGCCTTGTACGTCTTTACTTGTGTGGTTGAGAAAGTCGTTATCGTTGACGTTAATGAAGAACTGAGCAGACGCCGAATGTGGATCACCAGTTCTGGCCATAGCTAATGTGCCACGATTATTTTTAAGTCCGTTATCGGCTTCGTTTTGTATTGGCTCGCCCGCTTGTTTTTCAAGCATGTTTTCGTCCATACCACCGCCTTGGATCATGAAATTATCAATCACCCGGTGAAAAATAGTGCCTTCGTAAAACCCATTCTCGCAATAACTTTGAAAATTCTCGGAGGTTTTTGGCGCGTTTTCGAAATCCAAACTAATAACGATGGTTCCCAAGGTGGTGATAAGTTTTATCATGATTTCCTTCTTGTTGATTTATATGTAGACGTATAAGCGTGTTGAGCAAGGAATTTTCCAAAACAGCACTAGATATACTGTTCTGACCGCTCAGCCGCAATTCAAACAGTAATGCGTTTGAAAGTCCCGTTATAATACGGCCTTTTTTTTATTGTCCCAAGTAAGGTTTTAGTCATCTCTATGTCGACAACAGAATCATCAGCGCATTTTTTGCAGAACATCGTTAGAGAAGATTTGGACAAGAATGTCCATAAAAAAATCGTGACGCGCTTTCCACCTGAGCCTAACGGCTATCTGCACATAGGGCACGCCAAATCCATGTGGCTGAATTTCGGTTTGGCTTCAGAGTTCGGTGGAGAGTGCAATTTGCGTTTTGACGACACCAACCCGGAGAAAGAAAGCCAAGAATTTATAGAGGCGATTGTTGAAGATGTGCGTTGGCTCGGTTTTGAGTGGGCAGGGGATATCCGCTTTGCATCGAATTATTTTCAGCAGCTCCATGATTGGGCTATTCATTTGATTAATTCTGGTCAGGCCTATGTCTGCGAGTTGTCGCCTGATGAGGCGCGTGAATATCGAGGAACGCTGACCCAGCCAGGCAAAGATAGCCCTTATAGAAATCGTTCGGTAGAAGAAAATATAGAATGGTTTGAGAAAATGCGGGCGGGTGATCTAGAGGAAGGCGCTGCGGTATTGCGAGCCAAAATCGATATGTCGCATCCGAATATGAATATGCGCGACCCGATTTTGTATCGAATCCGAAAACAGCATCACCATCAGACTGGTGATACCTGGTGTATCTATCCATCTTACGATTTTGCGCATGGACAAGAAGACGCAATTGAGGGCGTGACGCATTCTATTTGTACGCTTGAATTTCAAGATCATAAGCCGCTTTATAATTGGTTTATTGAGAACCTGCCTGTTCCTGCTGAGCCCAAGCAATATGAGTTCGCGCGGCAGGAAATTAATTACACCGTCACCTCTAAGCGCAAGCTAAAACAATTAGTGGACAAAGAGGTAGTTGACGGTTGGAACGACCCACGTATGCCGACTATTTCTGGGTTCCGACGCCGCGGTTT
This sequence comes from uncultured Porticoccaceae bacterium, assembly GCA_964623085.1. Lineage (GTDB taxonomy): Bacteria > Pseudomonadota > Gammaproteobacteria > Pseudomonadales > GM7GCV1 > CAZUTO01. The sequence goes on from CAZUTO010000002.1 coordinate 142,094, forward strand.
TACGCCGGGAGCAATAAAGAGCTTTTGTGAAATGACGGGCGTAAGCAGAGCAAATTCTGTTGCTGATGTTGGTATGTTGGAGTTTGCGATTCGAGATGATCTCAATCAACATGCACCGAGGGCGATGTGTGTGCTGCACCCCTTAAAAGTAGTTATCACCAACTTTTCAGATATCGAAGCGAATGTTGACAGTACCCAATGGCTTGCCACACCGGTGCATCCTAACAGTCCAGAAGCGGGAGAAAGGAAGCTGCCGTTTACGAATGAAATTTATATCGATGAAACTGATTTTACTGAGGATACAACGCTTTCTCGTAAGAAGTTTAAACGCTTAGTGCTTGGCGAATATGTGCGTTTGCGCGGAGCCTATGTTATCCGTGCGGATGAAACGATTAAAAACGATAGCGGCGATGTTATAGAAGTACAGGCCAGCATCGTCCCCAACACCCTTGGCGAAAACCCGCCGGAAGGGATTCGCCCGCGTGGCGTTATCCACTGGGTATCAGCAACGGAGTCAGTGGATTGCGAAGTACGGCTCTACGATCGCCTCTTTACCGATGAAGCACCTGACTCAGGTGACAAGGATTTTATGGACTCTCTGAATCCAAATTCGTTGGAGATCATAAAGAATGCCAAAGCAGAGATAAGCCTTCAGGACGCAAAGGCCGAACAAGCATACCAGTTTGAGCGAGAAGGTTACTTTTGTATCGATTCAAAACACAGTCGCTCAGACGCGCCTGTGTTTAATCGTACTATCGGTTTAAAAGATACATGGGAGCGAAAAATCTAGGTATGGGTCTTCGTCTCTACAATACGGCTGTTCGACGGGTTGAGGAGTTTGAACCACTCGATCCTAAATCCGTGACCATGTATGTCTGTGGGCCAACGGTATATAACCTGATTCATATCGGAAATGCACGACCAGCGGTGGTGTTTGATGTTTTGTATCGGGTTTTACGTCGTGAGTACCCCGAGGTTCGGTATGCGCGAAATATTACCGATATTGACGACAAGATCATCAAGGCAGCAAAAGAAAATGCAGAGGATATTGGCGTTCTCGCGGCTCGTTATACGGCAGAATACGACGATGATATGGCTGCTTTAGGGAATCTTGAACCGAGTATCAAACCCTACGCGACGCAGCATATTCAAGACATGGTTAGCCTAATCGGAAATATCATCGACGCTGGACATGGCTATTCAGCCGACGGTCATGCCCTTTTTGATGTGACCTCGATGGATGATTACGGCGCGCTATCAAATCGCGTGCTTGAAGATATGCTTGATGGTGCGCGTGTAGAAGTTGCGTCTTACAAAAAGAACCCGGGTGATTTCGTTCTGTGGAAACCCTCGTCCGACGGTGAGCCTGGCTGGGATAGCCCCTGGGGCAGGGGCCGCCCAGGTTGGCATATTGAATGCTCTGCCATGATCAAATCACACTTTGGCGAGACCATTGATATTCATGGAGGCGGAAGAGACCTAATTTTCCCTCACCACGAAAATGAGCGTGCTCAGAGCCAGTGTGCTCATGGTGGTCAGGAATTCGTCCGATATTGGATGCACAACGGTTACATCAATATCGGTGGCGAAAAGATGTCCAAATCTCTTGGCAATTTTCGCACGGTGAGAGACCTGCGCGACCATTACAAAGGCGAAGTCATTCGCTATGCTTTGTTAAAAGCACATTATCGTTCTGAACTAGATTTTTCGCCTGATCAGCTTGATGAAGCCAAAGCGAGCTTAGATTCACTCTATGGCGCCTTGCGCCGCGCAAAAACTATGGAAGCTATTGATTTCGATTCTGACCTGGGTTCTACAACCTTCTATGAGGCATTACTAGATGATATCGGCACGCCTCAAGCACTGTCTGAACTGCACGCGCTGGCAACCCAGCTCAATTCGTCTGATGAGAAAGAGAAGGCAGGTATAAAAGGACAACTGTTGGCCTGTGCTGGTGTATTAGGGCTATTGACTCAAGATGCGGATGAATGGTTTCAGGAAGAATTGGGTTCTTTCGATGATGATTTCGATGCGGCCGCTATCGATACACTCGTCGCTGCACGGCAGCAGGCCAAGCTAGATAAAGATTACGCGCGTGCCGATGAGATTCGCTCAGAGCTTCTGTCAAAAGGAATTGTTCTAGAAGATGCACGTGAAGGCACCCAATGGCGGCGTGCCTAATTGACATTTATGGATACAGTCTTGATCAAAGTAGAAATGGCAAGCATGCTAATAGTCAATTTTTCGTGTGATGGTTTAAATGCCAGTTGGTAAAAAGCTCGTTATTGCTATCTCATCCAGTGCGCTGTTTGATCTGGAGGAGGGCTCACGAATCTTCGAAGAAGAGGGTGTAGAGGCCTATTCAAAATATCAGATCAGCCATGAAAATGAAGTGCTTGAGCCGGGCGAGGCTTTTGACTTAGCCAAAAAATTTCTCGCGATCAATGATTTACTCGACGATGATGAAGCCGTTGAAATCATTCTGTTGTCACGTAACAGCGCAGACTCTGGTCTTCGTGTGTTTAAATCGATTGAGCACCATGATCTTGCGATTGCACGTGCAGCGTTTTGTGGCGGCATTGATCCTTGGCGCTATATTCGTGCGTTCCATTGCGATCTGTTTTTGTCGTCGCGCGGTGATGATGTGCGGCAAGCACTTTCCGAAGGTGTTGCTGCAGCGACCATGGTGGGTGGTGCTGGAAAGAGTACACAACAAGATGACATTCTCCGATTTGCCTTCGATGGCGATGCGGTGCTGTTTTCTGATGAATCTGAGCAAATCTATAAAGAGCAGGGCTTGGAAGCCTTTACCGAAAACGAAGTGATGCAAGTTGATAACCCTCTGTCTGGGGGGCCGTTTAAAAACTTTTTATCATCCCTGCATCAGCTACAAAAACGATTTGACCCTGCCAATTGTCCTGTTCGCACCGCGCTGGTAACAGCAAGATCAGCACCGGCACATGAGCGTGTTATACGCACGCTGCGTCAATGGAATATCCGCATTGACGAATCCCTGTTTTTAGGTGGTATGCCAAAGGGCGATTTTCTTGAAGCATATGGCGCCGATGTTTTTTTTGATGATCAACCCATTCATTGCGAGTCAGCCAGTGAGCATGTCGCGACGGGGCATGTTCCCCATGGAATTGCCAATAAATAGACCGCCTGTCTGATCCATTAAAAAAGGGTTGACGCAAAAATGCTTTGGAGCCAATCTAGTTGGCCTTATTCCAAAATCGCCTAAGCAGAAGTGAAATTACAGCAATTAAGATATATATGGGAAGTGGCTCGCAATGACCTCAATGTGTCTGCCACAGCTCAGGCGTTATATACCTCACAGCCGGGCATTTCAAAACAGATTCGCTTACTGGAAGACGAGCTAGGTATAGAAGTTTTTTCGCGTAGTGGTAAACACCTGACCCACGTGACCCCGGCGGGTGAAGATATTTTGCGGCTAGCAGGAGAAGTTCTGCATCAGGTTGAGAATATCAAACAGGTCGGTCAGGAACATTTGGATCCTAAGAAAGGGTCTTTCTCTATTGCGACTACCCATACCCAAGCGCGTTATGCGTTGCCTAAAGTAATCAAAAATTTTATGGGTAAGTATCCGGATGTTGCGTTGAATATGCATCAGGGTACACCGATGCAAATTTCGCAAATGGCATCGGAATGGAAGGTCGATTTTTCCATTGCCACGGAAGCGTTAGATCTATTTGCTGATCTTGTAATGATGCCTTGCTATCGATGGAATCGATGCATTGTCGTGCCAAAAGATCATCCGATTTGTCAGACATCATTTCTAACTCTTGAGAACCTAGCCAAGTATCCACTCGTGACATATGTCTTTGGCTTTACTGGCCGCTCAAAGTTAGATGAAGCCTTTCAGGAAAAAGAATTGAACCCTAGAGTCGTATTTACCGCTTCAGACTCCGACGTTATTAAAACCTATGTGCGATTGGGGTTGGGTGTAGGGATTCTCGCGAAAATGGCGTACGACGAAAAATTGGATTCGGATCTTGTCATGTTGGATGCCAAACATCTGTTCAAAAACAGTATTACTCAAATTGGTTTCAGGCGCGGGACGTTTTTACGCGGATTTATGTATGACTTCATCGAGCTTTTTTCGCCGCAATTAACGCGAGAGTTAGTTGATGAAGCCCACCAATGCCAAGGCAAAGAGGAGCTAGACGCACTGTTTAGGCATTTGGTGTTACCGGAATATTGAAGCATATGGTGGCTCGGCTACCAGTATTCGGATTATCGTTTTTTTAAGATGCACGCTTGTAATTTCATTTCCATCAATTAACCTTGCGGCCTTTCAAATTTTAGGTAACCACCTGTGGAAATTGCTTGTCTTGATCTTGAAGGCGTATTGATTCCAGAAATCTGGATAGAATTTGCTGAAAAAGTGGGCGTGCCGGAGCTTAAAGCTACCACACGTGATATCCCCGATTACGACGTATTGATGAAACAGCGGCTTGGTTTACTTGATCAACATGGCTATGGCGTCAATGAGATTCAAGAAGTGATTGCGACACTGTCGCCATTGGAAGGTGCGGCAGAGTTTCTCGATTGGTTGCGGCAACGTTTTCAGGTTGTGATTCTTTCCGATACTTTTTACCAATTTGCTGGGCCACTCATGGCTCAGCTTGGCTATCCCGCGCTGTTGTGTCACAACCTATTGGTAAATGATAGCGGCAAGGTGGTCGATTATCAGCTTCGGCAAAAAGATCCGAAGCGCCAGGCAGTGATCGGTTTTAAGAGTATGTATTATCGAACCATCGCGGCGGGTGACTCCTATAACGATACCGCGATGCTAGAAGAGGCGCATGCGGGTATTTTATTCCGCGCGCCGGATGCAGTGATTGCCGAGTTTCCCCAGTATCCGGTTGCACGGAGTTATGAAGAGTTTAAGAAAGAGTTCTTAAAGGCAAGCAATAGAAACTTAAGCCTATAATCTCTTTTGTGGCTCTAAATAGACTGGCGCTAAGCAGAGTCTCGATCATTGGAACAACCATTTAGAAAGTGGTCTTCTAATTCGGACATTAGCCCACCAACTTTGTGTAGGATCTCTTGGTATTCTTTTTCTGGATGTGAATCCGCCACAATACCGCCGCCACCCCAACAATGAATATGTTGTCCATCGGCGACCAGAGATCTAATTCCAATATTGAAATCTAGGTTCCCACAGAGGCTAGCGTAGCCGAGGTTGCCACAATAAAAACTTCGTTGGCGTGTTTCCAGTTCACCGATAACTTCAACCGCACGCTTTTTTGGTGCTCCAGTAATTGATCCGGCTGGAAGTGAATCAGATAACAAATTTAAGCCGCTGCTGGCACTATCTAATTCCCCTGTGATTTCGCTAACCAGATGATGCACGTTGGAGTAACTTTTCAGCTCAAATAGTTTGGATGTCTGGACAGATCCTGGGGTGCAATGCTTGCTTAAGTCATTACGCATCAGGTCGACAATCATGAGGTTTTCGGACCGATCCTTTTCACTGGCTATTAATACCTCTGCATTTCTTTGATCGAGTTGTGAATCTCCTGACCGTGGAGCTGTTCCTTTAATGGGTCGAGTACGTACTCGACGCCCCTGTATCTCTAAGAACTGTTCTGGTGAGTGGCATAATATTGCGCCCTCATCAAGCTTCAAATAGCCAGAATAGGGTGCAGGTGCCCGCTGGCGCAGTCGTAAATAGGCTTGGAATGTATTGCCGGTATAGGGCGCCGAATAATGCCGAGCGAAGTTGACTTGATAGACATCGCCAGCATGAATATAGCGATCTATATCCGAGGTATTCCTTTGGTACGTCGTCTTATCAGCAGAAGGTGAGAATGGTGAGCGTAAGGAGAATGTATCTTCAGCTAGTAGCCTAGCAGACGCACTGGAGTATCTTGATATAACCAGCGCTTTTGTTTTTGGATCACAGCTCGGGTGGAACACCAATTGTTGAGATTGGTTGAGGTTGTCGATGATTAACGCCCAGAGATATAGTCCAACAAAGCCCGATGGAATTAATGGTGAATCAGTTTGTTGAACACCTAAGCCTGCTGCGCCTAGCTCGTAGCTGAAGTAGCCGATAAGTCCGCCTTGAAAGGGGATGTTCGGCATCGGATTGCGTTTGGGTAAACTATCGAGAAGCGCTTGTGCGTCTTGAAATAGCGATCGAGCGTTTTTGGCATTGGCTGTCTTTGCGCTAATGTATTGATCGGGTGCAGCGCTAAGAATATGGTAGCGGCTATCTTCGCTGTGCGAGCTATCCAGCCATACTGGGTAGGGGAGATCTATAATTCTCTCGAACAGAACTTCTGGTTCTCCCAGTGCTTGAAGCGCCCGAATGTCGATAGAATTGTTAGACATATTGGTATGATCTAAGGCGTAGCCAGTTAGTGTGCTACTCAGCTTATATCGACTAACGCCATTTCTCTAGGGAGTCGAAAACCCGCTCAGCATACCAGCGTTTCGGGTAGCTACCATTGTAGCGGGCGAGCGCTTCTATCCAGTCGCCGTCAGCAACATCCATATAGTGCTTGAGAATAGTCGTGCCGTAGCGAAGATTGGTTTGTGTGTTAATCAGATTATCTTGGCTGCGCCCAAGCTCATTTTTCCAGAAAGACATCACTTGCATGAGACCTTGCGCGCCAGCACGAGAAACAGCATAGCGATCAAAGCGACTCTCTACAGTGATTACAGCCATGACTAATGCAGGTTCTAACTCCTGATTGCGAGATTCTCTGTGAACCAGATTAAGGAGCTCATAGCGATCTTCCGGATCGTCCATGTAGCGTTCGAGGCGAGGTTCCATCGATTTGTACCAAACCTGAGCTTCGAAGCGATCTTCATAGCCGTATTCTTCGATAACGTTATTCTGGAGGCGTGATAGCAACGCCTTGTCCACTTCCATCTGCGTCGGTTCCGCAAAGGCGGACATACATAGAAGCATTGCTCCTGCTAACGCAAAGAGGTGGCTAGCGCGTTTTTTGTAGGAAGCCCAAAATCTCATTTCGAGGAATATCCTGATTGTCGCTGTCACGGCGGTGACGGTATTCGAGCGTTCCAGATTCTAACCCTCGATCTCCAATGACAATTCGATGCGGGATGCCGATGAGTTCGATATCAGCAAGCATGCCACCCAATCGAGCTTTGGGTTCGTCCATAAACAACACATCGAAACCCGCTTCTGATAATTCAGAGTACAGATCTGCACAGGTCTGGGCGACCTGCTCGGACTTATGCATATTGATTGGAATCAATGCAACCTGAAAGGGTGCAATAGATTCTGGCCAAATAATGCCGTTGTCATCATGGTTTTGTTCGATGGCCGCAGCTACTGTGCGCGTTACACCAATTCCATAACATCCCATTGTCATTGTCGTTTCTTTGCCATTTTCATCGAGTACAGTAGCACTCATGGCTTCACTGTACTTGCTTCCGAGTTGAAAAATGTGACCGACTTCTATACCACGCTTGATAACAATCTTGCCATTACCACAGGGGCTGGGGTCGCCCTCAACAACACTTCTTAAATCTGCAACAGAAGGCTCGGGTATGTCTTTTTTCCAATTAGCGCAAGTGAGGTGATAGCCATCTTCATTAGCACCACAAGCAAAGTTGGCCATTTGTGCGGCAGATCGATCGGCTATAACCGGAATACTCAATCCTATTGGTCCTATAGAGCCGACACTGCAGCCGAGTTTGGCTTTGATGTCCGCTTCAGAGGCAAACCGAAGTGGCGATGCAACGCCTTCTATTTTTTCCGCCTTGAGTTCATTAAGAGCGTGATCACCGCGTAAGCAAAGTGCTACTAGCGAGCTATCCTGATCGCTACTTTCATCGTCAGCATAAACAACCAGTGTTTTTAACACCTGCGCTGTCTCTAGGTCTAAATGCTTGCAGACATCTTCAATACTATGTATTCCAGAGGTGGCCACTTTTTCTATATCGCCTATGGGTGCGGTCCTTGGCTCAATGGGCGCGAGTGCCTCGGCGAGTTCAACATTAGCCGCATAATCACTGCCATCGCTAAAGGCGATATCGTCTTCACCGGAATCCGCTAGTACGTGAAATTCGTGTGAGCCGCTGCCACCAATGCTGCCGGTGTCAGCATCAACAGGTCTAAAATCGAGACCTATGCGTTCAAATATTCTGCAATAGGTTGCGTGCATGACTTCGTAAACGTCTTGAAGAGACGCTTGGTCGATATGGAATGAGTATGCGTCTTTCATAATGAACTCACGCGAACGCATAACGCCGAAACGCGGACGGATCTCATCGCGAAACTTCGTTTGAATCTGATAGAAATTAGCGGGCAGTTTTCGATAGCTGCTTATCTCGTTACGAATCAAATCCGTAATGACTTCTTCGTGGGTAGGCCCGAGACAAAAGTCTCGTTCGTGACGATCTGTGAATCTTAGTAACTCTGGACCAAACTGATCCCAGCGGCCAGACTCGTCCCATATTTCAGCTGGCTGAGTGACCGGCATCAGCACTTCAAGTGCACCGGCTCTATTCATTTCTTCGCGGATGATATTTTCAACTTGGCGTAATACACGCACACCAAGTGGCAGCCAAGTGTAGAGCCCAGAAGCTAATCGGCGGATGAGACCGGCCCGAAGCATAAGCTGATGGCTGGTAACCTCTGCATCTGCAGGGCTTTCTTTAAGGGTTGAAAGAAGGAATTGAGTGGCGCGCATAGGGCTCCTGATTTAGTTCACGGCTGTATGGTGAACCATCTATTTTATAGAGTAAGACCGAGTTCAGTACAGAAACAGAGTGGTGAGAGTGATACTACTTTCGACGGAAAAGCCGTTTGAAGAAACCGATTTTCCCTTCGCTTTTTTTAACGGATTTTTTCAATACTTCGTATTCTTCTAACAATTCGGCAAGATTGAGGTTGATAGAGCTAAACGAAAGATCACGCATGACCTTTGCGTTAATGAATTCTCCGTCATCGCCTTTCCCAGCTTTACCAAGACTAGCAATGCGTTTTTGAGCGATGGGCTGACCTGCTTGATCGGTGACGATAATGATGCGTGGTTTAAGTCGGCTTTTTTCATCTTGACCCACCACTACGGCGACTTCACCCGTATCTAATTGGAGAATAGTCCCTAGTGGATAGGTGCCGAGTGCTTCAATAAACTGAATAGCGAGTTCATCTTGGAAGGCTCGCCCGCGTTGGGTGTATATCATTCGCGCCGCTTCTGATGGCGACATCGGTTTGCGATCTTTGCCTATGGGGTTAATCGCGAGATCATACGCTGTGGCAATTGTCGCTATTCGTGCCAGCAAAGGTATTTCTTCTCCTTCTATACCTCGTGGGCGGCCGGTTCCATTAAAACGTTCTCGATGATTTGCGATGATCCCGATGACTTTCGAATTTAGCTTAGAAAGTTTGGCAATATCAACGCTCTGATCTACTGACTCCTTGGACGACAACTTTTTCTTTTTTATTGCGCTTCTTACTTGCCCGATATCTTTCAGCATGGTGCCAACAGCAAGCCACTTTAGATCGGTTTCGCTGAGTCCAATATGTCTGCCACAAAGTACTGCCCATGTTGATGCTCGCAGTGCATGGTCGTAAATACGATTACTATGCTTTTGCATGAGCGCTAACCAAGACAACGACGATGGATAGGCTACGGCGCTAGCGACAAGAGTGCCGGACGCTTTATCTACTTGTTGCTGGTCTGCCGTAGAGTCTTTTGATATACCATCTAACAGTCCAGAGAGATTTTTTTGTACGTCCTTATAGGATTCCCTCGCCAAGCTCATGTCGGCCTGCGTCATCCCTTGTGAGGGTTTGTATCGATTCTTGTTGATCGGCAACCGTACTTTTGACGCGCGGTAGGGATCTTTGGGATTGGATTTTCTATCTTGCGGCGCAGGCTGTCCGCCTTCTTCTGCGGACTTTCGTTTTTTAGATCTAGGGTCTACCGACTTACTCCCATCAACGTAGACGAAATCGCAGACTTCTTTAAGCTTTGACAATACTTTCGATGAGCTAACGACAAAGCCCTGCAGCAGGAAAGGAGAATCCTCCCAGGGGCGATCTAGCTTAGATATGTACATGCCCATTTGGATTTCATCCACGGACACTTTCGTACGTTTGAGTTCTTTTGTTGCAGCCATCAGCGGGTTTCTTTTTGTTCTATCTGGATTCTATCGAACTTTGTAATTATATTCGCGGCAATAGGCTCAAATAATCAAAAAATTTCAATCTTTTTTGATATTGCAGAATTAGATGAGATCTAGAATTTAATTTAGGTGTGGCGCTAGGGTATAATCGCGCGCCTTTTCGAATGCAGAGTGATTACTTTCGATGCCCATTTATGAATATCAGTGCTCGGCTTGTGAGCATCGATTTGACCAGCTACAAAAAATAGCGGACGAACCATTAAAAACCTGTTCTGAATGTAAAAAGGAAACCTTAATTAAATTGGTGTCGGCGCCGTCTTTTCGATTAAGTGGCAGTGGATGGTATGAGACCGACTTTAAGACAGATAAAGATAAAAAGAAAAACCTAAAGGGTGATCAGGGGAAACAATCTAGCTCATCTGAATCTTCTTCTGGCGATAAAACAGCATCTTCGAAGGCGACGGAAGGAACTGGATCTTCATCCAAGACGAAAGCCAACACTAAGCCGATTGCAACGAAAGCTGCTAAATAGTATTCCCTAAACCAAGGCATAAAACGAGATACAGAATGCGAACAGATTACTGCGGAAACCTTCGATCCGAAGATATGGATCGAGAAGTGACATTGTGCGGATGGGTTGATCGGCGCAGAGATCACGGTGGTGTGATTTTTATTGATCTTCGAGATCGTGAAGGGATCGTTCAAGTCGTATTTGATCCAGACGGCGGTGAGCATTTCGAACTCGCAGATCGAGCGCGTTCTGAGTATGTGCTCAAAGTGAAAGGCCGAGTTCGTGCGCGTGATGCAGCTACAGTGAACGCCAATATGGCAACTGGCGAGATTGAAGTGTTTGGCCTAGAGCTAGAGATCCTTAATACCGCTGAGACACCACCTTTTCAGATGGACGATCATATTGCTGTGGGCGAAGAAGTTCGCTTAAAGCATCGTTATGTTGATCTGCGACGTACAGACATGCAGAAGAATTTACAGTTGCGCGCGCAGATCTCCAGTTCAGTCAGATCTAGCCTGGAAGCCCAGGGCTTTTTAGATATAGAGACACCTATGTTAACTCGTGCTACGCCAGAGGGCGCGCGAGATTATTTGGTTCCGAGCCGCGTTCATGAAGGTAAATTCTTCGCGCTACCGCAATCTCCGCAGCTATTTAAGCAACTATTGATGGTGGCGGGCTACGACCGCTACTACCAAATTGCTAAGTGTTTTCGCGACGAAGACTTGCGCGCGGACCGCCAGCCTGAATTTACGCAGATCGATATCGAAGCGTCTTTTGTCGAAGAGGAAGACATCATGGCGTTTGCCGAGACGATGATTCGAGATCTTTTTCAGAAGGTCTTATCAGTCGATCTTGGCGCATTTCAGCGCATGCCTTATAGCGAGGCAATCGCTAAATATGGCTCAGACAAACCCGATCTTCGTATTCCTTTGGAATTAGTCGATGTTGCTGATCTGATGGCCGATGTCGAATTTAAGGTTTTCTCAGGACCAGCGACAGATCCGAAGGGTCGAGTTGCAGCGATGCGAGTCAAGAACGGCTGTGAACGCTTAAGCCGCAAGCAAATTGATGACTACACCAAATTTGTAGGTATCTACGGTGCAAAAGGTTTGGCGTACATCAAGTGCAACGATATTAGTGATCTAGAAGAAGGGTTGCAGTCACCCATCGTGAAGTTTTTACCGACTGATGTTCGTAAAGCGATTCTTGAGCGCGTTGGAGCCGAAAACGGTGACCTGATTTTCTTCGGCGCTGATAAAGCCAAAGTGGTCAGCGAGTCACTTGGTGCTTTACGCGTTCAACTGGGAGCCGATCTCGAATTGTATACAGCCGAATGGGCGCCATTGTGGGTCGTGGACTTTCCGATGTTTGAAGAAACCGACAATGGTTGGACGGCGCTACATCATCCATTTACCGCGCCTTCGGTCTCTCCTGAAGAGCTTGTTAAAAACCCTGGTGAATCACTCTCACGCGCTTACGATATTGTGCTCAATGGCACTGAGTTGGGTGGCGGGTCAATTCGTATTCATGATACTGAGATGCAAGAAAAGGTATTTGAAGTCTTAGGTATTTCTGAGGAAGAGCGTGAAGAGAAATTCGGTTTTCTCCTCAATGCATTGAAATATGGTGCGCCACCGCATGGTGGTATTGCGTTTGGACTGGATCGCCTCGTAATGCTGATGACAGGAACCGAGTCTATTCGAGACGTGATCGCGTTTCCTAAAACGCAATCTGCTCAGTGTATGCTGACCGATGCGCCCGGCGCTGTCGGAAGTGGTCAACTGCGCGAACTTCATCTTCGGTTGAAGGAAGCACAGAAGTCGTAATCAGTTAGCTCTCGAAAAAGCCCGTTAAGCCGGGCTTTTTTTCGCCTGTTAGCCCCATAAAAAAACTGGATGAGAGGTGGCGCAATCTATGCTCTAATTCTCCACATCTTTTCTAAGTCTTTACTAATAGCACAACGTTTTTTTGTTCGAACAGGCAGGGTAATTTTGCGCATATTGGGTCTAGACCCTGGATCACTCAAAACAGGCTTTGGTTTGCTCGACGTTTCGGGCCAGGCTTTTGGTTATGTCTCAAGTGGGATTATTCGTATTGCGTCTTCAAAAACGTTACCAGAACGCCTGGCGGTCATAGCAGAAGGAGTGGCAGAGCTGATCGACACCTACCAACCGGATATCTGCGCGATAGAAGATGTATTTTTTGCCAGTAATCCGAAATCAGCGCTAAAGCTCGGTCAGGCGCGTGGAGCTGCAATTACGACTGCCGTGACCCACAACATATCCGTTAGTGAATATGCCCCGAGGCTCGTTAAGCAAGCAGTCGCCGGCACGGGTGCGGCCACAAAAGAACAGGTGGCTTATATGGTCAAAACTATCCTCAAGATCAATGGCGAATTAAAGGAAGATGCCGCTGATGCCCTGGCAGTGGCAATTTGCCATGCCCACTTGTCCGGAACGAAATCATGATTGGGTTTTTGAATGGGCCAGTTATTGATCGCGTGGATACGCGGCTTACGATTCTGGTGGCGGGAATAGGCTATGAAGTAAGTTGTACCTTGAATGCGTTAGCGTTGGCATCCGGCTCGAATCTTGATTCTAATGCTGAAACCGTTGAACTCTGGACGCATTTAGTCGTCCGAGAAGATGTTCAGCAACTCTATGGTTTCGCTGATAGAACGGAACGATCACTTTTCAGAGAATTGATCCGTATTTCCGGCATCGGACCGAAAGTGGCGCTAGCTATTTTGTCCGGGATGGATAGCTCGGGACTAGTGCATGCGATTCAAAGTGAGGACTATGCGACGCTATCGAAAATTCCAGGTATTGGAAAGAAGACCGCGGAGCGCCTAGTAGTTGAGATGAAAGATCGCTTAGCTGATTGGGAGGTTGGTGCGGCAATCATAGCTGGTTCGTCAGATCAGGCCTTAAAAGCCAAACCTGATATGGCCTCTGAAGCGGAGGCGGCACTCATTGCATTAGGATACAAACCAGCTGAATCGAGTCGCATGATTGCATCGTTAGACAAAATTGAGGGCGAGACACTCGAAGGCCTTATTCGCCGCGTATTGAGGGATAAACTTTCCTAATGATCGAAGTAGACCGATTAACGGCGCCCGAGCCGACCAATAGCGATGAAAAGCTAGACCGTGCTGTTCGCCCAAAAACACTCGTCGAATATGTTGGTCAGCCACAGGTTAAAGAACAGCTAGATATTTTTATCCGTGCTGCGAGTGGAAGAGGGGAACCACTCGATCACACGTTGATTTTTGGCCCACCGGGGCTAGGTAAAACCACATTGGCGAATATTATTGCCAATGAAATGTCTGTTAATCTTAAAACCACATCAGGCCCTGTCTTAGAGAAAGCCGGTGATCTCGCGGCAATGTTGACGAACTTAGAATCGGGGGATGTGCTGTTTATTGATGAAATCCACCGCCTTAGCCCCGTCGTTGAAGAGATACTTTATCCGGCACTTGAAGACTTCGCGCTTGATATTGTGATTGGCGAAGGCCCTGCAGCGCGCTCGATAAAACTTGATTTGCCGCCATTCACATTGATCGGTGCGACGACGCGGGCAGGCCTGCTTACTTCGCCATTGCGAGATAGGTTCGGCATTGTGCAGCGACTCGAGTTTTACTCAGTCACAGAGCTTGCTTCTATTGTCCAGCGGGCTGCTGCAATACTAGAGGTAGATGTAAATGCGGCTGGTTGCAAGGAGATTGCCCAGCGTTCTAGGGGTACCCCAAGAATAGCTAACCGGATGCTCCGTCGAGTAAGAGATTACGCCGAGGTGAAAGCCGATGGCAAAGTCGATAAAGAGATCGCGGATCAAGCGCTGAATATGTTGAAGGTTGATCATCAGGGCTTTGACCACTTGGATCGCCGATTCCTTGTTACACTAATAGAAAAGTTCGAAGGCGGCCCAGTAGGCATTGAAAGCATTAGTGCGGCGATTAGCGAAGAGCGCGGCACGCTGGAAGATGTCATCGAGCCCTATTTAATACAGCAAGGTTTCCTAACCCGAACCCCTCGAGGCCGTGTCGCTACTAAGCTTGCCTACGAGCATTTTGGTTTTCAAATGAAGAATCAGCAGAATTCGGAACCAAATTAGCGTGGCGTTACAGGAATTCTTATGGCCTATTAGGGTCTACGTAGAGGATACAGATGCTGGCGGTATCGTTTACTACGTCAATTATCTGAAGTTTATGGAGCGCGCGCGTACCGAGTTATTGCGCTCATTGGGCTATGGAAAAGCTGGTGCGAATCGAGAGAGCTACCAGTTCGTGGTTCACTCGGCGGATATTAGATACAAACAGCCAGCTTATCTCGATGATGAATTGGCGGTGACAGCCCAAGTGACTAAATGCGCTGGTGCGAGTGTGTGTTTTTCACAAGCGATTTGGCGGGAAGACGTATTGCTTAGCGAGGCAAAAATTAAAATCGCATGTGTAGATGGTGCAACTTTAAAGCCGATGCCTATTCCAATTGAACTAGGTTTAGATTTAAAATTAAGTTTAGAATCTAATTAACTGATAAAAAAGGAGAACCTGATTGATTGAATCAGAAATGTCCATTTGGTCTTTAGTAAGTGGGGCAAGCCTTGTTGTTCAGCTAGTTATGGGCATTTTGCTTCTGGCATCAGTGATGTCTTGGATACTCATTATCCAGCGCGCCTTTTATCTAAACAAGGCAAGAACCAAAGCGCTGTCCTTTGAGGGCGAGTTTTGGTCGGGTTCTGATTTACGTGAAATATATTCGGAAGGTACCGATCGGCTTTCGCACGGTGGAAAGGCCATTGGTTTAGAGAGTATCTTTCGCAGTGGGTTTAAGGAATATAACCGGCTTAGCAAAAAAGATAGCTTTGACCATGACAGCGTGATGGAAGGCGTGCAGCGAGGCATGCGCATTGCCATTTCCCGTGAGCAGGATCAATTGGAAAAGCATCTTCCATTTCTTGCCAGTGTTGCATCGGTTAGCCCATATATCGGTTTGTTTGGAACCGTTTGGGGCATTATGAATAGTTTCCGTGGTTTGGCAGAAGTACACCAAGCCACCTTGGCGACGGTTGCTCCTGGTATCTCAGAGGCGCTAGTGGCCACGGCGATGGGGCTATTCGCCGCCATTCCAGCGGTTCTTGCTTATAACCGCTATTCAGCTGTCGTAGATATGCTTAGTAGCACCTATAACACTTTCGCGGAAGAGTTCTCTAATGTATTGCACCGCAGCGTAGCGAACAGGCCTAGCTAGATGCAATCGAGCTTTAAACCACGAAAACGTCGGCTAGTGGCCGAGATTAATGTCGTGCCCTATATCGACGTAATGCTGGTATTGCTAATCATCTTTATGGTTACAGCGCCCTTGATTACACAAGGAGTAGAAGTCGAATTACCACAAGCACCCTCGGAACCTATGGAGTCTGATGATAACGAGCCGGTGATTGTTTCCGTGGACGCCAACGGACAACTCTTTATAGATCTAGGAGGCGATGAAGGCACACCGCGGCCGCTGGCTGAAATTCAGTCGATCGTGAATAAAGTGCTGAACGAGAGTCCGGATACATCTGTTCTGGTTTGGGGTGATCAGTCTGTTCCTTATGGTCAGGTCGTGGCGCTGATGACTGCGTTGCAAGCTGCAGGTGTGCCATCGGTGGGTTTAGTGACGGAGCCTCCATCGGAAATTTGATATGTCCACTGTGACTTATTTTATTGCCGTACTGCTTAGTGTTTTGATGCACGGGCTGTTAATTTTTCTATTGTCTTTTGGTTGGCAGCATAGGCCGACAGAGTTAGCGATTAGACCGCCTATGGAAATTGTGCAAGCTTCGTTAGTCGAGCTCGAAGCCAAAGCTCCGCCCAAAGCAGCGCCGCAGCCAGAAGTGGTTGATTTGTCCGCACAGCGCCAGCAAGAAGCAGAAGAGCTGGCGCGTGTTGAGGCTGAAAAGAAGCGTATAGAGACAGAGAAAGCGGCTGAAAAGAAGGCACAGGAAGAAGCGGAACAAAAAAAACGTTTAGAAGAAGAGCGAGAGCGCGAAGAGCTGGACGCGCAAAAGAAACGTGAAGAAGAGGAACGCCTTGCGCAGGAAGAAGCGGAGCGTCGGCGGGTAGAAGAGTTTAATGAAGCACTAGCTGCAGAGGAAGGCTACCAAGCCAATATTGCTTCTGAGCAGCTTGTTGCTAGCGCGTCTTCTCTGATTCAGCAGAAAGTTAGTCAAAATTGGAATTCTCCACCTAGTGCTCGTCGTGGTATGGTCGCCACCGTTCGCGTAAATATGGTTCCGACAGGGCGCGTGGTTAATGTTGATATCGCTGAGAGTAGTGGCAATGCTGCATTTGACTTGGCCGTAGTGCAAGCGGTGCAAAAAGCGCAACCTTTTGAATCGGTTAGAGAATTAGATCCGGCTGTATTTGAGCGCAATTTCCGAGAGTTTAGTTTTCGGTTTGATCCACAGAATTTGAGATTATAGTTATGAGATATTTGGTGATCGGTTGTTTGGCTTTATTGTCTGCGCTTGGTGTGTGCGCCCAAGGTATCGTGATTGACGTCACCGAGACGAATGTTCAGTCCACGCCTATTGCTGTTGTGCCGTTTCGGTGGGATTCAGATGGCACTCAACCTGTCGATTTTGCTGAAGTCGTAAGCGACGATTTGCGTCGCAGCGGGTTATTCGATCCGATGCCGCAGGCCAATATGTTGTCGTTTCCTTCCTCGGGGCAACAAATTAGTTTTCGCGATTGGTCTATCTCTCAAACGGACTATCTGCTTGTTGGTACTGCTAGAACCACAGCCGCGGGTATAGAAGCGAGTATTGAACTTTATAACGTTAATACGCAAGAACAGGTTTTGAATCGAACGGTGAGCGGTGGCCCTAACAATGGTAGAGATGTATCGCATCGCGTGAGCGATTTGGTTTATGAAACCATTACCGGTATTGAAGGTATATTTGGTACTAAAATTCTCTATGTCAGCGATGCGACCAAGCCAGATGGTGAACCTAGCTTTCGTTTGATGATGTCTGATCAAGATGGTGCGCGAGAACAGCTTGTTATTGAATCACACGAACCGATTATGTCGCCGACTTGGTCGCCAGATCGAAAGCAAATCGCGTATGTGTCTTTTGAAACCGGTCGGCCCGCGATATACATACAAAATCTCGCAACTGGCCAGCGTGAAAAAATTACGGATTTTCAGGGAATTAATGGTTCACCTGTTTGGTCGCCGGATGGAACGAAAATGGCGATGGTGTTGAGCAAAGACGGAAATCCTGAAATTTATGTGATGGACCTCGCGACTAAGGCTACCCAGCGTGTTACCAATCACTTTTCGATTGACACTGAGCCTAATTGGACGCCTGATGGACGCAGTATTTATTTTACTTCTGATCGTGGTGGGCGCCCACAGATCTATCAGGCTGATATAGCAAATGGTAGAACGACAAGGTTGACCTTTGAAGGCGATTACAATGCACGACCAAGATTATCGAAAGATGGACGTTTTTTGGTGATGGTGCATGGTCGGGATGGACGTTTCCATATCGCGGTTCAGGATTTACAGAACGATCGAGTGATTATAGTAAGCGAGACTTCATTAGACGAATCGCCTACTATTGCTCCAAACGGTGCTTTAGTAATGTATGCCACAAAGTGGGAAGGTCAAGGTATACTCGCGGTGGTGTCTTTGGATGCGGGCGTGAAGTACCGAATGCCGTCACAGGCAGGGAATATACGGGAACCTGCTTGGTCTCCAAACTAATTTTTTTGTACACTTAAACCTATAGGAATTGGCTATGAACGCTACTTTTAAACTCATGATGGCACTTGTCGCTGCTGTTGTTCTTTCCGCTTGTGCTTCAAAAAATACAGGGACTGTTGTCGGTGGGCAAGGTACGGGCGCGGTCGACGATGTGTCTGATGCTGGTGCGTCAACTGTAATTGTTGATGACAGCAGAGTGTCTGATTCGGGTTCTACAGGTTTTGGCGCAGGCAGTAATCTTGAAACCGTATTCTATTTTGACTTCGATACCTCTAGCCTTTCATTTGAAGCTCGCAGCTCACTCGATGCTTGGGCCGCTAGCCTAACTTCTAATCCACGCGATATTCGTTTAGAAGGGCACGCAGATGAGCGTGGCACACGTGAATACAATATTGCGCTAGGCGAGCGCCGAGCTAAAGCGATTTCGGACTATCTGATTTCTTCTGGTGTGTCTGCGCGCTTGATTGAAGTGATCTCGTACGGTGAAGAACGGCCTGCGGTACCTGGATCAGGTGATTCAGCATGGTCTCGGAACCGTCGAGTTGAACTCAAATAGTTCGTCTCTTCGATATATGAATATAAAACTAGCCGCGCTTGTTTGTGCAGGTGCGGTCTTTCTATCCGGTCTGTCGTTTGCTCAAGCACCGGTTGTTGATCGCACAACAGTAGGAGATTCGAATTCTGGTTCGGGTCAAACCTCAGCGGCGCGCAACAACTATCTTGAGATTCAAGCTCTGATAAATGAAGTTTCTGTACTTCGGGGCATGATTGAAGAGCTCAGTTATGAAGTGCGAAAAGTGCAGCAGCGGCAAGATACTGACTATCAGGATCTTGATCGCAGAATAGCATCAGGCACAGCGGGTGGTTCAACATCTGCAAACAGTGGTTTTGCTGGATCATCTACTGCAAGCGAAGGTGCAGGTGTAGCAGTGTCGTTGCCAGCTGTAGCTTCGAATGACGCTGATCAGCCGGCTGTTGATCAGTTGTATCAGGATGGTTTTAACGCGCTGAGAGAAGGCAACAGACAGCAAGCGGTTGTATTATTTGAAGATTTGGTTGGCAAATACCCAGGCTCAAGTCGTGAAGCGGATTCACTGTTTTGGTTAGGTGAGACTCATTGGCTGAATCTTGAAATTGAAAAGTCTCGTCAATCTTTAACTCGATTGTTGGATGGCTATCCGGCATACCGTAAAGCGGCTGATGCCCAATATCGCTTAGGTTTGATCTATGATCAACTTGGAGATACAAACAAAGCCATCGAGTATATGAAGCTCGTAGCTGTAGGCACTAACACGCAGGCGTCATCAGCACGATCCTATTTGGAAAAGCAGGGGGCGCTTTAGGCCCTCTGTAGTTTATGTCCCAATCTAGTCTGCGCCTGACAGAGATTTTCTTCTCACTGCAGGGCGAATCCACTTTGGCAGGTCTTCCAACTGTGTTTGTGCGGCTCACAGGCTGTCCGCTGCGATGCAGTTATTGCGACACGGCTTATGCGTTCGAAGGTGGGGAGCGTTGGGAGTTTGACGATGTTGTTAAACAGATAAATGAATATGGTGCTGCTAACGTCTGCGTCACCGGTGGCGAACCACTTGCACAGAATGCCTGTTTGGATTTCTTAAAGCGCGTTTGCGATGAGGGCTATCTTGTGAGTTTGGAAACGAGCGGCGCTATATCGGTAGCAGACGTTGATTCTCGTGTGATTAAAATTATGGATTTAAAAACCCCGTCCTCCGGCGAGGTGCGCAGAAACCTATGGTCAAATGTCGCGCATCTGACGAAGCAAGATCAAATTAAGTTTGTGGTCGGTACCGATGAAGATTTCGATTGGCTGGAAGCCAAAGTGATGGAGTACGCGCTTAATGATCGCGTAGATGAGGTTCTAGTGTCGCCAGTCTACGAGCAGTATTCTTTGGAAAGGATGGCTGAAAGAATCTTAGCTTCAAGTGCTCGTCTTCGAATGCAAACACAGCTGCACAAACTTATCTGGAACGATGCAAGAGGTAAATAGAGGTATGCCAAATCCGGCGAAACGAGCCGTTGTACTTTGTTCAGGTGGCCTCGATTCCACAACGATTCTCGCCGTAGCGTTAGAGCACGGGTATGAATGCCATACTTTGGCGTTTGATTATGGGCAGCGTTCGGATTCAGAACTCACGGCCGCAAAACATGCTTCAGAAAAACAGGGCGCCATTGACCATAAAGTCATCCGGCTAGATCTTCGTGCGATTGGCGGCTCTGCGCTCACTGACGATGAAATAGATGTTCCTCTAGCTCAGACGTCCGGTATTCCTGTTACGTACGTTCCCGCGCGGAATACGGTATTTCTAAGTATCGCTTTGGGATATGCCGAGGTGCTCAGCGCGGAAACGATATTTATCGGCATCAATGCAGTCGATTATTCCGGTTATCCCGATTGTCGACCTGAATACATTCAAGCGTTTGCGAAGATGGCAGCGCTCGCAACTAAATCCGGCGTAGAAGGCGAACCGATTCGTATTGAAACACCGCTTGTCGACCTGACAAAAGCAGAGATCATTAAATTGGGCGTTTCGCTAGGAGTGGATTTCTCTGCCACGGTTTCTTGTTATCAGGCGGACCAATCCGGTGCTGCCTGCAGGCAATGTGACAGTTGCCGGCTTCGCCAGCAAGGCTTTGAAACAGCAGGGCTTCCCGACCCGACAGTCTACAAAGCCAGCTGAAAAATCTCCTTGTTTTTTAAGCGCAAATCGCTAAGATATGCGCCCTTCCGACAGAGGGCCGTTAGCTCAGTTGGTAGAGCAGTTGGCTTTTAACCAATTGGTCGCTGGTTCGAATCCAGCACGGCCCACCATTTTTTACCATCTTGCGGCGTTAGTAGCTACTAACTAAAAAGCAGGTGTGTGGTATTTGTGTGGCGTGTGGGTGAAAAATCTCACACCACACGCCTCAACACCGCTTCTGGTCTAGACTGACACACTGCGTTAGCTGCATCAATCAGGTTCAGAATCTCCGGGCCACTGTAATGGGTCGTCACTGATCCATTTGTGTGTCCTAGCAACACCTGTCTATCCTCAAACCCTATCCCGGCAGCCCGTAATCGCCTACCAAACGTATGTTTGAGGTTGTGAACACCGCGAGTCCATTTCGTGCTCACTGGGAGTCCAGCTTTACGCCAAGCGCTTTTCCAAGATGAATTGTTTAAGTTGTACCGAGGTGCTCCGGTAGCCGGAGAAGGAAAAACCCAATCACTGCCATTACCTCTGCGTGCATCGACAATTCTCTTAGCTGTCTGGTTGAGAATAACGAGTCGATCCTCAGTATTCT
This sequence comes from uncultured Porticoccaceae bacterium, assembly GCA_964623085.1. Lineage (GTDB taxonomy): Bacteria > Pseudomonadota > Gammaproteobacteria > Pseudomonadales > GM7GCV1 > CAZUTO01. Next base: position 163,793 of record CAZUTO010000002.1, read on the forward strand.
TAACCATTCCGCCTGGGATAATAAATATTGACACCCCATAGCCTACTACTTCGTGCTCCCAATCCCACCGCAACTGACATACTTCCTCGTCTCTAAGACCGGTATTCACTTTAAATTCGCAGGCTTCCGCTAAATCTTTCGAGAGGAATCCAAAGAGCTTGGTTTGTTCCTTCCAGCTTAATGGATAGGGTTTTGCTGCCGACTCCCCGATAGGTTCCATAGTCAATTTAGGTGCCTGCAACAACCAAGTTTTACCGTTTTCATCTCTCCATTTGGCGGCAGCCAGATTCAAGATGTGACGAACGATTTCTAGTGTGCAGTTTATGCTTTTCGGTTTTACGTTATTTTCATACCGATGCTCGACAAATGGTCTCAAAGTTCCATCGTGAATATCTTCAAGGTATAAATCACCGATGAAAGGCATCACGATTTCAAGATGCCAAGCATCTGTTGCTAGGCTCCTTTTCTTCTTGGTCTTGAGGTAATAGGTCGCAGCCTCGATAAAAGTGTGCTGTGGTCGCACACCGAAAAGCTGGATGTTTCTAATTTTCTCCTTTTCTGTTTCCAGAACCTCTATAGCTACTTCAAGCGAGCTTGTTTCACAGCTTCCTCGAATTCTGACGCCTCGATACGTTTTGTCGATGTGCCAGGTTTTACCTCGGAGTTTGAGCCCTGGGGGTTTAGTTTTTGACATTTTCGGCCTCCATTAATTGGTGGCCGACCTCTAGCGGCTTTATATTCTTCCGCGAACCTGTCCAAGTCAAGGCGATCAAAGGCAATGCCGCGACGACCAACGCGGATTTCGGTGAGATAGGGGCGTGCATGTTCATAGAAGACGGTTTTACACATCCCCAAGTACGTAGGTGCGTCTCGTAGACGAATAAAACGTGGTTGCATCCCAATTTCTTTTGCCAAATAAAAGATCCAAAGTGATAAGTTGATAAACAAAGAGGATCTATCTTAGAAAAACTGTTCATTTCGATGACACCTTTAAGCTTTCAAAGGAGTAAGAAAGATTTCAATTGCAGGTATGGTCATGAGGCTTTTACTCCCCATACCAAAATTGTTCTGCATACTTAATCAGCGCATTCTGTTCGTAAGAGCCGCACTCGTAATTTACCCAAGGCGTAAACCAATCCTGAAACTGCAAAC
>CAZUTO010000003.1:0-145573 GCA_964623085.1 uncultured Porticoccaceae bacterium
CGCCTTTTTCATGACTTAAAGTATATAGATACTTTACTTATCTGCACTCAGAAGGTGCATAACGAGCTGGCAACGTTCCAGGTACGGCATTAGTAAGACCGCGTGATTGTGCAGTATTAGCTAGAAGAGATGCACATGCCCAGTCGATCGCGCCTTGAGTACCGGCAACTAGTGCGGCATTTTGAACGTTAGGGCTGAATACAAGTGTTGTACCCGCAGCATCAGTTGGTAGACCAGAAGCAGCAACAGTACCCGAAGTCACAGTAATTTCACCTGTTGGAGCAATCATAATCCCAGCAACATATTTACTGGCTATTTCTGCAGCAGCACGGCCGTTATATTCCGTTGCTGCGGCCATCACACCATTGATTCCATCTGACTGCCACGCTTCACTGATCAAAGCTTTAGGTGATGTTGCGGCAACAACCAGCTCAGAAACTTTTGCACGTACTGTGTAGTCCTGATATGCAGGTAGTGCTACCGCAGCCAAAATACCGATAATTGCAACAACGATCATTAATTCAATCAACGTAAAACCTTTTTGTACTGATTTCATTTTATATTTCCTCTCATTTTGAGATTTTAAAGTTTAAGCTTTTTAGACTTTCAAGCCGGCAAGCGAAGTGCTCGCCAGTCGTCCTGTGATGTGTATTCAACAGGAACTTGGCCCCGTCTTCAGCACGATGGTCTCATTGTGAGAAGGAGTTCACAAACAAACGTCTATTTGGCTTATTTTCGGTCAATCTGTCACAGTTTTTTCGGGATTATTTCCGCCAATTGCTGTCGTCATGTGACAAATTTTGTCACTAGATTTAAAACATTGGCTAAAGTGACTGCAACTCTGGGTTTCGCAGTGCGTTTTATCCTGCTATTTACTCTAAAATTTATCCCGCTATTTATAGATACGAGTTCTTTTTATATGCGCAGCCTATTTATTTAGGCCTATTTATTTATACCTATTTATCTAAACATATACGTTAGCCATACAAACTATCTGTGCAAGCTCTATAAGTTTCCTTACTATAACGCTAGCTTTATAGAACTACTTGCAACCTTGTCTACAACTACATTAATCGTTATGCCAAGAGTTGGAGCCGGTTCACAAATCTCACCCACACCGCATTTCCACTATCAGATATTTATGCTTAGATTGCGGGATTCATAACCCATTTTGTGTTGACAATGCGCCAACATGAAAAATTAATTCGTAGGAAAGACGATGACAAGTGCAGGCAACTCGCTAAGCAAGGCCATTAAAAAGCGCCTTATTGATAACGCCGGAATGACAGAAGACACCCTTCAGCTTGCAATTGAGCAAAGTGAAGAGTCCGGACAACGCGTTCACGATGTACTGGTAAAAGAAGCCTATATTTCTGGCACCGATTTAGCGGAGATATTCTCTAAAGAATACGCCTCGCCTGTTTATGACGTTGAGAGTCATAACTTGGACCTCAGCCCGCAAGATATAGTCGATACTAAGCTACTGCAAAAACATCGAGTACTGCCTCTGTTTAAGCGCGGCAGCAAACTTTATATCGCCGTGTCCGATCCTACTGACAATAGTGCAAGAAGCGAAATTCGATTCCAAACTGGGCTGTCTGTCGAATCTGTTCTTGCGCCGGTCGATAAACTCGAATCTATGCTGGAAGAATTTTTTAAGAGTAGCGAAGATAGCCTCGACGAATCTTTTACTGGGGACGGGGATCTTGACAGCATCGATGTGGAAGGCATAGATGAAAATGATAGCGACAATGACAATGCACCAATTGAAGCCGACGAAGCACCTATTGTTAAGTTTGTTAATAAAGTACTAGTCGACACGATTAAAAGTGGTGCTTCGGATATCCACTTCGAGCCTTACGAAAAATCCTATCGCATTCGGGCGCGGATCGATGGTGTACTTGCAGAAGTTTCACGCCCACCCACAAAACTCGCGTCGCGTTTAGCAGCGCGACTCAAGGTGATGTCTCGCATGGACATTTCTGAACGCCGGAAACCACAAGATGGCCGGATTAAACTACGTGTCTCTAAAAATCGCTCCATTGATTTTCGTGTCAACACGCTACCTACTCTTTACGGGGAAAAAATTGTTCTACGGATTCTAGACCCCGGTTCTGCACAATTAGGAATTGAGGCACTCGGCTATGAAGACTATCAAAAAGAGTTATACCTAGATGCGCTGCACCAGCCTCAGGGCATGATTTTGATCACTGGCCCTACGGGTAGTGGTAAAACCGTCTCCCTTTATACAGGGCTGAATATTCTCAACACGGAAGAACGCAATATTTCAACGGCGGAAGACCCCGTTGAAATTAACTTGGAAGGGATTAACCAGGTGCATGTATCCAATAAAACCGGGTTGACCTTCGCGGAAGCACTGCGCTCCTTCCTGCGTCAGGATCCAGATATCGTGATGGTCGGTGAGATTCGAGATCTTGAAACCGCAGAAATCGCAATTAAAGCGGCACAAACAGGTCACTTAGTACTATCCACACTCCACACCAATAGTGGACCGGAAACACTCACTCGATTACTGAATATGGGCGTGCCGGCGTTTAACGTGGCCTCTTCGGTCAGCCTCATTATTGCTCAGCGGCTGGCAAGAAGACTTTGCAGTAGTTGTAAGAAGCCAGCAGATATTCCTGAAGCGATTTTGGAGCAAGAAGGCTTCTACGACCTCGGAATCGAAAAAGAAGAGATTCAAATAATGGAAGCTGAAGGCTGCAAAGATTGTGGCGACAAAGGGTCAAGAGGCCGTACTGGTGTCTATGAAGTGATGAAAAACACGCCCGAGATCGCAAAAATGATCATGGAAGGTGGAAATTCACTTGAGATTGCGCAACTATCAGCTAAGCAGGGCTTTAATGATCTGCGCACTTCGGCGTTGCGTAAAGTCGCAATGGGTCTTATCAGCTTAGAAGAAGCTAACCGAGTAACAACTGATTAAATCATGGCTACCAAAACATATACCTACGTTTGGAAAGGGACAAAAAAGGGACAAAAAACCGGCGGTGAGATCAAAGGCGATAACCCTTCGGTGTTAAAAACTCAGCTCCGCCGCCAAGGCGTGGCTGTCACTTCCTTCAAAAAACAAGCTCAACCACTTTTTGGTGGCAACAAAAAAATTACGCCTGAAGACATTTCCTTCTTTACTCGGCAGATGTCTACCATGCTTAAAGCCGGTGTACCCCTAGTTCAAGGGCTCGGAATGGTGGCAGAAGGTTCAAACCACAAAGCCTTAGTAGAACTCATCAAATCGATTGAAGAAGATGTGGCATCCGGTACACCTTTTGCCACTTCGCTACAAAAACATCCAAGATACTTTGATGATCTCTTTTGCAGCCTGATTGAAGCTGGTGAACAATCGGGCTCTCTGGATTCGTTGATGGATCGCGTTGCAACCTATAAAGAGAAAGCAGAGATCCTCAAGAAGAAAATCAAAAAAGCACTGACTTATCCAATCGCGGTACTCGTGGTTGCCTTAATTGTTACCTCTATTCTTCTGATTAAAGTGGTGCCTCAGTTTGCCGAAACCTTTGGTGCGTTTGGCGCAGAACTTCCAGCCTTTACGCTCTTTATCTTGGGCATTTCGGATGCAATGGTTGCACACTGGTGGAAAGTACTCATAGGTATTTTCGCCGCTGGATTTGTTTATCGGGAGTTGAAGTTACGTTCACCGAAGTTTGTTGAATTGGTCGATACCCTTACTCTAAAAATTCCAGTGGTAGGCGATATTGTCTATGAGGGCGTTATCGCTCGGTTCGCTAGAACGTTGGCGACCACATTTTCGGCTGGTGTACCCCTAGTTGAGGCACTAAGCAGCGTAAGTAGAGCCGCAGGCAATGTCATATACAAACGCGGCATCGATAAGGTTCAAGAAGATGTCACCGGCGGTATTACACTTAACACCGCTATGCGTTCGTCTAACTTGTTCCCTCCTCTCGCTATACAAATGACCACGATTGGTGAAGAGTCAGGCGCACTAGACGAAATGCTCGAGCGCGTCGCAACGCATTATGAACAGTCAGTAGATGACCTTGTCGATAACCTCACTGCACTGTTAGAGCCCTTTATTATGGGTGTGCTAGCCATTCTCGTTGGCGGCATTTTGATTGCAATGTACTTGCCGATCTTCCAACTCGGTCAAGTCGTTTAAGTGGAGTACCTTCAACACAGCGTCGGCTTTTTGGTCGGCGCGACGTTGTGTCTTGGCCTTCTCGTTGGCAGTTTTCTCAATGTAGTTATTTACCGGTTACCAAAAGTACTCGCTCGCAATTGGAAAATTGAGTGCAGAGAGTATTTAGAGCTCGAGCCAGACCCATCTATATCAAATGAAACATTCTCTATCGCCTGGCCTGGCTCTCGATGCCCAAAGTGTAAAAGCGAAATCCGACCCTGGCACAATATTCCGCTTATAGGTTACATACTGCTCAAAGGGAAATGTGCCGATTGCAGTGAGCCTATTGGTATTAGATACCCGCTAGTAGAGCTGATTACCGGTATTCTGAGTGTATTTGTAGTGCTAAAGTTCGGCGCGACTTACGACAGCCTCTTTGCTCTCGGTTTTACTTGGGCATTGGTCGCACTCGCCGGTATCGATTTCGATACAAAGCTGCTCCCAGACAGTATTACGCTGCCCCTACTATGGGCTGGTTTAATCATCAATTTCTTCGGTATTTTCACGACATTTTCTTCTGCTTTTTGGGGTGCTGTCGCTGGCTATATGATTTTATGGACCGTCTTTTGGGGCTTTAAGCTACTCACTCGCAAAGATGGCATGGGCTACGGCGATTTTAAGCTACTCAGCGCGTTTGGCGCTTGGCTTGGCTGGCAGGCTTTACCCATGATTATCCTTATATCATCCGTCGTAGGGCTTGCAGTTGCCATTTCAATGATGGTATTTATGTCACATGATCGCAGAGTCCCAATTGCATTCGGCCCCTATCTGGCAATCGCCGGCTGGATTGCCTTTATATTTGGCGAACAGGTACAGCGTTTTCTGCCTATCTTTGCGGTCGCCTAAACCAACAACCCCTCTCGACATTCATGCTTAAGATCGGATTAACCGGCGGCATCGGTAGCGGTAAATCCACTGCTGCGGAATTGTTTGCGGAGCGTGGCGCCACCCTTATTGATTCAGACAAAATAGCACGAGAATTAGTTGAACCTGGCACACCCGCGCTACTGCAAATAACAACACGTTTTGGCAACCAAATTTTGCAAAATGATGGCCGCTTGAACCGTAATAAATTAGGCGAAATCATTTTTGCCAATAATGATGATAAAACCTGGCTTGAAGACTTACTTCACCCACTCATTCGCGAGCGACAGAAAGCATTGGGTATGGCCGCATCCGGTCACTATCTAGTCCTAGAAATTCCTTTACTAGTTGAAAACCAACTACAGGAATCCGTTGATCGCGTGTTGGTGGTGGATGTGGATGAGCAAACCCAGATTGCTAGAACATCAAAACGCGATAATCGCGATCATTCTGAAATTGCCGCGATCCTTGATTCACAAGCAAGCCGAGAAGATCGGCTAAGAGTTGCGGACGATGTGATAAACAACGACGGTGATATTGATGAACTCATCGCTCAAGTTAATCACCTTCATGAAAAGTACTTGGCCATGAAAAGTACTTAGCGGCAGAAACTATGCGTAATCAAGAAGCCAACTAATGATTTCTTCATTGGCTTCTGGAAATGCGTATTGTGTTAACTCACGCGGCGAAACCCACTTAATAGGCTGGCCTTCCCTGCCTTCAGGGTCGTTAGAAAAGTCTTCAACCAAGTAAATTTCAAGCACTACTTTTTTATCACCGTAATCCCAAGGAATTGGAAACAGGTGCTGCGAATATGCAGAGTCAACCTCTATACCAAGCTCTTCTCGTAACTCTCGCGCTAGTGCATCTGTGTCGGATTCACCTAATTGAATTTTTCCGCCGGGGAATTCCCATAAACCTCCCTGATGAATGTCATCAGGGCGCTTAGCGATAAGTATTAGATTGTTGCGGCGAATGACTCCGACCGCAACGCGAACGAGATCAGCTTCTGTAGTCGGCATTAATACTGACGTAGTCGTGCGACAGATCACAGGTCCAAATAGACTCCATATAAGAGCCCATACCGATATCAATACGCAGCTCAAGCTCGTCTTTGTTTAAGACAGCCTGACCTAACGCCTCATTATAACTAGATGCAACACCGCCTTCCTCTACTACCAGCAACTCATCCAGCCATATCTTAATATTCTTTGCGTCTAGTCCATCCACATCAGCGCGACCTATAGCTGCAACAATACGGCCCCAATTGGGATCAGAAGCATACAACGCGGTTTTAACCAGTGGCGACTGCGCCACGACATAGGCGATTTCTAAACAGTCATTTTCTGATGCGCCACCAGCCACCGATACGGTCACGAGCTTAGTCGCACCTTCACCATCTCTTACTAAAAGTTTTGCCAACTCGACAAACACCTCAGCTGTTGCTTGGAGAAAATCTTCTATGTGAGTTTCATCCAAACTTTGGATTAGCCTATTACCTGCTGTTCCCGTACTAACCAGCATACAGGCGTCATTGGTTGAGGTGTCGCCATCCACCGTGATTCGATTGAATGATTGGCTAACCGCCATGCTGCAAATTTGCTGTAATACATCTTGAGACACCGCCGCATCGGTGACGATGTAGGCAAGCATGGTCGCCATATCTGGTCGAATCATTCCCGAGCCTTTAGCAATACCATTAATCGTCACTTTCGTGCCATCTATATCAACAGAACGACTGACTCCTTTGGGAAAGGTATCCGTGGTCATAATCGCTCGAGCGGCGTGTTCCCAGCCATCATCTGATAACGACGACATAGCTTGCGGAAGCGCTGTCTTCAGCGCCTCTATATTCATTCTCTCTCCGATCACGCCGGTCGAGAATGGCAATACTTGGTTTGTTTCAACCTCACCAATTCGAGCTAGGTCAGCGCAAGATTCAACTGCGTCGGATAAACCAATATCTCCTGTACAGGCATTGGCATTACCAGAATTAACGAGCAAGTATCGTGGGGAGGCTTCTTTCAAATGCTCTTTCGCTACGACAACGGGGGCCGCTTGAAATATATTCGTTGTAAAGCAACCAGCCGAAACGGAACCTTCACATAATTCAACAACCAACAAATCATCTCGGCCTTGATAGCGAATACCTGCTGATAACGCTGATAAGCGACAACCCGAAATAGGCGGGAGCTGAGGAAAAGGGTTATGCCCTACCGCCATAATGGCTTACCCAATTTTTCCATGGCATTGCTTGAACTTTTTACCTGAACCACAAGGACAAGGTTCGTTGCGCCCCACTTTACGATCTTCCCTTACAAATGGCTTTGCTTCCGCTTTGGTTCGATTCTCAGCGGCCTGTGCTGCCGCTCGTAAATCTTCAGAACCACGCCCACTTGGTGACGCATTTTCCGTTGGCTGACCAATAGCGGCTGCCTGTGGATGCTGCATACTCATACGTTCGCGACGTTCCGCTTCTTGTTTCTCACGTTCGGCTTGCATGCGTTCGATTTCTTCAGGCGATGCAATTTGAATACGCGCGAGATAACGAGTCACATCGTATTTAACTTGATCAAGTAAATGTTCGAACATGCCGAAGGATTCGCGTTTGTATTCTTGCTTTGGATTTCGACCAGCATAGCCGCGCAAGCCAATTCCGGCGCGCAGTAGATCCATGGTCGCAAGGTGATCTTTCCAAAGCTTATCCATAAGCTGCAACATGACGTTGCGCTCTAACTGCCTCGCATCCGTAGCTTCTACATGCGCTAAACGCGACGCATAGGACTCAGTAAAGGCGGACTCTAATTTTTCCTTGAGTGCTTCATTATCTATGCTTTTATCTGACTCAACTAAAGCCGCAACATTGGCGCGCATGCCGAAATCTTTTTCGAGAACCGTATCTAACTCTCCTATGCTCCATTGCTCCTCCATACTCTGAGGCGGCATATACTGATCAACTAGCTGGCCAACCACATCTAAACGCATTGCGTTGACGATATCGGACACGTCGTCGGAATCCAACAGAACATTGCGCTGTTTGTAGATAACGAGGCGTTGATCATTGGCAACATCGTCATACTCTAGAAGTTGTTTACGCATATCAAAGTTACGCCCTTCGACCTTACGCTGGGCTTTTTCAATCGATGAGGTCACCATTTTGTGCTCAATCGCCTCGCCGTGCTCTAATCCAATAGCCTGCATCATTCCGCGCACGCGATCAGAGGCAAACAGCCTCATCAAATTATCATCCATAGATAGATAAAACCGTGACTCACCTGGATCCCCTTGACGACCCGCGCGCCCACGCAACTGGTTATCGATGCGCCTGGATTCATGCCTTTCAGTGCCAAATATATGTAACCCACCAGCTTCCATTACTTGAGCTTGGCGCTTTTTCCAAGCAGCTGTGGCAGTCTCAATTTCAGATGCCGGCACATCACCCAACTGGCTTAACTCAACTTCAAGGTTTCCACCCAAAACAATATCGGTGCCTCGACCTGCCATATTGGTGGCGATCGTGACAGCACTAGGCATACCCGCCTGAGCAACAATCTGAGCTTCTTTTTCATGAAATTTGGCATTTAACACTTGGTGCGCTATGTCCGCTTTGTTAAGCACATCAGACATTTTTTCCGAGCTTTCAACTGACACTGTACCCACCAGTACTGGCGCGCCTTTTTCAACACAGTCTTTGATATCTTTAACCACCGCATCAAATTTTTCATCAGCAGTAAGGTAGATTTGGTCATTGTGATCGACGCGCGCGATTTTCTTATTAGTAGGAAGGACAATCACGTTCAATCCATAGATTTCATGGAATTCGACAGCTTCAGTATCCGCCGTACCTGTCATACCGGACAATTTGTCATAGATTCGAAAAAAGTTCTGGAAAGTCGTGCTCGCCATGGTCTGGCTTTCGTGCTGAATCGTCACCCCTTCTTTGGCTTCAATCGCCTGATGCAGCCCATCACCAAGCCGTCGACCTGGCATTTTACGACCAGTGTGCTGATCAATAAGAACGGCTTGGTCATCCTGCAATATGTACTCCACATCCTTTTTAAACAGATTGTGTGCTTTCAATGCCGAAAGCATATGCTGCAACATATTGAGGTTTTGCGATGCGTAAAGACTTTCATCTCCATCCAGCAGTCCACGCTCTACCAAAATATCTTCTACTCTTTGGTGCCCATCTTCCGTAAGTTCGACACTGTTGGCTTTCTCGTCGATAGTAAAGTCACCCATGTTGGCCTCATCGATATCTTCACCTTCGGGCACTTCAGGTTGCAACTTCAATAGCGGGACGATTTTGTTGAATTCCGCGTACAACTTCGAACTATCTTCAGCCATTCCGGAAATAATAAGTGGCGTGCGCGCTTCATCTATCAGGATCGAGTCGACCTCATCCACAATGGCATAAGACAAACCACGCTGCGTGCGCTGATCAGCGTGCAGAACCATATTGTCACGCAAGTAATCAAAGCCGAATTCATTATTTGTGCCGTAAGTAATATCGGCTGCGTAAGCCTCACGTCGATTTGCTACACGCAAGTGATTGAAGTTAGGGATATTTCCTTCAAACTCTGGATCGTAAAGAAAAGAAGCATTATCAGGGCCAAGTGCACCCGAGGATTGGATTACCCCAACACTAACGCCCAACGCAGAAAATATGGGTCCCATCCAGTGTGCGTCTCTGCGCGCTAGATAGTCATTTACCGTAATAAGATGAACGCCTTGTTCAGAAAGCGCATTCAGATAAGACGCCAGCGTGGAAACTAGCGTTTTACCTTCACCGGTGCGCATCTCGGCAATGTTTCCTTCATGGAGAGAGATCCCACCAATCAATTGCACATCGAAATGCCGCATTCCCAAGGTACGTTTGCTGGACTCTCTTACGGCAGCAAATGCATCGGGTAGAACATCGTCGAGACTTTCGCCTTTGGACAGCCTATCTCGCAATACAGTGGTGACATCTAAGAGTTCTGACTCGGAAAGCACTTCGTAATGGCTTTCTAACGAGTTTATGTTATCGACAATCTTGCTCATGCGTTTGAGCTGACGGTCATTTTGACTACCGAAAACTTTTTTTACTAATCCCATCACCATAAGGACGAATCTCTATGTGTTTAACTTCAGTTAAAAAGATAATTATACAAGCGACCCATATTCAAGAGGGTTCTTGAATCGGATCAAAATGTTGTGAGCTTCGAAACTAGCGGTGGGTGCGTCGTATATAGCTAGCGGGGTCGACTGCGCGACCATTTTTATAGACTTCAAAATGAATATGCGGCCCTGTTGAGCGGCCAGTGGTTCCCATAAGAGAAATAACCTGACCTTTCTTAACAGTGTCGCCGATTTCTACAAGCAACTCGCTGTTGTGACCATAACGCGTCACATAACCATTGTCGTGAGCAATCTCAACCAAATTACCGTAACCATAGCGCTCGTCCGAATAGGTCACTACGCCACCGGCAACAGCAAGAACGTCGGAACCATGCTTTCCAGCAATATCCACGCCTTTATGCCAGGCTGTAGCACCTGTAAAAGGATCAATCCGGCTACCGTATGGAGAAGATACCCATCCCTTTTCTGAAGGTAGCCCCGACAGGAAAGTTTCTTCCTTTAGATGGCGATCCTGAATAAGGTTGGCGACGAGATTGAGTTGCATTTGACGATCTTGAATTTTTCCAGCCAAATTATCAAGATCAGATAGTATGTCGCGCTCAATAGCGACATCAGCGACATCATAAGGAACCGCGAGCTCAGGTCCACCTACCGCAGGTGGATTACTAAAATCGAATTCACCGCCTTCTAGCTCTGCCTTGACGGTGAGTACTTCTCCCAAAGCTTCCATGCGCGCCAACTGAACTTGCATGCTCGCCATTTTAGCCGACAGTGCTTGTAAATTTTGCTCAGCACCCACTCTAGCTTCATCTATTTGCTGCTGCTGAGATTTCAATTCATCCTTGAATGATAGTGCGATACCGTCAAAAAAACTGGTTTTCTTTTCGCCAAAAAACTCTGCTCCGGCAAATAGTCCGACAAGCAGAGGCAACCCTAGCAAACAAAAACAAAGTGCTATACGAACCCATAGTGGCAACGAAAACGAACTCGTTTTACCGTTGATGCCTCTAATAATAACTACTTTCATCGCAATAATAAGGAACCGGGGGTCAACCAGTTGCCATTACCGGCTGTATATAGGCAATCGGTGATTCTTGCTGTTCTTCAAATGTTACCTCTTCCCACGCATCGGGTTCTTGAAGCAGCTTCCTAAGCAATTTATTGTTCAAGGCATGGCCAGATTTGTGGGCATGGAATTGCCCGATTAAGCTTTTACTAAGCAAATAGAGGTCGCCAATAGCATCAAGGATTTTATGTTTTACAAACTCATCTTCGTAACGAAGTCCACCTTCATTTAGGATATCGAAATTATCCACCACAATAGCGTTGTCTAGGCTGCCGCCTCGCGCCAAACCGCGAGATCTTAAATACTCGTATTCGTGCACAAAACCAAAAGTGCGCGCACGACTCACTTCCTTAACGAAGGACGTACTTGAAAAATCTATTTCTGCTGTGTGCGATCGATCCTTGAATACTGGATGATCAAAATCGATAGAAAAGGAAACTTTAAAACCATCGAATGGCGTGAACTTAGCGATTTTATCGCCGTCTGTCACACTTACCTCACGCAGTATTCTAATGAACTTTTTGGGTGCATCCTGATCAACAATCCCAGCGGACTGTATAAGAAAGACAAACGGACCCGCACTTCCATCCATGATAGGAATTTCTGAACCATCCAGATCGACCAGTGCATTATCGACACCCAAACCGGCCATAGCGGAAAGCAGATGCTCTACGGTCGACACCTGCGCCTCACCTTCGCCAAGTGATGTAGACAGCATAGTATCGCCGACATTCTCAGCATAAGCATCAATGGAAACAATAGGGTCAAGATCAATACGGCGAAATACAATGCCATGATCAACAGGTGCTGGTGAGAGCGTTAAACGAATTTTTTTTCCAGTATGCAGCCCAACACCGGTAGCCCGTATAACGTTTTTGAGGGTCCGTTGTCGGATCATCCGAAAGTAAGCCCTTTAGTTAAACGATAGTGAACGGCATTGTAACAAAAGCTGCTGTAATTAATAGGCATAGGAACATGGCCGACTAACCGCCAAAGAAACGAGAGCATCAGCCGATTAGCTGATGCTCTCTATTTAGGAATCCTCGCTTCCCTGCGATTCTTTTTTTCAATTTTATGCGCTAGTCCGCCTGTCGACGTAAAAATGCTGGCACATCCAAATAATCCATTGAATCTGGCTCTTCCTGTTGAAATTTTTCCGCCAAGGCTGTCTGTGCACGACGTTGACGAATCGCTGGAGGTATATCTAGCTCGTTGTAATCGGTCAGGTGTGGTGCAGTCGTTTTGTCGGCATCATGACTTGTGTTGTCTACGACTTTTTTAGGCATAGTCAACATACCAATATCACCAAGCCCCGCCGCAACGACGGTCACTCTCAGCTCATCACCAATTGACTCGTCGATAACCGTTCCTACAACAACAGTGGCGTTATCCGAAGCGAACTCCTCAATGGTTGTGCCCACGTCGTTAAACTCACCGAGTGTCAACTCTGCGTTAGCAGTGATATTAACCAAAATACCCCGCGCACCCTGTAGGTCGACATCATCCAACAATGGGCTGCGAACCGCTGCTTCAGCGGCTTCAATCGCCCGTCCTTCGCCTTCAGCATAACCCGTGCCCATCATAGCCATACCCATTTCACCCATGACTGTTTTTACATCGGAGAAATCAAGGTTAATCATTCCTGGACGCATAATGAGATCAGAAATACCTTTCACTGCACCGTGCAAAACATCATTCGCCTTGGCAAATGCACTCACTAGGCTGACATCACTGCCCAGCACTGAAATGAGTTTTTCGTTGGGAATGGTGATCAAAGAATCGACGGTACTTTCAAGCTCACGTATACCGGCATCCGCAATCGCAGCACGTTTTTTACCTTCGAAACCGAAAGGTCGCGTCACAACAGCAACAGTCAGTATGCCAAGCTCTTTAGCAACAGAAGCGACAACAGCTGCAGAACCAGTGCCAGTGCCGCCACCCATACCCGCAGTGATAAATACCATGTTGGCATCGCCTAAAACTTCGGCGATACGATCACGGTCTTCCAATGCCGACTGTCTACCGATATCGGGATCAGCACCTGCGCCTAATCCTTGAGTGACGCTGGCACCTAGCTGTAAAGCCGTTCCGCCATTCACGTTTTTTAGCGCCTGAGCATCGGTATTCGCACAAATAAATTCGACCCCCTCCACTTGATTGTCAATCATATGGCAAACGGCGTTGCCGCCTCCGCCACCTAGTCCAATAACTTTAATAACCGCGCTTTGCGGTGCTGGATCAACTACTGTAAACATGGCTTTCCTCCTCAGGATTCCTAAATCAAAAATTACCTTGAAACCAACCTTTCACTTTGAACAGCAGTCGCTCAACTGCCGTTGTCGAATCGTCATCATGGCGTGCCGATTCGTTCCTAATTTCGTACTCCAACAACCCCACTCCTGTGGCGTAGATGGGATTACTTACAATGTCAGCGGCGCCACCAGAAACATTTTGAGGAACGCCAAGCCGAACAGGCATATGGAAGATCTCTTCCGCCAACTCCACTGCGCCCTCCATCTTTGATGTGCCGCCGGTTAACACAATTCCTCCAGCTAATAACTCCTCATAACCAGAGCGACGTAACTCCGCCTGAACGAGGTTAAATAGCTCTTCATAGCGTGGCTCAACCACTTCAGCCAACGCTTGCCTAGATAAATCTCTCGGCTTACGATCGCCAACACTCGGCACCTTGATCGTTTCTTCTGGTCGCGTGATGCTTGCAAGCGCGCAGGCGTATTTGATTTTCAACTCTTCTGCATGTTGCGTAGGGGTCCGTAACGCCATAGCAATGTCATTGGTCACCTGATCACCTGCGATCGGAATAACGCCTGTGTGGCGAATGGCACCGTCAACGAAGATGGCGATATCAGTCGTCCCACCACCAATATCGACCATACAAACACCTAGGTCTTTTTCATCTTCTGTCAGCACCGCGTAACTACTCGCCACCTGCTCGAGAACGATCTCGTCCACTTGCAGACCGCATCGACGAATACATTTTTCAATATTTTGCATAGCGTTAACGGCGCAGGTAACCAAATGCACCTTTGCCTCAAGGCGAACACCTGACATGCCCAACGGCTCGCGCACGCCCTCTTGTTCATCAACCAAATACTCTTGAGCAATGGCATGCAGAATTTTTTGATCAGCCGGTATAGCTACGGCTCGCGCAGCATCAAGCACACGATCCATATCAACTTGGTATACCTCACCATCACGAATCGCCACTATGCCGTGGGAGTTCATACTGCGAATGTGACTACCTGCTATGCCTGCAGATACCGAATGGATACTGCAACCGGCCATGAGTTCTGCCTCTTCTACTGCCCGCTGAATGGACTGAACTGTGGATTCAATATTGACCACCACGCCTTTTTTCAAGCCAATGGATTTATGCGAACCGATACCAATAATCTCTAACTCGCCATTAGAATATTCTCCGACAATGGCCACGACCTTGGATGTACCAATATCCAACCCTACGATTAAGTTATCTCCCGACGAAGAACTCATGTTTTTCCACCTTCGTTAATCTGCTTATATTCGCGAGCCAAATTTTCGCTGTACCTCACCGCGATACCATTGGGGTAACGAGCATCAATTGTTTCTATATGGTCAATTTGCTCGGGTGTAATTTTTTCCCAAGCAGACATCACTCGTTGAATCCTCACTATTAATTCTTCCCTACCGAGCAAAATTTCACTGCCATTTCCAAGCACCATAGACCAACTACCGAATTCCGATTGTTTGAGTTCAGTGAGTATCTCTCCAGTCGTCGCCATGGCAGCATTCAACCCGTAAAACAGTTCAAGAGCCTCTATCGGCTTAACTTGATTGACTTCCAAACGCGGTAGATTCTTTAAATCTTCAAACATTTCCGATTCGACAATATCTCCGCTTGCAGCTAGATAACCGACGTCACCCCAACGAGCAACAGGCTGTTCTTCCTCAATACGAATAACCAATCGTTGCGGCCAAATTTTCTTCACTTCTGCGTCATAGACCCAATCGACACCTTCAATTTTGGCGGACAAGGCTTTCAGATCTAGCGTTAACAAACCTGTATCAATCGCGCCTTCAATTTCGGTTCGCATCTGTTGTTTATCTACGCGATCTAACGAGCCGGCGAATTCAACCTGTACTACCGGGCGATTTACTAGCGGCCAAAAAAACCACACAGAAGCAGCAACAACGGCAACGGCGCTGAGCTGGGCGAGCAACAAACAAGCGGATTTAATCTTTGATCTAAACTTGATATTTTTCTCGCTGTCTTTTCGAGGACTGATCGAAGCCAAAAATTTGGGCTTTGTTCCCTTTACACCTGCTCGAAATCGGCCTTTAGATTCACCAGAAGTACGTATCCGAACTGCTCCTCGACTGGTCACTTTTTTTGATTTCATCGGCTTTTACCCACGGCAATTTGCGTAATTTGGAGAACTAACTCAGAAAAATTAACCCCCGCCTCCAATGCTGCGAGAGGTAACAAGCTATGACTGGTCATCCCTGGTGAAGTATTCACCTCTAACAAATGCGGCTTGCCATCTTCTGCCAGCATCAAATCAACTCTTCCCCAGCCACGGCAGCCCAAACTAAAAAAAGCATCCATCGCCAACTCTTGCATATTCCTATATTCGATTTCGTCTAAAGGCGCCGGGCAAATAAACTGTGTTTCGTCGGAAATATACTTAGCCTCATAGTTATAGAATGCTTCTTGTGTTCGCAGCTCGATAACCGGAAGCGCTACCTCCCCAAGAACGCCAACCGTAAACTCTCTTCCCGCCAACCAACGCTCCGCAATAACGACACTCCCATGCTCTATTGCTTTGCTATACGCTTGCTCTAACTGCGCGGCACTCTCTGCAATGTTCATACCCAAACTTGAGCCTTCACGGACGGGCTTTACCATTGCCTTTCCACCCAATTGAGCCATCACAGCACTCCAATCACTGTGTTCGGAAAGAAGCTGATATGTCGCTGTAGGAAAACCCATGGCCTGCCACATTTGCTTTGTTCGATATTTGTCGATCGCAAGCGCTGACGAAGCAACACCACTGCCTGTATATGGTATTCCCATTGCTTCTAAAATCGCCTGTATGGTTCCGTCTTCCCCTCCTACACCGTGGAGTGCAACGAAAGCCGCATCGATCTGTGATGACTGAAGTTGCGCCATTGGTTCTTCGCCAATATCAATCAAAACTGCATCAACACCGATTTCTGCAAGCCCATCGAAGACTGCTTGACCACTCTGCAGGGACACCGCTCTCTCTGGAGAAACACCGCCATATAGCACACCGACTCGGCCCAGCTCTGCGGGCGATAAAGTATTTTTAGGTTGCGTGGCTTCAATCATCATCCGTACCTATCGCAGCTGCCGATCTATCAACATTTTTGCAATCTGACTCACACTGCCCGCACCTTGTGTGATCACCAAATCATCCGCACGGACAATGTCTTTAATCAGGTCAGGTACTTCTTCTATTTCTTCAACAAATATAGGGTCTACCAACCCACGTTGCCGAATACTGCGGCACAGACTTTTACTGTCTGCACCCGGTATCGGTTGCTCGCCCGCCGAATAAACGCTGGTGACAAGCAAAGCATCTACGGTGGACAAAACACTCGCGAAGTCTTCATAGAGATCGCGCGTTCGTGTGTACCTATGTGGCTGGAACACCATTACGAGCCGCTTGTCTGGATAACCATCGCGAATCGCACGGATAGTGGCTGCCACTTCTTTAGGGTGGTGGCCGTAGTCATCCACCAACATGGCTTTGCCGCCGTCACCGAGATCAAATTCACCATGAATTTCAAAACGTCGACCTACCCCTTGAAACCCTTCCAGTCCAGCAACAATCGCCTCCGATTCAACACCTTCATCAGTAGCGACAGCGACAGCTGCAGCGGCATTAAGAACATTATGAATACCTGGAATATTTAGCGTCGCCGAAATATTCTCAAGGTCACCAGGGCGCTTTAAGTTAAACCAAGTTTTATGGGCATTCTGTTTTACATCGAGAACACGGTAGTCAGCCTCTTCGGAGAACCCGTAAGTAAGCATGGGACGATTTACACGCGAGAAAATTTCTACCAAATCTTCATCGTCTCGGCACATAACAGCTAATCCATAGAATGGAAGGTTGTGCAAAAAATCAACAAAGGTGTCCTGAAGCCGGCTAAATTCGCCGCCATAGGTTTCCATGTGATCAGCGTCAATATTAGTCACCACTGCCACCATCGGCTGCAGATGTAAAAAAGACGCATCGCTCTCATCCGCTTCGGCAACCAAATAACGACTTTTGCCGAGGCGTGCGTTAACACCCGCCGCCTGCACCAGCCCACCAACTACAAACGTAGGGTCACGATTCGCTTCAGCAAATATTTGCGCGATAATACTGGTAGTAGTAGTTTTGCCGTGCGTTCCAGCTACCGCAATACCATGACGGTACCGCATCAACTCAGCCAGCATTTGCGCACGCGGCACAATAGGAATACGCGACTCAATTGCTTTCGCGTATTCAGGGTTATTCATATCAACGGCAGTAGAAACAACCACCACATCGCTGGATTCAACATGCTCTGCGGCATGCCCAATAAATATTCGCACTCCAGCCTGCTCAAGTCGGATAGTATTCGCTGATTCTCGCAAGTCTGAGCCGGACACCAAGTAGCTCTGATTGTGAAGCACCTCGGCTATACCGCACATTCCAGCGCCACCAATTCCGATAAAGTGGATGCGCTTGATGCGTCGCATCTCTGGTATATAAATAGGTCCACTAGGCGACATCAGCCAACTCCTCGCAGATCGCCGAAATTCGCGCTGTCGCATCAGTAATTGCTGCTGCACGATTTTTTTCCGCCATAGCAGCCAAGTTTTGCCGAGAATCAAGAAAAAACTCGATCTCTGCTTTCATCGCTTCCGGTGTCAGTTGAGACTGCTGAACCAAGCGCGCGCCACCCTGATCAACAAGCCATTTTGCGTTGGCAGTCTGATGGTCATCAATAGCAAAGGGGAACGGAATAAATAGTGCAGGCACACCCACAGCAGCAACCTCTGCTACCGTCATCGCGCCAGACCGACAAACTAAAAAGTCTGCCCAACTATAGGCCTCCGCCATGTTGTCAATATAGGGAAGAACCTCGGCCTCAACATCGACCGCCTTATAGGCATTAACACATTCATCTAACCAACGCTCACCGCACTGATGTCTTATCTCTGGACGCTTCGTGGAATCGATAAGTGCTAATGCATCTGCCATCACTTCGTTTAGGAATTTGGCGCCCAAGCTGCCACCAACAACCAGCAACCTAACCCGCTCTGCTTTATTTTTTGAACAAACAATAGAAGGTGCCAACTGAACCAACTCGGTTCTAACCGGATTGCCCACTACCTCCGCATTTTGCAAAGCATCGGGAAACGCAGACAATACGCGCGAAGCGATACGCGAGAGCAATTTATTAGTAGTGCCTGCACGAGCATTTTGCTCGTGGATAACCAATGGCACTGAACAGATTTTTGCTGCCACTCCAGCGGGACCCGCCACAAAACCACCAAATCCAACTAGAACGTTCGGCGAGATATCACGGATTATTTTCTGAGACTGCCGCAACGCTCGCAAGAGATTAAACGGTGACTTCAATTTTTCCATAAGCCCTTTACCACGAAGACCAAAGACATCAATCTCGTAGAGCTTTATATCGGCTGCAGGAACCAAGCGTTTCTCAATGCCTCTGTTCGTGCCAATCCATGCAACATCATGCCCACGCGAGCGCAACTCTGAGGCCAAGCTAAGCGCAGGATAAACATGGCCACCAGTGCCACCTGCTGCTATTAAAAAGGACTTAGGAGATGCCGAATTCATGCTCGATCTCCACTTAGTATTTTCCATGTCAGTTCGCGGTCAACCCGCAAAACAATGGCAGCAGACATTGTCCATATCAGCAGACTAGTTCCGCCATAACTAATAAATGGCAGAGTCAGCCCTTTTGTTGGCAACAATCCAGACGCTACGCCGATATTAACAAAGCACTGAACCACGAACATAATAGCCAAACCAAAACAAACGTAGCCCGAATAGACCATCCCCACATAGAATGCTCGACGCCCAATACTCATCATTCTCAGCGCGACCATCCAGAGTAATCCAATGATAAGCGTGACACCCACCAGCCCTAGCTCTTCCGCTATGACCGCAAACACAAAATCAGTATGAGCATCCGGCAGATAAAAAAGCTTTTGCAAGCTATTACCCAAACCGACGCCAAACCACTCTCCTCGCCCAAAAGCGATTAGCGCCTGTGTCAACTGGTAGCCATCGCCAAACTGGTCAAGCCATGGGTCTAGATAGGATATAACTCGACTCATTCGCTCTTCATTGGTGGTGACTAGGTAACCCAAACCTGCAACCGCTAGCATTAGGAAAGCGGCAAATCGGGCAAAGTGGATACCTGCTAGAAACAGCATTCCAAAAACAGTTGCTGTCATCACTGCGGAAGAACCAAAATCAGGTTCGAGAAGCAACAAAACCAGCATCATCCCGAGTACGATCAATGGTTTACTCAATCCAACCCATCTAGCTCGAACTTCATCCTGACGACGGATAACGTAGCCACTCAAAAAAAGTATCATCGCAACTTTGGCAAATTCGGATACTTGAAATGTTAGTGAACCGACTCCCAGCCAACGGCGAGCACCACCACGTTCTAGCCCCACGCCTGGGATAAGCACAAGCACCAAAAGTACCAGCGCTAAAAATAATAACTGAGGGCTGAATCTCAGAAGGGCCGCCGTAGGAATCTGCAAAACAACCAAGCCACCAACTAAGCTCACGCCAACAAACACCAGATGCCGCAACATGAAAGAAGCACCGTTAGCTTCAGCAATTGAAGAGGAATAGCAGAAGATTAGACCGATGCTCATTAGCCCGCCAATCATTGCAACAAATAGCCAATCTAGGCCGTCAAAGAAATCAATTCGTCCCAAACTACCCGAGACAGATTGACTTAAACTAGCAAGGGCAGTAGTCAATGTATCCGCCTCGCTGTTTCGGCAAACAAATCACCACGCGCCGCATAGCTTTCAAACATATCGAAGCTCGCACAAGCCGGAGACAACAGAACAACGTCGCCTTTATTAGCAGCCCCCGCAGCAGACCGGACCGCCGACTCGATATTGACCGCATAAATAGTCGGCACCGAACCCACTTTTTCCACAGCCTGTGCGATCTGAACAGCGTCTTCGCCGATCAAAACTAGCTGTTTCACGTGCTTGAGAATAGACTCTGCCAGCAAACAAAACTCTTGCCCTTTCGCTTGCCCACCAGCAATCAGAACAATATTTCTATGCTTAGAAAGCCCTTCCAAAGCCGCTACCACCGCACCGACATTGGTCGCTTTAGAGTCATCGATCCAGGTCACGCCACCCGATTCCAATACTGTTTCACAACGATGCGGCAAACCACTAAACCGTCTGAGCACATTCAACATAGCTTCGATAGGTAGTTTCGCCGCCGTGCCAATGGCAAGCGCTGCAAGTGCATTGGCCAAATTATGCCGACCCTTCAGCGCAACATCGTCTACCTCGATTAGCTGATCAACACCACAGGACAACCAACTCTCTCCGAATTTCTTGATCAAACCGAATTGATTTAAATCAGGTGTATCGAGCCCAAAAGTTGATACATGCTGCCCTTCCTCAAGCAACGGCATTGTCAGTGCATCGGCACGATTACAAACCACATGTTCGGCACCAACATAAATTCGCTGCTTGGCACGGTGATAGCTAAGCATGCCATCGTACCGATCCATATGATCCTGACTAAGGTTCAATATGCAGGCGACACTGGCCTGAAACTGATTGGTCGTCTCGAGCTGAAAACTAGACAATTCCAGCACATAAAGCTCAGACTCCGTATCAACGAGATCAAGAACCGGCACACCAATGTTCCCACCTATACCGACACGCAAACCCGCCTCTTGTGCCATCTCACCCACCAAAGTGGTGACAGTACTTTTTGCGTTGGACCCAGTAATGGCTACAACAGGCTTATCTACGGCCCGCGCAAACAGCTCAATATCACCAACAATATTGATACCCCGGTTTCGAAGCGTTGGGAATATGCCCTCGTTCGACGACAAACCAGGGCTTAAAATCACCTCATCCACGCCATAAAAAGAGTCTGCGGAAAGTGGCCCCAAGTGCAGCTCAACGTCGGGATGTTCTGCACGAAATTCATCGAGCCCCTGCGGTTCCATACGTGTGTCGAAAAGAGAGAAGCGCGCACCTTTCTTTTTCAAATGTCTTGCTACGGATCGACCTGTCACACCCATACCTACGATAGCTCGCGTGCGATCTGTTGAAATGATTTCCGTAGTGACCATGGCTCTTTAGTTGATCTCCACTAACGTTTAGCGCAGTTTCAAGGTGGCAAGACCCACCAAAACCAGCATTACTGTGATAATCCAAAACCGCACGATCACACGCGGCTCTGGCCAACCTTTAAGTTCAAAATGGTGGTGCAGAGGCGCCATGCGAAATATCCGCTTGCCCGTTAACTTAAACGACGCCACCTGCAAAATAACGGAGAGTGTCTCCACAACGAAGACGCCGGACATCACAAAAAATACGATTTCGTGTCGAGTAACGACCGCAATAACACCGAGAGCAGCGCCGAGTGCTAGGGCACCAACGTCGCCCATAAATACTTGCGCTGGATAGGTGTTGAACCATAAAAAGCCCATACCGGCGCCGGCTAATGCCGCACAAAATACAATCAATTCGCCAGCACCAGAGATATACGGAATATTGAGATACTCGGCAAACAGGGTGTTTCCTGCGAGATAAGCAATGAGACCGAGTGCACCGCCAACCATCACCGACGGAAGAATCGCCAGCCCATCTAACCCATCAGTTAAATTCACAGCATTGCTACTACCAACAATGACAAAATACGCAAGAACGACGTAAAAAGGACCCAGGTCAAGCGTGACATTTTTGAAAAATGGAATGATCAGCTGCGTCTCCGCTGGCCCCAATGCCGTCGCATATAGATAGATAGCAGCAATCAAACCAATCACGGATTGCCCTAAATATTTCCACCTAGCTGCCAACCCCTTTGGATTTTTGTAAACCACCTTGCGGTAGTCGTCGACGAAGCCAATGAGCCCAAAGCCAAAGGTGACAAGCAATGTCACCCATACATATTTGTTATTTAGGTCTGACCAAAGCAACGCACTGACGAAGATGGCCAATAGAATGAGTGTTCCGCCCATTGTCGGGGTGCCGGTTTTGGCCAAATGTGTCTCGGGGCCATCGTCGCGAACGGACTGGCCAATTTGCAAAAAATTCAATCGGCGAATCATTGGGGCACCAAACCATAGCGAGATCGAGACCGCCGTTAGCACGCCAAGAATGGCGCGCATGGACAAATAGCTGAACACATTGAAAACAGAAAAGTAATTCGATAGGTATTCTGCCAACCAAACCAGCATGTCAGCTCTCCACCGTCGATTTAAGGTCATTGACGACTTGATCCATCGCAGCGGATCTCGAAGCTTTAACCAACAAAACCACATCAGAGGCCAACTCGGCCTTTAGATAATCAACTAGTTCTGATCGTGTCGCGAACCAAGCGCCAGACTCACCAAAAGCATCTACCGCATAACGACTTAAATCTCCAGTCGCAATCAAGCTATCAATTCCAGCCATAAGCGCGTAATCGCCAAGCTCTTCGTGAAACCTTGCTGCAGCTTCACCAAGCTCACCCATATCGCCAAGCACAAGAATCTTTTTTCCTTCACAGGAAGCAAGTACATCGACCGCCGCCTTTGTAGACGTGGGGCTAGCGTTATAGCTATCATCGATAATGCGGGCGCCATTGAGCCCGTCTATTTGTTGCAACCGACCCTTGACGCCATCAAAAGCCTCTAGGCCTTTTCTTATCTGCTCTATCTCTACATCCAAGGCATGAGCACAGGCCGCCGCCGCTAACGCATTCTGTATGTTATGCGACGCAGGAACAGCTAGCTCCACAGACTGGCTGTCACCGCTCATATGCAATGTAAAACGAGAAGAAAACGCGTCTAGAACAATGTCGCTCGCATAAATATCGGCTTCGACATCATCAACACTAAAACTAATGTACTTGCGGTCTTCGAGTTTAGAAATATAGGTTGCCGCTCCTACACAGTCGAGATTGACCACCGCGACACCGTTCGATTTTAAACCGGTATAGATTTCACCTTTTGCTTGCTGGATATTTTCCGCGCTGCCAAACTTTTCAAGGTGCGCCTCACCGACATTATTGACTAAAGCCACATCAGGTTCGGCAATATTACAAAGATACTCGATCTCGCCAAGCGCACTGGCACCCATTTCAACAACCGCATATTCATAATTTGAGGCCAATCGAAATAGCGTGAGCGGCACACCAATATGATTATTCAAATTTCCCTGTGTGGCGAGCACCTCTCCCGATGCACCCAAAATACCCGCGAGCATTTCTTTGACTGTAGTCTTACCATTGCTGCCAGTAATCGCTATCAGCGGCCGATCAAACAAACGTCGATTCTCTCGCGCAATCTGCCCTAGCGCCGTTACTGAATCTTCGACCACCCATTGCAATACTTCTTTTTGCACAGGCTCTTCCAACACTAAGCTCTGCGCTCCAGCGTCCAATGCCTCATCAAGAAAATGGTGCGCGTCAAAATGATCGCCACGTATCGCCACAAAACAATCGCCGGAGGAAAGACTGCGTGTGTCGATGGACACTGAATCAATCACCGCATGACCGTCGGTTCGCCATAGAACGCCACCATACTGATGAGCGAGATCAATAAACGAGAGCGGCGACATCATTCTGCGCTCACTCCAACCAACATCCCATCAAGCGCCGACTCACACTGCTCCACGTCACTAAACGGTATACGAGAGCCCGCAATCTCCTGATAAGTCTCATGCCCCTTACCAAGAACCGCGACTAGATCTTCTGGGCTCGCTAATTCAATAGCCTGCTGTATCGCATCCTCTCGCTTCGCAACTATTCGAACACTTTCACCCTCTATACACGAAGCCATTTCATCAAGAATGTCTTTTGGGTTTTCGAATCGAGGGTTATCACTTGTAAACCAGCACACATCTGCGCCTTCTGCGGCAGCTCTTGCCATGGGTACTCGCTTGCCGCGATCGCGATCGCCGCCGCAACCCAAAACAACGATCAACCTTCCTTTAACCTGTGAACGCAGCGCCTGCAAAGCATTCGACACTGCATCGGGCGTATGCGCATAATCAACCACTACACGCGGGCAATGAGGCCTTGATATAAGCTGCATTCTTCCCGGAACAGGCGGCAAGCCAGCAAGCGCACTAACCACTAAATCAGCACTGATACCCGACGAAATAAGCGCCGCAACCACAGCCAACACATTTGCCAAGTTGTACTCGCCAATTACGGGAACTATTACCTCAAACTTGCCCCATCGACCGTTCAACACAACTTCAGCGCCCTTATCAGTCCAACTTACATGCTCGACAAAAAGGTCTGCCGCTGAGTGCGATAGACTATAGCTAAACAACTCCGTGTTATCGGCTACAGCTGCAGCTAGCTGGCCAAAGGTAGAATCGTCTTTATTCAGTATTGCACGCCGCAACTCCTCCCGCTCAAACAAAGATGCCTTCGCTGCAAAGTAGGCATTCATATCACCGTGATAATCGAGATGATCTTGGGTGAAGTTAGTAAATATTGCCGACTCAAAAATCACAGCTTCTACACGACCTTGATCTAAGCCGTGTGAACTCACTTCCATCACGGTAGCGGATGCACCTAAACCCAATACGTCCGCAAGAATAGATTGAACGCGCACAGCTTCAGGTGTCGTCATTCCCGTGGTGACCAATGACTCCTCTGCCTGATTGTGATATCCGGCACCCAGCGTACCAATCTGAGCACAGGGCGTGCCAAGCTGATTACTCAACCAGGCATACCAAAAGCAACAGCTGGTTTTGCCATTAGTGCCCGTGACACCCGTTACCGATAAATGCTCACTTGGCTCATCAAAAAAGGTATTGGCAATAGCGGACAGCGATTTGTCGAGATTTGGAATACGCGCAAGCGGAACATTACCTTGGACACTCGATTTACTCGAATCATCCATTAATATCGCGCGCGCTCCCTTGGCAATAGCATCATCTATGTAGCGACTGCCAGAATCTTTGAGGCCCCGTTTAGCGACAAACAAATCACCTGGAACGACCTCACGGGAATCAACAGAGATACCAGTGATCGTAACGTCTTCGCCCTGAATAAGCATTGCCGGAGGCGGCAAAATATCCGAGAACATTTTTGATCTTATCGCGGGACTCACGGATTCGCCCCCAACAAAACACCTTCTTGATCCCCGGGCACATTGAGCGCTCTCAAGGCATTACCCATGACCTCTGAAAATACTGGCGCCGCAACTAAGCCGCCAAAATAGTCTTCACCCTTGGGGTCATTAATTACAACGGCAATCACCAATTTTGGGTCATCGGCGGGCGCAAAGCCGGCAAACAATGAAGAATATCGATGATCTTCGTATCCGAAATCTCCTACCAAATGCCCCGTTCCCGTCTTACCTGCCACACTGTAATTTTCTAACGCTGCCAATGCACCGGTGCCATGCTCGACGACCTCACGCATCATCGCCTTGACCTGCTGCACAGCAGACTTAGAAGCAACGCGCTCTGGATCGGGCTTGCTGACCCCTTGAACCAAGCTCGGATATACTCGCAAGCCATCATTAGCGAGAACTGAATAAGCTTGCGCGAGCTGAAGTGTTGTGGCGGAAATCCCATAGCCGTAGGCAAAATTCACACGTAAAAGATCAGTCCAGTTACTTATATATGGTAATGATCCAGAGAGCTCACCAGGAAAGCCTACGGCCGCAGACTCACCAAAACCAACTCGCCGGAAAGTGTCAAAAATTAATTCCTCATCCAGAGAAAGTGCTACCTTCACCGTACCTACCTGACTGGAGTTAGCTAGCACACCTGTCAAATCAAGAGTTTCGTAATTGCGAAAATCTTTAATGAACTTGCCATCCACTCTGATATAGCCAGGGCTTGTTTCGATGGTTGATGACGGGCTGTACTTCCCAGATTCAATCGCCGCGAGCATGGTAAATGGCTTGACGGTGGACCCTGGCTCAAAGTGGTCAGCCAGCGCGCCATTTCTCATCGAACTGTATTCGATATTTTCACGATTATTTGGATTAAAAGATGGCTGGCTCGCTAGCGCTAAAACCTCTCCTGTCTTAGGGTCCATCACCACGATAGATGCAGATGCAGCCCGATACTTTATAAACGCAGATTTCAGAGCCTTATAGGCGAGATATTGAAGCTCCATATCAATGGTGAGGTTAAGATCTTTTCCAGGATCTACTGGTGAGACCTGATCAAGGTAGTCTACGACTCGGCCAAATCTGTCGACCACCATGCGCTGCCTGCCAGATTTACCGGCGAGCCAGTCCTCGTATCCCGCCTCCAAGCCTTCAACTCCGCGATCCTTGTCGTAGTCAATCAGCCCCAAAGTTTGAGCTAAGATTTCTGCATCGGGATAAAAACGACGATAGATCTCCTCTGCCACCACCCCTGCAAAGCCCGCCTTTACAATCGGCTGCGCCTGCTCTGGACTCAATTCACGTTTGATACGCATATATCGCTTATCAGCATAGAGCTCGAGCTTCGCCCTAAATTCTGCCTCACTCAAACCCACGACTTCAGCAAGCTCAGCAATCTGATCATCCCGCACCAATGCAGGGTCTGCCACAATATCAACTAAAGAGGTACTCACTGCCAAAGGTCGACCATTACGATCCAGTATCGACCCGCGATACGCAGGGATTTTTTGATATCGGATGGTGCGCGCATCGCCCTCACTTTGAAGAAACTCATAGCCCTGCTCCATATCAGGTAAAACCTGAAGAGTCGCAATACGGCCCACCAGCAACAACCCAAGAGCGGAAATACCAAATGTCGCCAACCGATAACGCCAAGCAGGCAATCGATATTCGTCAATTTTTTTGGCTCTCACCGCCCTCCTGCTGCCAGCCACCTTGCGACGAGCCGTCATTTTCGAATCACCAAAATTTCCGATGAAGACGGAATTCTCATCTTCAGTCGATTCTTTGCCATTTGCTCCAACCGCATAGGTGAACCCAGCGCGCCCTCCTGCAGCAAAAATCTCCCTTGAACCAACTTTAAATCGTTTTCTTTCGCCTGCAACGTCATAAGCTCAGTAAACAAATCACGGCATCTATCTGTTGACCAAACAACCAGCAAAGCTGAGACAATAACCGCGCACCAGAGAACAATATCCATCCGAGAAAATCTAAAATCGCCATTATCCAATCGCATCAAGCCACCTTCTCCGCCACTCGCATCACAGCGCTTCTCGCTCGCGGATTTACTGACACCTCTTTGTCAGTAGATTTAACAGCCTTTCCAATAAGACGCAGTGCAGGTTTATTAATTTGATTATCGGTAACAGGGATGTCGCGAGGCATAGTTTCTGGCCGCGAGTTGTCGCGCATAAAACGCTTAACAATCCGATCCTCCAATGAGTGAAAACTGATCACCACCAACCTGCCATTCGGTGCCAATATTTTCAGTGTGTCGAGCAACATCTTTTTCAGCTCGTCCAACTCACCATTTACATGAATGCGAATAGCCTGAAATGTTCGAGTGGCGGGATGCTTGTGTGGATCTTTTACTGGAACTGCACGGTCGATCAATTCAACTAGTGCTTTCGTCGTCAAAATCGGCGATTCTGCTCTTTGCTCAATAATCGCCGTGCCTATTCGTCGCGCGAAGCGCTCTTCACCATAGCCTTTCAATACACGCACGATCTCTTCCAAATCGGCAGAATTCACCCAATCGGCAGCGGACATTCCACTAGCCGACATACGCATATCTAAGGCTCCATCTCGCAAGAAACTAAAGCCACGCTTTGGGTCATCGATCTGCGGCGAAGACACTCCCAAGTCAAGCAACATGCCCGCCACTGAACCGAGCTTATTTTTCTCATCAAGCAATGAATACGCGTTTGAAAATTCGCTATGCACGACCTCAATTCTCTTATCGCTACTGAACTGTTTAACCCCTGCCGCAATAGCCTCAGGATCACGATCCAAAGACAGCAACTCACCATCGCCCTGCAATCGGCTCAAAATTGCCGAAGAATGCCCGCCACGACCAAAAGTGCCATCTAAATAAAACCCATCTGCTGCGGTGACCAATGCGTCAACCGCTTCTCGCAGTAAAACTGTTTCATGCAGATATGGATTAGCGCCGACAGCAGTGCTCATTCCGACCCACTCCATATCCGCAGCTCAGCCATCTATAAAGGTACCGCTTGAACTTCTTCCGACATCGTCTCGGGATCAAGGCTATTATTGATCAAGCCCTCACAGTGAGCCTCCCACTGATCTTCTCCCCATATTTCGATCTTACTTGGCTGACCAAGTAGCACTAACTTCTTCTCTAACTGCGCGTATTTTCTGAGAGAAGGCGGGACCAAAATACGTCCACCGGAATCGGGCTCTAGATCATCAAACGCATGACCAATTACGAGCTGCTGCAGCCGTTTTGCGTGTGGGTTTAGCGAAGGCAGGGCAGCAATCTTTTCTTGAATCTCAGCCCAATGAGTCAGCGGATAGAGAACCAAATTTTTACAGTTAGGGTCTATTGTGATCGCAAGTCTTGTCACTCCTTCAGGCACCAAGCCTTCGCGAAACCGAGTTGGTATCGCAAAACGCCCTTTTGCATCCATACTGACTGAAAGATTACCGGCAAACATTTACCATCCCGACGGGTGACAACTTTAAGTTTTCACCACTTTTAAACCACTTTTTACGATTTTTTACGACTTTTCACCACTATATGCGCTGAAAATGCCACGTCAAGCAGCCAAAATCACAAAAAACCTTTGTGTCAGCAGACACTTAGCAGAATTTGAAGATATCGGGAAAACACGAAAGCTAGGAACCAATCAAAAACAAACTGATGGCCGAAAGAGGTAACGATCGAGATTAGAAAATAGAATATTTTGATATAAAAAAAATATTTATATACCAATTTAGTTATAAGTTGAGTCAGCCATAAGCCGGGTTCTGTCAGCCCCTTCTGTTTCTGATTGTTTCCAGGGACTGTGGTAATCATTCATCTTGGACGGCTGTTACCAACCATCTCTAGCGACCTACCCGAATCCAGCGCGGGCCACGCCTATAGGATTCCTATTTGGTCTTGCTCCAAACGGGGTTTACCATGCCGCAAACTGTTACCAGCTGCGCGGTGCGCTCTTACCGCACCCTTTCACCCTTACCAGAAAAACTGGCGGTCTACTCTCTGTTGCACTTTCCGTACGCTCACGCGCCCCTGCCGTTAGCAGGCGTTTTGCCCAATGGAGCCCGGACTTTCCTCTATAGCAGCGATCCGAAAATTGCACTACAGCGATTACCTGGCTGACTCTTTTTCAGCCTATCAATTAGGACAGCCTTTATCAAAGCCTCATAGCAAAAAAAATTCAGTCCCCTTCTGCATTCTCATAGAGAAGACCAACAAATAGCTCACAGATTACAAAAGTGAACGGGATCACAAACAAAATGCAGGCTGGCACGCATTTCCAGTCATCTATATGCCTGTTCTACCCAAAATCATAGTCAATCAAAACAGCATGATATCTAATGCTTGTTGGCCGCGAAATAAAACAAAAATACGCATGATTCAACAAATTCTCAGAGCACAAACCCCGATTAGGATATCGAGGCTGGAATCGTTGGGATTACCGATGGCAACTGCCATCGCTGCTATTCGTTGGCGAGAGGCCTCTGCTTCATATAGCAACTGCATCAAAAGCACTCACATCTATGAAACTGCTTCTGCAACCACAGCACTGGCCGGCATTATCTAAAAGACATGTATAAGAAGATACGCTCATCGGGGAGTCTAAACAGTAAAGTCGGTCACCGGCTAACGCTCACGTTCCTTGTGGCATCTATAGTGCCTCTGATGCTTTTTGCTCTCCTCTCATACAAATCGCTTAATGAGATGAACTTTGAGCAATCAGAAGAACAGCTCCATATGGAGGCCAAATTTTTCGGGCTAATCATCTACGAACGAATCCAGACCGCCAGCAGATTTCTGGCTTCAATTGCTGACACAAATATCAACACAGACCCTTCAAATCCGCAGGTCTTTAAAAATATACAGCGACTTGGCTCTCAGTCCGGTCGCCGAATAATGAACCAGCTACCAAGTGATGCGCGCACTAATTTAGGCCGATTAGGCAAGACGGTTCTTCTAACTGGTCAATACGCCGGTCAATCCGGCGTTCATCTCGTCAAACAAAGCCGGCAGGGGCTAGTACTGGGAACCCTCAACGAGAACTACCTTTGGGGCGAAAAAGAGAATCGTCCAAATGGCATGACTCAAATATCGAGCCAAAACATATCTTTGTTTTCTGGCTCTGATACAGAATACGGTGACAGCACAACTGCAGAGCCCACCATTTTCGAAAACCCCAGTGCTTCATGGAAACTCTCTCTCGACAACTATGCCCATCCGGACTGGGAAGTGGAAGTGCAAAACCATGCTACGACAAACCATGCAGGGCTTATCGATCTCGCCATGCAGATCCTCCCGATACTGTCGTTGACGCTCTTACTTGTGGTGGTCATCAGCTTACGTCAGATTCATCGCATCCTTAAGCCTCTGTCTATTCTTAAGTCTAATATGCTTAGTTTGACCTCCAAGGGATTTGGCCAAGTCACCAAGATTGAAAGTGGCGACGAGTTTGAAGAAGTCTCTAATACATTGGTCGGTATGGCGCACGCACTGGATCAGAATCTATACATTCAAACCAAACTTTCAGAGCTTGATCGACGGATTTTGACTGGTGCTGGATTCGCTAAAATTCTCGAATCTGCTGCGCAGTGTGCGGAGTTAGTTATGAATAACAAAGAGATAGGCATTTCCCTGTCTATCAATCCAAAATATGCATACATACATAGCGCTAAATCTTCACTGAAACGCACAAAGATTTGCCTCGAAGAGACTGCTGAAAAAACGCATCAATGCTTAGCTAGCAGCTTATCCAAACAACTCAAATGGAATGAGAACCCCGAGCTTAAGGCACATATAGCAAACAATCCGCTTGAAGTAGGCTCCCCTGACGGTACATTTTATGCACCGATTCAAGTGGAAGACAAACTCGAGGGATTTATCCTTGCTTGCGGTGAAAATGGGCACCCTGTAGACAGAATGCAGCAAGACCGCCTCAACTACTTAGCTGGCAGGCTCTCCGTTGCCGCCTCTGCTATTGCCGACCAAGAGAAACTTCGCAAGAAAGCCAACTATGACGCACTGACCGGACTACCCAATCGACATGCGCTAATGTCCGAACTAGATAAGCGATTTAGCGCTGACAAAATCCTTAATGATCGCTTCGGCATACTATTTTTCGATCTCGACAAATTTAAAGACGTTAACGATAACCTAGGCCATGATGTTGGCGACAAACTCCTCATAGAAATAACAAAGCGCCTAAATCTCATTGCGCCAAAGAAATCTATCGTTGCGCGGCTGGGTGGCGACGAATTTGTCATGCTAATCGACGGCAACGAAGATGCTTCCGTCATTATGGAAGCAGCGAAGTTAGCGCTCGAGCAGATTGACAAACCGTTTCAGATCGGACACAACAAAACCCAAATCGGCGTAAGTATAGGCGTCGCCGTCCACCCAGAACACGGCAGAACACCATCTGCACTGCTTAAAAGCGCTGACGTGGCAATGTATGAAGCCAAGCAGAATGACGGAAACAAGATACTTAAATACGACAGCGCGATGAGCAACAAGGAACAAGCTCGACTGCAAGCTGCCGACACACTCAACCAGGCCCTCGAAAGCAACCAACTTCAGTGGCACCTGCAGCCCAAAGTCTGTACTCGCACTGGGCAAATTGTTGGCGCAGAAGCACTCGTTCGTTGGCAAAAAGAGGACGGGGGGTTTATTTTCCCAGAAGAATTTATTCACACAGCTGAACAAACCGGTCTTATTGAGGAATTGGGTATACAGGCCTTAAGAGCTGCATGCAAACAAACCGCCGCTATCGAAGCCGCTGGCTTCGAACCTATTCCTATCGCTGTAAACGTATCGCTGCTCGAATTTAGCTCGGAAGAATTTGTCGGAAGGGTAACGAATACTATTCGAGAAACTGGCACTGACCCATCGCTGATTGAACTTGAAATTACCGAATCCGTTGCTGCAAAATCACTGCATGAAGCAAACGCAAAACTTCAGGAACTTTCGGACTTCGGCGTCCAGATCGCGCTAGACGATTTTGGAACTGGCTTTTCGTCCCTTAGCTATTTGCAGCAACTTACTTGCGATGTTGTAAAAATTGACCGAAGTTTTATCTGCAATCTGGAAACCAGCGACAAAGACTATTCTATCGTCCGCGCGATCATCCAGCTAGCTCACACTCTCGACAAAAAGGTCGTAGCCGAAGGTGTCGAAAACATACAACAAGAAAGCCTCTTGAGAGAACTCAAATGCCAATGGGCACAGGGGTTTAAATATTCGAAGGCGATTCCAGTAGACCAATTTATCTTGCTGCTAGACCAATGGGAAGGCCTCAACCCAGTACCAACAAAAGAAAATATTCCGGTGCAGAAAGTCGCTGTGCCCATTCACTAGACCATTAGATCTATCATCATAAGCTCGCATTAACTGTCCGCCATATATTGCTTAGTCTTCTAAGTGGTATATTTACGCTAGTGAAAATACTAGCAATAAAAACGACGTGGCTCTTTCTTTGGCTAGGCATGCAAATCGGCCCCGCCAATGCACAAACATTAGATCATCGCTACAGCCACCTACCTACAGCGGAATTTCATTTCGCGCGGCTTGTTTATTCCAACTCATCCCTAAGCAATCGAGGACGCAGAGCCGCTTGGGCGACAGATTATCCCGATGCCGAACACCACCTCGCCGATGGCATCGACAGGATGACCAACATTGATATCGAGGCAGTTGACTATTATGGCGACGGCGGCCGATTAATTTCGCTAGCGGACGATCAAATTTTCGATTATCCATGGCTATATGCTGCAGAGGTGGGACAATGGGCGCTGAGCCGTGACGAGGCGGAACGTCTGAGAGAGTACTTAGACCGAGGCGGATTTCTCATGGTCGATGATTTCTGGGGCTCATATGAGTGGCAGGTTTTTGTGCAATCCATGGAACTCGTCTTCCCCGACCGGCCTATTGTCGAAATTGACGAAAATGACCCTATTATGCATATTGTGTTCGATGTCGATAAGAGCACGCAAATCCCAGGACGAGGCGGTGTTCCATTTGGTTCAGTGCCACATTGGCGAGGGATCTACGATGACAAGGGCCGACTCATTGTCGCAATCAATTTTAATATGGATATGGGCGACGCTTGGGAGCATGCGGCAGACCCATTCTACCCCGCCGAAATGACTGCAGCTGCATATCGGTTTGCCGTTAACTACATCATTTATTCGATGACGCACTAACTATGACGCACTAACAGAGCCGAATCGTTAGCCTTGTTCTTTAGTTATTAACCCAATGTCGTAACACTCATTTTTCTTCACACCCAATAACTCGGCAGCCATAGCAGCCGCTTTTTTTATCGGTAATTCTTTCAACAAAACTCGCATCGTTTTTGCAATTTCAACATCGCTAGCAGACTGTTTTTCAGATACGCCTTGCACGACAATAACGAATTCACCCTTTTGCTGATTCGGGTCAACTTCGACCATCGCACGAACCGTGCTCACCTCACCGTTAAGCCATGTTTCGTAGGTTTTGGTTAGCTCTCTGGCCACGACTATCTGACGATCCGGATCGAAAACTTGCTCGATGTCTTTGAGCGTTTCAAGAATACGATGGCTAGACTCATAAAAAATGAGTGTCTCTGTATTTTGGCTATATTCACTTAACCATTTTTGACGCGCGCTTTTCTTAGCTGCAGGAAAGCCTAAAAACTGAAAGCGATCTGACGGGAGCCCAGAGCCTGCAAGTGCTGTTATCGCTGCACATGCGCCCGGAACAACACTGACATCATACTGCTCCTGTCGCGCTGCCCGAACGATTCGATAACCTGGATCAGATATTAGAGGCATACCTGCATCGGAAACCAGCGCAATATTTTTGCCGTCTCCTAGCTTATCCATAAGCTTTTTTACTTGTGACTCTTCGTTGTGATCGTGGCAAGCCACCATCGTGGTTCTAATACCAAAGTGAGAACAAAGCTGTCCAGTGCGGCGAGTATCCTCCGCGGCAATAATATCTACTGATTGAAGCACATCGACTGCACGAGGTACCATGTCATCCAAGTTGCCAATGGGGGTAGCTACAACAAAGAGCGTACCGATGTTTCTATTCATATCGTTTCAATTAATTCGGTGTAGATATCTATTAGGCAACATTAAAAGCATACGGTTTCGTATGTCGCTGCTACTCATGTTCATCGCGCTTATACAAAGTTGCAGCACCACCAATACTGGCCCTCAAGAAACGCAAGCAACCTCGTCCGGCGCGCAACAACTGGAAGATTCAGCTAATGCCTCATCAGGCACAGAACGTGCAGTCTATCAACTTTCAGCGGCCGAGGCCTGGCATCTAGAACTCAATACTGAACGAGCCAGTATCACATTAGCAAACATTGATACTACCCTGCTTCCTGCAGATGAACTCATCAAATACAGCCTCCTTTATGCAGAAATCATGCAATTGCAAGGGCGTCATCAAGATGCACTGGAAATACTAGCCGAGCCACTGGAACAAAATCGGCTATTTGAAGCCCAGCCCATCAGACAAGCAGAGTGGGGCGAACGAACCGGGAACATCAATTTAGCCATAGGCCA
The DNA here is from genome assembly GCA_964623085.1 of uncultured Porticoccaceae bacterium. Lineage (GTDB taxonomy): Bacteria > Pseudomonadota > Gammaproteobacteria > Pseudomonadales > GM7GCV1 > CAZUTO01. The sequence continues at coordinate 35,154 of CAZUTO010000003.1, forward strand.
ATATGAACAGGCCGTTCGCTATTTTGACCACGCACTGTCCAAGGGTAATAAAACAGATATTCTTGAGCGAGTAAGAACCAGTCTTTGGAAAAGTTTGACTCTATCAGCCAATCTACCTGAAGCGCCATTTTATAGTTCAGAAATGCCAGGCTGGATTTCGCTTGCGGAGATCAGCAATGTTAATGCTGGCTCCTTGGGTGACCAACTGCAACAGTTCCAAAATTGGCGTCAAGCAAACTTTGGACACCCAGCGGACCGACAACCACCAGAAAGTATTCAAGCCCTCGAATCCCTTGCCAACGAGCCACCACCGCGCGTTGCTTTACTACTGCCCATGACAGGAAATCTCGCTCCTGCTGGAAATGCTGTGTTAGATGGCTATATGGCTACAGTGGACATCAACCGCGGCTCGGACAGTCTCAACCCATCTGAGGTGCTGATATTTGATACTAACAGCCAAGACATGAACACCATTTTGCAAGAACTGTATTCGAAACAGGTGAATGTTGTGATTGGCCCACTTGATAAAGGCAAGGTACACGAATTTGCTACTCTTGCCGATCCGGCACTGCGAGCACTGACATTAAATTCAATTGAATCTAATGCGGGCTCAAACAAATCTATCCTCGGTCTCGCATTGGATATTGAAGATGAAGCAAGTCAAGCGGCGACTGCAGCTCTGCGGGACGGTCATATTACGGCACTAGCTATGGTCCCAAACAACAGCTCAGGTGATCGCGCAAGCGGGGCTTTCGCCCAAACTTGGGAACAAAAAAACGGGGATTTACTGGGTGTTGATCGCTATGGTTCTAGCGATACTCACGCAGACCTTCTCGAATCTAGGTTACACATTGACCAAAGCATGGATCGCATGCGCGAAATCAGAACCCTACTCGCAAAAAATCTAGAGTTCACACCACGCAGACGACAAGACATCGATGCGCTTTTTCTTTCCGCGTCGCCAGAGCAGGCTCGGCAAATAAAGCCTATGTTGGCATTCTTTTTCGCAGACGATATCCCAGTGTATTCAACTTCATCAGTCTACGATGGAACGGAAGATCCCAAAGCGAATCAAGACTTAGACGGTATACGATTCAGCACGCTACCTTGGATCATTTCCGACTCTAATATTCAAGAGGAATTAAGGCAATCCGCACCCGCCACTGGCGGTCTCTTAAAACTCCAAGCCATGGGCGTGGATGCCTACTATTTGAGCCAACGTATTCCACAGTTCATGGATGCAGAAATCAGTGTTTATCATGGTGTTCTGGGCAAACTTTCGCTACCGCTTGGAGCGCGGAATTTAGACCGACAGCAGGTATGGGCTAAGTTTTCACAGGGTGCTGTTTCGCCAATACCCTAACATCCAACAAATATCATTAGGAAACCACATGGGCCTCAGGAGCCTTGTGCAGGGAAAGCAGGCGGAACGTCTCGCCGCAAGACATCTTCGCAAACAGGGACTGACTCTGCTTGCGCTAAACCAGCGTTATAAATGTGGCGAAATCGATATTATTGCCAAAGATGTCGATACTCATATTTTCGTAGAAGTGAAATATCGTAAGGGGAAAAGTTACGGCGAACCTGCTGAGATGGTGTCATATGAAAAGCAAATCAAACTTGCCAAAGCAGCAAAACTTTGGCTACAAGACAATGACCCACATTTCGATTTTGGCTGTCGCTTCGATGTCATTGCCATTACTACTTGCGGTAAAGCCAGCAGCGGAGAAGACATTCTATGGCTAAAAAATGCATTTTCACCCGAACTATGGTGAATTTTCGATATCTCAACGAAAGACGATAGACTCACAACAGTTATGGTTAATAATCGTGCAGGTTTTGAACAGATCGCTGAGAGCATTCAGGGGTTAAAGCAATTCCAAGAACTCTTTGATAACAGCAGCCAATTAATGGCCGATGCACTGCTGAATGACGGCACTATTTTCTGTGCTGGCGGCCCTTATTGTACATCTGCGGCACAACAGCTAGCTGATATGCTTACCTGTAGCCCGGATGAAACACGCCCTGCTTTACCGGCTGAGAATTTAGGCGCAAACATTCGTGGTCAAAGGCAATTTATAGCCCTTGCCAAGGAACAGGATTTCGCAGTATTTTTTCGAGACTCAGTGCAAGATCCAAACCTAGAAACTTTGCTAAACATCAGTTTGGAAAAAAGCGTGGCGAGCCTGCTAGTTAGTCCCGATCTAGACCATGTTGAACCCACTGACAAAGCACTCGAGATAAGACTAGAATACTCATCATTGTCAGACTATTCGACAAGCCTATCCGCCCTGTCTAATTATTTGACGAAGTCCATCGAAACGCTGTTGTTTGGGAGACAAGTTTGATGCAAAGCGCCCTTAAATACCTACTTTTTTTTAGCCTAATCAGCATGATTACTGGCTGCTCTGCCATTTTGGATCTAACAAAAAACGAACCCTTAGACGTCAATCCACAACAACGAACCTTCGGCGCTTGGGTGGATGATATTTCTATTAAAACTACCGTGTCTCACAATGTCGAAAAATCTCACCCGGACTTAGATAGATCTCATATCGACGTAAACAGCTTTAACGGGGTGGTGCTTCTTACTGGGGAGATTCCCAACGCAGAAGTCAGAGCGATCGCGTCGGAACAGGCACAAAGAGTTCCAGGTGTTCGTATTGTTCACAATGAGCTGGCCATTCGTGACAATACCTCCTTCTTTTCGCGACTCGGTGATGGGTTTTTACACAAGCGCATAAAGCTAAAGTTACGTGGCCTGAGTGAACTAAGGGGCATAAATATTGATGTCATCGTCGAAGACAATGTCGCCTATCTCATGGGAATAGTAACGCGCCAGCAAGGCGACGCAGCTGCAGAAAGAGCCAGCTTGACATCCGGCCTACGCCAAGTTGTAAAGGTATTTGAATATGTCGACGAGCAACAATAAGGCTCAAACCGGTATAGCTAGCCCTACTACTTAACTACCTTTAGAGAAGGTCGACCTTGAGGGCGGCCGCCACCACTCGATCCGTCGTTCGGCCCATCTCCATCCGGCTCAGGACTATCGCCGCGCTCATCAAACATCATACCTTGGCCATTTTCACGCGCGTAAATGCCCATTACCGCGGCAATAGGTACTGACACGTCTGTAGGGATTTTTTGGAACCTTGCACTGAACGTAACCACATTGTTGCCCAACAATAGTCCTTGCGCGGCATTAGGTGCAATATTCAAAACAATCTGGCCATCCTTCACGTAGTCTTGCGGCACCTCCACCCTTCCGTGCATGGCATTGACCAGCAGATGCGGTGTCAGATTATTATCAACAATCCATTCGTAAAGTGCGCGAAGGATGTAGGGCCGACGAGAGGTCATATCTACGAAAAAGCCCTATACCGGCGGAATCATTTCTCGCTCTTGCTCCGACAAGCTTTCGCGGAAGGATTCTCGATCGAAGATACGCTCCATGTACTCAAAAAGTGGCTTTGATTGGCGGTTCTTTGGAAGCTTAACTCCCATCGCACCCAGTCTCCACAAGATGGGAGAAAGACAGCAGTCTACTAAGGTAAATTCTTCACTGAGGAAAAACGGCATTTCTTCGAAAATCGGCGCCACACCAACCAATCCATCTGACAACTCTTTTGCCTCCAAAGAATCTCCGGGCTCTCGCATAAGAGTATCGACTAATGGTGACCAGTCTTTCTCTATACGATGCATCCACAAGCGCGACTGAGCGCGAGTCACCGGGTACACGGGAAGCAAAGGCGGATGAGGAAACCGTTCATCCAAGTACTCCATCATCACTTTTGATTCATACAGCACCAACTCTCGATCTAACAGCGTTGGAAGCGAGTTGTACGGATTGACATCCGCCAACTCAGCGGGCGCCGTCTCCGGTGTATAGTCTTCAATATCCGCACTGATGCCTTTTTCGGCTAAAACAACGCGCACACGATGAGAATAATGTGATGATGGGTCCGAAAAAATCGCCATTGTGGACCGGCGAGCCAAGTCATTCATATATTTTCCTTGAAACTTGATTCGCTAGAATCAATGAATATCTCGCCAATACTCACGATTGAGCAACCAGGCAAAGACAAAAAGAATGCCCAAGAAAATCAGGACACCAACACCAATTTGCTTACGCTGCGCAGCCATAGGCTCAGCAACATAAACCAAGAAATTTGTCACATCATAAGCAACTTGATCAAAGTCTTCGCCAGACAGCTGACCTTGAGAAGAGGCGGACAGCACCATCTCGCCGCACTCATCTACCGAAACTTCTTCTCCAGTAACGGGATCCTCTTCCCCATGCCCATCTGACTCAGTCGCGTGGCACTCTAGCAAGCCTTGCAGCTCTAGCATAACGTGAGGCATGCCCACATCAGGAAACACGCGGTTATTGACACCAAGTGGCCGGCTGTCATCGCGATAAAAGTTTTTGAGGTAGGTATAGACCCACTCTGGCTTGCGTGATCTAGCAACCAATGTCAAATCAGGAGGTGTGGCACCAAACCAACTCTTGGCGTCATCTTCATCCATAGAAATTTCCATTAGCTCGCCAATTTTTTGGCCAGTGAATATTAGGTTATCTAACGCAATCCCATGCGGTATATCGAGATCATCTGCAACACGCTCAAAACGTGAATATTTCAGCGAGTGGCAACCGTAGCAGTAATTCATATACCACTTGACGCCATTTTGAAGGGAGGCTTTGTCATCAAAGTCAGCTTTAAACTCTTCGCAATCTACCTCACCACAGGCATGAGATGACTCCGCCCCCACCGCGATGACAGGAACACAAACCAAAACTAATACAACTACGAGACCTTTTAAGAAGCTCCAGAGCCCCTGCCCTTGCATGGTGACTCTGTCTGGTGGCTCTTTGAAGCTGTCCATCTTGCTCCAGAAAGGCATACCAAGGAAAAATATGAAATAGAACAGCGTACATATTTGAGCGAGTACCGTGCGGCCTTCTGTAGGTGCTTTCACACCCAAAATACCGAGGATAATAAAGGTCGCTGCAAATAGCAGAATCATGGTTTTCCATACCGGCCCTTTATATCGAATAGACTTAACGGGACTGCGATCCAACCAGGGCAATACAAACATCACTGCAATGGCAGCCGCCATAACAATAAAGCCGCCCAACTTAGCCTGTATAACAAAGACATCAAAATCGATGGCCCGAAGCATTGAATAGAAAGGCGTGAAATACCAAACCGGTGCAATATGTTCTGGTGTCTTAAGCGGATTTGCCTCTTCGAAATTAGCATACTCTAGGAAGAACCCCCCCATTTCTGGGAAGAAGAACATAATCGTACAGAACGCAAACAAGAACACGACGATCGCCATCAGGTCGTGAACCGGCAAGTAGTATGGAAAAAATGCCACACCATCGAGCGGTTTACCCGTCTCATCTTTGTACTTTTTAATATCCACGCCGTCTGGGTTATTGGAGCCGACTTCGTGCAGAGCAAGGATGTGCATCACAACCAGCGCCAAAAGGATAATTGGCAATGCCACAACATGCAGAGACATAAAGCGGTTTAGAGTGATACCTGAAATCAGGTAATCTCCTCGAATCCATTCCACGAGACCTTCACCAACCACTGGGATAGCGCCGAACAGCGAAATAATCACCTGTGCGCCCCAAAACGACATTTGCCCCCAAGGCAATATGTAACCCATAAAAGCTTCTGCCATTAGAGCAACATAGATACACATACCAAATATCCACACCAACTCTCGTGGCGCTCGGTAGGAGCCATAAATCAAACCGCGGAACATGTGCATATACACAACTAGGAAAAACGCGGATGCGCCAGTGGAGTGCATATAGCGGATCATCCAACCCAGCTCTACATCCCGCATGATGTATTCAACAGAAGCAAATGCGCGTTCTGCGCTTCCCTCATAACTCATTAGCAACCAAATCCCTGTTACCAACTGAATAACGAGAACAATTAGGGAAAGGACACCAAAGAAATACCAGAAATTAAAGTTCTTGGGCGCGTAGTACTGCGCCATATGCTTGTTCCACTCGACCAGTAGCATTGGCATACGGTTGTCGAGCCAGCCGCCAAAGTTTTTCAACCAATTCATTACGCGGCCTCCTGATCTTCGCCGATCACAATCACTGTGTCTGATTCAAAGCGATAGGGCGGTATCTCAAGGTTTGTTGGCGCCGGAACGTTTTTATATACGCGCCCGGATAAGTCAAATTTGGAACCGTGACAAGGGCAGAAAAAACCGCCGAGCCATTCTGCACCGCCTAAATCTTCTGCACCTACGTCCGGCCGATATTTCGGGGCGCAGCCCAGATGTGTACATAGACCTATCGCCACTAAAAATTCTTCGTGGCCTTCGATAGAACGCGCATTGCCCGAGACATATTCAGGTCGAGAATCGGACTCTGAATCCGGATCCGCTACAAAATCGCGCACTTTCTCTGCAAGCTGGGCCAGTACTTCCGGTGTTCTACGCACAACATAGACCGGCTTACCGCGCCATTCCACAACAGTCATTTGGCCGGGTTCAATTTTCCCGATATTTGCTTTAACTGGTGCACCGGCCGCTCTCGCTTTCGCACTAGGCGCCCATGACTTCACAAAAGGTACTGCTGCAGCCACTGCACCCACGGCGCCCACCACAGAAGTTGCACCTGTTAGGAAGCGGCGGCGGCTATGATTTAAACCGTCTTGACTCATGAATATCTCCGTTGGAGGATTAGCGGGCCTAATTTATGAGGATTTGCAGCATCTAACATTTGGTAGATTCCGCAGATAGAAGGCGCGCGCAATTCTACTAAATTCGAGCATCACAGAGCAAGAAAGTCTCCGTATAAATGCATTAACAAACAACGAAAAAGCCCGCAAAGCGCGGGCCTTTCCATAAGCAATATCGAATTAACGCTTCGAGAACTGAGGGCGTTTGCGCGCTTTGTGCAAACCAACTTTCTTCCGCTCGACCTGACGCGCATCTCGAGTAACGTAGCCTGCCGCTCGTAGTGGTGGACGAAGCTCTTCGTTGTATTCCATCAATGCACGTGTAATACCATGACGAATGGCCCCTGCCTGTCCAAAACTACCACCACCTTTTACGGTGATTTTTAGATCAAACTTATCGACAGCTTCCGCCACTTCCAAAGGCTGCCGAACAATCATTCGTGCAACCTCTCGCCCAAAGTAGTCTTCCAGTGTGCGGCCATTGATTTCAATCTGGCCTTTTCCGGAAGTCATAAATACACGGGCCGTCGAAGTCTTGCGGCGACCTGTTCCGTAATATGTTTCGCTCATCTCTCGCCCCTTAGATATTCAGTTCTTGCGGTTGCTGAGCAGTATGAGGATGCTCAGAACCTTCATAGATTTTCAGCTTTTTAAGCATTGCTCTACCGAGAGGTCCTCGAGGAAGCATGCCTTTTACCGCAAAGCGAAGGGGTCGTTCTGGATGTTCCACGATCAGTTTTTCGAAAGTCGTTTCTTTCAAACCACCGGGATATTCCGAGTGACGATAGTACTTTTTACCACTGGCTTTGTTACCAGTGACAGTGATTTTCTCTGCATTGATAACAACGATGTAATCGCCAGTATCTACGTGCGGAGTATATTCAGGCTTATGCTTACCGCGCAGGCGATGGGCAATTTGTGACGCTAGACGGCCGAGAGTTTTCCCGTCGCCGTCCACGACATACCAGTCGCGCTTCACGGTAGCTTCATTGGCACTAATGGTCTTCATGTTATATGGCCTCAACTAACCGATTTATATTTCAATGAAAATCCCGGCGGGCGCCAAATCCGGCTCCCAAAAAGGAGGCGCGATTTTAGGGATATATCAAGCCGAAATCAAGCGCTATCGAGGCTAACCGCTAGTTAGCTGAAACTTGCGGGGTAGATACAGGTGCCTAGCCAAAAAAGCACCCTTTGCTTTAAAAAGTCATACGATGTGATGCCCTGACTTAGGAACGATGCCTTTTGCCAAGATATTCCTTAGATTGCATCTCTTGTAGACGACTTTTAGTTCGCTCAAATTCAAAGGACAACCTACCTGCAATATAGAGGTGCTCAAGCGCATCTTCCGCTGATAGCACGACGTTGACATTGCGATCGTAGAACTCATCGATAAGATTTATAAATCGCCTCGCGGAATCATCGCGCTTATCAAATACGGGTACACCACTAATAAAAACAGTATGAAATATGCGCGCAATTTCAATGTAGTCATTCTGGCTTCGCGGCCCATCGCAAATCTGATAAAAATCAAACCAAACCACGTCTTCACAGACTGCGATAGCTTGGATTTCTCTGCTCTCGATACTGAGCGCTGAGCTACGCTTTATCTCATCTTGATTGGTTACCAAGCGACGAAAACTCTCTTCCATTGTAGTTTCTGCGTCACCATCGAGCGGATAGTGGTACAACACCACTCTCTCTAGGAGGCGCAGTCGATAGTCAATACCTGCATCAACGTTCACCACTTTAGTATGTTGATTTAGCAGATCGATGGCGGGAAGAAAGCGTGCACGTTGCAGCCCTTCCTTATAAAGATCGTCAGGAACAATATTGGACGTTGCAACCAGAGTAACACCTCGATCAAACAACCCTTGCAATAGGTTAGCTAGAATCATGGCATCTGTGATGTCCGTAACGAAAAATTCGTCGAAACACAGCACTCGGGCTTCACTCGCTAGTTTATCAGCAACTCGCTCTAGCGGATCCGCCTCACCTTTGAACAACCTTAATTCTTGGTGAACTCGACGCATAAAACGATGAAAATGCAGACGCAATTTGTTCTCGAATGGCAATGAATCGTAAAAGACATCCATAAGAAAGGTCTTACCTCGACCCACCCCACCCCATAGATACAAACCGCGAACAGGTACTTTTTGTTTATTACTAGAAAGCAAGCTAGACAACCATCCCGCTTTCTCAGGACTAGCGCAAAGTTCTTCGTATAACGATTGAAGAAGCTTAACCGTGCTTTCTTGGGCTTCGTCATAAGAAAAGCCATCTTGCTTCAGTGCGGATTGATAGTATTCCATGGGCGTTTTTGCAGCCCCAGCATTTTCTACCATCAGCAATTAGCTCGTTATACTCAAAAACAGTGGGGCTAATCTTGCTCGTAGGTCTATCAATCTTCCGTGAAAAAAGTGCGAGCATTGACCCATTAGAAGATACTCAAACGGGGTTTCTAACCCCTCGGCCCAGCGAGTAACGTCCTTGGCATTGACCACTTCATCCTCCGCTCCTTGAACGATACTAACTGGCGCCGCAAACTGACTAGGGTACGGATATCGTTCAACAGGTGGCGCTAAAAGCAGGAGGTGCTCAAGCCCATCAACGAAACCTGCACGACTAGCAACAACAGCCGACCCAAATGAGAAGCCTGCAAGCAGAAAGCGTGTTTTGCTCGTATTACCTCTAACCCAACGCATAATCGCGTCGAAATCATCACATTCGCCATCAAACTCACCATAGGTGCCCTCACTTTCACCCACCCCACGATAATTGAATCTAAGACTATCTAAGCCTGCCTCTCGAGCGGCACGCGCTGCGGTGGTCACTACCTTGTTATCCATCGTACCGCCATATTCTGGATGAGGGTGGCAAATAATCACAAGCCAACCATCTTTCTGCTGAACATGCCCAGCAGCTGGCACATCAGTGCCTCGCGTCATCAGCTCAAGCTTTCCCACCGCACCATCAGCCAAAAAACGATGGTCTTGGTCAGAAAACAATGTCTCTTTTTTCGTCATCTTTCAGTTGTCTTTAGTTATCTTTTGGTTTCCTCTAGCCATCAAGGACCCCAAACTAATTCTAATTTTTGTTTGATAGAAACCAGCTATCATATGCACTTAACCAACGTACAGTGAAAAACGATACCTGTATTACACTAGTCGATTAGACCATCACTATTGTATTGGAATTCGTATATCTGGGGCAGAATAGCTTGAACAAGACCCTAACAAATTATTTTTGGCCTGCAATCTGTGGACTATTAGTCGCTGCAGTTGTTTGGTTTGCAGCGCCGCAATGGATTACCCCGCAAGCTGATAAGATCGAAGGTCGCACACTAGATAACGGCCTCGATGCACAGCAAGATCTTTCAGGGCCTATTTCGTATTCAAACGCTGTAAGGCGTGCAGCCCCTTCCGTGGTGAACATCTATACGTCAAAAACCGTCACTGTCTACCCAGAGCCGCTGAGCAATGACCCCTTCTTCCAAAGCTATTTTAATAGCTTAGGTAGGCTCCGCCCTTCCACCCAGGAACAAAAAAGCCTAGGAACTGGCGTGATCGTAAGCCAAGAAGGCTACGTTATAACAAATGAGCACGTCATCGCCGACGCCGACGAAATCTTAGTAGCAGTCAATGACGGACGCACTGGCACAGCCGAGGTGGTGGGAACAGACAGCATCACAGACCTTGCTGTTTTGAAAATACAATACGATGACCTTACTCCGATTAGCACTGGCGACCCCGAAGCCGCGCAGGTGGGTGACGTAGTCTTAGCGATAGGAAACGCGCAGGGGCTGCAACAAACAGTCACTCAAGGCATTCTGAGTGCCAAAGGTCGCAACTTGGCGGATATGGACACCTATGTAAACGTCAATTTTCTGCAAACGGATGCTGCCATCAATCAGGGCAACTCTGGTGGGCCGCTTGTTGATGTATACGGCAATATGATTGGCATTAACTCACGAACATTGCAAAGCGATGGTTCTTTTGGCTTAAGTTTTGCCATTCCTGCAGACATTGTCTCAAAGGTATTCAGAGACATTGTCGAGCATGGCACCGTGATTCGCGGCTGGCTGGGAGTGGAAGCAGGCGCACTGAGACTTCCCGCAGAAGAAGCATCGGCTTTTGGATTTGAGGGCGCATTTGTAGTGACAAATCTTTATTCTGGTGGCCCCGCGCACCGTGCAGGCTTAGAACGAGGGGACTTGATCTTTAAAATTAATGGCAGCGACATCGGTAACGGACGTTACGCATCAAGGGTAATCGCAGACACAGTACCTGGGGAAAATATTGAATTTGAAATTTTACGCGGCAATGAAAAACTAGCCGTAACAGTGCAAGCAGCACTCCGGCCAGATACGTCGACCAACTAGGTCATAAAATAGGACTTATTAGGATTAGCGCTTTAGCTATCTTTAAGAATTCTAAATTCCGCTGACTGAGCATGCGCCGTAAGAGACTCACTCCTTGCCAGCACTGAAGCCAATTTACCAAGCTCAGATGACCCTTTCCGAGAGCACCCAATCACTGATGACCGTTTCTGAAAATCATACACGCCCAATGGCGATGAAAATCGTGCTGTCGCAGAAGTAGGCAATACGTGATTAGGCCCCGCACAGTAATCACCCACTGATTCCGGGGTGTAACGCCCAACAAAAATTGCGCCGGCATTTTTTATCTTGGGTAACCAAGACTCTGCATCATCAAAAGACAATTCCAAGTGCTCGGGTGCAATGCGGTTTGCGATGTCGATTCCATCATCAAGATCTTTGGCCAAAATCAACGCGCCACGATTTTCAAGGCTTGCTCTAATAATATCTGCGCGCTCCATTTTGACTAAAAGCTTATTAATGGATGCCTCGACTTGCTGAAGATATTCAGCATCGATACCAATCAAAATTGCCTGGGCAAGCTCGTCGTGCTCTGCCTGTGAGAACAGATCCATCGCAATCCAATCTGGGTCCGTTTTACCATCGCAAACGATCAGGATTTCTGATGGGCCAGCCAACATATCCAATCCCACCTGCCCAAAAAGCATCTTTTTCGCAGTCGCGACATAAATATTACCCGGCCCTACTATCTTGTCGACCTTAGGAACGGTATCCGTGCCATAAGCGAGCGCGGCGACTGCCTGAGCACCACCGACTGTCATGACTTTGGTCACCCCCGCTACATGAGCCGCTGCCAGCACAACTGGGTCTATCTCACCTTTAGGAGCTGGTGATACCATCACAATCTCATTTACCCCAGCGACGGATGCTGGAATAGCATTCATCAATACAGTAGAGGGATATGCTGCCTTACCTCCGGGAACGTATATCCCTACTCGCTCGATAGGCGTAATTTGTTGGCCAAGCAAGGTACCAGCAGCATCATGGTAGCTCCATGACTCTTGAAGTTGGTGTTCGTGGTAGCTCCGAATTCTTGCAGCTGCTTGCTGCATCGCAGACATCTGATCTTCAGGGATTTGTTCAGCAGCAGCGGCAATTTCAGACTCGTGAATACAAAGTTCGTCAACACTACTGATTGTTCGGTCGTCAAACTGATTAGTGTAATCAATCAGTGCTTCGTCACCTTTTTCGCGAACACCGCGCAGTACGTTTTCTACAGTAGATGCGACATCTGAATCGGAGATCTCATCCCATGCAATAAGCTGGGAAAGCTGAGCCGCGAAATCTTGATCGGTGGAAACTAGCCTTCGCAGTTTCAACGCAGACATATTGTTGCCGCTCACCCTAATACCTTCTCGATAGCGGCAAGCAGTGGTTTGATACTCTGATGCTTCGTCTTGACGGATGCTTTATTGATGATCAAGCGACTGGATATGTCCGCTATCGTTTCCAGCGGCTCCAGCCCATTCGCGCGAAGTGTATTGCCGGTATCGACAACATCCACAATCTCATCGGCAAGATTCATCATCGGCGCCAATTCCATAGCACCGTAGAGCTTAACGATATCAGCTTGCTGCCCATGCCGTGCATAGTGATCGCGAGCCAATTTGGCATACTTGGTTGCCACTCGTATACGGCCCGTTTTTCGTGGCACACCAACAGGCGCCGCCGTCATGAGCTTACATTTTGCAATACCCAAATCTAGCCATTCGTAAAAACCATCACCTACTTGTTCCAGCAACGTATCTTTGCCCGTGATGCCCATGTCCGCAGCACCGTATTGCACGTAGGTAGACACGTCTGAGCCACGCAGAATAATAAGGCGTAAATTTTTATCATTAGTGTCAAATTGAAGTTTACGGCTGAGCTCAATGTCTTCTGCAGGTTCAATACCCACTTTGGACAGTAAAGGCAGGGTTTCCTTCAGGATTCGACCTTTTGTAAGGGCAAGCGTCAACATGAGATTATTATAGGCCAGTTAACTTAACGTCGGTTCAGGAAGGAACACGCCTTATCGACGCACCAAGCTGCTGAAACTTTTCTTCAATACATTCATAGCCGCGATCAATGTGGTAAATACGATCAATCACGGTCGATCCAGAGGCGATAAGGCCTGCTATAACTAGGCTCGCTGACGCACGAAGATCCGATGCCATCACCGGCGCTGCATTGAGACTATCGGTGCCCGTCACAATGGCAGTGTTGCCTTCAAGTGCTATTTTTGCGCCCATACGGTTAAGCTCATGCGTTTGAATCAGACGATTCTCGAAAATCGTTTCGGTCACGGACCCCGTGCCCTCCGCAATGGTATTAAGCGCGGTAAACTGTGCCTGCATATCTGTCGGAAAACCAGGATAAGGCGCTGTTACTAAATCTACCGCTTTAGGCCGCTTACCTTTCATATCTAACGATATCCAGTTTTCGCCTTCTTCAATTTCAGCACCTGCTTCACGGAGCTTATCAAGTACGGCTCCAAGATATTCGCCAGTGGTATCACGGAGTTTGACACGACCTTGTGTTGCAGCAGCGGCCACTAAGTAAGTACCCGTTTCAATACGATCTGGCATCACCGCGTAGTCACAGCCATGCAATTTTTCTTGCCCCTGAATTCTGAGCGTATCTGACCCGATACCATCTATTTTGGAACCCATTGCAACCAAGCAATTACTCAAATCAATAATTTCGGGTTCTCTCGCCGCGTTTTCGATGATCGTTTCGCCATCTGCTAATGCTGCCGCCATCAAGAGATTTTCGGTTCCACCCACGGTAACCATGTCCATCCGTATATGGGCGCCTTTCAACCTGCCTTCGGTTGTGGCAATGATGTAGCCGTCATCAATCTCGATCTCAGCACCCATTTTCTCTAAGCCTAGAAGGTGCTGATCAACCGGTCGGCTACCGATCGCACAACCCCCAGGGAAGGAAACCTTGGCCTTACCAAATCGCGCAAGAATGGGCCCCAGCACTAAAATAGATGCCCGCATAGTTTTTACCAACTCATAGGGCGCAGTATGGCTATGCATATTCGTGTTATCGACTTCAATGGCAAGTTTTTCATCGATAATCGCCTCCACACCCATACACCCCAAGAGCTCGATCATGGTAGTAATATCGTGCAGATGAGGAAGATTGGAGATACGCATAGTATCTTCAGTCAGGAGAGTCGCTGCTAATAGGGGTAATGCGGAATTTTTAGCACCAGATATACGAATCTCGCCCGAGAGCGTTTTTCCGCCCTCGATAATAAGCTTATCCAAGAATATCTAGCTCCAGATTATCCAGACTCGTCGGGAGTCTGGGTCTTAATATTGACGGCATGCAAACTGCCATCGGCAATAAGGTCATTGAGGGCAGCATAGACCATCTGCTGCCGCTTCACTTGATTCAAACCGTCGAAACTGCCGCTAACTACTTTAAAATTGTAATAGTAACCATCCGTATCAACGACAACATCCGCATCTTTGATGGTATTACGCACACGTGCTTCCAAATCAGAAATATCTAACATGAGTGCTAGATCTACAAACCCCAGTTTTGAATCACGACATCAATATCACCGTCGCTATCTTCCATTGCGCCTTTAAATTGGCTTCGGAATACTGGGCCCAAACTGACGCCATCTAGGAGCGCATTTTTGATCTGCCAGCGGCCGCTGTCGTTCTTAACCATATTGTACGCCACATCAACGTCTTCAGATCCAGAATGAATTTTCTGGCGCACGCCAACACTAATTTTAGCTTCATCTCCCTCTCTCGGCGGATCGATTTCATAACTACCATCATTGACATTAATCAGGCCTTTCGCATATGTCTCGATCAAAGACCGACGAAACGTCTCTGCAAACGCTTGCAATTGCGCTTCCGATGCTTTCCCAAAATATTCACCCATGACACCACGTGTCCAAGAGTCAAAATCTATCCAAGGAGCAATAACCGCATCTATGTCAGCGTAAAAAGCTTGCGGATCTTCATTAAATCTCGTTTTTGCGTCACCCAGCATCGCAAGCAGCTCATCAGAAATAAGACTGACTGTTGCATGAGCCGTTGCCGGAACTTCAGACTGTGCGTTTTGCGCATCTGCGGGTGAAGCTGTTTGAGCCTGAGCAACGGAAAAGCATGCTAATGACCCGACCAATAAAGCACCAATAAGTTGTGTGTGAGTTCTAAACATACATAAGATCCTACGATAAACCGATTTCGACACTAATCTGTCAAGCCAACCCGCTTAAATGAGCGGATTTTTAGGCTGACACCGGGAAGCGGTAACTATACCATTCCGCCCCTTAAATCTGAATAAACCTTTATAGGAAATAAACATTTCTCTATTCATTGTTGTTCCACTGCTAATTATCGGGATAGCAGTTCTGGTTTGGGCTGCTGACCGATTCGTGGAAGGTGCCGCAGCAATTGCGGGTCATTTCGGGCTTTCACCACTGCTAATCGGCTTAACCGTAATCTCAATAGGCACATCAGCTCCAGAAATATTGGTATCAGCCAATGCGGCCATCAATCAATCCAGCGGACTGGCAGTTGGCAATGCACTTGGCTCAAATCTAGCAAATATAGGATTAGTTCTCGCTATAACGGCGCTCATTTGTCCGCTGACCGTTCGTCGGTCCATGGCGCGTTCAGAAATACCCATTATGCTCGGTGTGACTTTACTCGCCGGCATCGTGCTGATTAATTCCTATCTAGGTCGCTGGGAGAGCGTGTTTCTCCTCCTATGCCTAATTGTGTTTCTATTATATTTGACTCAACAAGCCAAAAAAGGTTCCGCGCCAAGCAGCGTGAATCTAGATGTGGAAATTCCAGATAAACCGCTCAAATCAGCGACTTTTTCAACCATTATCGGGCTAATCGCACTCATTCTTTCGTCTCGGCTTTTGGTTTGGAGTGCATCCGAAATGGCATCACAGTTCGGAGTGAGTGATCTGGTTATTGGTATCACGGTAGTTGCGGTGGGGACTAGCCTGCCCGAGCTTGCCGCTTCACTTGCCGGCGCGCTGAAAGGTCATTCGGAAATGGCTATTGGCAATATTCTCGGGTCAAATATTTTCAACCTGCTCGCAGTGTTACCCATCGCTGGCGTTATTTACCCCACTCAGATTGAAGGTACTAGTTTTGTCCGAGATTTCGGCACCGTGTTTGCTCTTAGCGCTCTCCTTGCGGCGGCATGCATTTGGAAAACGAGGCACCAGCAAACTGGGCAACTAGGAAGACCCTTAGGGGCTGCCATGTTGTTACTTTATGTCGGCTATTACTTCTGGCTGTTACTATAGCCAATAGTGAGTTCAATTAGACACAAACCATGACTGACATATCCCTTTCAGCATCCGCAAAGCGGACCATTGAGCTAGAATCTAAGGCTATTTTGGATTTGATTCCGCGGCTGGGCGACGAATTCGAAAAAGCCTGCCAATTAATACTCGACTGCCAAGCGCGCGTCGTTGTAATCGGTATGGGGAAATCTGGACATATTGGCCGCAAAATCGCTGCGACATTGGCCAGCACTGGAACGCCCGCCTTTTTTGTTCATCCCGCCGAAGCGAGTCACGGCGACATGGGAATGCTCACGCAAAACGACATTGCTATAACCATTTCCAACTCAGGCAGCACCGCTGAGGTAACCAACTTACTTCCGCTCATTAAAGTCTTAGATATCAAAATGATTGCCATGACAGGCAATCCTGAGTCCGTATTAGCAAAGGCTTCCGACGCACATCTAGATATCAGCGTCGACACAGAGGCCTGCCCGCTCGATTTAGCACCAACCTCTAGTACAACAGCCACGCTGGTAATGGGTGATGCGCTCGCTATTGCTCTACTCGAAGCGCGAGGCTTTACCGCGGAAGACTTTGCCTTTTCTCATCCTGGCGGTGCACTTGGCCGACGACTACTAATCAAAGTAGCCGATCTTATGCACAGCGAGGAAAACCTACCAAAAGTCTCGGAAGACACATCGCTAAAACAAGTCCTGCTAGAAATGACAACAAAAGGCCTTGGAATCACGACTGTCGTCAACGACAGTGGCCTTTTAGGCGTTTTTACCGATGGCGATTTAAGAAGAGTGGTTGATAAAGGGATCAATCTCGACACATCCACTGCGAAAGATGTAATGAATACTTCACCACTAAAAATCGAACAAAATCGGCTTGCCGCTGAAGCGCTTGGCTTGATGGAAGAACGAAAAGTCACTGCACTGGTCGTAGTAGATGACAAAATGCCCTGCGGTGTTATTCATCTGCACGACATTCTTCGTGCCGGAGTCATTTAGCGTGGCAAACTATACGTTAATTAGGCGGAATGATTGATGAGCGCAGACAAAGCCCGGAAAGTGAAGTTACTCCTACTTGATGTAGATGGTGTGCTCACAAATGGTTCCGTGACCTACGTTGGCAAGGACATCGAAACCAAGAGTTTCAACATCAAAGATGGCTTAGGCATAAAATTGCTGCAAGATGCGGGGATTATGGTTGGCATTATTACTGGCCGAGTATCTGCCATGGTCGAGCGTCGAGCGAAGGAGCTGGGTTTAGAAGAAATTGTTCAAGGTAGAGAAGATAAGGGCGTTGCTCTCTTGGAAGCAGCGAAACGAAACAACATCGATACCGATTATATTGCCTACATGGGTGATGATCTTCCCGATATAAAGGCCATGCAAAAAGCGGGATTTGCCATAGCTCCTGCGGACGCGCATGCAGATGTATTGTCTGTTGCTGACTGGACCGCAACTAAAAATGGCGGCGCCGGCGCGGTGCGTGAGGCCTGCGACTTTATCTTAAAATCAATGGACTCATACACAGTTGTGACCGCGCCTTTCTGGGGTCAGGAATGAGAAGAAGCTGGCTGTTTTTGATCTTACTCATCACGCCATTCGGCTTGGCATTTTTCTTTTGGGACCTCACTACCAAAATCCTAGACACAGAGAACCTAGGCCAAGGAGATGACCAGTCAAACGCACCTCAGATCATTATGGAGCGAACCCAACTTATTCAATTCGACACTAACGGCACAATGGCGCATCGACTGCAAAGCGAAAGGCTTCTCTCAGAGCAGGATAGTGGTTTGGTATACGTATCCGAACCCACCATTGGTATAGATCCAAACCGATCCGACAGCTGGGAAGCATTAAGTCAAACTGGCACTTATGATCAGAAAACAAAGGCTATGCAAATGAGTGGTGATGTTGTGTTGATACGCAAGCAACCAGAAGATGACCCCATCACTATTTCTACAGAAGTACTTAACTACTATCCCGATAGAAATTTTGCTGAGTCCGATAGTCCAGTTATTATTCAAACTACGGGGCACAAAATCGAAACAATCGGAATGAGCGTTGACTTTAAAGCATCCGAATACAAACTCAAATCCCAAGTCAGAAGTCGCCATGACCCAATTTAGAAAGCCATTGCTTTTAGTCGCACTCGTTTTAGGGTGGCTTTCTCCGACAGAAAGACTCCTCGCGCTTCCAGATGATCGCGATCAAATCATTGAGATAGAATCTATTACTGCCGAGTTCAGAGAAGCCGAAGGTCTAACCATCTATTCCGGTGAAGTGAACCTAAAACAGGGCAGTATTCTACTCAAAGCCGACACACTGACCTTGTTCACGGAAGACGGACAGGTAAGTCGCTTACTCGCCGAAGGCAATGCCTACTATGAACAGATTCCAGAAGTGGGTGCAGACAAAGTGATCGCACGCGGCGCATCCATTGAGTACCTTCTCTCCGACGACGTGATTACACTCAACCAAAATGCCAGCCTGACCCATGAAGGCGCGACAATGAACGGAAACATGATCACCTACGACGTGAGAAACAATCTACTCATGGCCAATAGCCTGCCCGGCAGTGAAGACGACCGCGTTAAAGTCACACTTCCGCCAATAGGCAACGGAAACTAACCTTGGCACTACTTCATGCCAAGAATCTTGCCAAATCTTATAACAAGCGGCAAATCATCATCGATGTTTCGGTGCAAGTTTCTAGCGGTGAAATAATCGGACTTCTGGGTCCAAATGGAGCGGGCAAAACCACCTGTTTTTATATGATCGCGGGCCTCGTCAAACAAGATGCAGGGCAAGTATTTATCGACGATACAGAAATCACCAAAAAGCCAATTCACGAGCGAGCGCGTCTAGGTATTGGCTATCTGCCTCAGGAAGCATCAGTATTTCGAAAGCTGTCAGTAGCGGAAAATATCCTTGCAGTACTGGAATCCACCAAACTAGGCAAAGAAAGTCGAAAAAAACGCCTAGATGAATTGCTCGATGAATTCAGTATTAGTCATATCCGTGACAGCTTGGGCATGTCACTTTCAGGTGGTGAGCGACGGCGCGTCGAAATTGCCAGGGCACTGGCAATGGACCCAGATTTTATTTTGCTCGATGAGCCCTTCGCTGGCGTTGACCCACTCTCTGTTGGCGACATAAAGGAGATTATTCGATATCTTAAAGAGCGCGGAATTGGCGTATTAATTACGGATCACAATGTTCGCGAGACCTTGTCGCTTTGTGACAAGGCTTACATTGTTGGCGAAGGTCACATCATTGCTGAAGGCAATGCCGAGACTATTCTCGCCAACGAGAAAGTGAGAGAGGTCTATCTCGGCAAAGAGTTTCGACTTTAAGTCAAAGATGCGACCCCTGCCACAATTTGGTTCCACAATCATCATTGATCAACCAAAAAGGCATCTATACACTTAAAGACAAAGTCTTTTAGTTTAGAAGTTTATGAAACAAGCGCTTCATTTTGGCCTAAATCAACAGTTAAAAATGACGCCCCAGTTGCAGCAATCTGTTCGCTTACTGCAACTCTCAACATTAGAGCTTCAGCAGGAAATTCAAGAAGCGCTCTACACTAACCCGCTGTTGGATTTAGACGAAGACAGCACTGACGCACAATCCGAAGATTCAAACCCGACCGCCGCTGAATCCAGAGCGGAAGACACTGCCGCAGAAGTCATTACCACCGAGTCGCAAGAGACTGAGTATCAGTCTTTAAGCCGATCTGGCGGTTCTGTGAATGAAGAATTCGTGGAGCCAAACGATACCTCTCCTGAAACGCTCCAAGACTATTTGCTATGGCAGCTAAACCTCACCCCTTTTTCTGATCTAGACCGAACAATAGGTGAGGCATTCATTGATGCGCTAGATCAGGACGGTTTCCTTACATCGAGTATTGATGACATTTTACAAACCGTTGCGGACGAAGTATCTGATGAGGATGACACACTCGACTTAGATGATTGCCTCGCTGTCCTTCATCGTATTCAAAAATTTGATCCACCTGGTGTTGCGGCCATCGATTTGCCCAACTGCCTTAAAATTCAACTCGATTTACTCCCTGAAGACACCGAACACCTTGCCCTCGCCCATCTCATTGTTGAGGAATACCTACCACTCGTTACTGACGGTGATCTCCCAGTATTAGTTAAACGAACTAGAAAGTCTGAAAAAGACGTATTGGGCGCTTTAGCGTTACTCCGATCGCTCAACCCAAGGCCTGGCTCAGGCTACAGCGCTGATCGCACAAATTATATTGTTCCAGATATTGTATTGACCAAATCTAAAGGCGCTTGGAAAGTCAGTCTTAATTCTGAATCCCACCCTAAACTGAAACTAACTGAGCAATACTCCAATGTGTTGCAAAATGGCAATTCTGATGACAAGGACTATGTTCGTGAAAAGCTTCAAGAAGCCCGTTGGTTTTTACACAGTCTGGAAAGCCGACAGGATACACTTCTAAAAGTGGCCACTGCCATCGTTGAAGCGCAAATCGACTTTTTTGAGGAAGGCCCCGAAGCAATGAAACCGTTGATTCTCAAAGACCTTGCAGAAAAGCTTGGTTATCATGAGTCGACCATTTCACGGGCTACCAACCAAAAGTATATGTATTCACCACGCGGGGTATTTGAGCTCAAATATTTTTTTTCCAGCCAAGTTTCGACTGCAACGGGAGGAGAGGCTTCCTCGACTGCGATCAAGGCAATTATTGAAAACCTGATTCAAAAAGAAAACCCACAAAAACCCTTAAGCGACAGTAAGTTAATGTCTATGCTGAAGGAAAAAGACATTCTAGTAGCACGGCGAACTGTTGCTAAGTACAGGGAAATGCTGAACATTCCTGCATCCAGCTCTCGAAAACGAATATCGTAATGGATAATTTACACTGCACCTCAGTCATTAAAAAAACAACACTCTCACTTGAGTTTTTCTTGTGATAACCTAAATGACCAGCCACGGCTGAGATACAATTTGATAACGCTAAGGAGTTTAATATGCAACTAAGAATAAGCGGACACCATCTAGACGTTTCAGAACCTATCCGTAATTATGTAACTAACAAACTCTCCCGACTTACACGTCACCACGATCGAATTACCAATACGCACGTTATCCTATCAATTGATAAACATCACCAAAAAGCTGAAGCAACCTTACATATATCTGGCGCCGATCTTTTCGCTAATTCAGAATCGGAAGATTTATACGCAGCCATTGATCAATTGACAGACAAACTCGACCGTCAACTAATTAAATATAAAGAGAAACATCGTAATCACTAATGGATTTAACTGAAATATTGTCTCCTGCTCTTTGCTTTACCAAGATAGAGGGCAGGAGTCGAAAACGTGTATTTGAAGTCCTTTCTAAAAATATAGCCGAACGACATCTCAATCTAGACTACGCCACTATTTTTGATGCTCTCAGTGACAGAGAAAAGCTGGGCTCTACTGGGATTGGAGAAGGTGTGGCAATACCGCATTGTCGCTTGGAGCATGATGGCCCAGGCATAGCCGCTGCAGTGACACTGAACGATGCGATTGATTTTGACGCGCCAGATCAAAAGCCTGTTGATCTACTTGTTTTTCTACTCGTTTCTGGCGAAGCTAATCAAGCTCACCTCGATACTTTAGCAAGCCTTGCCAGCGTGCTCTCCAAAGAAGAAAATCGACAAGCACTGCGTCAGACAGATGATGGCGTGTCTCTGCGCAACATCTTGCTAAAAAAAGTCACCTGAGCGCTGCCACTCAATGCATACAAAAACTTCAGCATGACCAAACCTCACAAACAGCCACAAAAAAAGCTCGTTATTGTGAGCGGACGATCCGGCTCGGGGAAAAGTGCTGCTCTAAATGTGCTGGAAGACTCCGGCTATACATGCATAGACAATTTACCGGCACGATTTCTCCTCGACTTGTTTTCGATTAATGAAGACCAACATGATCAAAAAGACTTTGCAGTTGGTATCGATGTACGCAACCTCTGGCGCGAACTGCGTGAAATCCCAGACATGGTTTCAGGATTACGAAAAAATGGCGTGGATTGTAAAATTGTCTTTTTGGACGCATCTACAGAGACCCTAATCAAACGATTTAGCGAAACTCGTAGAAAGCACCCGCTTAGTGGCGAAGGTGTCACCTTAGGAGAAGCGCTAGCAAAAGAGACAGCGCTGCTAAAAGAGATAGAACAGGTAGCGGGTCTAACCCTAAACACAGATGAACTAAGCCCATACGAGCTAAACGAAAGGCTGAGAACCTCTTTGGGGCTGGACGCGGAACAGAGCACATTGCTACTGTTTCAATCTTTTGGTTTTAAATATGGTGTTCCGAGTAACGCGGACTACGTTTTTGATGTGCGATGTTTACCCAACCCCCACTGGATTCCAGAATTAAGGAAACATACCGGTCTGGAAGACCCTGTCAAAGAATACCTATCTTCCGAGCCAGACGTCATAGATATGGCCAATTCGATAAACAGTTTTTTAGAAAGATGGCTACCGGAACTCTTTGCTGGAACGAAAAGTTATATTACCGTTGCTATAGGCTGTACCGGAGGCAAGCATCGATCAGTTTATCTGGCCGAGCAACTCTGCAAAAATTTTTCGGGCACCTATGCTAATGTGCAAGCACGGCATCGGGAAATCGGGAATGATTGAACGCAACATCACCGTCGTAAACAAACTAGGGCTGCACGCCCGAGCCTCCTCAAAACTAGCTCAACTATCCAATAAGTTTTCCAGCCAAATTGAACTAGGTAAAGACGGCCAATTTGTTGATTGTAAAAGTATCATGGCCCTGATGCTTCTCGCTGCAGGAATTGGCACAGCGCTAACTCTCCGCGTAGAAGGCGAAGACGAAAACACCGCTGCAGAAGAAGTGGAAGCGCTTTTTGCAGACTTTTTTGGAGAGGGCGAATAACTAACCGTTAGTTAAAGTTGAACCTAGACTTATGCACCTAATTGAAGCTGATCTGATATGACTCGCCTTCCCATTCAAAGGTTGCTTGGCTTTGCGAAATTGACTCCAACACCAAACCATCTTCAAACACATGACCAACGCGATAAAAGCCCTTATCAGAAAAAATACGGCTTAGAGATTCGTCATCAGAGACATACAAATGGCCCGTGATATTTGGTAGATTAGGCGAACCAGCGCTCACGGGGGCTTCTGCGCTGACTTGTGCAGTAACCGAATGATCAATCGGTACTATTACGTTATCTGAAATTTCAACTGGAGCCTGAAACTGTTTCTCTGGAATCTTATTAACAGCCGCCGAATCGATCGCAACCACCGAATTAGGCGAATTGTTATTGGCCAACACCCACAACAAATACAAAACAGCCAAAAACAACAAAACCGCTGCAACTAAAGCGTATCTGAACCAAATATTTTGATTACTTTTAACATTTGGAGAATCCCAAGCATTAGAATTCCAGTCAACCTCTGCATATTCTCCATCTTCTCTCTCGCGCTTCCGCTCACGCTCCGCTTTTTTCAATGCACCGAGAATGTAGGACATTAGGGCGTTCTCTCTAACTTAGGTGACTGATTAGAAAGATCATACAACGCCATGATGGTATCTTTACCGAGCACTCCATCAGACTCCATACCATTATCAGCCTGAAAGAATCTTACCTGTTCGCTAATGGCGACTGAATAAACACCGCCGGTAATAACTTGCTGATAATCTGCATTCCACTTCACCATCTGGTCTTGTAACCAGTCAACTACAGGCGCGTTTTTCGTGCCTACGTAGATGGCATCCACATACCCTTGTGGCGGCTGCCAAAAATAAAGGTAGATTCCATCCCAGCGGCTTGCAAGCTCTTCTGAGGTCAGTCGAAACGTACCTTTCGAATTTGACAGATTGAAACCTTCATCACTTAAAGAAGCTAAAAAATACATAGAAGCCTGATCGTCCGCATCTACTAATCGAACAATACCAGGTCGACGTTTCTGCGCCAGTTCCTCAACATCCAGGCTCAACTCAACCTGGCAAACTAAGCCTGCATTCGTGCCTACGCTGCATAGATCAGCTTGACGCGTCACTGTTTCATCAATCGACCAAAGCTTCAGTAATGCGTCATACGCATTTGGCAAAATCTGGTCCGCCACAGGGTTCTGGCTTTCAGCCTGCACATCAATGACATCAGCGTCATTCGCCTCAACATATAGGTCGATGGGTAGATGAAGAGGCAAACGCTTGGGTAACTCAGGAGGTACGTTGACCGATGCGGCTAAGTTTTCTTGTGGAAAGTATCTAGCGCCCACATACCCACCAAAAACTAGCAGTGCCAAAATGCTGGCTAACATTGCCGCTCGCCCAAAAGTGCGGGAAGAACCTTTCTTGCCATCATTCTGTGTATCTAATTGAATTTCACCAGAGAAAACTTCTTTAGATGCTTGCTGAACAATATGTTTGGTCACCGAAGCCTCTTCCGATGCATAGGCACCCAAAAGGCTGCGCTCGGACAGCAGATTAATAACCCTAGGAACACCTTTTGAAATTCGATGTAACTCTGCAGACGCAGCTTGGTCGAAAACTGGCCGGTTACAGCCCGCTCGACTCAAACGATGGCTCAGATAGCTAGTAGTCTCTTGCAGATCTAGGGGCTCTAGATGGTACCGTGACACAACACGCTGATTAAGCTGCCTTAATTCGGGCCGACCAATCACCTCTAACAGTTCTGGCTGGGCAACAAGAAGAATATGTAGAAGTTTTGTCGTGTCTGTTTCAAGATTGGTTAACAAACGCAGCATTTCTAACACTGTTGGATCGAGATTTTGTGCTTCCTCGATTACCAACAGCGTTTTAGTTCCATTCGCATGAGAGTCTAGGAGATCCTTATTAAGCGCGTCCGTATACTCGCGAATGTTGGCCTTATCAGCATCTAACGGAATTCGCAGCTCTTGGCAGATGCTGCTCATTAAATCTAATTCCCCCAATCGAGCATTGAGAATGTAGGCAACACGCACATTGCCAGGAAGCTCGCGTAACAAAAGACGTGTGAGTGTTGTTTTACCCGTGCCAACTTCCCCCGTAAGGAGAATAAAACCACCTTCTCGCTCTAACCCATATTTTAGATGCGCAAGCGCCTGCCGATGGCGAACACTGGGATACAAAAAAGAAGGGTCTGGAGAAATCGTAAAGGGCTCTTTCTTGAGTCCAAAGTAATCGAGATACATGGCTGCTAGCCCTATGCGCTATTCCTGATAGGATTCAGGTTCAGGATCGAACAATTCGAAAATATCATCAGAAGTACTTCTACCTCTTTCCAATTCCGAATCAAACTGATACTCACGCAAGTATTTATATCTCTCGTCAGTAATAACCGCGGCATCTTCAGGCTCTCGGAGAATAGTAGGTCGTATAAATACCATCAGCACGTCTTGGCTGACCGATTTACCGCTATCTCGAAACAGCCAACCTAGAACAGGAATACTTCCTAGAATGGGAACCTTAGACTTAGTTTCATTTTTTTGATCCTGAATCAAGCCACCCAAAACAAGGAGTTCTCTATCTTCGATAATCACATTGGTTGTCAAGGTCGTAACATCTGTGACCACATCGGAGACGCCTTGAACCGCTGTCTCCGCCACTGATGAAATCTCTTGCGCAATCTGCAAGCGCACAGAGTCTCCATCATTAATCTGAGGCGTAACCGTTAAAACCACACCCACTTCCTCTCGCTCAATCGTCTGAAACGGGTTGGTTGCGTTATCTGCTGCACCGGTGAAACTACCGGTTATAAATGGAACCTCCTGACCTACCGAGAGGCTTGCTTCTTCGTTGTCTAGAGTAAGCACCGATGGCGTGGAAAGAATGTTGGTTCGAGAATCCGTTGCCAATGCTCGAATTAGCAGCCCAAAACCCTCTCCTGAATCACTATCAAAATCACCAAAGGCACCTGTTACGCCCGCACCAATGCCAGACAGTGCTGCCGAAGCATCAATGCCTCCAGCACCATCGGAAAGCGCATCATCTGCAATCACACCAAGCAGCGTATTTAGAACGCCATCAAAAGACGTCACAAGCCCGCCAGTGTTTCTCCCAACAGCCGCGAGTTCGGAAGCAATATCTCTGGAGACATCTTCCGACACACTGGCAATAACGCCCTCAATTAGAACCTGCGGGCGCCGACGATCCAGCTTTCTAATCACATTACGTACTTCACTAATAACGGATGCAGAGGCTGCAATAACTAAGGCGTTATTGTCTGTGTCAGCCTGAATGGTAAATCCACTGGCAGCAGCTGTTGCTCCGTCACCACCAGGTGCAACCGCTGCGCCTTCGCCCGCCAGCCTCAGAAAAGTTTCCGACGCCAACATGCCATCTAGAATCGGTTTAATATCTTCCGCCGAGGAGTAATTCAGATAAATGACCTCTACACCACCCTGTTCAGTGGTAGGAACATCAAGCTCCTTAACAAAGGTTCGGAAGCCGGCGCGAGCGGTACGAGACCCGCTTACAATCACTCGGTTGTTAAACGAATCTTCCACGATACTGAGTTGCTGCTCTTGGAACTGGCGTAGTTGCCCTGCAATGTGCAATGCTTCACCCGCCGAAATATGATTCAGCAAGATAACGTCTACCTCAGATTGTTCTGGAGTGTCGATCTCTCTAAGAATATTTTCGACCTGCTGGATTTGTGACGCCGTGTCCGTAATCACCAAGTAGTTACCCGCTTGATAAGGGGTTATCAATGCCCCCTTGCTCATCATGGGCCGAAGCACCTGCTGAATCTCTTCCGCAGCAACGTGATTAAGCGGAATCACCTTGGTCTGCATACTACCACCTACTATCCCTTGTGGAATCTGAAATGCACTTGAAAAAGGCACTATCCTC
This sequence comes from uncultured Porticoccaceae bacterium, assembly GCA_964623085.1. Classification (GTDB taxonomy): domain Bacteria; phylum Pseudomonadota; class Gammaproteobacteria; order Pseudomonadales; family GM7GCV1; genus CAZUTO01. The sequence continues at coordinate 62,394 of CAZUTO010000003.1, forward strand.
GTTACAGCGCCATCATCAACTGCCTGAAAGCCTAGAACCTGCAGCGCCGAAAGAATCGCTTCATAGAACATATCAGCATCGATCTCGCCAGGTGCAATAATAGTGAGATTGCCTCGCACTCGGGGATCAAGCACAAAAGAACGTCCTGTAATTTCTGCAGCACTCTCAATCACTGCACGAATATCAGCTTCGCGAAAATTCAAGCTCACACTCTGACTAAAGGCCTGCAGGCTAATCAGTGTGGAAAAAATAATGACGAAAATTCTTAAAGCATTGCGTTTTATCATTTTTCTAGTAAACATCTATAAAGCTATTGGATCAACCCAGCATCGAGTTGAGGAATAATTCTTTCGAACAGGCTGGCGGCATTCACATAAACTTCTTCTTGATTGCCATCCCTAAGTACAGTCATTGGCAAATTCGTTTCCTGACTAAACTGCTGCCAAAGCAGTGGATTAGTAAATAGATCCGCCACTGGCGTGCCATTAATATCGAGCACCACATCGTTCTCACGCAGGTCAGCGAGATCCCCTATATCTTCCGAGACTCCGCTGAGTCGCAGTCCCGTCCCTCCCCCTTCCACTCGAATGGGCGTCGTTGAACCGACGCCTGGCAAACTAAAACCAGCTGTCGCTGGAGCTGGCTCGTCGTTCACACGAATCAAGCTTTCTTCGTCCGAGCTGTCTTGAGCGCCACCGGTAATATCATTTAACAAGATCTGTCGCCGCGTCCCATTTTGGGAAATCACCACGCGATTCGGTTCTATTTCTTCCAGCGTAACGTTTCGATCAAGCTCGTCACCAATACGATATACCTGTGCTGGCTTTCTCGAAACGGTAAGAGTAGCGATCGAATCTTCACCCGCTATCACAACGCCAAAAAGTTCTGCACTAATACTCGCATCAGCGATGTCTTCCTCTTCCACCTCTTCTTCAGGCTCGGCAGCACCAGCATACCAGTTCCATTGCACATTAGCGCCAGCGGGCCTTTGAAAATTAACCTCTGCAAACACCACGGGACTAGCAAAAAACAGCGCTCGCAGAATAAGGCATAGTAAATAAATGACCAATATCACACTCAACACCACTAACGCGGCGCGAACACGGTTCTGGTTTAGGCCATACCAGCTGCGCAAAGAGTCAGACCACATGCTGCTCACCCGTTCCATAGCAACAGTCTGCAACCAATAAGAATTTAGCTTGCATCATTAGCATGGGATACTACCCTTAATTTCCCAGCCATATCGATTATCACCAAGCGAGCTCATTAGCGAACGCACCACCGACTCAATTTGAGGACTGGCGAGCAACTGACCTTCCGCCTCATAACTACCGCCTTCCAAATTAACCTTGCCTTCAATTGAGGTGCCACCAATATCAACTTCTATCGCCTGCCCTAGATTACGCGCAACAATCTGATGATCGCCGATAGATGCACCCGCTACACTAAAACGACTCACTTCCAACTGTGCGGATAGTTCGCGTAAATTTTGCATAGGGCACTCGTAAGAGGCTATACGAAGAAATTCTATTTCTCCCTGAATATTGCCATCTACCGTCTTCGAAAATGGCCCGAGCAAAGGAGCCAAGGCTTGATGCAGAAGCTCTTGCGATACTCGATGAACATGAGCGTCAGATACGCTCAAACTGCTGGGTCGAGGCGCAACCTGCGCATCGAAACTCCCCGCCTCGCTCTCAACCTCCATACACCAGGTTCCCAGTCCATTAATTGGGCACCATCTATAGTTCACCTCAACTAAACCTGAGACATCATCGTGACCAAGCCACAGGTGCCCACTACTTAAACTTGCATTCGATAGATCTGTGATACCAAATCGCTGCATGTCTTCCCGCCAAAGCAAACTCAGCGGCAACTTAAAACACGCATAGAGCAAAACTACCAAAATAGCGGCGATAACTAATAGCGTCCACTGCCAGGCTCTCAATCTAATCATTGAGTCGCCCTCGGTGGTGCCACAGGAACTGCATTAAACGTTGCACTAACCGCATCGGGTGCAGATGCAAGTCGCTCTATTTCCAAGCGCTCAACCTGAAATCCATTGCAAACCAATTCCTGCACGTACGCAAGCATCTTATTGCCAGGAGCGGTATTCACCGTGACAGCAACAGCATTACCCGTGGTCTGTAAGCTAGCGTTAATACTGGAGCGGCGAGCAATACCTTGCGCTAAGTCCTGAGGGGTTTCACCGCTTTCCATATACGAAAGACGACTTCCACAACTGTTTTGCATACGGGCAACAAGGCTTGATTGCTCATATAGCCAGTTCAGGTTATCGCGAGCCTCGTTGTATTCTGACTTGCGCTCAAAATACAGCCCCATAATAGGCTGAACCAGAACGATGTAGAGAACCATTAGGCCGATAATAGGCACTGCGATTTTTAATGTCCGCTGTTCTTGGCTTGAACGAGAATGCCACCAAGAAAACAGTTTCTCTTTCCATTCAGCCATCGCCCGCCTCCATTGAGGCTTTAACCACAACATGCCCCTGCTGATCAGGGTTACCCCAATCTAACTTCAAGTCCGCCAATGCATCGAGACGAGCACGTACACTCTCATTTGGCTTAAAAGTAAGGTTAAGAGAATCACTCTCCTGCTTGATGGCCTGTATATCGCACCCTAAACAGGAAGATAGCGCTGAATCAACTGCTCTAAGCTCAGCAATTGGCGTAGACTGAATCGTAATAAACTGATGTTCCAAAAGGCGCAGGCGTTGATCGGCGGCAGCACGAATTTGGCGATAGTCACCGCGCCACTGTTCTCCAAATAAGTCTTGATATGCCTCAGCAACCCCTTGCTCAATTACGATGATATCTTTTTGCCACTGATAAGACTGCACCAGCATATAAACCAAAAGCATAGCTAAAGCCGCCGCTCCCGCCACTAGACTAGGTATCCAAGGCTTAACATCGTTGGCGACTGTCGGACGAAAATCTCCCGCCAAGAGATTGACATTTGGCATCTCCGAAAAATCCCAACTTAGCTGTCCTTCTTGCGCCTGCACTCGGTCCTTCCAATCTTCAGGAATCTGGTCCTTGTGCTCTACTATCGCAGCAATTCGAATGCCCTCGGACTTTGCTGCTTCAAGCTCCAGTAACCCCCAACCCAATGTCGCGTCGGCAGCGAAGCCGGTGTATTCGCCAGTCCTCACTAACAACCGCGAGCCCTCTACGTAGACAGTCCAATAGCCTTCATCGATAGGCAATGCCAGAAAATCAGGAGCAAAGTGCAGCGGCCGAACCAACTTGGATTCCGCCATCATCAACCAGCGATTCATCACATCTTTGCCAACGACATAAACCAAGGCTTTCTTATCCGCAGTCTCTGCACCAAGCACAAAATGCAAATCTTCGGGTTCGCGCAGGAGTTGGTCCTCCAAAAGCCAAGGCAACATACCCGCGCGTTTACGCTGTGGTACGTCCGGCATTTCTATCTCGTAAACAGATACCTCCTCGCTGCGGATCCAAAGATCCATTGAGGCAGGTTGCATCAGGCTATGATTTTCCAGCGACGCAAGTTGATCGAGGTGGCCAATAGTCTGCATCAAATCGGCTCTTCTATATCTTCATCGTCAACAATGGGAGCGCAAAGCGGTCTCAATGGATTGATATCGTCGTCTTCCAAGATCAACTCCGGAATAAACTGAAGAGATCGCGAAATGGTTCGTATATCATTGCGCCCGTTGCGCTGAAACAATGATGTCAACGCAATATTCTCGCCCCCAATCTGCACCTGTGCCCTAAGCTCGAAAAAATTGGAGCTCACACCAAAAAGGCTTGTTGGTAACTGTTGTGTTATTTGCGATTGAGGCATGCCAGTTTCATCTTCTAGGGCTTGGTAAAACGCTCCCGTGTCATCGTAAGGGCGGTTTTCGATCAACCCTTCGACAACAAAACCATCGATAAGTGTCGACAAGCCTTGCATGACGCCTATAGGTGCAGTGTTCACGTTGATAGTAGTCTGTGCAGGCAACGCAACGACATAGTCTTCCAATGCCAAAACGTCAACGAGACTATACCCCGAAACCGAAACTAATTCACTTAACGAGGTCAGTTGTGCGTTGGCCGTCAAACGCGGCGGCGTTTCCAATGAGTATTCAGAATCTTCTGCACTAGTCGTTACAATTAGATCGGTGTCAGCATCGATCCAATCGACTATAACAGCGGCATGATCGGGAAACGCATCTAAACCGATATATTCGCGAATACCAAGGTAGGCCTCGACCAAATCATCTTCAGGCTCATTAAGTGCATTCTCATAATCCTCCTGATCCAAAAAACCTAGGTTATTGAGGTTGTATTTGGATTGCATATCGACCATGCAGCCAGTCATGGTGCCGCCTTCTACGGGAAGCACTGGAATCACTCTTGCCCAATCATCTTGCAATGAATCCGTATTATTGTTCGCTAAATCATCGAGCAAAATACTCTTTGCCCAACTCTCAGCACTAAGTGCAAGCAAAATGGCCTGTTCGGAAACCATTGCTTGGCTGTTCCGAACAGAATTGAGTTCATGTCGATAGGCGAGTGTGGAGGCAACAATGAGTATGACGGTGACCATCACAATCGTTACAAACAGCGCGACACCCGATTGCCTTGCGTACATAGGAGGGCAGTTAAAGGGCAGCTTAGCGTTCCTGCTCACTGCTCTGCACCCTCATCGAGCTGGCCATCTGATTGACCATCATCCTGGCTAGGATCAGCGCCAGTCGCTCCACCATCTGAAGCGTCCAAGCCTTCATCTCCATTAGCTGGACCGTTACCCTGGTTGCCTTGACCACCTTGGTTGTTTTGCTGATTGACGCTCCTAGGGGATTCAATGCCCGGGATTAAGCGTTCAATTCTTGCGCCATCTTGCATCTCTATGACCAACCGAACCATTCTAGGCAACTGATCGAGGGCAACCTGCTGATTCAGTGGCGGCCAGCCTTGCTCATATTCATTGGCTTCATTGAGCTGCCAAAACTCGATGGTATTAACACCACCAATAAGCAACTGCGACACTGGCTCGACATCATCAAACAAGTCGATTCCCGGCCAAGTCCAGCGTAAAAACTCGCCTTCCTCGCTCAACGAATAAGCAACCCGCTGAAGAGTCGATTCCGTTCCAGTGATAGAAGGCATACCGCCGCGAGTCATAACCAGCAAGTAGTTTTCAATGTCAGTTGCGTAAGCCCTACTAACAGTACCTAGACGATCTCGCTCCGTGCGCGGTCGCATATGTAACATATCTTGCAAGACGATGCTCCATGCGCGTTGAATACGATCTTGATCCTGATAATAGGCTTCGTCACGCTCAACATAATCTAGGATGAAGGTCACGCCGCGAAAACCTAGAACTGTGAGCAGTGTAAAGATAACAAAGGCAACGATGATCTCTATCAACGTAAAACCAGACGACTTTTTTAAAGAACCTCTCAAACCGTTTTCGTCCAGTTACTCGACGATATAGAACGCAATTAGCGAGACAACTGATTGCGTATCTTCTCTTGGCTGCTCTTCAAAAGTAGTTACTTCATAGCGAAAAAAGTTGTCGCCGAGTGTTTCCTCGACTTCTAATTCCCAATACCAAGTGCGCCCATAGAGTTCGGTATTGCCAGTACGCTGCCCTAACTGATTGCCTCGGGGCACCCATCCTTCAATGAGCTGATATTGGTCTAACAAACGATTCCAGGCCGCTGTTTGACCCATAAACCGATTACTCAAGCGCAAACGCTGGTCGGTTTGCTGAGAAACAGAGCTATATAGCCCCCCAAGAGCCAAGCCTAAAATAGTGAGCGCGACAAGCACTTCTATTAGGGTAAATCCGCGTGACGTCTTTCTCATTAGAGTTCGTCTTCGTCGTTACCAACGATAAAATCGGCATTGACATCCCAACTGATAGAGAGTGACTCTTCACCAGAGACATGTATATTTAGCTTTCCAGCGGGAAGCGCTTGTCCAGACGGAAGAAACGCAACAAAAGGCTCTCGTTCTTCGTCCCTATCACGCTGACTCTGTCCAAAATCGATACGATCTTCAGCCTCGACCTCCCACTGCAACTTGTCAGAAAGCTCAAATGCTTCGATATCACTCAAGTGAAACCAACGATTATCGTAAAACGCGACAACGCGAAACATATTGTCCTCAGCAAGAACGCCAAGCACACTCGATTGGAACACAGAAGATTCCGCCACTGCCTCAAACCAATCGTTCATTTTATCCGCTTCAGATTTAAGCTCACGGGAAAAGACGCTTTTAACACTTACTACTGCAATTCCCGAAGCCAGTGCGATGGCGACCACCACCACTAATACCTCAATGAGCGTAAAACCAATCGACCCTTGTCGATTAGCCAAAGGGTGAAGTCGTCTATGCGATAAAGAATGAGGCAAGCGCGCTCCTACTGGATATTCCAGCTTCCCCAGTCTGCATCAGCGCCATCCCCACCTTCTGCATCGTCAGCACCGTAGGTAAACACTTCAATCTCCCGACCATGCGCACCTGGGTTGGCGTAGCGATATTCTCGCCCCCAGGGATCTTGCGGCAATGTGTCGATATAAGGGCCACGCCAATTTCCCGAATTCCCTGGTTCAGTCACTAATGCTTGCAACCCTTCAGCACTGCTCGGGTAAGAAAATGCATCAAGTCGATACAATTTTAATTGTGCTTCAATCTGCCGAATATCTGATGCAATACGCTTCTCTTGCGCCTTTCCGAATTGATTAAATACAGTGGGAACCACGGCAACAGCTAGCAACCCAAGGATTGCAACCACAACCATAATTTCCACCAGCGTAAAGCCACCCGATTTAATATATCCGGTTTTAGATATTGGTAATCGCTTCTTCATAAATTGCACTTCTTTTTCCTCTCGGTTTCGCTATCCAGCGAGGTTGCTCAATTCCAATATAGGCAACATCACTGCAAAGACAATGACAACAATCACCCCACCCATAAAGATAATTAAAGTGGGATTCATTAGTTTTAAAAAAGTTTCAACCGCGGAGCTCAGTCTCGCACTGTAGTACTCAGCGACACGTAAAAGCATATTGTCCAGTTCGCTAGATGTTTCACCACTATTGACCATGTGATGTAAAAATCCGCTGCCAACCTTCTCGGTTTTTAATGCATTGTGCAAACTGCTTCCGCGACGCATTTGTTCGGTCACGGCTTCCATCTGTTGCCGCAGATAGAGGTTAGTCATCACTGAAGAGGCAATTTTAAGCGCGGCGAGCGCGGGCACACCACTCCCCAGTAAGGTACCCAAACTGCGAGCCCAGTCAGCGATATTCGCCATCTCCATCCAGCGCCCTATTCCTGGCGCTTTAAGCAAAAACTTGTGCCAAGCTCGGCGTCGATCGTCATTTCTGCACCACAAATAAAAAGCCACTACAGCCAATATGATGACGCCAAAAACATACAGTCCCCATGCCCGAAAAAAATCCGAGGCCGCAACAACTATAACCGTGATTAAGGGCAGCTCCTGCCGCGCTGACACAAATACACGCGCTATTTCTGGGACCACCCAATTCATAAGGACAATCATGGCCGCTAAAGATGCAACCACCAATATAATGGGATAGGTCAACCCGCGAGCGAAAGTCTGTCTATTTTCCGCACTGACCTCTAGCTCTCCCGCCATCCTACCCATAATTTCATGCAGATGACCGGTTTCCTCTCCCACACCCACACCAGCAATAATCGCTTCTGGAACGACTTGCGAAGAACGCCTGAGCGCCGAAGAAAAGCTGCGGCCCTCTGTAATATCTGAACGCCATCCCTCAATCATACGACGCTGCTTTTCGGTATCTGACTGCTCGACCATGAGTATTATAGAGTCCTCTAGCGGCAAACCAGACTTAATCAATACTGCCAATTGCCGGAGGATCATGGCTAGATCAAAATTGTTTACACGGCCGGGAAGACTGAATAAGCGCTTTGACGATTTACTGCCACTCGCTTTGGTTTTATCAGCTTTTACAGTAGTGGGAAACAGCCCCTGATCTTTAAGTTGTTTGCGTGCTTGTTTCTCGGATTCGGCAGACAGCGTACCGGACTTTTCTTTGCCCGATTTATCGTAAGCGAGGTATTGATACGCTGACATTTTAGAAGCTAGACACTGGTAACGCGAAGTACTTCTTCAAGCGTGGTTTTACCATCGCGGACCATGTCATAGCCCTCTTCAACCATACTCTGGGTTTGCTCACGAATGCAGCGTTGCAAATCAATTTCACCGGCTTCGTCGTGAATAAGTTGCTGCATAGGCTCGTCAATCATCACCAGCTCAAACAAGCCGAGCCTGCCACCATAACCAGTATGGTTGCATTGATCACAGCCATTGGGCGTGTATATCAAGTGAGTGGAATCAATGTTCAATGCTCGCTGAGTAAGTGCATCCGGCTCAGAGGGCACTTTACAGTGCTCACACAACCTCCGAACAAGCCGTTGCGCCATAACACCGCGCAAAGTCGAAGACAGCAAAAAACTATCCACGCCCAGATCTTGTAATCGAGTCACTGCACCTGCAGCCGTATTGGTATGCAGAGTGGACAAGACTAAGTGGCCAGTAAGGCTTGCCTGTGTAGCGATCTCGGCGGTCTCCTTATCGCGAATTTCGCCGATCAGAATGACATCTGGGTCTTGCCGTAATATAGCTCGCAGGCCTCTTGCAAAGGTCATACCTGCACGCATATTAATTTGCGTTTGGCTTATACCTTGCAAGTCGTACTCAACAGGGTCTTCCACCGTCATAATATTGCGCTGTTGTTGATCCATTTGTTGCAGCGCGGCATATAGGGTGGTGGTTTTACCCGACCCAGTGGGGCCGGTAACCAATATAATTCCATGCGGTCGATCGATGATATCTCCCAAGCGGGATTTAGTTTTTGGTGGCATCCCGAGCGCATCAACAGTCAACTTACCCGCACTTTTGTCCAACAAACGCATAACGACACGCTCACCGTAACTGGATGGCATAGTCGATACTCGCAAATCCACATTACGCCCACCCAGCTTCACTGACATCCGCCCGTCCTGCGGCAAACGCCGTTCGGCAATATCCAGCTTTGCCATCACTTTAATACGAGAAATAAGTAGCGGCGCAATATGAACTGATGGGCTAAGAACGGTGCGGAGTACACCGTCCAAACGAAATCTTATCCGTGCCTCATGTTCGTAAGGCTCGACATGGATATCAGAGGCCTTTTCTTTGAGCGATTCGGCCAACACTGCATTGAGCAAACGAATAATGGGGGCGTCATCGTCTTCGAGTAAATCGGCGTCCTCCAATTCCTCAGCGGCAGACTCCAGATCTACGAAATCCTGTATATCCTCCATTACTGCAGCGGATGAACCTGTTTGATTAGCATAAACCGTTCTCAGCCGCTCGGCGAAGTTCTCTTCATCAACGCGCTCAATGGTCCTCAAACCAAACATTTTTTGCGCTTCAAGCACTGCCTGAACATCTGCATCAGGGCCTAACAGTAATGTCTCTGACTCCGCATCAAAGAGCACCTGCCGACTTCGAGCAAAATCGAAGGGAAGGAAAGAATCGTCTGCTTGGCTTTCCACCTCAACCGCCAAGTTCTCATCCGTATAGGCGTCTTGATTCTCTTTTTCTATCATTGGTTCTTTATCCACTTCGCCAAATTACCCTATCTCAGCTCATTTGCACTTTGATGGTGACTTATTATAGACAATCGAATCTGCATTAAGAGCCCTAAAATCAAACACGCCATGACGATCAGTCTTATTGCTAGATTGTTACGACAAACCCTATATTAGCCTGTTATTCAGCATAGAACCTCACTTTCAACCGCCAACCTTGCGTTCGTTCATAGTTTGGATCGCGATATCAGAACTTTTCTCCAGAAACCTCTTTTTTGTGCAGCACACAAAAAAATGCTTGACAACTTTTTGTGCACTGCATTAAAATTCAATCCACAGACACTGTATGAAAATTCTGGAGAGCAAATTCATGCAACAACAAATGTTTTCAAGCTTTAACCAATACGGCAAAAACGCGATCGAATCTACGAAAGAGTTAGTTGCCATCAATAACCGTTTGATGAAAAAAGTATTAGACAATCAAATTGCGCTCACCAATACAGTTGTTGGAAATAGCATTAAGGATGTTGACGCCTCTGCGACAAAAGATCCAAAAGCCTTTATTCAATACCAAAGCTCTCTTATCGAAGAGTATTCAGAAATTTTTCGGAGCCAAGCTGAAGTAAACACTAAAGTGTTTCAGGAAGCTGGCGAAGAAATAAAGACATGGTATGAAAATAGTATCAACACAGCTAACTCAGCAGTTAAAAAAGCAACGGTTACTCCAATCGCATCTAAAGCTGCTGCAAAGTCAGCAAAGAAAACCGCGGTGAAGTCGGCAAAGAAACCAGCGACGAAAAAAGCCGCTGCAAAGCCAGCGAAGAAAGCAGTGGCGAAGAAAGCGACTGCGAAACCTGCGAAAAAAGTAGCCACCAAAAAATCGGCAGCTGCTTAAGAACCAAACCCCTCTAGAGTATATTCATACCCCCTTTGAATTTTACTCTTTTTTAGCCCGCAAACACTTGCGGGCTTTTTTTTGACTAAAGAACGTAAAACTGTTTTTTTCCAAGCATCAGAAAGATGCCAAGGTATAGTTTTTAACCGATAGGTATTACACTTGGCGCCGCATTTGACCGGCGGATACTCCTCATGACATCAAGCGCATCTACACTGTTGCAAGCGCTCGACACTGGCACGCTCGCTACCGTTCGTGTCATGTTAAAAGGTCTGAGCGCCGGAGAAATCGCCCACGTACTAGAGTCCTGTCCGCCCAGGGAACGCAGTATTCTCTGGGAAATCATTGATACCAATATCGAAAGTGAGGTTCTACAGAAACTCAACGAAGATGTGCGCGCAGGTATCGTCGCAAAACTAGATACATCCGAAGTCGCTGCGATTACCGAAGGCTGGGATGTAGACGACATTGCCGACATTCTTCAACAACTCCCCAACCGCGTGACCGGGGAAATACTCGATCTTATGAGTCTGCAAGATAGGCAACGCGTAGAGACTGTACTGACCTACGACGAAGATAGTGCGGGTGGACTTATGAACACCGACACTATAACTGTGCGTGCCGATATTACGGCGGAAGTCGCGTTACGCTACCTGCGTCGCCACGAAGAGCTACCAAAGATTACCGATAGTCTATTTGTCGTTTCTAGGGACGACTTATATATCGGCAAGTTGTATTTACGCAAACTGCTCACCGCCAGCCTATCCACACCTGTATACCAAATTATGGATACTGAAGCGGATGCAATTACGGCGGACACACCCGATTCAGACGTTGCCCTGTTGTTTGAGAGAAATGACTGGGTATCTGCCGCCGTTGTTGATGAACACCAACGCATGCTCGGCCGAATCACCATTGATGATGTTGTTGATGTTATTCGCGAAGACGCTGACCATTCATTGATGGTCATGGCTGGTCTCGCCGAAGACGAGGATACCTTCACCTCCGTAACTAGGGCGGCCCCTCGCCGGGCACTTTGGCTTGGCATCAACCTTCTTACCGCCCTCGCGGCCTCGGCTGTTATAGGGCAGTTTCAAGACACGCTAGACAAAGTCATTGCGCTAGCAGTACTTATGCCGGTGGTAGCTAGTATGGGTGGTGTTGCAGGCACTCAGACGCTCACTGTTGTAATTCGTGGTATTGCCCTTGGACATATCCAAAGAAACAACATGCGCTGGTTGATTAGTCGTGAATTCCTACTTGGCGCACTCAATGGCTTGCTGTGGGCCGCAGTGGTAGCTATTGTCGCCGGACTTTGGTTTGATGACTTGCGGATCTCTGCCATCATAGCGGCGGCGATGGTGATCAATCTGCTTGTCGCTGCGCTGGCAGGCGTACTTCTACCCATCAGCCTCAAACTGCTGAAAATAGACCCAGCGCTCGCTGGTGGCGTCGCCCTGACCACCATCACCGATATCGTCGGATTTCTCTCTTTCCTTGGCTTAGCAACTATTTTTTATGGTTAGACCCCCACAAGATCAACCTTTCGGCGAGGAAAACGATTCAGGTTCTCCCACTGAAGAGGGCTTACCATCCAAGTCGGCGTTAAAGCGTCAGATGTCAGAGCTGCAAGCTCTCTGCGATACCATCAGCAAGCTCAAGCAAGATGAAATTGTGAACTTTGGCTTACCCGATTCACTAGAGGAAAGTTTGATCACTGCCGGCAGGCTGAAATCTAGCAATGCCAGAAACCGACAATTGCGCCATGCCAGCAAAGTGCTAAGTAGCTGTGGCGAGGTGCTGGTAACACAACTAAAAAATCACTTCGAAGACCAGCACAAACAAGCGCTAACCAATACTAGGCGCCACAAACTTATCGAAGCCTGGCGCGATAAAATCATGGAGAACCCAGACGAGCAGATCAATGCACTGGTAAAAGAATTCCCAGATACTGACAGGAAAGAAATCCGTACTCTTGCGCGCTTAGCAGCCAAAGAGAAAAGCTTAGAAAAGAAAACTGAACAACAACGCAAACTGTTTCGCTATCTCCGAGACAATGTCATCATATAGCGGACTTGCAGTGAACTCGGCTACTGCTCTTGGACAGTTGCATCAAACACTCTATCAGTTCGAATTTCCGGATCTTCTAACGGACCCGTGACCTGATAACTAACACTAGACAAGTTATCTAGCTGGTCATCAAATATTTTACTGACTGCCCACACTCCCAAAGCGGCCGGCAATCCGCCTGCTAAAGCAGCGATCCAAGCCATATTTTGGCGAGCCGGCAAAGTCACCACAAGCTGGGCATCAACTTCGTTCTGTTCGAGATCAACAGCACCATCAATAAGTAGTCGGCCAGAAGGGAGGCCAACGATAACTGGTGTAAGTGTATTCACTACATTTTGATTGATGGTGAAATCACCGCCAAAATCGTCATAAGGCGTGCCATCCGAAGCGATATCGGAAAAATCCAAGCGAAGGCGACGTAACCAGGTCCGAATATTGACAAGGCTGATTAGACGCACAACGCCTGCGCCTACTCCACTGGCCTGAGCTTGAAACTTGCCATCTTCTAATTCCACACCGAGAATGCCAGAAATAGGTGATGAGCGAAGTTTATGCGGTGCCTCATTCCAGTTTACAGAAGCGTAAAAATTCCCTTTCTCACTAGTCAGTGGAGGCTCCATACCCGCCAAGGTAAAAATATCGGAAACGTCTTCAAAATTAAGATCGACGCTCAATGCAGAATATTGCCCCTCATCACTATACGCCCAATAGAGTGACGAAGCGCCGCTCGCCCCACAATCGAGAGTCCGATATTGGCATTGGATGTTTTCGATGTTCAAGCCCTGTTGTGAAGGACGCAATTCAGCACTCCAAGTCCCTCGACTTTCGCCATTGAGTATTAGATTCTCTATAGCAACATCTGTTACAGGGACGATGCGAGGATCAAATGCACTCGTCACATTCGCATAGGGCGTTTCTTGAAGGAACCCTTGCAAAGCATCAACATCGAGTTCCTTGAGTCGGAGAGCAGGAACAACACCCGCCTCATAAGGATGCGTGTAATCGCCATCAACAACCTCATTGGAAAATCCACAAAGCCACCCAATATCATCGCTAGTCAACCCTAGCTCAAGCTCTTCGTATGTTTCTTCCTTGTAGACCAATTGCCTCGCACTTAACAATAGATCAGGTTTTAACCCTAACAGCTGGCCTTCATTCGACTCTACTTGAGATTGCTGCGCGTGCTCATCTTCTGACGACGCACCCGAATGCACTGAATTGCCAGTCCGGCTCGACATAAAAGCCAACCACTGATCTAGGTCTGTTTTTTCCTGATACACACGACCGATAAACATGCCCGGCTGATGACTAGGCGTATTGCGATTAAACGAAAGTACCGCTGATTCATACCTGCCCTTCGGTAAAGTTCCATTTTGAGGTTTTCTTAGCCCTAAAGTTAATCCCTTAGACCATTCAATATGAACATCTAACTCGTCCGTACTTTCGATAACAACCCTCAGTTCGGTCTCTTCATCTGTGCGCTTTGACAAATCACCTGGCAAGGTAGACTGCACTCCGACCATATCTGTTAAAAATAGATAACGATTAGGCTTGCCCGATTCTCGCTCAGTATTAACCTGCAATAGAACCTCGACTTCGGTCTTACCAGAAAAACCATTTGTCGATGGCAGATTCAACCAATCTGTAAGCGAGTCAATGGATACATCCCCATTCGCAAACAAATTCAACGAGCCTATTTCTTTCTCTTCACGAATAGACAATGTAAAAGGTTCGTTCCATAAGGATACTGAAATATCCTCTGCGGCTAGCCCATTCTCGCTGTATGTAAGCGTTCCATTCAAATCATCAAATTGAATATTCTGATCCAGCAGAGCTAAGTGGTTATTTTTTAGCTCAAGTGACAAGTCCATATCAATTTCTTCAATAGCCAACTCTTTCCTTAAAGGCGTAGCCAAGCTAAGTTGGAATTGCGCATCGCCTTGCACATCCAATTGATCAAAGCTACCGCCCGAGCTATTGCCAAGATCAGTTTCGCGCACAACATCTATTAGCGCTTTAGTTTCACCTAGCCCAGCAAGTGAAAGATCTAATTTTAATCCTGTCGTCGATGCATTGACCCCGATATCAACATCCTGAAGTTCAACACCCGCCAAATTGGCCGAGTCAGATTGAACATTGACAAGCCGATTGGACACTTTAATCTCGGAATCCATCTCAGTCACTTTCGGCCAACTTTCAAGAAACCTAGTGCTGCCTTGTTCCACATCAAGTCTTAACTGAATACTACGAAAATCTCGATACTCTCGTTTTACTTTGCCACGGTAAACTACAGAACCATTTGATATTTGACCGTCGATATCAGCGTCAGCCAACCAATTCTTAAGTAATTCACTTGTCCGAATCGGCATATATTTCGACCAATTCCGTCCGTCAACATTTTGCATTCCCAATACTAAGTCTAGGTTTACACCTTCCTCTCGCGGCTTAAGGCCCGTCTCAACAAGAAACGCAGCTGTTATCAAACCGTCTGGCGCATTCGCAGATATATCCTTTCCAGATATATAGACTAGATCATTATCCCGATCCACCTGCCAACCAAGCTCAGCCTCGACCGACCCATGGTCTAACCAGTCATCAAATAGCGTTGGGTAATGCAAACTCAAGCTTTCGGATGCGATCATCAAACTGCCATCAAATGCTGTAGCAGCAACATGTCCACTCAAATTTCTTACTGCTGGCGCATTTAAGTAATAACCCACATCAACAGAGTTCAGATCAGCAGAAATAGCCATTGTCTCTATGGGCGCACCACTATCTAGATTAAGTTCCAAGTTTTCTACTTGACCCGTCAAGTCTAGATCTGTGAGGATAGTGGTCAATTTTTCGGGCAATGCGTAGAGATCAGTTGCCCTTTTAGTTAGCTCTTCAAGATCCAACGTCTGCATCTGCAGACTGTATAGAGCGGAAACATCACCGCGCCGCCTTGTCAGGCGAAAATCACTAAGTGGCCATTCCTCGCTAGCCGCAAAAAAATCAGGTTGAATAAAGTCTAACGCCAGCTCGTCTTCGAAATAGAAGAGATGCCCTGATATATCGGATTGAAAATGAAGATCTTCCAGTCCTTCCGCGAAGATCTGACCGGGCATATCACTTATTTCTATATAACCCTGAAACTCTGCTCTGGAACCGGAATGGATGTTCGCCCAAACCTCACCACTAATACCCGGCTTTTTATCTATGACAACCGACGTATCTGAATAACGATCAAGTAACGAAGAAAAAACATCGCCAAGATCGCTGCCATTAAAGTGAGTGTACGCAAGACCATCCAAGTCCACGAACCGATTTGCGATACCGGTAAGTTCAACCACTAGCTCAAGCTGATTAGCCGCATCGTCAAGCTCTGCAGTGGCAACGAGACGATGAAATCCAAGACTATTTTCAATCTCCGCGCTTTCCAATTGCATACTGAATTCGGCGCCCGAGTAAAACTCTATGCGTGTGTTGATATCCGTCAGCGAGATGCGCCTGCTCCCAAGAAGCATCTTTTCCAAGCTGGTTGCTTGCGAGCCATCAGATGCCGCCAAATCAATACCAGCGATCTGCCAGCCGCCACCCGCCTGCTCTTGAATCAACATCTCCACACCACTCAAACGAAGCTCTTGCCAAGAAAGTGATAGCGTCAAAAGACTTTGTAGTATGTTTGGCTCAGCGACTACTTCCTCGACACGTATGGCCGACTCATCTTTACCAACTTCGAGCTGGCTAACAAACAGCTGCGGATGCGGACTCAACCACCGAGTCGCCTCTACATTAGCTTCTACAGGCACACCAAGTGTTTGGCTCGCCCAGTTCTTTATTTGATCGTCAAATAACAAAAGTCCTCTGAATGCCACACTTAGCAGTAAGAGTACCAATGCCAGCAAAATTAAGCCCCAGCAAAGCATCCGGTAGCATAGTGTGCCCAGCAGTTGTTTCATGCCTCACACCACCATGTACACAGAATAAAACCTCTAAACAGGAATAATGTCATATTGTTCCTGGTTATAGAGCACTTCTACCTGCAACTGTATAGACCTCTCGATGAGTACCTCCAGCTCCGCAACATCATCAGACTCTTCATCAACAAGACGGTCAATGACGCCTTGCGATGCAAGCACTAAAATCTTTTCACATTCAAACTGTCTGGCTTCACGATTTATTTCACGAAATATCTCTAAACAGATTGTTTCTGGACTTTTCATCGTTCCACGGCCGCCACAACTTGGACAGTGATCGCATAAGCTTTGTTCTAAACTTTCTCGAGTTCGCTTACGGGTCATCTCAATCAAGCCAAGATCAGACAATTCAGCAATACTCGTGCGCGCGCGGTCTCGCTCTAGCGCTTTCTCAAAACTTCGACGCACTTGGCGTCGGTGTTCCGAATCAGCCATATCGATAAAATCCACAATAATGATACCGCCAAGATTACGCAGCCTAAGCTGCCTTGCTAAAGCTGAGCATGCCTCTAGGTTAGTCTTAAATATGGTTTCTTCCATATTGCGACTTCCCACGTAGGTGCCCGTATTCACGTCTACCGTAGTCATCGCTTCTGTCTGCTCAATGATCATATAACCACCGGACTTAAGGTCGATACGAGTCTGCAATGCTTTCTCTATTTCGCTTTCAACGCTATAGAGATCAAAAAGAGGACGCTGGCCCTGATAAAGAAAAACTCTACTTTCCATTTCTGGATGATATCGGCGCGTAAAATCTATCACCTTCTCATAGATTTCACCTGAGTCCACACGGATTTTCTCAAGGTTCGGATGCGCCATATCGCGAAGCGCACGAAGAGCGAGAGGTATATCCTGATGGACAACAGAGGGAGCTTGCTTATTTGGTGTAGCGGAAGAAACGTCGCTCCAAAGTTTGAAAAGGAAGGCCATATCTGCCTGTAAATCTTCTTCAGATGCGCCTTCGGCATTGGTTCGAACAATAAACCCGCCCTTAATACTAGGCTGCATTTGTTCTTTTAGTTTGCTAATCAAGTCTTTTAGTCGCTGCCGTTCCTCATCGTTTTCTATTCGCTGCGAAACGCCCGTGTGAAAATTCTGCGGCATGTAGACTAGAAATCTCGACGAAAAAGAAAGATGAGTAGTTAGCCTCGCGCCTTTGGTACTGATGGGTGCTTTGACTACCTGCGTCAAAAGCGTTTTTCCTTCGTGAACTTTCGTAAGAATATCCGGCGTCACTACGTCTCTTAGCTCCATCCCTTCGCCGTCCAATGAAGGGATGTCGGTGGCATGCAAAAAGCCTGTTCGTTCTAGACCGATATCCACAAATGCGGCCTGCATTCCTGGCAACACCCGAATCACCTTTCCTTTATATATATTGCCAACGATATTAGACGCCTTGGCTCGCTCTATCTGAACTTCCTGCACCACGCCATTTTCGACCAACGCAACACGCGTCTCTTTCGGAATGACATTGATGAGTAACTCTTCGCTCATTAGTTTTCCAATTTAGGCTTTTCAAGTGGCCAGAGGTCAAATTTCCGCAGCAATTCACTGGTTTCATAAAGAGGTAAACCCTTCACTGCGCTATAGCTTCCGGTAATCTCTTTAATAAATCCCGCTGCAACACCCTGAATGGCATAACCACCTGCTTTGCCTTCCGGTTCTCCAGTTTGCCAGTAGTTGCGAATCTCGTCTTGCTTTAGTTCCCGAAAACTGACTCTTGTTACTGAAAGTGCGGTTTCTGTTTTCGTATCGTCTATCATTGCAATAGCAGATAATACCTGATGTTCTCTGCCTGAAAGCAGCCCCATCATTTTTGTGAAATCCTGATAGTCTTTAGGCTTGCCAAAAATATCACCATTTAAAACAACCGCCGTATCCGACCCCAAAACTGGACCAACCCCAATAGAGCGATATGTTGTTTGCGCTTTTTCTAATGCGAGACGCTGAACGTAATCAGCTCCAGATTCCTTACCAATAGGTGTCTCGTCAATATTTGCGATCTGAACCCGAAAAGACAACCCTAGTTGACGAAGAAGATCAGCACGGCGCGGGGATGCGGAAGCAAGCACGAGCATCTTTTTTGTTCCTCAGTGACTGATACCCGGCAATCTACGATGATTCGATAACCAGTTTCCGACAAGCACCATAACGGGCCAAAGCATCGTTGTTAGTATTACCGACAAAATAGCGCTAAGCGTCGGCAGCTGACCAAACCCCAGCGCTGTAACCCAGCTGTAGACCAGCTTAAGAAAAAGAAGTGCTAGCGCGATACTTGGGAGTTGCTTGGCGACTCGATGTATACGCACACGGTCGCGAAAATACTGCATAAAATAAGCCATGATACAAAGGCCTAACGCATGCTGCCCGAGCGGCGCCAAAGAGACAACATCTTGAAGTAATCCTAAACAGAAGACTAGTGTCAGACGAATGGCTTGGGGTCGATAAAGACAGAAAAGAATGATAGTTAGCGCAACTGCGTCGATACGGATATAGCCCAACCATGGAATATTAAATACGTATATGACGACCGAGATGACAATCAGAGGCAATAGATCACGCAACATCAATGGCAACTCTTTCATTCTTCTATAACCTGCTGATCTATAACCTTTTGGTTTTCGACAGGTTCGGCTTGAAGTTCGACAGAGTTGATGTCAGTAGAATCAGAAAAAAGCACCAACATTTGTCGGCTCGTCTCCAAGCCTGCTCTTGGCTTAATTTGAATTTCAAGAAAAGGCGTAGAACTGTTTTTTTCGACCGACACAACATCGCCAACCGGATATCCATAGGGAAAAGTTCCACCCAACCCTGAACTGATAATTTCATCCCCAGCAACAACATCAACCGTTTCTGGAATATTGCGCAACCTGATTGATTTATAGTCACCGGTTCCCTCAGCGATGGCACGACCGCCAGTGCGAAGAATCTCTACCGGTAAGGCATGCTGCCGGTCGGAGATTAGCAGCACTTCACTGTTTTCGGACCCTAGAGTGACAGTTTGACCGACTAGTCCCGCTGCATCCAAAACCGGCAACCCTGCTCGCAAGCCATCCGCAGTACCGCGATTGACAATAAGACGATGCGTTTCGGTATCAGGTGGCGTACCAACTAATTCGACGATAAGAACTTTCTCTTCGACAAACTCGGTCGTACCAAGAAGCTGCCGCAATCTCGCATTCTCCGCTTGAATGGCTGCCATGGTTAACACCCGACGCTGCAAAATGAGGTTTTCATCCTGAAGCTGCTTGTTTGTTTGTAACAGTTGATCTCGCGAAGCAAATTTACCTTCAACCCAATCACCCGCGACATGACTGACATCGGTAATATCGTAGAAGGGTGCAATAAGATCTAGGAAAAAGGCTCTAGCAGGCTGGAGAAAATTAGAATAAGTGCTAACGAAGATTAGTGCGATGGCAAGAAAGGATGCCAGAATAAGGACGCGAAGGGAGGACGGCCCTCTGCGGAAAATATGCCTTCTACCCGCCGCCATATTTAATTAAACCTAATGCAGGCTTCGGCCCTCAGTAAGAGAGCAATTGCAACCGACGTTTATCTAGCATCTCCAGCGCTTTACCACCGCCCCGCGCAACGCAGGTAAGCGGATCTTCCGCAACAATCACTGGCAATCCTGTTTCATGAGTCAGAAGTCGATCGATATCTCTCAGCAATGCACCACCACCGGTGAGCACAATGCCTCGCTCAGCAATATCCGATGCCAACTCAGGAGGAGACTGCTCCAACGCCCGCTTTACCGCCTGCACGATAGTCGCTAGTGGCTCTTGTATCGACTCGAGCACTTCATCGTTTGTTAGCGTAAAGCTTTTCGGCACGCCCTCAGCGAGATTGCGGCCGCGCACATCAATTTCTCTCACCTCACTCCCCGCAAACGCGGTGCCGATTTCATGCTTGATGCGCTCAGCGGTTGCGTCACCTATCACGCTACCGTACTTACGACGAACGTAATTGGTAATTGACTCATCAAAACGATCACCACCAATACGAACTGAGTCAGAATATACGGTGCCACTCAAAGACAGGATGGCAATTTCGGACGTACCACCGCCGATATCTACCACCATCGAACCACTAGCTTCTTCCACCGGCAAGCCTGCGCCTATCGCCGCCGCCATTGGCTCATCTACCAAATGCACAGTGCGCGCACCAGCACTCAACACAGACTCTCGAATAGCTCGCTTTTCAACTTCAGTTGCCTGACAAGGCACGCAGACCAGCACACGAGGGCTCGGTGTAAACCATTTGGTTTGGTGAACTTTCTTAATAAAATGTTGCAGCATTTTTTCAGTTACCTGAAAATCAGCGATGACACCGTCCTTAAGAGGACGAATCGCGACAATGTTGCCAGGCGTTCTGCCAAGCATGCGTTTGGCATCAACACCTACGGCCTCAACCACCTTTTGACCATGTAGATGCCGAATAGCAACCACCGAAGGTTCATTGAGAACAATGCCCTTCTCACGAACATAAATTAGAGTATTTGCCGTACCGAGATCAA
Source organism: uncultured Porticoccaceae bacterium (assembly GCA_964623085.1). Classification (GTDB taxonomy): domain Bacteria; phylum Pseudomonadota; class Gammaproteobacteria; order Pseudomonadales; family GM7GCV1; genus CAZUTO01. The sequence goes on from CAZUTO010000003.1 coordinate 83,439, forward strand.
TAGATAGGTCATTCGATATGAGCCCGCGAATTGTTTTCAACATATATTATTGATCCGGCGTGATTTTGAGTGGGTGTTTAGACGTGCGAATGTACCAATGCAGGGGATTCAGAGCAAGCCGTAAATGTGATACCTTGAGAGGTAAATCAAGGTTTTAGGATATATTCCTCTATTTAACCCTAGTATTAAATGTACTAACTAAATTCTTAGACATTACCAAGTTGGATTTCAAACCATGAGTATTGAAAAAAGCGATATTGAGAAGTTATCGCATTTAGCACGTATAAACATATCCACTGATATTGCTGACATAGTGACAGATCGAATTAACGACGTACTCACAATGGTGGATCAGCTGCAAGCCATCGACACTGACAACGTCGAGCCTATGGCACATCCAAATGACGCCACTCAGCGATTAAGAAATGATGAAGTCTCTGAACCTGATCAACGTCAAGCATTGATGAGCAACGCGCCTTCGCAAGAGGATGGGCTCTTTCTTGTGCCAAAAGTGATCGATTAAAGATGATCGACTGTAAGTGATCGGTTAAAAGACAAACACACCTAAAAACAAACTCGCTAATCTAGGCAATATGCACAACCATACTATCGCTAACATAAAGCGCGGACTGGAAACCGGAGAATTTTCCAGTCGCGAAATAACTGAGCACTTCTTGGCACGTATCAAGCGCCTTGACGAAACCTACAACAGTTTTATCACGCTTTCCGAAGAACAAGCGCTTGCAGCCGCGGATCAAGCGGATAAAGACCGAGTATCAGGAAGCACTCACCTACTCACCGGTGTGCCTTTTGCACACAAAGATATTTTCTGTACGCAAGGGGTAAAAACCAGTTGTGGCTCGAAGATGCTAGACAACTTCATTTCTCCTTACGATGCCACCGTCGTTGCAAATCTCAAAGAGGCTGGCGCCGTTTGCCTTGGGAAAACCAATATGGATGAGTTCGCGATGGGCTCATCGAACGAAACCAGCTTTTATGGCACCGTTAAAAACCCTTGGAATACAGGTTGTGTTCCTGGCGGTTCTTCAGGCGGGTCTGCAGCAGCTGTCGCGGCTAGAATCACTCCCGCAGCGACGGCGACAGATACCGGCGGCTCCATTCGCCAACCCGCTGCACATTGCGGTGTGACTGGCTTAAAACCAACCTATGGCCGCGTATCTCGATGGGGCATGATTGCATTCGCCTCAAGCATGGATCAAGGCGGCCCTATCGCGCGCACCGCAGAAGATTGTGCGTACTTACTCCAAGCGATGTCAGGCTTTGATACCAAAGACTCCACTTCGTCTGATCTACCTGTCGACGATTTTGTCGGCAAGCTCGATCAATCCCTTGATGGAATCAAAATCGGTATCCCCAAAGAATTTTTTGGTGAAGGGCTGAATCCAGAAGTAGCAACAACAGTGCAGACCGCTTTAAGTGAATATGAAAAACTTGGCGCCACCCTGGTGGATATTGAACTGCCGCATTCTCACTTAGCCGTGCCCACCTACTATGTTTTGGCACCAGCTGAAGCATCAGCGAACCTCTCTCGTTTTGACGGCGTGCGCTATGGCTATCGTTGCGATAATCCAGAAGACTTAACAGATCTCTATTGCCGTACTCGCGAAGAAGGGTTTGGAGAAGAAGTTAAACGCCGGATTCTTGTTGGCGCCTACGTGCTATCCGCTGGCTACTATGATGCCTATTATCGCAAGGCACAAAAAGTGCGAAGGCTGATCAAAAATGACTTTGTTTCTGCATTTGAAAAAGTCGACATGATCGCTGGGCCCACCTGCCCTAATCCGACCTTTGCGTTCGGTGCGAAATCAGCCAATCCTGTAGAAATGTATCTAGAAGACATCTATACCATATCAGTAAATTTGGCAGGTTTACCTGGAATGTCCCTCCCCTGTGGATTAGTTGATGGCAAGCCAACTGGCCTACAACTCATCGGCAACTATTGGAAGGAAGACCAAATTCTCAGCGCGGCTCACCAATATCAAAAACAAACTGACTGGCACACCAAAAAGCCAGCAGGCATTGAATAGGAACGATGACATGGCATGGGAAACAGTAATTGGCCTTGAAATCCATATTCAGCTGAACACCAATTCAAAAATATTCTCGGGCGCAGCCACTGAATTCGGTGCAGCGCCGAATACGCAGGCCTGCGGCGTCGATCTCGCTCTGCCCGGCACGCTGCCGGTCGTCAATGAAGATGTGATGCGCATGGCGGTACAATTTGGTTTAGCCATTGATGCAGAGATTGGAAAAAAATCTGTTTTTGAACGGAAAAACTATTTTTATCCAGACCTGCCAAAAGGCTATCAAACAACACAGCTGGCTGAACCGATTGTTGGTCTAGGTGTTGTCCGTATTCAGCTCGAAGACGGCAGTGAGAAAGATATTCGCATTCATCACGCGCACTTGGAAGAAGACGCTGGAAAATCACTACACGAAGATTATCACGGCATGTCTGGGATTGATTTGAACCGTGCGGGCACACCACTGATTGAAATCGTTTCCGAGCCTGATATGCGCTCGTCCGAAGAAGCGGTGGCATATCTTAGGAAGATCCACGCAATCATTACTTATTTAGGCATTTCTGACGGCGATATGTCACAGGGCTCAATGCGCTGCGATGTAAACATTTCAATACGACCTATGGGTCAAGAAGTACTGGGAACGAGAACAGAACTAAAAAATATCAACTCGTTTCGCTTCGTCGAAAAAGCCATTCACACAGAAGTTGCGCGGCAAATTGATCTTATTGAAGATGGCGGCGAAGTGGTACAAGAAACGCGCCTTTATGATCCTGACAAAAATGAGACTCGCTCAATGCGCAGCAAGGAGGTAGCCAATGACTACCGATACTTCCCTTGCCCCGATTTATTGCCTGTCATTCTTGATGATCAATTCATAGACGCGGAACGCACAAAACTACCTGAATTACCCAACGCAAAACGGGTGCGTTTTCAGGATGAATATAACCTGTCAGCCTATGACGCAAGCGTCCTGACACAAGATAAGGCGGTAGCCGATTATTTCGAATCGACCACCAAAGTATGTGGTGATCCTAAACTCGCGGCCAACTGGGTAACAGTTGAGCTTGCTGGACAATTAAATAAGGAAGGGGTTGAAATAAACGACAGTCCAGTCAAAGCCGAGGAACTTGGGAATTTAATTAAACGCATTCAAGACGCCACCATTTCTGGAAAGATTGCCAAACAAGTATTTGAAGATCTCTGGGCAAATCAAGGAAGTGTTGACGAAATCATCGAAGCAAAAGGTTTGAAACAGGTATCTGATTCAGGTGCAATCGAGGCGATGGTGCAGGATGTCATCAATTCTAATCCAGATCAGGTTGAAAACTATCGATCTGCGCCGGACGAGCGTAAACCAAAAATGCTAGGCTTTTTTGTTGGCCAGGTAATGAAAATATCGAAAGGCCAAGCGAACCCAGGCGAAGTCAATCGCATTCTTAACGAAAAGCTTTAAAAACAGGAAACCTAATGGCACTAAAAAAAGATAAACAAAAAGTTCTCGGCGAAGTTTTTGACGACGAACGTGTAAAGGGCTTTCTCAACGGTAATCCTCCCACTGGCGTGAGCCAAGATTTTTATCTTCTGGAGCGGGCCTATCGCGGAATGAATATCGAGAATTTTCGTACTTTCGTTACTTTCTTCAAAGCCGAAGGTCACGATGTAGACGGTACCAATCAAGATGGCCGAACGCTTGCTGACCTTCTCGCCACCCATAAACACGGTGGCGATTACCTGGCTGCGCTGAAAAATTAACGCGCGACTTAACCATATAGCTTTCAGTCGATCTGAAAGCTATAGCCTCCCAAGCACCAGCACTTTCACGCAAAAAAATGGCTTTTTGCCATATTAAAATATGGCCACTCGTTCAGACGTTGCCATTCATTGGTTTAGACAAGATCTGCGACTTTCTGACAACCCGGCGCTAACCGCCGCAAGCAACAAAGCAAATATACTCCCCATTTATATTCTCGATGATACCGTCAACCATGATGAATCTATGGGCGCGGCTAGCAAATGGTGGCTCCATCATTCGCTAGCCAAGTTAGACGCTTCTTTGGACGGATCACTAAATATTTACAAAGGTGATCCGAAACAAATCTTATTAGATCTTGTCTCTCAGTATTCAGTCAGCGGGCTATTTTGGAACCGATGTTACGAACCTTCTCATATCGGTCGTGATAAAGAACTCAAGCAACTATTTATAGATAGAGGACTTGAAGTAAAGAGCTTCAATGGCTCGCTGCTCTGGGAACCATGGGAAGTCCAAAAAGCCGACGGATCACCCTACAGAGTCTTTACGCCATTCTTTCGCCGTGGATGTCTGAGCAAAACATCTCCAAGGTCACCACTCCCCGTGCCAAAACCGTTGCAGAGCGTCAGAGACACTGGAAACAATTTGCATCTAGATGAATTGAACTTATTACCGAGATTAGATTGGGCAGATGGATTTAAAGAAATCTGGAAAGCGGGAGAGCAAGAAGCACTCAAGAAAATGGATGCGTTCATTCACAGGAAGGCAGACGACTACAAATCCGGTCGAAACTATCCAGCCAAAGAAGCGGTATCTCGATTGTCTCCGCACCTGCATTTTGGCGAAGTTTCGCCCAATACAGTTTGGCACGCACTAAAAAAACTACCCGACAATGACGATGTTGATTGCGTCAGGACACAGCTCGGCTGGAGAGAATTCTCATATTCTTTGCTGTACTACTTCCCATCAGTTACCCATGAAAATTTGCAGTCCAAGTTCAATCGGTTTCCATGGCGTGAGAACCAGGAACACTTGCGCGCATGGCAACAAGGGAAAACGGGTTATCCATTGGTAGACGCCGGCATGCGCGAACTCTGGCAAACAGGCTATATGCACAATCGCGTCCGCATGGTCGTCGGTTCATTCCTAGTGAAAAACCTACTCATTCATTGGAGGCGAGGCCAAGAGTGGTTCTGGGATTGCCTCGTTGATGCAGATCTCGCCAACAACTCGCTAAGTTGGCAGTGGATTGCCGGATGTGGTGTCGATGCCGCACCTTTCTTCCGTATTTTCAATCCGGTCACTCAGAGTGAAAAGTATGATCCGGATGGTGACTATACGCGAAGGTTCGTACCAGAACTAAAGGATCTACCGAACAAATACCTTCATCAGCCTTGGAGTGCGCCGGAACAAATACTAGAACAAGCTGACATTACCCTAGGCGATAACTACCCTTTGCCCATCGTTGACATAAAGTATTCCCGAGAGCGGGCGCTTGAAGCATATAGATCAATCAAACAAAACTAGAGCAACTATCGCACTGGACGAGTGAGCAATAAGGTTTTTATTCTTCTCATAATCACGCCAATCTCTCTATCCAGATCCTTGTCGCCATAAAGCTGACGTTCAAACAACAAACAAAGCGTTTGTATTTCTCCTTGCCTATCTTCTGGTTGAGATTCAGCTCGCTTTGAGATCTGAGCGGGGGTAGTTGAAGGTGCAATATCCATTCCAAATGTGCCACACATTTTGCAAAAAGCGCGATAACGTTTCTCTACTAGCGGGACCACTCGTGCCGGCATCTTTATTCGGAAATAAACCCAAACACAGACTAGTGCTAGTAATGCAAACGTGGACAACACCAAGAGCAATTTACTCAGACCCCATTTCCCAAAAATGGATTGTAAAAATTGAAGTTGAAGATTGCCGTCATACCCTAGTACCCAGCGTGCCCAGAGGTATTCCGCATTGTCTAAGCGCAACCTTAGCCAGTTCGCCCAAGCAACATCTTGAAATCGATTAAGCGACAGCCCACTTTCGGCAAGAAACCCTTGCTCAGATTCAAATAACTGACGCGCGCCTAGCTGAATGCGCTCTGGCGCAACGGCAGCGGTGGGATCAATCCTTTTCCAACCAGACACTGGGCTCCAATATTCTGCCCACGCATGGGCATCAAACTGATGCACCAAAATATAATCGCTGTAGGGGCTTGTTTCACCACCTTGATAACCCGTCACTACTCGCGCTGGCACACCCGCCGCTCGAAGTAGCACCACTGCTGCGCCAGAAAAGTGCTCGCAGAATCCGCTCTGCCTATCAAATAAAAACTCGTCGATACCATCTAGACCATAGGTACCCGGCTCTAATGTGTAGATAAATTCGCGATTAAAGAGACTCGTTATCCTCTCTACAATTTGCTCCGGATTCAGTCCTTCGGCTTTCCATGATTCACCTAACTCAAGCGCGCGCGGATTGTAATTGTCTGGCAGACTCAAATTTCTCTCACGAGTTTGCGCACTGAGGCCCTCGACCTGAAACTGATAGTCCAGAAAGGACTCAACGTCATACTTCACTCGACTTCTAATAGGACGCCGGCTAATTAGACGCAGATCCTGGGTCATTCCAAAATCAGTGCGATCTGTTATAGGCGCCGCTAATGAAAATAACCAATTTTGATAAGTGGGTTCTAGATAAACTTCGTAGGAGGTCGATCTTGAACCATAATCAATTTCGGTTTGCCAGCGCTCTTCATCGCGCTGGCCAGCCCATGCAGTCGTTACGAATTCGTTCAACGCTGATGCCCCACCACCTTGGTCAGAGCCTAGATTAATAGTGCTACTGCGCCAAGTCGTTCCATCAAAATCACTAAACACTAACCCGCGCCAATACATCTCAGATTTCGCCGGCACAGATTCATCAAAGGCCACTCGAAAAGCCAATTCATCTGATCGAGTCAAATCGCCAATACTTCCAGGGGTCATTGAGTCAGACACACCTGTCTTTGCTTGATCTTGCTGTCCGGGCACCACCCAAAAAGATGGTAATCGCGGGGCAAAGACGAATATAACAAGCATCAAAGGTATGGAAAGTAAAACTAGCTTAGCCGCACTCAGTAACGGCTTTACACTAAAACCCGCAATTGAAAATTGTTGGCTAGGTGAGCGTTGCAGGATGTTTTGAGCGCTCAGCGTCACCAGCACTGACACAAGTGCTATTGCAAACGCATAGATTTCAGCGGCATAGATAAGCTGGATCCCTGCAATAAAGTAACAGAGATATACCAACAGTTGCGCATCACGCAGTCGTCTCATTTCTAAATATTTGAGGCAACTCGCCGTTAACAGCAATGCCGTCATAGGTTCTAGGCCAACCGGTGGCCAATAGGTCGCAAGATCGGCTGCTATTAGAGTGGCCGCAAGAAGAAACATCATTGTTCGCGATGGCTTTACACTGCCACGCCAAAGCATAGCTGCTCGCCAACCAATGCCCATTAGCGTTAAAAGTGGAACCCAGAATGGCAGCCAAAACCAGATAGGCGCAGCCGAAAAAAGCAGCGCCAACATCAGCCAACCCTGTTGAACCCGAGATAGCTGAAGGTCGGAGATAGCGGTTTTACTCAACTGTTATTCACTCGCATTTCAACCTCGTTGTCATCTGACATAAAACACGCAAGCGTCGTAAGCACCTGAACAAGATGTGCCTCACCTTGGGCAGGGGGCAGCAACGTACCCGGTATTTTTAGCCCATAGTGCTGACCCAATTGTTCCATTTGTATCGCTTTGGCACAGAGCGCGCTCAGTCGTTTTTCTGTATCGAGATCGGGGTAATACTCCCAATCCAACCACTCCGGATTGGAGGTGTTTGCTTCAAATTTTTTCTCGAGCATGCCTCGGCCTGCAGAATACTGTTTCCAAGCAATACGCTGCATAGGAACGCCTGGCTGCCAGGTTTCCAATCCACCAAAATCATCGATGCCGCGTTTATGAGCTTGTCCTTCCATTCCCTCAGATCCGACGTCATCGACCGCCGGTGCTTCGATAGGTTCTGGAAACACTAATGCTGGCGCACTCAGTTTAGGTAACGTCCAAGCTCTGATAATACCCAATGGATAGCTAGATTCAATTTTCAATCTACCCGGGCGCAGCCAACCTCGTTGTTTAGTCGGTAAACTAATTTCCAAATTTGTATCAGTGTCTGCGGGAATATCTGCTATTACCTGCTCTGCACCAGCCCATTCAAAACGAAGCCGCAATCGCGGCGACTTGCCGCGGTTATTGACCTTCAAATGAACGATTAACGGCTCACCGACGAAAGCTTGGCTGCATCCTGCAACTGAAACTGTCAGCCCACTTAGATTGCTATGAGTGGCAAAAATGGCGGATATAAATACTGCCAGCAATAAGTACGACAGCAGCAATACTAGATTGTTTTCATAGTTGGTTCCGACCAACCACAGCAATAAAACAACCAAGAAGAAACCCACAGATTGGCGAGCCGGAACAATATAGATATTCTTCTGGGTGAGTGTTTCAGAAGTCGCAAGTGGCTGTCGCCGATCTAACCATTGACGAATATGTTGTCGCGCAGATTGAACCAGCATTATGACAATGCGTTAGGCAGCAAGAATATCTATCGTTTGCATCCATTGTTCTATCTCAGCAATGGAGCTTTGGGTGCCAGTTGTCCGACTAGCAAGGCGATGACTGAACACCGACGCGACCACCGCTTGGACATCATCCGGCGTCAGATAATCTCTTCCGGACAACATCGCCCATGCTTTAGCTGCCGATAATAGCGCCAAGCCGCCACGCGGTGAGATTCCATGAACGAACTGCGTTCCTTCCCTAGTGGCAGCCAACAAGCGCTGCACATAATCTAATACAACGTCTGTTACTTTAATATCTTTCAGTGCCAACTTAGCTTGTTCAAGTTCTTCTGCTGAAACACATACCCTTAAATCATCAATCAGATCGCGTGGATTCTGACCATCAAGTATCGTGCGCTCTGTATTAAAGTCAGGGTACCCGAGCGATATGCGCATCAAGAAACGGTCGAGCTGAGATTCCGGTAAAGGAAAGGTGCCAGCAAGGGAATGAGGATTTTGAGTAGCAATCACAAAGAATGGATTGGGCAAATCCCGCGTCACGCCATCCAGCGACACTTGACGCTCCTCCATTGCTTCGAGCAACGCCGACTGTGTTTTAGGGCTAGATCGATTGATCTCATCCGCCAACAAAAGTTGACAAAAAACTGGGCCAGAAACAAACTCGAAGTCCCCGCTGGTTTTATTCATCATTGAAAAACCAGTCAGATCCGCCGGCAACATATCACTGGTAAACTGAATACGGTTGTAATCCAAACCTGTGACTTTAGCGAGCGCATGGGCTAGCGTTGTTTTCCCCAGCCCAGGCAAGTCTTCAATCAGTAAATGTCCACCAGCAAGCATAGTGGCCAAAGACAACTTGACCGACTGCTCCTTGCCCATCAAAACTCTACCTATCTCTGCAACGGCAGACTGCAGTTTCTCGTGCAACTAAGACACTCCTTACAACATTAGATAAATAAGGATAATTGCGCTGTCACAGGTTTAGGTCAACGACTAAAAGCCAAAACCGTCGAGTAGTCCCTCAATTTTCTCTTTGGCTTCGCCTAATTCTTCAGTACTGCCTTCTATCAAGCCTTCGACTTTATCCTTGGCTGCATCTAACTCATCGGTCACACCATCAACCTGATTACGTAATTCCGACACTAAAGCAGATCCAAAGACGGCACTGCCTGCAGCGGCAGTAATTTGTTGGAAGATCTGCGCAGAAGCTTCTGACACGGTTGCACCACTGGAATTTCGTCCAATATCTGTCAATACAAGATCCGGCATAGGAACCTGGATAGTTCTACCGCCTAATCGACTATCTTTAACAGTTATAGTGGCGCCCGAAAGCGAAAATTTTTCGATAATAACTTTCGTCTCGTCTTCAGACCCTTCCTCTTCATCCGAACTACCACCAGTATTCTTTTCGATGTTATCCATTAACGTTTTAAAATTATCGCCAGCTGCACCGTTTTCATAAAAGATCTTCGGATCAACAATATTAATGTTGTGGACGACAATCACATCTTCACGCAGTGTGGTGGCATCAACTTCTAAGTCGATGGCACCTAATGTGAATGCATTCGGGTGCTCAAACCCTGCAGGGTTACCAACAACAAATCCATTCAACGAACCAGAGCCATCTAGCGGCGAAAGGCGTGCGCTATCAAGTCTGACTTCAGTTCCCGTCACTTCTGGGCCAACGCGCTCTACCGCAGCCTTGATAATGACGTCCATGTAAAACCAAATCGCTACTAGCGCCAATATGAGTAGTATGACTAACCCACCAAATAGTTTGAGTACTAGCTTCATCGGATTCCCCTATACAATGACTGTCAAATTAAAATCAGTCTAACACTCTCATTAATACTCTCAAAGACGAAATAAAGTGGCGGGATTAACCTACTTAATTAGCGGATTTGGCTTGGTTTTCCGAAAAGGCATTAAGCGATACACACTTGGGCCAATCGCCATTAACCTAATGCTTTATCTCTTTGCCGGTTTCTATTTAGTCGAACAATTCTCCCACCTACTAGACTGGGGCATCAGCCTAATTCCTGACTGGCTCAGCTTCTTATCACCTATAGCTTGGCTAATGTTTGCTGTACTAAGTTTCTTGGTCGCAGGATACAGCTTTGCCATGATCGCCATGATCATTGGCGCACCGTTTCATGGTCTTTTAGCTGAAAAGGTTGCTATTGAGCTCGGTTATCGTGAGTTCGACGAACCCATAACATTGCAAGTACTGTGGCGAATCGCAGCACGTTCGCTTAAACGCGAACTCACCAAATTACTCTATTACATACCGCGAATTTTCGCAGTTGTTTTGGCTACATTTGCCCTAAGCTTTATTCCCATTCTGAATATTCTAGCTCCTGCGTTTACACTGGGCTGGGCAGCATGGTCAATGGCGATTCAAGTTATCGACTATCCCGCCGATAACGACCAAATCGAATTCCGACCTATGCTGGCAATGATGAAAAAAAAGCGCGGCGCTTGCCTTATTTTCGGAGGCTCGTCGTCATTTTTAATGAGTATTCCAGTGATCAACTTAATCGCGATCCCCGCTGCAGTCGCAGGAGCAACAAAATTGTGGCTGGAAGAATTTGAAAACAACGCTGAGAGCTCAGCGCCATAGATGACAAAGGCCTTAGACGATGCTCCGCTATATGGCAATCAGCGCACCGGACTGCAGTAGTAGCTTTATCAATTCAGGACTCAATTTATCGGTCTCTATCTCGGTATCACAAATCATCTCTGCCTCATGGTCAGATACCGAATAGCTAACGCCGTCTACAAACAGCTCTGCAAAATGGGACCCCGTAATACGATAGGCAAAGCGGCTATGCGGCGAACGCTCAATGAGCGCACAACCATTTTTAATATCCACAAGGATAGACTCCACCTCTTCGTCAGTGAGCAAGTCAGCAGCATCCAAATATCGCGGTTCAGTAACCTGGGCAATAAAAGCTTGTTTTACTGCAAACATAAGATCAGATTTGCTAACACCGTCAAAAAGCGCATCTAAACCATCGTCAACCGATTTACCGATCAGCGAGCCACCCTGGAGTCGTTCTGAATCTCGATACCGGAGGCTTTCGGGAAGCTCTGCCGCCAAACGCTCTGCCGCGCTCACCAATAGCTCCGCCGCCGAAGGCGCGCGGAAACCGATAGACCAGGTAACACTTCCTTCCTTCCCTGCGGTCCCCCAGTGGGCCATACCCGCGGGAATATACAGCATGTCGCCAGCTCTGACTTGATATTGATTACTCTGCTCGAAGTGATCGAGCAAACGTAAAGGCTGGTCAACGCGCAGTGCAGAGGTTTCATCACAACGCTGGCCAAGACGCCAGTTCCTTTGACCAGAAACTTGCAGAAGAAAAACATCGTAATTATCAAAATGAGGCCCTACGCCACCACCTGGAGGCGCATAGCTAATCATGACATCGTCTAGTCGCCAGCGTGGCAGAAAATGAAACTGTTTTAAAACCTCCGCGACTTCAGGCACCCATTGGTCGACCGACTGCACAAGAAGTGTCCAGTTTTCTTTCGGCAATTCACCAAACTTTTCTTCAGTAAATGGGCCATTCTCTACACGCCATTGATCGGTTGCCGAGTTCCAGTGAACCAACCTCGATTCCACATCGCTCTCAAGAGAAAGGCCTGCAAGCTCGTCCACACTAAGTACATTTTCGAACTGTTTGGCGGCATTACGAATAAATAGTGGTTTGCTCTGCCAATAATCTCGCAGAAATCGTTCAATACCAATGGTGCCAATGATCGACATTTTCTAAATTCGTTCCGAGCAGGTTTTTGAGTGAAGGGAGGTTAGTCTGAACCGGCTAGTTATTATAGCCATCAATTAAACCTATTAGTTCACGGCACCCTGTTCCTAAAAATTGATTTTCAGTAGAATTACAGCTATTCATTCAACAAATATCTAATTTGCGGTGGCTTTACGCGTCACTCAGCAGGAGAGATCATGTCACCTATTACTGTGTGCGCGCTATACAAATTCGTGCGCCTTGAGAATTTTGAATTATTGAAACCAGATCTTCTGGATTTAATGCTTGATCAAAGCGTCCGCGGAACAATCTTGCTTGCACCCGAAGGGATCAACGGCACCATTTCCGGTACATCAGACGGTATTGAGCGAGTGCTGAGCTTTCTAAATACTGACCCAAGATTGAATCCTATCGACTGTAAGTTTTCCTATCATGATAAAAAACCGTTTTTGCGCACCAAAGTTAAGCTAAAAAAAGAAATCGTGACCATGGGATGCGATGACATTGACCCAAATCGATCAGCCGGAACCTATGTGCAGCCCAAAGATTGGAACAACCTTATCTCCGATCCTGATGTCGTGGTAGTTGACACACGCAACGACTACGAATGCGAAATTGGATCATTTAAACATGCTATCAACCCGAAAACTGAAAGTTTCCGCGAATTTCCAGCCTATGCGAACAAACATCTCGATTCCAACAAACACAAAAAAGTAGCAATGTTCTGCACCGGTGGTATTCGCTGCGAAAAGTCCACTGCCTACCTTAAACAACAGGGGTTTGAAGAGGTGTACCATCTGCAAGGCGGTATTCTAAAATATCTAGAAGAAGTGCCTGAAGAAGAGTCGCTTTGGGAAGGAGAGTGTTTCGTATTTGATGATCGTGTCGCCGTAAATCATCAACTCAACAAAGGCTCATACGACCAATGCCATGCTTGCCGTTACCCGATCACTGAGACCGATAAAAAGCATGCTCATTACCAGAGCGGGGTGAGCTGTCCTCGTTGTTTCGAAACACTAAGCGACAGACAAAAACAGCGTTTTACCGAACGAGAAAAGCAAATGCAACTAGCGAAAGAACGAGGCGAAAAACATCTCGGCGCAGAGGCCGCTATCGCGTCTAATATCGCGCCTAAAACACCGTAAGTTAGCATTACCAGAACGGGCCAAACAGAAAGAATGCGGTAGCAATTTGTTCTGGCTAGCCTGTTTCATTAACAATATCACTTGATAGAGAATCAGCATCTGCATGCTCTGCTTCCAAGCTATCAAGCTTCGCCTCAAAAACATCTCCTGATCCCATCAACATACCGATCCAGCGAGTATCTGGAAATACTTCAAGTGCGATTTTTACCATCATCGTCAGAGGCACCGAAAGCAACATGCCAATGGGCCCCATCACCCATCCCCAAAACACCAATGAAACCAATACAATCAAAGGCGAAAGACCTAGACCCTTACCCATAACTTTAGGTTCAATAACATTGCCAACAATCCCGTTGATGGCCACATACCCCGCACCAGTAAACAATGCCGTCAAAGGGCCAAGCTGAACTAATGCAAGCAATACGGCAGGGACAGCAGCGAGCAATGAACCCAGAGTAGGAACGAAGTTTAGAAGAAATGCCAAGGTTCCCCAGAGAACGGCGTAGTCAACGCCAAGAACAGTGAGCAGTAACCAAGCGAGAAAGCCGGTTAGCAAGCTGATTACCGCCTTAATGGCCATGTATTCGTTAATTGTTTTGGTAATCGCCTGCAGTGACTCAACGCCGCCTTTTGCTCTAGGCAGCGCAATGCCGACTTTCTCGTATAGGCTCATTTCTTCGCCGACGACGAATATGACAGTAAGCAAGATTAGAAAGGCATTGGTCATCATATGGCCAAGCGACGAAAGCACCACCCCCGCGAGCGGAAACACACGTTCAGGATTTACCATAGACTGAAACTGCTCAAGATCCAGATCTAACCCAAAGCTAGCAACCCAAGCAATAAACCCACTTCCCATAGTCGAAAGCCGCTCTTGATAAAGTGGCATATCATCGGCAAACCCTCTCATGGATGTCCCTAAAATACTGCCCAACAAAACGCCCACAATGATCAATGCCAAGATAACTAGCAACACAGATAGTCCGTGTGACAAGCCTCTTTCGCGAAGAATTTGGATGGGCGGCATACAGAGAACGGAGATAAAAATCGCCATTAAAAATGGAACCAACAAATCTGCCGAGGCTTTTACGCCCGCAATAATTACAACTACTGCCGCTGCATAGATAAGAAAGCGGCCAATGGGTGAAAATGATGCATCCATAAAATAGTAGCTCCTGCAGCGTTAGATACGGTTATGCGAAGCCTAGTTTCTTTGCGTATAACCAAGCGATTAACCCGAGTATTGCCACAATACCCCAAAGAATCAGCGCTAATCTAATAGGACGAAACGGCCGACGTTCTATGTCGTTATACCCCGAATTGATAAACCCATCGACTTTAGCTTGATCATCAGGAGACAGCTTATTCTCTGTTTTCATAGCCTTACACCGGATTAATGTGGCATATTTTTACTAAATTTGATAACTTCATCACAAATAGAATTAAATGCAGCACCCAAAAGTATGTTAGCACCTTTATCTAAAGCTCTGATTCCAACGGTATGCCATCTCTGCGCAGATTCGGGCGAGCATAGCATTCCAAATCTTTGCGCAGCCTGTCAAAGCAATATCCCGTATATAGATCATGCTTGCGAACATTGCTCACTTCCAATTAGCAGCGAACACACTTTTTGCAACCAATGTGCCGCAAATCGACCAGTCTATGACACCAGCCTGACCGTATTCCATTATAAAAAACCGATGGATGTTCTATTCAACCGGCTCAAGCATCATCGAGACATTACGGTCGCCGCCACCTTCGCTAACCTATTGGCAGACAAAATCATCTCATCTAATGCCGAGCTACCGGACATCATTATACCTATTCCTCTAAATTGGAAGCGCCAGCTTATGCGTGGTTTTAATCATAGCCAAGCTATCGCAGCGTTGCTTGCTGGAAGGCTTGGAGTCAATTTGGATGCAAAAGCACTCACTCGAGTGACCAATAGTGCACCGCAACAAGGCCTCTCTAGAGTTGAACGCCTAAAGAATCTCGATCGCTGCTTCGAAGCCAACAAATCGGTTCGCAACAAAAAAGTGGCTATCGTCGATGACGTTATTACAACTGGCGCCACAATGCAGGCAGCAGCCACCGCGCTTTACATTAAAGGAACGACGAGTATTTCAGCTTGGTCCGTAGCGCGCACACCTGAAACCAAAAAGTAAGGCGTCGCTAAAGCTGATCCCAAGAAAAACTCAGGCCATCGGCCAAACTTTTCTGATTCAAAAGAAGCATCAGCAACCTATCCAAACCAACCGCCACACCTGAACAGTCTGGCAGCCCATTCTCCACCGCTTCCATAAATTTCTGATCAAATTTAATCTCTGGCGAGCCCATCGCTTTGCGCTGCGAACGACCAATTTCAAATCGTTTTCGCTGCTCAACAGCATCCGTGAGTTCATCATAGCCATTAGCTAGCTCTACCCTATTGAGATAAATCTCAAACCTTCTCGCTACTTGATTGCCGCTTTCGTCTTCCTGAACCTTAGCCAACTCTGCTTGGTACGATGGGTAATCACTAATAACTACCAATCCAGATGGCAGCTGAGGTTCAACAAGCGTGGCCATCAAAAACTCTAACAATCCTTTATGATCTAAGTCTCCACGCAAGCCAGATTTAGCAGCCAGCGTATGTAACTCTGCGTAACCAGCACTGTGAGGATCCAAGCCAGTCACTGATTGGAATTGCTCTGCATAGCTTAAACGACTTACCTGACATGAAACGCCAAGCACCACCAATAGATCTAGAACCTCGCGAATAAGGTCCTCCAATGAAAACCCTAAACGGTACCATTCCAGCAATGAAAATTCGGGGTTGTGAAAACGGCCATGCTCTCCGGATCGGAAAGCCTTACAAATTGTATATACGTCTCCAGATCCGTCACAAAGCAGACGCTTTAAAAAAAACTCTGGCGATGTCTGCAGGTAGACATTTTTATCCATATGACTAACCAACATGGAGTGCATATGTGGGTCTACCGACCCACCGCATCCAAGCACAGGCACATCTACCTCAAGCACACCACGCTGATCAAAGAAATCCCTAATTTTTCGATAAAGAGTAGACCGTGCTTCAGCATTGGCGCGATCAAACATCTGTGGTTTGGAGATCTAAAACTAACAGTGGCTTGAGACAGGCTAAGACTAGTCTTTTACTCGACCCAAATATTCTGCAGTTCGAGTATCTACTTTGATAACGTCGCCAATCTCAAGAAATAGTGGAACCTTAACTACCGCACCCGTCGACAAAGTTGCCGGCTTGTTACCTCCCTGAGCCGTATCACCGCGAAGACCAGGGTCAGTTTCTACAATATCCAGCTCGACATGATTAGGTGGCACCACAGAGAGAGGTGCACCGTTGTATAACGTAACCACACACATATCTTGCTCCCGCAACCACTGCGCAGCGTCCGAAACTGCAGCGGCATCGGCTTGTTGTTGGTCAAAGGTTTCGGGATCCATAAAATGCCAATATTCGCCATCGTTATAGAGATATTGCATATCAGTATCGACCACATCGGCACCCTCAAGGCTTTCTCCAGACTTGAACGTCCGCTCCCAAGTGCGACCAGTTTTAAGGTTTTTCAATCTAACGCGATTAAAGGCTTGCCCCTTGCCTGGCTTAACAAATTCATTTTCAACAATGGAGCAAGGGTCTCCATCTAACATTACTTTCAAACCACCACGGAATTCATTGGTAGAATAGTTAGCCATTTTCTATCTCTCGATACTCAAATTTAAAGGCAGCAATGATACCTCAGCGTGACCTATCTTGGCAGACTCAAAGCTGGCAGGAACAATTATCAAATGCCGTCAACTCTTCCACAGAGCTGCTGGCAAAGCTTAATCTCTCAGCAGAAGAACCAAATCTCTCTGAAAAAGCAGCGAAGCAATTCCCCGTGCTCGCGCCTCATGCATTTATTGATCGTATAAATCCAGAGGATCCAAATGACCCGTTGCTGCGCCAGATATTAAACGTTCATGAGGAAGACATTGCAGCGCTGGGCTTTAGCTCAGATCCTCTGGAGGAATCCAGCTCAAATCCAGTGAAAGGCCTTGTGCGCAAGTATAAGAATCGCGCATTGCTTATTGTGACAGGCAAATGCGCCATCAATTGTCGATACTGTTTTCGGCGCGAGTTCCCCTATAACGAAAACAATCCTAGTAGAAAAGAATGGGGTGAGGCACTTAGCTACATATCGAACCACGATGAAATTGAAGAGGTGATATTAAGCGGCGGGGATCCGCTCTCGGTTAGTGATAAGCATCTCCATTGGCTGATCGAAGCCGTCTCGGCAATATCATCAATTAAACGATTACGCATTCATACACGCATGCCTATCGTGATTCCGGACCGCATAACCGATGACCTACTTAGCATTCTGGAAGAGTGCAAACTCACGACCATAGTAGTCTTGCACGTCAATCACAGTAATGAGATAGACGAGCAAGTGAAAAACTGCATGATACGACTCAAAGCCAAAACAGATTTTCTGCTAAATCAAAGCGTGCTGCTTAAAGGAGTAAACGATTCACTCGACGCACAACTTGCCTTGCACAACACCTGTGTCGATGCCGGCATCCAACCATACTATTTACACTTTCTCGACCGCGTAAATGGCACATCACACTTCGAAGTACCTAAAGAAAAAGCACTTGCGCTCTATACGCAAATGCAACACGCAATGTCCGGTTATATGCTGCCAAAACTGGTCATAGAGCTGCCTAATGCACAAAGCAAGCAAATTCTTAAGTAATCGCGCGTGATCCAGCGCAAATTTTTCAAATCAAACTAACACTAAACTAAAATGAGTCTTTATACTCTGTTCAAGTAAATTTCTTTCCTTTTAACGTTTTTTTTCGGTATACATGGCTGAACTGCAGGACATATCTATTCTCATTATCGATGACTCCTTTGAGGAAATCAGTCGTATTTCGAGCGTGCTCGATAATAGCGGTTTTCGCGTGCGCTCTCACAAAGCCGAAACCGAAGAAGAACTCGCAGATCAGCTCAATAGCGAGAACCTCGATATCATTCTGATCAAACAGAATAGTGAACCTCTATCACCAAAAGTGTTGTTTCAAACGCTAAACCGACTTGAAAAAGATGTTCCATCACTGGTAATGGTGCCAACGCTATCTGGCAAGGAAACTGCTCAGTTTTTGCGGATGGGTGCGAAGGACGTGATTGCCGATGATGAAGATCAACACATGGCAGCGGTTATCTCTCGCGAACTAAAAAGTAAAGCGCTGCGTGAGGACTATAGAAACGTATCAAGAAAGCTTTCTTCATCAGAACATCGCTATCAGGAATTACTAGAGCACTCCAAATTACCTATCGGGATCGTGCAGGAATCCATGTTCGTATTAATCAACGAGTCTTTCTGCGACATATTCGAACTAGATCAAGATGATACTGACGCGCTTCCAGTCGTTGACTTGCTAGACAAAGATGCACGACAGACGTTTAAAGATTTGTACAAAGAATATGTCAGTGCGCCCGACGCTTTCGGCAACGAAGAATTCACAACTGACTTTACGGACTCGTTAGGTACAGTTAAGAATATTAAAATTGAAGTCAATACGATCAAATACAACGATGAGGATAGCCTTCAACTAAAAATAGATCCTCCAAAGACAGAAGTCAGCGCAGAAGTATTCACTGACCCAAGTGGCGCTGTACCGCGTCAGCGAATGATTCAACTTATTGACAACTGTATTGGTCTAACGAGCTCAAAAAATTCAGATGAAACTAAGGATAGTTGTTTGGCATGTATCCAAATAGACGCCTATGACGACATTCAAGAAGCAGAAGGAATCGGTTCCGCGGACGAACTTTACGGTGTATTCCAGCTATTCGTCAGCGAGTATTTCACTGAAAAACCAATCTGTGCGTTCGACTCAAATCATTTACTCGTTCTTTTTGAGGCACAGGGTCAAGAGCCTACTCTGCAACAATGCCAAGATTTCTGCAAAGCACTGGACAAACAAGTGTTTGAATTTGGTATCAATAGCCGACAGCTAACCTGTACTGTGGGCATAGGGGTGATTAGCGAGCTCATCACCAGCGCCGACACCGTCATAAAGAGAAGCTTAAGAGCTTGTGTACAGCTTCTTGAAAGTATAGAAGGCGATATAGGTAACGGCGCTGCTCTATACGAGCCTGAGGCATCCGAGGTTGATCAAGAAGTAATCGATATCAACTACTTGATCAAACAAGCGTTCAAATACAGCCACCTCGAACTTCTATACCAGCCGATGCTTAACTTCCACGGCGATAGCGGAAAACACTATGAAGTGCTGCTGGGACTAAAAAAAGAAAACAGCGACATATACCCCGAAAACTTCATCACCATGGCCACTCGAACCAACGAGAATCCTGAGATAGATAAGTGGGTAATCTTGGAGTCCATGCGCGCCCTAATTCAGAAGGAGGTGTGCGACGGCGACGAGTCGCTATACCTTCACCTGAGCAAGCTTTCGATACGAGACCCTGAGTTTGTGTCATGGCTAACGGCTGCGATATCAAAATCGAAAATCAAACCAGACAGGTTAGCCTTTCAGCTGCGCGAGCCTGACATATCGTCCAATTTGAAGACTTCAACCGACCTGGTAAACGACATTTCCAAACTAGGCTGCAAAGTGATCATCACCAATTTTGGTAGTTCTGTGCAGCCACTGAAAATTTTGGAAAGCATCAGCTTTGATTTCGCAAAAGTAGACATGAGTTTCGCGCTTGATGCGCAATCCAGTAGCGAAGGGGCTGAGAAACTAACAGAGCTTTTAGAGCAAATTTCCAGTACTGGCATCCCAGCGATCGTGCCCTGTATCGAAAGCGCGGCCGTGCTGCCTATCCTATGGCAATCAAACGTCGCGTACATTCAGGGCTACTATGTTCAGAAACCTTCAACAGTGATGGATTACACTCCCTAAATATAGAGACCAACTGCTCTAATCCGGCGCTTCTGTATCACTCATACCCATTAGATAAAGAATCGCGTCCAATCCAAGGTTAGAAACAGAATAACTTGCGGACGCCTGAACCACTGGCTTGGCGTGAAAAGCAATTCCCATCCCCGCAGTACTTAGCATTGGAAGATCATTTGCGCCATCACCAACGGCGATTGTCTGCTCTAGCCCAAACCCGAGATTCGCCGCAATTTCTTTTAACAAGACCGCCTTTCTCGCTCCGTCTACGATATCGCCAATCACGCGACCGGTCAGCGCTCCATCAACGATTTCCAATTCATTCGCATGCACGTAGTCAATATCTAGCCGTTTGCTAATGTAACGACCAAAAAAAGTAAATCCGCCTGACAAAATGGCCGTCTTAAAACCCAATTTCTTTAACGTAGACAGTAATCTATCCGCCCCTTCATTGAGGTTAAGCTCCTGGGCAATATCGAGCATCACGGATTCGGATAACCCTTGCAGCTTCGCCACGCGGCGCTTCAAACTCTCTTTAAAATCAATTTCACCACGCATCGCCGCTTCGGTAATCTCTGACACTTCATCACCAACCCCAGCGCGCTTGGCTAGCTCATCAATCACCTCTTCCTGAATAAGCGTTGAATCCATATCGAAAACGACAAGGCGACGATTGCGACGATATATATCGTCTTCTTGATAAGCGATGTCTGCATCTAGATTTGAACCCAGCTCCATCAGCTCGGCACGCAAACCTTCAATGGACGAAACTGCACCGCGAGCAATAAACTCGACACAGGCCTGGCTTTGCTGAGAGACCGCCTCAATTGGCATGCGTCCGGTCAAACGACGAATATGATGAATATCAAGCTCGTGGTCTGCTAATACTTGGCTAACTGCCTGTATATTTTTGGCAGCGAGCTGACGAGACAAGAGGGTTACCACGTGCTTAGGACTGCCATGCCCAGACACCCACTTTTGATAGTTCTCAACTTCAACCTCGCGAACACGCAACTGCGCATCACATTCGGCAAGCAAAGCATCGAGTTCCGCTTGAATCAGTTTCAAACTCGATTCAGATTGAACACCAACCAACATTCCCAACGATAGCGTGTCATGAATAACAGACTGGCCAATATCCAACACATCTGCACTTTGCTCTGAAAGAACAGCATTAATACGCGAACACAACCCGGGACGGTTGTATCCAGAAATAGTTAATAAATAGATTTTTGTCAAAATTGCTAGTATCTAGTTTTTGCAGCAGCATTATACCGGCTGACAATTAAAATCGGTCATCCGACACGAGAATACAACGCAATAAAGCAATAATAGGCTAGAATCATCGCTGCTCAGGATAGAATATAGAGCCACCCCACTCACGAATAGAAAACCGCTAGGAATAAAGGGTTTGATCACATTT
This sequence comes from uncultured Porticoccaceae bacterium, assembly GCA_964623085.1. Taxonomy (GTDB): domain Bacteria; phylum Pseudomonadota; class Gammaproteobacteria; order Pseudomonadales; family GM7GCV1; genus CAZUTO01. The sequence goes on from CAZUTO010000003.1 coordinate 105,102, forward strand.
CAAAAAACTCTAAAGAACAATTTTTTGCTGTTCTTTTTCGCAGCTATTTGTATCTATTTAGCGCTCTACTTTGTTTCAGTTCGAAGCGAAACCAATATTGGATCTGAAGGCTATTTCACGTTAATCGAAAATGCCAGCCTTCCTATCCTTCTCACCGATCAAAGGCAGCAATTTAATCTACAGATCGGCGCGCTTATTCAGAACACACCCGTTACTCAAATACGTATTTTTGACACCCAGGGTGAACTGTTATTTCGCGTTCAAAATACTGCATCTGGCGACAATACGAATGGCTCGACGACCCTACGTAAACCTCTATTATTTGAAGGCACAGCGGCAGCCATATTGGAATTAGATATCCAATCCAACCAAAGAGAAAAAATCAATACTTGGCCAAACGAACTATGGTTGGCCATTATTGCTGGGATCAGTGCGTTAACTATTGTCGCAACAGCAATTTTTCTGCAACGTAAATTAGCGCAAAGTGATACGTATGGGGTCAATGATGGTGATGACGCATCTCCAGAGACCGAGATAACGCCAGCATTGCGCAATCACCTCACGAGCAGCGCTCATCTCATTTTGGTCGCACGTGTTCTTTTTCCAACCGATCGTTCTGATGCCTCTGGTGATTCGTTAACTGAATACCTAAATGAACTTTGCAAAACGATCTGTGGAATGGCAAAAATATACGGTGCAAAGCCGATGTCCATATCAGCTAACACACTAGTTTTTGTCATAGAGGGGCCGATTAATAAACAACTGACACGCCAAGCAACCATGCTTTGCTGGGGTATCACGCAACTCACCGAGGAAAACACTCAGCATAAGGGCTTGAAGCCAAGTATCCAGAGTTACATTGTCAGTCCAACGAACCTGAAAACCCAACCAAAACAATCACTGGCCTATTGGACTGAACTGGATGTTTTTTGCAGTTCGGATCACGCCACCGAGGCATACATATCCGAACCAATAAACAACAAGCTTGACCGTGTTTCATTTAATCTGGCTGCCGAAAAGAACCAACTGCTCCGCATAGTTAGCGTATCGGATACAATAAAAAAACTATGGCGAAATCAACGATTACAGCTAGACAAAAAAAATGAGCACTAGGTGCTCATTTTTAGACTGTAGATATTTACAAACAAACTAGAGCGCGTCTTGGCCTGTTTCACCTGTTCGTATCCTAACCACTTGCTCAAGATCGGACACAAAAATCTTCCCATCGCCAATTTTTCCTGTACTCGCAGACTTCGTCACTGCTTCGATCACAGAATCAACAGAGTCGGCAGATACCGCAATCTCTAACTTTATCTTGGGAAGGAAATCAACAATATACTCCGCGCCTCGGTATAGCTCGGTGTGCCCTTTCTGACGACCAAAGCCCTTCACTTCCGTTGCTGTCACACCTTGCACACCTACTTCGCTAAGCGCCTCGCGCACGTCATCCATCTTAAAAGGTTTGATGATCGCGGTTATTAATTTCATTATTATATTTCCTCCAAGCCAGTTGAGCTGCTCCAGAAAGCGAAGCATATGATCAATATAGTCATACCATGGCAAATTTACAAAAAAAAAGGAAGCGCAAAGCGCTTCCTTTTTTGAACAGATCTAAGTTAACGATCTATTTTGCCGATGCGAACTCTGGATAGGCCTCCATACCACATTCGCTAATATCGACACCTTCGTACTCTTCTTCCTCAGAAACGCGGATACCCATAGTCACTTTCAAAATCATCCATACAATCAAACTAGCGACAAATACCCATACGAAAATCGTGAGCAAACCAACGAGTTGGCCAACAAAACTTGCACCGCCAAAAATAGCAACGGCTAGCACACCGAATATACCGACCGTACCATGCACAGAAATGGCGCCAACAGGGTCATCGATTTTCATCTTGTCTAATCCAATGATGCTAAATACAACCAATACGCCACCGATAAGACCAATGATGGTTGACATCAAAGCGCTTTGAGAAGCGGGATCAGCGGTAATCGCAACTAATCCAGCCAAGGCACCATTCAATGCCATTGTTAGATCTGCTTTACCAAACATAATGCGCGCAACGATAAGTGCGCCAATCAATCCGCCGGATGCAGCTGCGTTGGTGTTCATAAACACGTTGGCCACTTCATTAGCAACCGAAATATCGGAAAGCTTTAGAGTAGAACCACCGTTAAAACCAAACCAACCCATCCAAAGTATGAAGGTACCTAGTGTCGCTAGTGGCAAGTTACAACCTGGAATAGCGTTAGCAGTCCCGTCAGCACCGTACTTACCTTTACGTGGACCAAGTAGAAGAACACCAGCTAACGCTGCTGCCGCACCCGCCAGATGCACAATACCAGAACCAGCATAGTCGCTATAATCAAGGGCAAACATACCAAATACTTCGTTTCCGCCCCAAGTCCAACCACCTTCCATTGGATAAATAAAACCGGTCATTACAACCGCAAAAGCTAAGAATGCCCAAAGCTTCATGCGCTCTGCAACAGCACCAGATACGATCGACATAGCTGTCGCGACAAATACGACCTGAAAGAAAAAGTCTGATGCGCCAGAATAAACCGCACCGCCGTCAAACCCTTCTTCCGCTTTAGATGCGAGTGCGGCCGCTGCGTCAACGCCGCCTGTTGTCTCAATACCAGACAAAAAGAAGCCGCCACCATACATAAACTGATAACCACATATCATGTACATGGTGCAGGCAACCGCAAACAGCGCAACGTTTTTAGTTAAAATTTCAGTGGTGTTTTTAGCTCGAACTAAACCCGCTTCGAGCATGGCAAAGCCGGCTGCCATCCACATGACTAGTGCGCCACATACCAAAAAATAAAAGGTATCTATGGCGTATTGAAGTTCAAAAATGTTATTTTCCATTACTATCTCCGATTGAGCGCTTATATGGCATCTTCGCCGGTTTCACCCGTACGGATACGGATCACCTGACCAAGATCGCTCACAAATATTTTTCCATCCCCAATTTTTCCTGTGGCCGCCGCACTGGTAATCGCCTCAATGGTTTGATCAACCAAATCATCACCAATTGCAACCTCAAGCTTGATTTTTGGAAGAAAATCAACAACATACTCTGCACCACGATAGAGCTCGGTATGTCCCTTTTGACGACCAAAACCTTTTACTTCAGTGACAGTAATGCCTTGCACACCGACACCGCTCATGGCTTCACGAACGTCATCAAGCTTAAATGGCTTAATGACAGCTGTTATTAGTTTCATAAGTCTCTCCTCGAGAAATATTGCTGAGATACTTCCTACTTGGTACAAACGCCCAAGTAGGAAGTACTGTCGTTAGATTTTTAGCAGTACTTAGAAGCTAATACCCCAAGACACAACACCTTTAATCTCTTCGTCGCCATTGCCAAAATTAGTGTTGTTACTGTCGACGTCTGTACCAATTATTGAGATGGTGAAATCTCCCAAATCTGTACTCGTACCGAAATCAACCTGTGCAAAGGCGTAGTCAACATCTTGCTCTACACCACCAACAACGTCTCCATCAGCATCAAACAGATAAGTGGCGAGCGTGGCTGCAAACGTCCACGTCTCTGAAAGATTAACCCCAACACCGACATGTAAATAGATATCGCCGCTGTCGAATAAAACGTTATCTACACCGTCAACATTGCCACCGTTCAAAGTGTAGGCAAAACCAGCTGAAAAAATATCATACGACACACTTCCGTAGAGTTCGCCAAAGTCGCCTTCTGCGGTTGGATAGTTGTAATAGATATAGCCCACGTCGTAACCGATCTCACCGGCTTCACCACCATAGCCAAGATACAAATCAACTTCTGAACCTGAAAAGCCACTGCCTTCGTCGCCAAGTGAGCCAACCCAAGTACCCGCATAGAAGCCGCTTTCATGAGCATAATCTACGCCGCCTGAAACAGACGCTGCTTCCGATGACTGTGAAACACCGCGCCAGATATAATCAGAAGTCACACCAACATTGGCAGTGACCTGCTGAGCCTGAACGCTACTACCTACTGCAACCAACCCTACGGCTATTAGTGATTTTCTTAAAATGCTCATTAAAATCTCTCCTGTGTAATACGATATTTATGTATCTTTTTAAAATACGAGCTATTATTTTTGCCCTATCGCACAAAAAGCATTTTATGTGCCAATATTTAAAATATCTATAAAATACATGTAGATAGAATGATCCAAGCTAGAATGCTTTCCATAGCCTTTACCTTTTGTGCACTATTTTGGTGCTAGGTCACTTTTGGTGCACAATGCAAGCCAAACATCCGATAGATAAAGTGTTATAGAATCGGGACACACAACTAAGGCAAAAAATGAACACAAAAAGCACGCATGAATCATTGCTTAACGCTTTCGGAGAGAACCTAAAGATGTTTGAGTCGATGGGAGAAGAGTTTCGCGATCAAGCGAAAGTTCTACTTCAGTCGCAACTGAATAAAATGGACTTAGTGACACGCGAAGAATTTGACGCGACACTCCAATCTTTAGCCCGAGCCACAGCGCGAATTGAAGCGCTGGAAAAAAAACTAAACGAATAACCATCAACACATAGATCACTCGTATTTCCAAGGAAGGAAACATGCCTTTATCAAAGGTTGCTAGCTACTGCATTTTGGGTATTGATGCTCAACCCATTTCTATCGAAGTACACATATCGAATGGACTACCCGGTCTATCGGTAGTCGGCTTACCCGAAGCGGCGGTGAGAGAAAGCAAAGACCGCGTAAGAAGCGCAATTCTGAATAGCCATTTTGAATTTCCGGCACGCCGTATTACGGTCAACCTTGCACCCGCTGACATTCCTAAGACTGGCGCAGGGTTTGATTTACCCATCGCTTTGGGAATTCTTCACGCAAGCGGTCAAATTGATTGTTCATCGTTAGATGGCTATGCCTTTATAGGCGAACTCTCACTGTCTGGCGATATCCGGCCAGTAAAGGGTGCACTGCCGATGGCGATGGCAGCAACATCAGAAAAAACAACACTTCTAGCGCCCTGTGGAAATGAGACCGAGCTATCGATATTCACATCCGACCATCAGAAGCTTGCCGGATCGCTCATTGAGGTATGTAGCTATCTAGGTGGCCAATCAACGCTAGATTCGGGCAAAAAAATTCAGGTCGACACTGCTCCATCGAGACATTGCTTCTCTGAGGTTCGTGGTCAAGCGCCTGCCAAACGCGCAATGGAAATAGCGGCTAGCGGCAAACACAGTTTGCTTATGATGGGTCCACCCGGGACTGGCAAAACGATGTTGGCAGAAAGGCTCTCTGGAATCCTACCCTCTATCTCAAATGAAGCGGCGCTAGAGGTAGCCAGTATCTATTCGGTCGCGGGGATTCCGCGAGATCTATTTGCCGAGCCGCCTTTTCGAGCGCCCCACCACACCGCATCTTCAGCTGCACTTGTTGGTGGAGGAAGTAGGCCGCTGCCTGGAGAAATTAGCCTCGCACACCAAGGTGTCTTATTTCTCGATGAGCTGCCCGAGTTTACCAACAAGGTACTCGAAACTCTGCGACAACCGCTAGAGAGCGGAGAAATTTGGGTATCACGTGCCGCAATGAAATCTATATTTCCTGCAAAATTTCAACTTATAACCGCGATGAACCCATGTCCTTGTGGTCATCTTGGTCAAGCGAAATGTCGATGCACGCCCGACAGAGTGCGTCAATATCAAAGCAAAGTTTCTGGGCCATTACTTGATCGTATCGATATGCAAATTCAGGTATCTCAGCCCGATAAGTCCACGTTTTTTGAAAAATCTGCGGAAGAGTCCAGTGAATCTATTCGAGCGCGGGTACTGAGTGCTCAGCAACGCCAGCTTTCTCGCCAAGATGATCTCAATTCAAATATCAGCATTCGGCAATTAGAAAGTACCTTGAATAGTCCTGTGTTGAAAAATATGGCCATGGCCGCAACCGAGACAATAGGCTTATCCGCACGAGCGCTGCACAGGACTGTTCGCGTCGCGCGAACAATCGCCGACTTGGACACAGCAAAAGAAATCGAAGAACAACATTTCGCCGAAGCATTAAGCTATCGGCAACGACTGAATATCGGCTAACCCATCATGTATCAGTTAGATGCTCATGCGCTCTCAAGATGGCATTGGTAAATCTAGAAAATTATGTTCTAAATAAACTGTTCCGCAACTGCTAACATAGGCGCCCTGCTATTCAGCCCAATCAACATCGGTGAGTAACCAAACTAAGCTGTGCTCGACAATCTCAACCCGCAACAAAAAGCCGCCGTACGCTATATAGATGGGCCCCTCCTCGTTCTTGCTGGCGCAGGTAGTGGTAAAACTTCGGTCATCACTCAAAAAATCGCTTGGCTCATTGGTGAATGCGGAATACCGGCCAGACATATTGCCGCTGTCACCTTTACCAACAAAGCCGCTAGAGAAATGCGCGAGCGTGTCAGCAGAATCACAAAGAAAGGTGATACCAAAGGCCTGCGTATCTCTACCTTTCACACACTGGGCTTAGATATCATCCGACAGCAACTCAGCGAACTCGGCTTAAAAAAAGGATTTTCAATCCTCGATAACGAGGACGCTCTGCGCATTCTTAAAGAACTCACCTTGCAAACTGCTGATGGCAACTTAGACATGCTGGAGTTAGCATCGCAACAAATTTCTATCTGGAAAAACGATTTAATAGAACCTAGCGTTGCGATATCAAGAGCTTCAACAAATGGGGAAGCGCGAATCGCACGTCTCTACGAGCAATATCAAAAAGCGCTCCGCACCTACAACTCGCTCGATTTTGATGATCTAATCATGTTGCCAGTGTTGCGAATGCGAAATAACAAGGAAGCATTAACCCAATGGCAGTCCCGCATACGTTATCTACTGGTCGATGAGTACCAAGATACCAACTCATCACAATATGAGCTCGTTCGGCTTCTTGCAGGTGATCGCCATGCACTGACGGTAGTCGGTGATGATGATCAATCAATCTATGCTTGGCGTGGAGCCAACCCTGAAAACCTTTCTACACTGTCGGACGATTTTCCGACGTTGGAAATCATTAAACTCGAGCAAAATTATCGTTCCAGCAAGCGAATACTGGCTGCCGCAAATGCGGTGATCGCGAACAACCCTCATGTCTTCGAGAAATCATTGTGGAGTGATCTTGGGATTGGAGAGCCAATAGATGTCGTATTGCGCCCCGACGACGAGGATGAGGTCGACTGGATTGTCGACGATTTACAATATCAGCAGGCGGCCAAAAAACATCACTACAAAGACTTTGCTGTGTTGTATCGCAGTAATCACCAGGCAAAGATTCTTGAGTTAAAGCTGCAGGGCAAAGGCATTCCCTACGCCATCAGTGGCGGCACGTCCTTTTATAGCCGCACCGAAATCAAAGATGTGATGGCCTACCTTCGACTACTCATGAACACAGACGATGACAATGCATTTTTGCGCATCATCAATACACCACGCCGACAGATCGGCACGCAAACACTGCAACATCTTAGTGATTACGCATCCAAGCGGGGGGTAAGTCTATACGATGCGAGTACCGAGATCGGCTTGAGCCAACTTCTGCCCGCGCCAGCTTTTTCCCGATTGCAAAAATTCCATCAGTGGTTTCTTCATTTACAACAAGCCTGCTATCAAAGCGACCCGATTCCTCTCATACGAGAGATGTTAGAAGACATTGATTACTTAGGCTGGCTAATTCAAAACGCCAGCTCGGTAAAAGTGGCTGAAGGTCGCATGAAAAATATCGATATGCTTATCGAAGGACTCCGCAAGCTCATTGAAGAAGATGAAACTGAAGACGCACTTGAAAATGCCATTAGCAAAATGGTTCTGCGTGACATGTTAGAGGAACAAGACGCAGAGAAGGCCGACGACAGAGTCCAACTTATGACGCTACACGCAGCCAAAGGGTTAGAGTTTCCTAACGTCTATCTGATGGGTCTAGAAGAAGGTATTCTGCCTCATCAGAACAGCATTGACACCGATGGGATAGAAGAAGAACGAAGACTGTTTTATGTGGGTGTAACACGAGCCAGACAAAAGCTCACTCTCACGGGTGCCGCAACACGTAAACAGTTCGGGGAGACCCAAAATCGATCCCCCAGCCGGTTTATTGAAGAGCTTCCCGAAGAACACATTCGCAAACAGGGCTTTGGCAATGACGAGCCTGAAGTAGACGAACAAAAAGCCGAGGACGCCAGAGCAAATCTAAAAGCGATGTTTTCATAGTCTCTTTTAGATAACCTCAACAATAGCGATGCATGATACTCCGACAAATATGACCAAACACGTAGCCAAAAAAAGAGCGCTTAAAAGCGCTCTTCGTTAACCATAACTCTTTTCATATATAGATACTGAGCATTACTGGGATTTCTCAATCATATAATCCACAGTAGCTTTAATATCGTCTTCCGAACAGGTCACACAGGTTCCTTTAGCAGGCATCAATGCACCCAGCCCGTTCAAACCACTTGCGTATAACGCGTCCTTTCCCTTTTCAATACGTGTGGCCCAAGCATCGGCATCACCCAATACAGGCGCATTCGCAACACCGGTTCCATGGCAGGCCACGCAAAATGTGTTGTACACCGTCTCCGGGGACTGCGGACCGTCAGCACCAGCGGCACCAACAAGCTGAACTTCGCCTACAGGCTTAAGCCGCTCTGCAATTTGCTCTTCTCTTGTTTGAGATTGCACCGCCATAGCAGCCAACAAAGCCATGCACACCAATACCGTTTTGTTAACCATAATCAAAAAAACCTTTTGTTTAGACAACCAAGGAAAGCAAACATCACCAATACCAAAATACTGATTCCGAGCTCACCCCTAAATGGGCGGCATTATACCTTCGCTGACTACTCTCGGAAACCGGCGATATACCATGACAAAAATTAAAGGATGATTTACTTGGCAAATAAAGGAGTTGAATCAAAAACTTTCATACCCATAATACACCTACCTGAAGTAGTAGATTGACCACGAACAACGGAGAATATGATGAGCGAAAACATCGTGAACCTAACTGACGCAGACTTTCAAAGCGAAGTCTTGGACGCAGAAGGTCCTGTATTAGTAGACTTTTGGGCGACTTGGTGTGGCCCGTGCAAGATGATTGGCCCAATATTAGATGAGCTTGCTGGTGAATACTCAGGCAAGGTAAAGATCTGCAAAATGGATATTGACTCTAATCGTGAAACACCGATGAAATTCAACGTTCGAGGTATTCCGACATTAATTATATTCAAAGGCGGTGATGTCGAATCGATGAAAGTAGGCGCATTGTCTCGCGCTCAACTCCAAGAATTTATCGACGGATCTGTATAAGCCTCTATATAAGAGATAAGGGGCTGTGTTTCTTTCTAGGATCGAGCCTCAAATTTCCGTTTGCACTCATCACTTTTCTGGCTATACTCTATGCATTGGTACTCGCCAGTAATCACCGGATATTCTTAGAATAGATAATAAATAGGATTTTTCGGAGCCTTCCTGACTAGCGGTACACTATCCCAATTTTTATTTCGAAGTCTTAGCACTTCTCTTTTTTCCAACCAAAAACTAATCTCTTCATGCATCTTACCGAATTAAAGAAAAAACCTATTGGCGAACTCATCGAGATCGCAGCATCTATCGGCCTAGAAAATGTAGCGCGTAATCGCAAGCAAGATATCATTTTCTCTATTTTAAAGCGGCACGCGAAAAGTGGCGAAGATATATCTGGAGGGGGCGTGCTGGAGATACTATCCGACGGCTTCGGGTTCCTGCGTTCAGCAGACAGCTCCTATCTCGCTGGCCCGGACGATATTTATGTTTCGCCTAGCCAAATTCGGCGCTTCAATTTGCGAACGGGTGACACCATTGCAGGCAAGATTCGTCCGCCAAAAGATGGCGAACGCTATTTCGCTATGCTCAAAGTCGAAGACATTAACTTTGATGCCCCAGAAAACGCAAAAAATAAGATTCTATTCGAAAACCTAACACCGCTATTTCCCGATGATCGTATCGAACTAGAAGCCGGAAACGGCAGCTCAGAAGACCTTACTGGCCGAATCATTGATTTAGTGTCACCCATAGGAAAAGGCCAACGCGGCTTGATTGTTGCCCCACCCAAAGCGGGTAAGACCATCATGATGCAACATATGGCACAGGCGATTACTCGCAGTAATTCCGATTGCCATATCATCGTGCTACTCATCGACGAACGTCCGGAAGAAGTAACGGAGATGCAGCGAACTGTGCGTGGTGAAGTGGTGGCGTCAACATTTGATGAACCCCCTGCTCGGCACGTCCAGGTGGCAGACATGGTCATCGAGAAAGCCAAACGCTTGGTTGAACATAAAAAGGATGTCGTCATTCTTCTTGACTCTATTACGCGCTTGGCGCGCGCCTATAACACGACGCAACCTTCATCCGGCAAAGTGCTAACAGGTGGTGTTGATGCTCACGCGCTTGAAAGACCAAAACGTTTCTTTGGCGCAGCGCGAAACATTGAGGAAGGTGGATCACTTACTATTATCGCAACTGCGTTGGTAGACACCGGTTCCAAAATGGATGAGGTCATCTACGAGGAATTTAAAGGTACGGGTAATCTTGAACTGCATTTGGATCGCAAAATTGCAGAAAAACGCGTTTATCCAGCCATCAATGTGCGGCGCTCAGGCACAAGGCGTGAAGATCTGCTTATGGACGAACAAGAATTACAACGCGTCATCATATTGCGCCGACTTCTTCACGACATGGAAGACTTACCAGCAGCTGAGTTCCTCGTCGACAAACTAAAAGACTTTAAAAGTAACGAAGAATTCTTTGCCGCAATGCGCAGAAAATAGCCATATACGATTGTCGATTGCCTTAACTTCAGTAGGGACGGGCAGCCAAAATTTCCTCGCGTCGGCGAGTGAGAAAATCAACGGTACTCGGAATCCAGCGTTCAAAGTCAGCAAAGCTGTGACTGCCGCTCTCTTCTACCAATTGACGACAACCCGAATACTTTTTCACTGCTAGCTTGTAATCGAGTGTTTCATCTTCGGTTTGAACCATAAGCCAATAGTTGTCATGGCTAGATATTGTTGGTTTCTCTACCGACAGTAACGTATCGATGTCGGTCTTCTCAAGAGTGTAAACCTCGTCAGAATAGTAATTCTTCAACTCCACTCCAAGGTACTCTGGCAAGAGGATGCTTGGCTCTACTGCGGGATTAATAAGTACTGTCGGCAAGTCACAGGTTTCTGCAAGCCAAGTTGCCCAATAACCACCCAGTGAGCTCCCCATCAACATCGGGGTAAATTCAAGCTGCTCAATAATCATTTGCTCAATGGTGTCGATAGCTTTCCGAGGAGAAGCCGAGAGTGCAGGACAAAAAAACTGAATATCCGGTCTATTAGCCGCTAACCATGCTTCAACAAGGCGGGCTTTAGCTGATTCCGGTCCACTCAAAAAGCCGTGAAGATACACTAACTGCAACATCACCTACTCCAGATCATGGGGTGCTCATCAAACTAACTATCGCAACAGGGCAAAAATAGTTCGAGCATATAAAGGCATTATAGTGCTTACCCGCCAGCGGCTAAGGGAACAGGTTCACTATTCTCAGAAAAATAGCCTAGCGCTCAACGATGAGTGTTATCGATGAGTGACATCTTAGTCACCTTTTGATGATCCTGGTTGTCATAGTGATAGGATTCTCACCCTAATGAACAATAGGCGTCGCGTTTGCACAGACTCCTCGACCATCAAGATCCAACTTTTTACTGAACAAAAACTTGCCCTCCAAGCGATCTATATTGGATTCAGGGATAAGGATACGCAATTTTTCATGGCTGTTATCGAATATAAAAAAGGAGAACACCCACAGGGACTTATTGGTTTTCGCGTTGCGAGGACTCTTGGTAGTAATGACCAACGCAAAGAATTTTTCTTTTCGAAAAGTGTCTACGGTGACGACGCTTCTCGGCTAGCACATGAAAAAGATTCGGATCTAGAAAAAATTGCAATACAAAATCGTGCCAAAAATGCGCTCAAACAGAGAAGCCCACATCAGTTTGCAACAGGCTTTTGCGCGAAAATTCTTATCGAGAAAAAAGTGCGTGGTGGCGAACTAAGAACTTACTATAGCCCTGCTTTTAGTGTCACATATAAAGGCACAGAAAAAGCATTCCGTATTCCCAAGTGGGGCTTCAACACGGCTTGGTCAAAAGCCGTTTCTCACTATGCTGAATCACGGCAGCTTGACGGCAACGAGTCGCTATCTCTACTTGCAAGAAAACCGGAGATGAGTATTTTTACAGGCGTTCTAATCAAACGTGTCAGAGCACATGGACACCAAATCACCAAAAAACAGTTAATGAACCTACTAGCGACTGAACGAGCCTAGGTAATACTGACTAACTTAACCAACTGGCAATACTTTAGGTTGGAGGAGCGGGTAGTTGAACGAATTTTTCTTGCGACAATAGTCCCTCAAGCCGGTTTGCATACTCTTCTGCTTTGGCATCATTACCCGCTCTCACCGAGAGCTTTTGCAAAGCGATGAGAAGTACTTCAGACCCCTCTCTACCCGCCAGCCATTGTTCTGCGCTTTTTAATTGCTTTTTGGGCGACTGTGCTTCGACCTCGGCATATATACCGACCAACGAATCATCCCAGTTCTTGTTCAGCGCTTTTCTAATAAGCAGTTCTGCCTCTTTATTCTGTCCTCGCATCGCAAGCTGCTGCGATAACTGACCGACTATATCCGAAGTGATGTTGTCAGTTCGCGATACAAAATCATAAACCTCTAATAACTCAGGCGCTCCCAGACGTTGATGAAGGCGGCTTTGAATGAATCTACGCTCCATTGATGCCACTTTTGAATAAAGCTCGGGCTTTTTGCGAGCTGTAATCAATAACGTTTTAAGCTCTCCCCAATTGCTAGTTTCTTCAGCCAAACGAGTCTCCAGCAGAAACAACTGCGGATCACTTTTACGCTCCTTTTTGAGCTCTACAAACAATTCCTCGGCTGCTTTTATGTCACCTTCTAGCAATGCAATTTGGCATAGACGTTTTCGAGCTGTATAAGACCAATCCGGAGATTCCACTAGGGTCTTACTATAAATTTCCTTAGCCTCACTCAAATCACCCATGGCTTCAGATACTTGAGCCGAGAGCATCATAAACGGAACTGGTTTGTCTGTTTTATTTGCCACTTTAACCAGCTCTTTTCGCGCTAACGTCCAATTGGAAAGCGCCAGATTCTCTATAGCATTTTGAGTTAAGTTCTTTTCGCGTCGTCGACGCCAATCAGATGGCCACTTACCAAGAAAGATGCCTCGGAAAAGACGCCAGAGCATGGTTATAACTCCAAACCCTAGTACAAGAATAGCCAATGCAACAAACAATCTCATTTGCATTGCCCAATCGCCAATCCTCAGAAGGAAATAACTATCAGCACCAACGCCAGAATAAACGGCGACCGATACCAACAATGCAGCGATAATAACTAATAACATCTTGAGCATGCTTGTATCCTATTGGCCAATCTGCTCAGTCCGCGTCGTCAGCTGATCAACGACCGCTTCGACAGCGCGGATTGAACGGCTGATGTCCACAGATTCACTAGAAATATCACGTTCTGAGTAGTCTCGAATGATAGAAATCAGCGAAGCCGCTCCGTCATCTTCAGAAAAGACCTCGGAAATGCGACTACCGGCGCTACTAAGCGCTTGCTTAAAAACTTCTTCTTCTCCCGCCAGCATTGCTAGCTGCGCCTGTCTAACAAACAATTGGATTTCAGATTTTGCCAATGCCTCTTGTTCGCCTGAAAGCAGGTATTCCGACCCTGAAGACGCACTCGAACTATTAATAACAAGATAAGGACTCAGCGCATCAATGATCACAGACCAGTATTTGTCGATCTTCGATTCATCAGAACCCTCAATATCAGAACTAACCAAATCAGAGCCTGTCAATTCTTCAACGCGAAAGCCTGAAAGCCCTGAAATTACTGGCAATAGCGCATCGAGCGCGAAGTAAATACCCTCATAATCAACTGGCTGGATATTACTAAGTCGAGTGATATCTGAGACCAGCTCACGACGAGCCTGAGTCAATTCGGGGTAGGCAAGTTCTTTCAAAATAGTGTCCGCAGCACCCATCATTTCAAGCGCACCCCCGACATCATGGCTCGTGGCAAGATGCTGATTGGCAATACGCAAAAGATATTCTGCTTCTGCCAACTCCCAATCACCTGTCGCCGTCGTCTCTGACTGCGAGACTCTCTGTGCCAGTGATAATAGCTGCGCTTCCGTTTGATTCGACGAAGTTTGCAGGGAAGCCTCAACATTTGCTTGGCGAGTGCTTTGGGTTGCCAGCTGATCCTGTAAACTACCGATTTGCCCCTCTAAATTAGCAATTTGCCCCTCTAAACCCACGAGCTGATCACTCACAACTTGAACTTGAGCACTACTATCGCCCTGCTGCAGACGCACCTGCTCTTGAGCGTAGTACCAGCCACCTGCAGCGGCCCCAAGAATCAAAAGCAGAACAAGTAAAAATAGTATTGCCTTGCCTAGCCCGCCCTTCTTTTTGGGTTTAGCTGGCTCCTCTACATCTTTATCTTGCTGCGTTGAGTCAGCACTTTCGCCCAGTGATACATCTTCCAGATCCTGATTATCTAGATTTTCTTCAGTGGGAAGGTTTGTTGTCTCAGAGGACATTCTATGCTCCGATGTTTAAACGTCTTAAGATCAGTTTACACCTCTGAAGCGAACCGAGATAGCGCTTCTATAAGAGATTTTTCTGACGCAGTTGCTGACAATCGTACTTCTTTAAACCCAAATGACAATGCCAATTCCGCAATTCTTGCGCTTGACACAAAAAGTGGTTGTTCGAGCCAGTGGTTTCGGTCCGTGCTAATGAGGTAGTTACGCAGTGATTCAAGGGTCTCACCACTCATAGCAATCATAGCATCCGGTAGTTCGCAAACATGTAAACAATCATGACAAATAGCCGTTCGTCTATACAATTCTAGCTTCTCAACCGAAGCCCCTCTTTCACGCAACACGTCTTCCAGCTTTTTTCTCCCGCCAACACCTGTCAACAATAAAAACTTTTTATTGTTAATGTCAGAAAAATTCGGCAGCGCAAGCAAGCCCTCAGTATCAAAACGAGAATCTGGCAGAATAGGATTTAAACCATACAAATGCATTCTCTCGGCTGTCGCCTCACCAATAGCAAACCAATCAAGATGCTTTGGAACGACGATATGCTCTGAATCTAAAATCCGAGTGGCAAAATTAAACGCGTTTGCACTAATCGCAATGGCAGCATCCATGTCTTGCAGACGTCTAAGACTATTTAACTGCGTATCTAAGTGATCTTCACCCAGTTCTGTGAGTTCGATCATAGGGGCTAATATCGGAGAAAACCCTTTCGAAGATAGGTGGTCGGCTAGCCGTTCTCCCTGTTCTTTAGGGCGTGTCACCAAGACCTTTAACTCCGTCATTCCGAACGGTATACCTCAGCGAGAATCTCATCTGCGCCTTGGGCTAATAGGTCTTCCGCCAAGCGAACGCCCAATGATTCTGCTTCTATATGATTAGATTCTCCTGACGCACGCAACATTTTTTTTCCATCAACACTGCCCACCAAGGCTCGCATCACTAACCTGTCTTGCGCCAGTTCGGCGTAGCAAGCAATGGGCACTTGGCACCCTCCCTGCAAACGATGATTCAATGCACGCTCAGCGCTAACACAGGTCGTCGTGCCCTTATGCTCAAGTGGTGCCAAGAGCGCTTGAATCTGCTCATCTTCTTTTCTACATTCAATGCCTATTGCGCCCTGCCCACCCGCAGGCAAACAGACATCTGAGCTGATGTGCTCTGCAATTCGATTGTTCAAACCTAATCTCACAAGACCTGCGGCTGCGAGGATGATGGCGTCATATTGACCATCATCCAATTTTTTTAATCGCGTATTCACGTTTCCCCGAAGCTGTTTGATTTCAATATCAGGGCGCAACGCTGTGAGTTGGCACTGGCGCCGCAAGCTAGAGGTTCCGACAATTGCGCCAATCGGTAGTGTTTCTATGGATTCATGGCTAGAGCTAACAAATGCATCACGGGGATCTTCCCTTTCGCAGATCACTGCAAGCTCTAGTCCTTGAGGGAATACCATCGGCACATCTTTCATTGAATGCACTGCTATATCTGCCGCACCCTCTAACATCGCTTGCTCTAGCTCTTTTACAAATAAGCCCTTGCCACCAATTTTTGCTAACGGACTATCAAGTAGCTTATCCCCTCGTGTTGTAAAACCAATCAGTTCCACGACTAAATCAGGGTGAATTTTTTGTAGTTCAGACTTAACGAATTCCGCCTGCCATAAAGCGAGAGGACTATTACGTGTTGCAATGCGCAAGGACGGCAACGACAACTCCAAGATAGTATGGTGAAAGAGCTATTCTAACCCGCCAACTGGGCGTTTTAATACCTTGAGAGGAATCTAATTGGAAAGCTGACAAAAATCTATTTTATGGACTAGAACCCATATCAAAACTAGCTAGAGGTGCTCGAGAAGCTCTTTAACCTGGCGTAGATGTCTTCTACTTACCGAAGGCTTACGTGGTGTACCTCGCAACCGAAGGCGGGCTTCACCACCCCCGCGTTCAAGCGCTTCAATGTGCGCAATAGACACCAATGCATTGCGATGAACGCGAATAAATAACTCTCCCATACGCTCTTCGAGCTTGCGCAGAGAATCTTCTAGAAGCGTTTCGCCAGCCTCATGATAGGCGGTGACATATTTGTTGTCGGCGTGGAAATAACTAATATGAGAGATAGGGAGCAATTCAACGCCACGATGAGATTTTACAGTGATATGCTCGCTGGCAGCAGGGTCGTCTTCCTGAGTGACGTACTCGATGTTTGATATCTGCGCACGATTCAACCGAGTGGTATTCGCCAATGCAGATTCCAAATTCTCCTGTCGCACTGGCTTAACCACATAACCAACAGCGCAGGTGTCAAAAGCTTCAATGGCATACTCATCGTGAGCAGTACAAAAAATCACCGCAGGGTGCACCTGCTCTTTTAAAAGGTCTCGTGCCATTTCCAAGCCACTTCTGCCAGGCATAGAAATATCAAGAAAAAGGATGTCTGGACGCTTCAATAAAACCATTTGCAGACCGATTTCAGCATTATGCGCGGCTCCGACCAACATGTAGCCATTCATATTATTGATCAAACGCGCAAGGCGCTCGCGCGCTAATGGTTCATCATCAACTATAAGAACTGTTTTTAGATCCTTCATATCTTTACAACCGCGCAGCAGAGTTTGAGATGCTCAAACTAACGAGATATTGATCATCCACCTGGCGAGCATCAAAAACGATCGAGCCAGAGTAATAGGCGCTTAATCGAGCATGCACGTTTTTCAACGCAGTACCTGTTCCGCGTGAAGTAGTGTCCTTGTTCGCACCTACCGGATTCTTAATTCGCAACATCAGTTTGTTCCCATCAACCTTCAAACTCATTTCAATTTGTCCTCCCTCTGGGAGAGGCTGTAAGCCATGAAGTACCGCATTTTCAAGCAGTGGCTGCAGAGAAAGCGCTGGTATAAGCCAACCCTTTGCCTCTTCGTCCACATCAAATTGCCAAGACAGACGATCTTCCATGCGGAGTTTTTCAACACACAAGTACTTCTCGCAGAGCGCTAGCTCCTGCTCAACTCGAACTGGAGCCTGATCAGATAAAGTAGCTCGATATAAATCTGAAAGGTCTAGCACTGCATTCTCTGCACGAGCAGCATCAATAGTAATGAGTTCGGCCAAACTATTGAGACTGTTAAACAAGAAATGCGGACGAATTCTCGCTTGGAGTGCGTCGTACTTCGCGTCTAGCAGCCGTTTTTCGTTTTTGCGAATTTCGTGGTGGGCAAAAACAGCGCGCAAAACCACCGATCCCACGATAAAAGTAATCAGCATCGTCTCGGCCACTGTTTCAAACATGCTGTCGTAAGACAGGAAAGCGAGCTGTATACCCAACCAAAAAGGCGCAAGACTGCAAAGCGCAGCACTGGCAAGCATCCAACAAAAAGCCAAAGTTGCACTCAGCCATATTGGCAACCCTGATCCATAGGTCCGAACCAATTGCAATCCAATCAATGAGAGACAACAAATCCATGCTGACAGCAGCGCAAAAGGACCGAACGCTCCATGTTCCCAGCCACCCAGACCATAGCGCAGCAAAGTAAGTAAAAGAGCAATGGCGACACTAACGAGTAGCGCACGCAAAACAGCAAGGGGCTGACCGAAATCGGGGATCCAATTCAGGTCATTTAACGCATTATTTGGCTTGCGATGAGAGTCAATCAAAGGCTGTGGTGTAGCTAAGTTATTGTGCTCCCTAGAGAATAATTCAGGCCTTTATACGTATCCAAGTGACGAAGCCCGAAACTGAGAACCAGCAGAGCTTAAATTTAATCTTTTATCGCTAATGTATAATGCCGCGCATTTACAACCCTAAATTGGCCAGTGGCGCTACGCAGATGACAGACAATAGAACCAAAGACTCCTCTACTATTTGGGGCGGCAGATTTAAAGAACCCACGGACGCCTTCGTTGAGCGATTTACCGCGTCAGAGTCCTTCGACCGCCGTCTCTACACTCAGGATATTCGCGGATCGTTAGCTCACGCCCAAATGCTTGCTGAGCAAGGTGTTTTAAACACCGAAGAACTAGAGGCTATCGAGCAGGGGCTGTCAGAAGTCCAAGAAGATATAGAGGCTGGCAGGTTCAGCTGGTCCACGTCACTCGAAGACGTGCACATGAATATTGAAGCGGCGTTAACCGAAAAAATTGGCATTGCAGGAAAGAAGCTCCACACCGGTCGGTCTAGAAATGATCAGGTGGCAACGGATGTGCGTCTCTGGCTACGCGACGAAATTGACCAAATAGCAACCGAACTAACGCGTTTGCAGGCTGGCTGCATAGAGCTCGCAGAAGTTGAAGCAAACACCATCATGCCCGGGTTTACACACTTACAAACGGCTCAACCAGTGACATTTGGCCATCATTTGTTGGCGTGGAATGAAATGCTGGAACGGGACGCATCGAGGCTACAGGATTGCCGAGTGCGCTTAAATCAGTCGCCACTTGGTGCTGCCGCGCTTGCTGGCACGACGTACCCCATCGATCGAGAAAAGACAGCCTCTGCCCTAGGCTTTGATTCACCGACAAGAAACTCATTGGATTCTGTTAGTGATCGTGATTTCGCAATCGAATTCTGTGCCTGTGCAAGCATCTGTTTAATGCACTTATCACGAATGAGTGAAGAGCTCGTTCTTTGGGCTTCGGCACAATTCCAGTTTATTACGCTTCCAGATCGTTTTTGCACTGGCTCTAGCATCATGCCGCAAAAGAAAAACCCTGATGTTCCTGAACTTGTTCGCGGCAAGACTGGCCGCGTATACGGGGATTTAATGAGTCTGCTGACGCTAATGAAGTCGCAACCACTCGCCTACAACAAAGATAACCAAGAAGATAAAGAGCCGCTATTCGACGCCGTCGATACGCTCAGGGATTGCCTCCGCGCCTTTGCGGATATGATTCCAGCGATTAAACCTAATAGTGAACAGATGCGTGCTGCCGCCATGGCAGGATTTTCAACGGCAACGGACCTAGCAGACTACCTTGTACGCAAAGGCATCGCTTTTAGAGATGCGCATGAAATTGTAGGTAATGCTGTAGCGCTTGGCCTAGATCGCGGAAAAGATCTTTCCGAACTGAGCTTGTCAGATCTCCAGCAGTTCTGTTCAGATATTACCGAAGACGTGTTTGATGTGTTGACACTGGAAGGCTCTGTCTCAGCCAGAAATCACCTTGGAGGAACCGCTCCAACACAGGTGGTTAGCGCTGCTAAAGCTGCCAGAGCTCGCCTCAACAGTTCAAGCTGAGACTGCTAAGTGGCTAATTGACTATTTGAGATAAGCGAACAGTTCGGTACAGCCACCAACATAATGATCACCATGAAGAATTTGTGGCATGGTCTGCACAGGCTGTTTGATTCGCTCGGAGACGTCTTGCTTCGATAGACCTTTATCATAGATATCGATGTATTCGAATTCGAGACTACTTTTCGTTAGTAACCGCACCGCTCGATGGCAATAGATGCACCCAGGGCGCCCATATACCGTAAATGGTTGCTCTGCGTTCATTGGTGGCTTTCGTGGCGTTTTACGAAAAAGAGAGAGTAAGTGTTTCGTTGTTCTGCTCCTGAATAACACGTTCTAGTAATTCTGCAAGATTCTCGCCCGAGGCACAGACCCAGTCGCTATCCTGCATTCTAAAATGAAAACCGCCGGATCGTGCTGCGACCCAAAGTTCACCCGTCGTCGGTTGCCGACTCAAAATAACCTTAGAACCATCTGACTCGCAGGTTATGGTCATTACACCACCGCTAGTTTCATAATCCAAATCAGCGCCAGATTCATCAATCTGATCCTCAATTTGTATATAGATATCATCAATCACCTTGTGAAACTCGGATTCTGCCACTCGATACTCCAATGTTGAGTGCGACAAGAATAGGTTTATACTCGCGCACCCTGATTCTAAGGAGTTCTTATCATGCGCGCACTAGCTTTTGCAGCATTTCTGATACTATGCACAATAACCTTGGCTTCATGTGGTCACAAGAGTTCTCTGCAATTGCCAGAGCCTAAAGAGGCATTGATTGACAATGCTGAACCGGAAGCTTGAGATAAGTAAAAAAGAAAAGACCTAATGAGTAATCATTTCGAGGTCCGCAACGGCGAACTGTTCGCAGAGGACGTTGCGGTCAGAAAAATTGCTGCCGAATTCGGCACTCCAACTTACATATACAGTCGCGCCACGCTGGAGAGACACCTGCGCGCTTGGCAAGAACCACTGGGCGATCGCGGTAATATCTATTACTCAGTCAAGGCTAACTCTAATATTGGTGTCCTCAGCGTGCTCGCACAAATGGGTAGCGGCTTTGACATCGTATCTGGCGGCGAGCTACACCGAGTTATTCAAGCAGGTGGTGACCCAAACAAAGTCGTATTTTCGGGGGTCGGGAAAACCGAAGAGGAAATGCGCTATGCACTGGATGCTGGCATTCATTGCTTCAACATTGAGTCCGAATCTGAGCTAACACTGCTCAATCAAGTTGCCGGCAAACTAAGTTTGGTCGCCCCTATTTCCGTGCGAATCAATCCCGACGTAGATGCGAAAACGCATCCCTATATATCGACCGGACTAAGCGACAATAAGTTTGGTATTGATATTTCTCTAGGGCCAGCAGTCTATGAGCGGGCTGCATCGATGCCGCATATCAAGGTTATAGGCGTCGATTGCCATATCGGTTCACAGCTCACAGAGCTCGACCCCTACTGGGATGCGCTTGATCGTATTTTACTGTTAGTCGATGACTTAGCGTCACGAGGCATTGAGTTAGAGCACATCGACTTGGGCGGCGGCCTAGGTGTGACCTATATCGATGAAACGCCACCTCTCCCTAGCCAGTTGCTCGAGGGTCTATTTGAGCGCCTTGGCGATCGACCTCAACAGCTCGCGTTTGAGCCAGGCAGATCAATCGCCGCTAATGCAGGTATTTTGGTCACCAAAACGCTGTTCACCAAAGAGTCGCCATCGAAGAATTTTGCCGTAGTAGACGCCGCAATGAACGATATGCTGCGTCCGGCGTTATACAGCGCTTGGATGAATATCACCCCAGTGGTATCTCATAGCGATCGTGAGAAAAAGACTTGGGATATTGTTGGGCCCATCTGTGAATCTGCTGATTTCATCGGCAAAGATCGCGAACTCGCTATTGCTGAAGGCGATCTGCTCGCTCAACATTCCGCAGGTGCTTACGGCTTTACCATGGCGTCCAACTACAATAGCCGCCCTAGAGCTGTTGAAATCATGGTATCTGGTGACCAAGTGATGGTGCTTCGCGAGCGCGAAACACTTGGGCAACTGACGCAAACAGAGTCTCGTGTCTGATGTGGCTTAAATTCACGAAAATGCACGGCGCGGGCAATGATTTCGTCATGATTGATGCCGTTACTCAAACGGTTAAATTCACGGCTAAACTCGCACGAAAAATTTCTGACCGCCAGTTTGGCATCGGATGCGATCAGATCCTGCTCGTCGAAGCGCCCGATGACGCCGATGTAGATTTCAACTATCGCATATTCAATGCAGATGGCGGCGAAGTTGAACAATGTGGCAATGGCGCGCGCTGCTTTGCAAAATTTGTGCGCGACCGAAAACTCTGTGCACGAAACCCAATTAGAGTATCAACAACCAGTGGCAACATAGAAATCACCACTAATTCAGACAACACCTATTCTGTCGATATGGGGAAACCCAACTTCGAACCAGAAAAGATTCCGCTCGCCGTTGATAAAAAGCAGGATATCTATACCGCTGAACTAAAACTCGACCCTATCGAATTTGCAGCAGTCAGCATGGGCAATCCTCACGCCGTTCTAACGGTTGATAATGTAGATGTTGTACCAGTAAAAATACTGGGCGGTAAGTTGGAAAAGCACTCAATATTTCCGAATAGAGCCAATATCGGTTTTATGCAAGTTCTGAACGAGCAAGAAATCAATCTGCGTGTGTATGAGCGCGGCACCGGCGAGACACTGGCCTGCGGCACTGGCGCCTGTGCCGCAGTGGTATCTGGCATAGCTCAAGATCGACTTACCACACCAGTGAAAGTGAATTTGCCCGGCGGAGCACTTACAATTGACTGGCAGGGACAAGAGCGTTCTGTCATCCTTACTGGGCCGGCAAAAACGGTTTTTCACGGTCAAATTCGAGTTTAAATCCTATGGCTCAAGAACAGACAATTACCACTGAAGAAATTGTAGAATTCCTGAAGAGAAACCCCGATTTCTTTACAGAAAACGCAAGCGCTCTGGCGGATCTGAATTTGGTCCACGAAACAGATGCAGGCGCCGTCTCGCTGATTCAGCGCCAGGTTGAATTACTGAGAAATCATTTGTCTCAAAATCGTGAAAAACTCGCTGAGTTGGCACGCAATGCAAAACACAACGAATCTATCCTTAAACGATTTCAAGAGCTTTCCGTCGCGCTCGCGACTGCCATGGATCCAAATCACGCATTAAATATATTGCAACGCACGGTCTGTCTAGACTTCGGTCTGAGTCTACTCAAAGTCGTGGTAATAGAAAATACGTGGGAGAATCCTACCGAGCAAATTATCCAGTTCTCAAGCCAAGATTACAGGGTGTTTTCAAGCTCGATATACAACTTACCAGTCTACCTAGGTAAAGCGCCTGAAAAGTTGCGCGAAAATATTCTAGCTGAAAAAAATGAACTGGCACGTTCTGTTGCGCTGATAAAAATCAATTGGGCAGATCACGAGGGTTATATTCTCATCGGCAGCAAGGATGAAAATCACTTTCGGGACGATATGGGCACAGAATTCGTTAACTTCGTCGGAGAATACGTCAACGCGGTTTTATCTCGATTCTTCTAAGTAAAAATTAGGCTACTCGGTAGCCTGTATTATGCGGACACGTATTAGACTGTGAATATGACACTGGATCATTGCTCCAAACAATTTATTCACCATCTTCGAACAGAACGACAGTTCTCCCAACATACGCTTGATAGTTACGCTCGCAATCTCTCTAAACTCGACGCCTTCGTATCCGAATCAACATCGATCAATCAAATAGACACTTCTGACATTCGTGCTGCGCTCAGTCAATTACACAAAGACGGTTTGAGTAGCCGAAGTCTGCAGCAATGGGTATCTGCTATAAGAAGCTTCTTCCGACACGCCGTTCGACAAGGCTGGGTTGCCGTCGATCCAACGGCAAGTATTTCTGCTCCAAAAGCCAATCGACCCCTGCCAAAAACGCTTGATGTCGATCAAATGAGCCAACTATTGGAAATAGAAGGAAGCCGCTGGATAGATGTTCGGGATCGCGCCATGTTTGAACTATTGTATTCATCAGGCCTGCGACTTAGTGAGCTTTGCTCTCTTAATCCAGAATCGTTAGATCTGAAAAGCGCCGCTATCAGAGTAACAGGAAAAGGCCAAAAGACACGCGATTTGCCTGTAGGAAAAAAAGCAGTGGCCGCCATCGACGCGTGGCTGAAAATACGGCAGGAAAAACTAGCTGAGGGCGAGGTTGCATTATTTCTAAATCAGAGAGGTAAACGGATTGGCTCTCGAACGGTGCAATTGCGCCTAAAAACAATCGCTGCACAACAGGGACTGACGAACCATGTAAGCCCTCATATGCTGCGGCATTCTTTTGCCAGCCATCTTCTTGAGTCCAGCAGCGATCTGCGATCTGTGCAGGAACTGCTAGGTCACAGCAATATCTCGACCACGCAAATTTATACTCATCTAGACTTTCAGCATCTGGCCAAAGTCTATGATCAGTCCCATCCACGCGCCGCGCGAAAACGAGAAGACTAGCTTAACGAAGGGTATTTTAAGTTAGCCTAGTTTGCCGCATTGAATTTAGTCAAAAAGACTAGCTACCCGTGAAAATTTAGTTAAAGATAGCCACTATCGTCGGCGCTAATTTGCATCAGATGAATTAATTCTAATTGAAAGCAATAAAGTTTTGTGTCACAAAGGACTTTACCGCTAGTCACTACAAATAGATGGATGATACTAATGAAAAAAATATATGCTCTTCTTGTACTTTCACTAGCAGCAACCGGCTGTGCGCTTATTGGTGGAGGTGGCGACCCTGATCCACGTTGGGCTGACTACAAAAGCTGGACCATGGTCAACAACAAGCCCATCACTGGCGATCACACAAACTTCTTGGGTGGTCTGCACGAGGGCAGCAAAGGCGTTCGCCAAGTCTATGTTAACTCCGTTGGCGAAGAGGCCTCACTAGGCACGGCCCCATACAGTTACCCCGTTGGCACGGTGATTTTAAAAGAACAATATTCAAGCCAGTCGGCATTAGACTCCGGTAGAAACCCCGGTATCACAGTTATGGTTAAGGTTTCTGACGACGCCGCTAACCCAGCTGAAAATTGGGCATGGTCACGAGGCTACGGACGAGAAGCTAGGACGACAGATGGATTCTGCTCAGGTTGTCATACGATTGCAGCAGGAAGCGATTACGCGTTCTCTAATGGGGATACTCTGGCCGATTTTCGCTAATTAGCTTAGAATCTTTTATCAAGGCGACAGAGTAATCTGTCGCCTTTTTTATTTTCAAATAACAGTACTGGGTGCAGATAAATACTGATCAACGTCCAAAGACTTGACCCAATTAAATGGATCTACTGCCCGACCTTCTTGAATCGCCAGTAATTCAGATCGCAACGTCCCCGCCACCAAATCCACATTTGGCAGCACATATTCCTTACCGTCAGCATCAGCTATCAAGCTAATGGGTGCGACAATAGCGGCAGTGCCGCAGGCAAACGCCTCTGTTGCTCTGCCAGATTCAATGGCACTGAGCACTTCAGTGATAGGTAAATCGCGCTCGACCACCTCCATACCCTTGTGGCGCGCCAATTGGACGATAGAGTCTCGGGTTACCCCAGCCAAGAATGAGCCATTGAGTATTGGCGTATGTAAAGCACCATCGAGCTCCACAAAAAAATTCATTCCCGACAACTCTTCAATATTTGTCATCTCGATAGGATCTAACCAGAGCGATTGGTCATAGCCACGTTCCTGCACGCGTTTTGCCGATTGCAATGCCGCTGCATAATTACCACCGGTTTTTGCAGCACCTGTGCCTCCGCGCGCTGCTCGACAGCCTTCGCGCTCTATTTGAACCCGCATATTCCCAGCATGGTATATCGCCGAGGGGCTAGCAATAACGACGAAGATAAAACTATTAGACATACCCATTCCCAAATTGGCCTTAGTGCCGATCAGAAAGGGTCGAAGATACAAAGATTCGCCAGAATAGCTTGGAATAAAGGGCTCTGCATGCGCGGTGATCGAGCAAATACCATCCATAAAGATAGATTCGGGCACATTGATCATGCACATACGGTCTGCTGAGCGATTCATCCGCTCAAGATTTTCAAGCGGCCGAAAGAAATGCGGTGCGCTATCTATGGCACCTTCAACACGATAAGCCTTCATCCCTTCGAATACTTCCTGAGCGTAATGCAAAACCTTGGCGGCCGGGTCTAGTTCAATTGGCCCATAGGGTTGCAGCTGTGCTGATACCCATTCGCCATCAAGGTAATCCGCCCGATACATAATCGGCACCTTAACTTCGCCAAAACCCAACTCTTGGGGAACGGAAAAATCTGCGAGTACTTTTTCGGTATCAGGGTGAATACGGTAAGCCGTCATGAAATCCTGCTTTAAATCTGTATATGGTTTTTCTTTTTAGCGAATACACGCTTAGCCGAGTAATTATAGGGAACCGCCCCCCTGATTTATATCCCCAACCCCTTGAGGACACGCAAAAAAGGCACCTAACCTAACTTTTTCGACGGCTGTCAGCTAAAACCTAAAGCCGCACAGCAACGCTGCTCACTATTGCGCCAAGGGGAAAGGTTACTATAATCGCCTCTCAACTTGAGTGAGGAGGTATCAGGGTGCAACTTCAGGGCGCAACAAAAGAAGAGCTGCAAAAGTTTGAAACGGAACTAAGCCAAGCCTATCAGGCGCTCAAAGAAGAAAAACTTTCCCTGAACCTAACGCGCGGAAAACCCTCTACCGCACAGGTTAGCATTGCCGACAAACTCGATGGCATTCTTGACGGCAACTACATCTCCGAATCCGGAATCGACACCCGCAACTACGGCACGCCTCGTGGTCTGCCAGAAATGCAGGCACTGGGTGGTGAAATTCTCGCCTGCCCTGCAGCAAATATCATTGCCGCCGGTAATAGCAGCTTAACACTCATGTTTTTTGCCGCTCTTACGCAATATAACAAAGGCGCAGGCGGAGAAGACAACGCCTGGAAAAACATCACTACCCCTAAGTTTATTTGCCCTGTACCGGGCTACGATCGCCATTTTTCGATATGTGAAGATCTCGGCATCCAGATGGTTACCGCGCCTATGACAGAGACCGGCCCGGATATGGATGTAGTTGAAGAAATGGTCAAAAATGACGACCAAATCATTGGCATCTGGTGTGTCCCAAAATACTCTAATCCAACGGGCGTGATCTACTCCGAAGAGACAGTCATGCGCATCGCCAAACTTGGCCAAATAGCCAACCCCAGCTTTCGCGTATTTTGGGACAATGCCTACGCCGTTCACGATCTCACGCCAACGCCTAAACCGCTTACAAGCCTTTGGGACTGCGCAGTTAAACATGGCACAGAAGACCATATCTGGATGTTCGCATCCAGCTCTAAGATCAGTTTCGCCGGTGGAGGTATCGCTTGGGTAGCAAGCTCAGATAAAAACCTCAGCGCACTGGATAAACAGCTAATTGTCACTACTATCGGTTTCGACAAGGTTAACCAACTTCGTCACGCCAAGCTGTTTCCCAATGAAGCTGCGTTACGCAAACAGATGGAAGCGCATGCGAATAGCATTCGACCTAAGTTTAGTGCCGTTTTTGATGCACTGAATAAAGAACTTAAAGAATTCGGCTTTTGGACTCAGGCAGATGGCGGCTATTTTTGCTCCTTTGATACCCAACCAGGGCTAGCAAAGGAAGTAGTAAAGCTTGCGGCAGAAGCTGGCGTAAAACTAACCCGTGCCGGCGCCACCTTCCCTTATGGAAACGACCCTGAAGATAAAAACATTCGCCTAGCGCCCACATTTCCCGAACTGGAAGACGTCATCAAAGCAATGCAAGTGTTTTGTGTATGTGTGAAATTAGCCAGCGTGCGGCAATTACTCGAGACTTAACAACTGGTTAGCCGCTCACATCGGCACAAGACTCGTATATAAAGAAAAGTAAAACCGCTTTCTTACTATACGTACCTTCGCTTATTTTAGGTAGCTCATCGCTTATCACATAACGCGGAGTGACTAACACCATGGCCATCAAACTTATCCATGTATTTGCCCTCACCACAGCAATTGTCTTTTCAGGCAATGCTGTCACCCAAGAAAACAACCCTTCCGCTAGCGCAGAACGCGCAGAACGCAGCAATGATTCAGCAATATCAGAATATAGTGGGAGCCGCACCCTTAGAGACCTTAGAGCGGCGATGGTTTCCAAAGGATTCACTTGGCTAAGCGGCTCACCCGCCGACAACGAAAAGCTATCGATCGGCAAAAACGCACAGTATTTTGGCTTCGTGGCACTGCGTTATGAGAGTGACCGTGCTGCCAATCGCGGAGCATTAGGTCGAGGATTCTTCTCTATAGCGAATCAGCAGCAGCGCGACATTTTAGCCACAGTCACTGCTGAAACAGATCAAACGCTAAGTGAATGGTGGAATGCTCGAGAGACCATCCTAAGAATCTACGAAAACCATTTATATACCGGCCAACCTATCGACGAAGTAAAAATACTTGAGGCCGCAGAGTATTTTGCACGGCTAGGCGCAACGGTCGCGATTCAAGAAGCACGAGGGTTCGCGGCACTAGAGCAGTCTATGAACGATGAACAGCGCGCTCAGATTGCCAGTTGGCGCAATAACCCTGAAATACCTCGGGAATTGATCAGTGGTGTTCGCGTCGCATCCGAAAGCTTAGAACGAAGCCAATACAAGCAACTGGAAAACCTGTTCGCCAAAGCGTTTTCTTGGCTGACTGGCACGCCAAAGGACAATGAAGTCATCCCTTTAGGACAGCCAGCGCAATTCTTCGGCTTTGTGGCCATCCGCCACAACAGCGGCCATGCCGCGAACCGAGGCCAGATCTCGAGATCCTTCAGCGCTATTCTTGATGACGAGCAACTTGCTGTCATTAATACGGCGGTCGAAACGCAACTGCCGGTGGTGCAACGTTTTCTAGAGGATCGTAAACTGTTTCTGGACCAATTGGCGCGATTGCGCACCGATCCAAGCATTTTCGATGAGGAACAGGCAATAGCGCTCGCCGTAGCGATGGGTGAACTTGAAATAGAAGCAGGTTGGATAGAAGCCAAGGCCTACCGAAAAATTAGAGAATCGATGATCGAACAACAGCTAGCCGCAATGATGAAGCTTCGCGGAGACTACGTATTGGACGAATCGCAAATTGAGCTATTATCTGGATACGAGCGCGGCGCTCAGTTGGCCATACTCTGCGCTGGCTGCCATGGCCCACTTGATCAAAACCGATCGAATAGCATCGGCCCGTCACTAAGCAACATCTTCAATCAGCCAATAGCTTCGACCAACGGCTATGAATACTCGAATGCACTAACACAGCTGAGCCATCAAGGCCCTTGGGCACCGGACAAGTTAGATGCGTTTTTAGCGGATCCAAAGACCTTTGCGCCGGGAACGAAGATGGATTTTCAAGGGCTTCTAAATGGAGAAGACAGGAGCGCTCTCATTACCTATCTTCAGCAGTCACTGGCAGAATAAGCGGAGAGCCTAAGCCAAAAATAGAACTAGGTTTCGCTAGAGAATGCCGATAGCCTATAGCACAAAAAAAGCCGCCATATAGGCGGCTTTTTTATACATCCTCTATCTTAAAGCGCGTGCTTTCTACGCGATCTTGCAGTCCAGCCAAGTCCTGCCAACGCCGATATAAACAATGGCAACGCTGCTGGAATGGGCACAGGTGCTAGAACAAGTGAATCAACACCACCCGAGCCAAGGAAATTGATCACGAGTGAATCACCTACTTCAAAAATCCCTGTATCAAGAGCGAGCTGCCCAGTTTCACTATTTTCATTAAGTGAAATGCTATCGAGAAACGTCTCTACACCATCAATAATTGACAAGAATTCAAATGTTTCGTCGTCAATCACTGATACACCCGATAATCTAAAGCCTGTAAAGACTTCAGGAAGATCAGGAGCAATTCGCTCCAGAGTTAATGTAATGGTGCCGCCAGGTGCGCCAGCGTCATCAGGAATACTCGAGCCTTGCTCCTGAACAATTAGGATATTGCCTGAAACACCATTTTCACCCTGCTCGGCTGGAGTGAGATCAACATCGTCGTTACAAGCGGCATACGGGTCGCGCGCGCCAATTGCACAAGTTGTATCAAACAGCACCGCCCTAGGAGGCGCATCATCACTAGCAACGTCCACTGAGAAGGTAAAACCATCTTCAGTAAACTCACCGCCATTTCTAAAGTCAGTTTGTGTATAGCCAACGTTTCGGCGATCCTCCAACACAGAACCAGGACCAAAATTTAACGGTGTTTGGGTTGCACTACTATCCAAACCATCAAAATCAATAACAACAGCATTTGCCGCAATACTTGCGCCTGCTATGGCAAAACCTAATACTACTTTTGCCGCTATACGTATAAAACTCATACCTATCTCCTCTCCCATGAGCAATGTAATTCTTAACCAGTTGCTCTTTATATTATTAAAAATGTGAACTTAATCACACACCTGCTTACACACAGGTTGACAATTTATATTAACGAGCAAGGGCTATCAATAAACCGTGACATTTCGTTACAACTATCCGACGAGCGGTGGCGTAGATTCGCTATAGGGTGATAAGCAGCACGCGAAATGGCTTGTATAAAGACAAGTCCTAGGTAGTTCTAGAAAAACATCAGCACTACTTACCGGATTTAGGCTTAGGCGTCATCGTTGAAAACGGCAATGTGGCTACTTTATCGGTGGCTTTAATATCGGAGATTTTCGCCGTACCTTGCTTCTCGACTTCATCAATAC
Source organism: uncultured Porticoccaceae bacterium (assembly GCA_964623085.1). Taxonomy (GTDB): domain Bacteria; phylum Pseudomonadota; class Gammaproteobacteria; order Pseudomonadales; family GM7GCV1; genus CAZUTO01. The sequence continues at coordinate 135,843 of CAZUTO010000003.1, forward strand.
GAATAACCGCATGCATAGGGATAAATGAGCGTTTTACATTGGAAAACTCGCCTTTGAGCTTTTCTTCGCCAGGATCGACAATCATTCCGGAGCGCTCATCAAATGCAAACTCCTCAACCTCGATAAAACCCATCAGTTCACTCTGAAAAATATGGCGCGCGTAGACTTCGTACACTTCGCCCTGATTGTAAAAACTGATGCGATAAATCGGATCTTTTGCCATCTATTCTTGAGTCTCCAACTCTAGCCACCTGCGCCGCCATTGCCATCTGCCCCTGTCATCGGAATTGGGCGCGCGCATCTTAGCACAGCGCACCCTCAAAAAAAGCCAGTATAGGCTCCATATTGGGGCTCTGCTGGTACTCTCGGTCAGACTCAAGCCCCTGATTAATGTGGCAATTTAGGCCACCACCGCTATAATCGCCCTCCCGTTTTTGCAGCGACATCATTTGTGAAAAAACTATTTATTCAAACCCATGGCTGCCAGATGAATGAGTACGACTCTGCTCGTATGCGAGATCTTCTGGGCGACAGTCATGGCATGCAAGAAACGGACGATGCAGCAGAGGCCGATGTGCTGTTGCTTAACACTTGCTCAATTCGAGAAAAAGCGCAGGAAAAAGTCTTCCATCAACTTGGTCGCTGGAAACACCTAAAAGAAAAAAAACCTGATCTCGTTATCGGCGTAGGTGGATGCGTCGCCAGCCAAGAAGGCGACGCCATAGCCAAGCGCGCGCCCTTTGTTGATCTAATCTTTGGTCCACAGACACTGCATCGTTTGCCTGAAATGATGACAGAGCACAAACAAGACAGCGGCGCGACCGTGGTCGACATCAGCTTTCCCGAGATTGAAAAATTTGATCGCCTGCCGCAACCAGAAGCCGATGGCGCAACGGCTTTCGTTTCCATTATGGAAGGCTGCTCCAAATACTGCACGTTCTGCGTGGTGCCCTATACGCGTGGCGAAGAAGTAAGCCGACCGCTAGAAGACGTGCTCGCTGAGGTCGCTCACCTCGCCAAACAAGGAGTACGCGAGGTGAACTTGCTCGGGCAAAACGTCAACGCCTATCGTGGCGATACTCCCGAAGGCGGCGTCGCACGTTTTTCAGAGTTAATTCCTTTAGTTGCAGCCATTGAGGGTATTAGCCGTATTCGCTATACCACCTCACATCCCGTTGAGTTTACCGATGATTTGATCGCCTGCTATGCCGACGTGCCCGAGCTCGTTAACCACTTGCACCTGCCTGTGCAAAGTGGCTCTGATCGCATCTTGATGCAAATGAAGCGCGGCCATACCACTATTGAATACAAAGCGAAGATTCGTGCACTGCGCAGAATTCGGCCAGATATCAGCATCTCTTCAGACTTTATCATTGGCTTCCCAGGTGAAACCGAAGATGACTTCAATGCAACCATGAAACTCATTGAAGATGTGGGGTTCGATACCTCATTCAGCTTTATATACAGTGCTCGCCCCGGCACGCCAGCTGCGGATCTCCCCGATGAGGTTTCGGAAGAAGTGAAAAAAGAGCGTCTACAAAAGCTGCAGGCACGCATTCTGCAAGATGTTCGGCAGATAAGCCTGTCGATGGTGGGCACCGAACAAGAGATACTGGTCACGGGCTATTCAAAAAAAGACCCAGGCCAACTACAAGGCCGTACCGAGAACAACCGCGTGGTCAATTTCCGCACGGATCAAACCGATCTTATTAACGGCTTTACCAGAGTGAAAATTTTGGAAGCATTGCCAAACTCGCTCATTGGCGAAATCATCAGCACTTAGCCAAGTGCAGCATTAGGTACAAAACAGGCTATTGATCGACCACCCGATAGCTACCGGGGCCGATGCCGTTAATCGTCCACTGATCTACAGCATAACGAATGAGACGAAGCGTCGGAAAACCTACCGCCGCTGTCATACGCCGTACTTGGCGATTTCTACCCTCTCGAATAGTCAATTCAAGCCAAGAAGTGGCAATCGTTTTGCGTTCTCGAATGGGCGGGGTTCTGGGCCAAATATCGGGGGCATTAATCAATCGTGCCTCGGCCGGCTTTGTCAGTCCATCTTTCAAATTCACACCAACCCGCAGCTGCCCCATAACAGCCTCATCCGGCTCACCTTCCACCTGCACCCAATAGGTCTTCGGTTTCTTAAACTTGGGTGAACTAATCTGGCTTTGCAGTTTTCCATCATCCGTAAGTACCAAGAGCCCTTCAGAGTCTTTGTCTAACCGCCCCGCCGCATAAACGTTTGGGATATCAATAAACTCCGCCAAGGTTTGCTTGCCCTCTTGGCTAGTAAATTGACTAAGCACCCCATAGGGCTTGTTAAACAGAACGATTTTGGCCAAAAATGCATACCTATGTATTAGGCCTCTATTCTAACGATCAACGCATACAAACTCACAGAATCAATCAATCCAAGCATCAGCTATGGCACAATTGACCAATGACAAAGCAACAAACACCTCTCACTCATATAAACACCAAAGGCGAAGCCCATATGGTGGATGTATCTGAGAAATCAGATACTTCGCGCACCGCGGTTGCAGAAAGCCAATTGCAGCTCAGCCAAACGGTGTTACAAGCACTAGAAGCTGATGAGAACCCTAAGGGTGATGTCTTCGCTACCGCGCGTATTGCTGGTATTCAGGCAGCAAAAAAATGCAGCGATTTAATTCCACTATGTCACCCGCTTCCATTAAGCAAAGTCAGCATCGATATAGAAATGACTAACGCCCGTATTCGAATACTAGCGACCTGTAAAACCACTGGGAAAACCGGTGTAGAAATGGAAGCACTCACAGCCGCATCTATTGCCGCACTCACTATCTACGATATGTGCAAAGCCATCGATAAAAGCATCCTGATTAAAGAAACGCGCCTGCTCGAAAAAACCGGCGGCAAATCCGGAAACTGGCACGCGGACACCTAGCCCGATGGCAACTATCCTATTTTTCGGGAGCCTTGGTGACTGCGTTGACCAAACTGAGTTCAACTTCGAGCTCACCGAGAACACAAAGACGGCCCAAGATGTATTCGATGCAATCGCGATTGAACACCCAGAACTAATCGACGCAAAAAAATCCACGCCTATCAACGTCGCGCTCAATCAAAAAATGGCCGAGTGGGCTTCTCCTGTTTCCGATGGCGATGAGCTCGCGTTTTTGCCACCAGTTACCGGAGGCTAAGTCTTTGCCTGTCATTGTTTCCGAATCAGATTTCAATATCGCTGAAGAATATGAGCGGTTGCGCGCCAGCACCGACAACACTCCCGGCGCAATAGTGCAGTTCGTCGGTCTTGTTCGTGACTTTAATCAAGATGGCGAGGTTCAAACATTGGAGCTTGAGCATTATGCTGGCATGACAGAAGCAGTCATCGGCGATATATGCACACAAGCGCAACAACGCTGGAATATTTCTGAGCCCACCGTCATTCATCGCGTCGGCAAACTACAACCTACGGATCAGATCGTGCTGGTTGCCATTGCGTCAAGCCATCGCGCAGATGCCTTCGCAGCCTGTGAGTTTGTGATGGATCAATTAAAGACCAATGCGACCTTTTGGAAAAAAGAAAAGCGCAGTGGCCACACTGATGACTGGCTTGCCATGAAAGATTCAGACCGCCAACGCGCGCAGCGTTGGGAAAAATAACTTCGGTTTTACATGAGTAACATAACCGGCGCCATTCTTGCAGGTGGACAGTCCTCTCGCTTTGGCAACACCAACAAGGCGCTAGCTCTGCTCGATTACAAGCCACTGATACAACACGTCATTGACCGGCTGGCGCCCCAAGTCTCCGATCTCATTCTGAGCGGCGAGCCATACGATGATCATCAACTGAGCATACCAACACCGAGTAAATGGGTAGCCGATATGACCCAGGGTCATGGTCCCTTAATAGCCGTGCTTAGCTGCCTAAATCAGCTACAGGAACAAAATAGGGAGCAAGATAGAAAACAAAACAACGAGTGGCTGCTTACATCAGCTTGCGACACGCCCTTTTTACCGCTGGATCTCGCTGAAAAACTTATGCGCGCCGCTGTAACTGAAAAAATGCCTATCGCAGTGGCTCACGATGGCACCCGCCTTCAGCCTGCCACCATGCTTTGGCACCGAGATCTTTTTCCGATACTAAAGGCAGAAACCGAAACGGGTATACGCGGTTTCCATCAGTTTTTGGATACACAACCACATGCCGTTTTTACATGGCCGGTTGGCACCAATCACTTTATAAATATCAACACTCAGTTAGACTTGGAAAACGCTGAAGCATTGCTGCCAACTAGCTAGCCCCATCCGTTCTATAGGAGCATCTACATAGTGTCTAAAATAGCGCCTAAAACAGTGTCTAAAAACGAGTCGCCTTTTATTCCGTTGAACATCGCCGTGCTGACGGTATCTGACACCCGCACTATGGATAACGACACCTCTGGCCAATACCTCTGCGAACAAATTAAAGCGGCGGGGCACAAACAGGCTGATAGAAAAATCGTCATCGATGATATCTACCTGATTCGGGCAGCGGTATCGCAATGGATTGCTGACACAAGCATCCACGCAATCATTAGCACTGGCGGCACAGGGTTTACCGGACGAGATTCAACGCCAGAAGCAATGACTCCTCTTTTCGACAAACACATCGAAGGATTTGGCGAGCTTTTCCGTCAGCTCTCTTATGATGAAATTGGCACCTCAACCGTGCAAAGCAGATGCTTGGGCGGCATAGCCAACCGCACCGTTATTTTCTGCCTACCCGGCTCTACTGGTGCATGTAAAACGGGCTGGAATCGCATCCTCGCAGAACAACTCGATGCTGGCCATCGACCCTGTAATTTTGTCTCGCATACCAATGCTGACAATCACCCGACATAACTATCTATATAACTACCCATATATCACATGCTGCAACCCGTCGACGAAGCGATTCAGTCACTGCTCAAACAAGCTATTACCGCAGAGCAAGTGATTCATGTGCCAGTAACAGAAGCCTGCGGGCATGTCCTAGCTGAGGATATTGTCTCAGCGATTCGTGTGCCTCCAGCCGACAACAGCGCAATGGACGGCTATGCATTGCGACTAGAGGATGCACATCAAAGCAATGCTTTGCCAATTAGCCAGCGTATTCCTGCCGGCACACCACCAGAACCATTAAAAGCCGGCACCGCCGCAAGAATATTTACCGGTGCCCAGGTTCCAGCAGGCGCCGATGTCGTCATCATGCAAGAAAATGCGAAGGTCCATGATAGTTCCTCCACAGAGGATTCCGTCCAGTTTACTCAGCTGCCCGACTCAGCAGGCGCAAACATCCGCCGAGCGGGAGAGGACATCGAAACCGGAGCGACGATTCTCAAGTCTGGCACTGCACTTCGGCCGCAAGAAACAGGGCTGCTCGCTTCTATTGGTGTTGCACAGGTAGCAGTATTTAAACCAGTGCGCGTTGCGGTTCTTTCGACAGGTTCAGAGCTAGCCGAACCCGGGCATCCGCTCTTGCCGGGGCAGATATACAACTCCAATCGCCCAATGATGCTTTCCATGCTCAATGCCATGGGCTTTGAAGCCATCGATGCCGGTATTTGCAAAGACACGCTCGATGGCACAAAACAGGCGCTAGCAGATGCAGCAAAAGATGTGGATGTCATCATCACTTCCGGCGGTGTCTCCGTAGGCGATGAAGATCACGTCAAAGCCGCGGTGGAAGCACTGGGTGAACTCAATCTTTGGAAGGTGGCGATTAAGCCGGGCAAACCCTTTGCTTTCGGCAAAATAGCCCACCAGGGACATTCCGCGCACTTTATCGGGCTGCCGGGTAACCCCGCCTCGGTATTCACCACTTTTCTAATACTCGCTCGGCCTTTCTTGATGGCATGCCAAGGCAAATCAAGCACTGGCATAGTGCCAATAGGCGTACCTGCAGGGTTTTCTCGAAAAGCCGCTTCCAGACAAGAATATCTGCGCGTCAGAGTCGTCGATGGAAAACTAGCATTGTTTCCGAACCAAGGCAGCGGCGTACTTACTTCCGCCTGCTGGGGCGAAGGCTTTGCAATACATAGAATCGGCGCAGAAATCACCGAAGGCGAACAAATGGATTTCGTTCCTTTTTCAGCATTGCTCAGCGCCCACTAAATCTTGGATAACATCGGTTTCACTAGGTGTATGTGCCCGCCTAGGATAAACTTTTTACATGCTAACGCAGACACCAAAAGACCACTCTCCCTCGCTGATCGATCCTTTCGGCAGGGAGATTACCTATATCCGGCTGTCTGTTACTGATCGCTGCAACCTACGTTGCACATACTGCATGGCAGAAGATATGCAATTTCTGCCGCGCGCCAAAGTACTGACGTTGGAAGAAATGGAACAGATAGCGCGTGCGTTTGTCGAGCTTGGCGTCAAAAAAATTCGGTTAACCGGTGGTGAACCACTGGTTCGCAAAGGCGTGATTGATCTAGTTCAGAATCTCGGACAGTTAGATGGGCTCAACGAGCTGGTGATGACCAGCAATGGCGTGCTGCTAAGCGACTTTGCCCAACCCCTCGCCGATGCCGGAATTAGTCGGCTGAATATCAGCATCGATAGCTTAAAGCCTGACCGCTTTCATTCCATGACACGTTTTGGTGTGTTGGATGAGGTGCTCGCGGGAATTAAAGCCGCCCAAAAGGCAGGGTTTAAACAGATCAAGCTGAATGCGGTCATTCTCAATGGCGTGAACGATGACGAGCTACTCGATCTTACTGAATTTGCGCTCGATGGCGGTATGGATATTTCGTTTATTGAAGAAATGCCGCTGGGGTATATCAATTCGCATCAGCGATCAGAGACCACAACCGCATCAAAAAGCCTGCGCGAGCAACTTTCTAGCAAGTTCAGCATGGCGCCATCGTCAAAAACTACAGGCGGACCTTCTCGTTATTGGAAAGTGAAAGGCTACGACAATCAGGTCGGCTTTATTTCACCCATGACCGACAATTTTTGTAGCGATTGCAACAGAGTCAGAATAACCACTGAAGGCCAATTGCTGCTTTGTCTCGGCAATGAGCATTCACTCAATTTGCGCGATCTCATACGCCGATCTCCAGGCGACAGCGAAAAGCTTAAGTCCGCTATCCGTGAGGCAATTTCACGCAAACCAGAGCGCCACCATTTTGATCCTAATGACACACGCATTGTTCGGTTTATGAGTGCCACTGGCGGTTAGCCGCTCGAATACTTCCCTTTATTATTGTTATTGCTGGCTCAGTTTTTCAAATAGGGCTACAAGATCTACTTCTGACATGGCATTCGTGTCCGCAGTGAGAAGGCTCTGAATACGACCACGAATGATGCTGATGGTATTCAGAAATGCGTCGGCGATATCGTCATCTGAACCCTCCATACGCGAAGGATCTGCCAAACCCCAGTGCACGCGGAATGCATCACCAAACCAAGCGGGGCATGGCTCACCAGCTGCAGAGTCACAGACGGTAATCACCACATCCGGCTTCCAGCTTTCGTGCTCATCCCAAGATTGGCTGCACAGCCCTTGAGTGCTGATACCCGCTTCTGCCAAATACTTTAGCGATAGTGGGTGCACCTCCCCCACGGGCTGGCTACCGGCAGAGCGCGCGGTTAATGTAGGAGAGACGCCATCGGAAAGATGATTGGTAATCGCTTCCGCCAAAATACTGCGGCAGCGATTATGCGTACAAATAAATAGCAGCTTCATAACACCTCTGGTTATTCACACTTTAGGCAAAAAAAACGGGCAGTGTTAGCTGCCCGTTTTTTACTACTGCTAAAAAGCCTGAAACTGCATCATGGCGTCGGTGGTAGGTCTAACATCCCATCTGCATCACCATCGCGGAACACAGCTCCGCCAGGAATTAAACCAGACACATCAATAATCAAACCAGGCAGTTGAGTAGCATCACCGAAATCCCAAATGGTCGGATCCCAACCGATAAATAAATCAGGATCGGGGACACCCGGCGCCGTCGCCGATTGCAGATCACTCAGAGCCCCACCCGTAATATCGGTCGCAAGGCCAGTATTACCGCCAATGTCGCTTCCAAATGCGTCCATTATGGTATCGGACACAAAGTGGTTTTCTACGTATGTAGTTGACGCACTCGAGCCCACAAAAGCACCGTCAACACTAATTGCACCAGTCGCGAAGCTATTTGTGATGTCAGCGCCCGAAGCAAAGCCCACCAGACCACCGGCACCGGTGTCCGGATTACCGGCACCGATGTCCGGATTCGTAGCCGTTACCTGACCTGTCGCAAAGGTATTTGTGATGGCACTATCCTGAATATCGCCCACCAGACCACCCACAATACTATCAGCCATCACAGCACCCAATGCTGCACTGGAATCAATAGTGGCGGCACTGGCATTAATGGCAGCGCCCTGTTCCGCGAGGCCCACCAGTCCACCGACAGAATTGTCGCCCATCACAACACCACCGGCTCCGCTGTCTGCAATGGAACTGTTTCTAAGCAGACCGACCAAGCCGCCGACAAAATCTTCGCCTGTGACATCACCCGTCGCGAAGGTAGTATCGATCGCGGTGCTTCCTCCTGCAAAGCCCACCAATCCGCCAGTAGCATTAGCACCCGTCACCGTACTTGCAGATGTACTCGTAATGATCGTAACGTCCTCAAAAACCTCACCCAGCAAGCCGCCGGTATCAATACTACCCGTCACAGTGCCAGAGGTATTACTATTCATAATAGTAACCGTGCTACCCACGCTGCCTACTAGGCCGCCAGTATCTCCATTAGCACCACCGGTCACATCACCCATGACGTTGACCCCATCAATAGTAACGCTATTCTCCACTCGGCCTGCCAAACCACCGGTACGGTCATTACCTGTCACGCTTAGCGCACCATCAAGGGTAAGATCTTGAATTGTAATTGGCGTTGTGTCTGACCCAGCCAACACACCAAATAGACCAACATCAGCCGTGTCAGGTCTATTGATAAATAGGTTGCCGATAGTGAAACCGTTGCCATTAAAGTTAGCTGCAAACGGCGCAGTAGCATCACCAACGGGCAACCAACCTTCACCTGCACCTGCACCAAAATCAATATCCGTGATCAGCTCATAACCGTTACATGCACCAAAACAGCCTTCTGCCATAACGCCACCTGCACCGTCATTGAGCGATGTGCCGGCTAAATCATTACGCATAAAGCCAAGCTGCTCCAGCGTGCTGATTTCAATCAGGCCATCGCCGTCATCATCTACATCGGAGAAATTTAGTTCACCATCAAGGTCCGGATCCACACCAGAAAAGCGCAGATAAGCCAATACATTGGCCGCACAATCGGCGACGCAGTCCGATGGCACAGCTATAGGCATTGAATCATTAATGTAGTCCAGAGCCGCAACCTGAGATCCAATAGGGAGCGAGTTAGGATAATCTTCATCCAGTAAGACGTTCACAAGAGCGGGTGCACTACCGCCCTCAAATTGTGCGCCATGACAACTAGCACACTGCGCCATATACTCCGTTTCGCCTAGCTGAACCGATTCAGAAAAAACATCATCGCCGCCGTTACCGCCGCCGTTGCCACCACCATTGCCGCCGTTACCGCCACCATTGCCGCCGTTACCGCCACCATTGCCGCCGTTTCCACCACCGCCACCGTTGCCGCCGTTTCCACCACCGCCGCCGTTTCCACCACCGCCGCCGTTTCCACCGTTTCCACCGTTTCCACCGTTGCCACCGTTTCCACCGTTTCCAC
>CAZUTO010000004.1:0-3213 GCA_964623085.1 uncultured Porticoccaceae bacterium
GAAACTGGAAACTGGAAACTGGTCCGGTTGCGGCGGCTGCTGAAACGACAATAGTGCGGGCGCCTTAATCCGACCAAGTTGACGACCTAACAAGGTAGTTCTGATTATTTGTCTCACGGCCTTTGGTGTTGCTTAGACTCCAGTAGGCCAGTGAGACCACCACCTAGGCTGTGCGCATTCAAGCCTTGATCGACAAGTATTTTTGCGGCTTTTAGGCTGCGCACGCCCGTTTGGCAATAACAAACAATCTTGTCACCTGTGATCAGTGCGAGATTCTTTTCAAGACTATCGAGCGGTATGTGCGTACCGCCAATATGGAAGGCTTCTCGCTCGGCATCAGTACGCACATCGATAAGCTGAATGTCTGTTGCGCTTGGGTCAAACGTTTCTACAGAAATTTCATAGCTCTTTTCATTGTTTGAATTGCAGTGTGGCATATAAAAGCCATCGAGCTGTTCGGCGGTTTTTCCCTCGGCACAGACGACACATTCCTTACTTTGTGAAAGCTCAATTTGTCGGGAGCTGTAATTCATGGCATCAAAAAGCAGTAGGTGATTCTTTAGTGGGGTAGGTAAGCCGGTTATGTATTTAATCGCTTCAGTGGCTTGAATCGTTCCTAGGATACCGGGTAATACGCCAATGACGCCGGCTTCGCTGCAATCTTGAGCCTCTTTGGCCATTTCTGGAAACAAGCATCGAAAACAGGCTTGTCCTGGCATAAACAGCGAGCACTGTCCTGAGAATTGATAGATGCTCGCAAATATCCAGGGGGTATTTTCTTCAGCGCAGCGATCATTGATCAGATAGCGCGTGGAAAAGTTATCTGTACAGTCGAGAACAATGTCTGCGTTTGCAACAAGACGTTTGCTGTTTTCGAGTGAAAAGAACTCAGGAATAGCGTCGACGTTTATATGCGGATTAAGCGCGCAGAGTTTGTTTTTTGCCGCGCTGGCTTTTGGTGAGCCAACATCTTTTGAATCGAAAATAACCTGTCTTTGTAAATTAGTAACGTCGACGCTATCGCCATCGATAATGGTTATTTTCCCGACACCGGCTGCTGCTAAATACAGCAGAACGGGTGAGCCTAAACCGCCAGCGCCGACGACTAACAGATGGGATTGTTTGAGTTTTTTCTGGCCCTCTGCACCAAACTTTGCCAACTGGATGTGGCGGCTATATCGAAGCCACTCTACTTCAGAAAAATCGGTGGTGCTCATTGTGCTTGGCGGATATCTGATTGGCCAATATGCGCTTGGTCAATAGGTTGTCGGTCAATAGTCTCGATCATTTGGCGGGTGGCCTCGTCTGGGTCATCAGCCAAGGTAATCGCGGTAATTAGAGACACTCCGCTCACCCCGGTTTGGGCGACACCAGCAACACGCTCTTGGGTGATTCCGCCAATACCGACCAATGGATAATCGAGAGTGTCTTTCCAATAACTAAGGCCTTCTAGATTGTGAGGTATCCAAGGCATTTGTTTTGTATTTGTATGATAGACAGGGCCGCAAGCCATATAGGAGGGTTTGTATCTATGTGCTCGCGCCACTTCGTAATGGCAATGTGAGCTTAGGCCTAAACGGAGGCCTGCATTGCGTATGGCACTGACATCTGCCGTGTCTAAATCTTCCTGACCGAGGTGAACACCGTAGGCTCCATGTTTGATGGCTAACTCCCAGTGATCATTAATAAATAATCGACAATCGGTTTGCTTAGCAATGGCGATTGACCGAGCAACTTCTTGCTCTAGCGCGTCACCGCTGAGTGTTTTATTTCGCAACTGAATGGTGGTGATGCCCTGTGGAATAAGGCGTTCAATCCAGTCGGCACTGTCCACACATGGGTACAAACCCAAGGGGCGTTTATCATTGCTGCCATCAGTGTGGCCATGGACGCAGCTAGGAAATGCAGCCTGATTGAAATCTACATCGTAACTGTCCGTAAGTATCGGTAGATCTTCCTGGCAATTAGGGAAGTGGGTGATCGATACAGGCCCAACATTTGATTGAGAATCACTGAGGGTTAAAACCGCATAGCTATTTCTAAGGCCTTGATTTATTGCCATCTTGCCAATAACGACAGCGTCTTCTATCGGGTTGCCTTGTGCCAATGCAGTAGCAATAGCCGATGACAAGGCGCAGCCTGTTCCGCGACTATTTTCAGTGTTATTGCGAGGAGAACTGAGCCAAAAATTTCGGTCTTGGCCGCGAAAATAGTCCTGACTATAGGTTGGATTTTGTGCGTGGCCGCCTTTAACCAGTACATTTTTTGCGCCCATTTCAACAAGCTTTTCCGCTGCTGTTTCGACATCCTTTTCGGATTCAATGCGCAAGCCTGTGAGTTGTTCCGCCTCGGCAAGGTTGGGCGTAATTATGGTACTCAGCGGGATCAAAACAGTAGTGATTTCTTCAACAAGCTCAACGGGACAAAAGTTACCACCATTTGTGGACGTTAGAACGGGGTCAATAATCAAGGGGACGTCTCTGGAGGCGATACCATAAGCAAGCAGTTGAACCTGTTTCGCATTGCACAACACGCCGGTTTTAATGGCTGCTATGTCGAGTTCGAGCGCAGCATCTAGCTGCTGTTTAAACGCCGGTGTCTCTAACGGGTTAGCATGAAATACGGTTTGGCTCTGTGCGGTATTTGCGGTAATTGCTGTCGCAGCGTGTGCGCCTAGTGCACTAATGACACGAGTGTCCATTTGGATGCCGGCCATGCCGCTACAATCACTTCCTGCGACAGATAACACGACTGGACGATTATCTGTTTTTTCCAAATTATCTTGGCTCATGTTTGATCTGTATTTTTTCCGAATCTGATGGCTTGCTGTATCAAACCTTTCGTCTATTTGGCTTTTTCATCTTGGTGCCAAAAAGGCGTACCCAGTGTGGGCGTGCTCGGCTGAGCGAGATTACGTTCGGCCATAACACCGCTTTCATAGCCGAGTCGCCCAGCGATAAGTGCATGCTTAAAGGCCTCGGCCATATGTGCGGGATTGTTTGCTTCCGCGACAGCCGTATTTAAAAGTACTGCGTCATAACCCAGCTCCATTGCTTGCGCTGCGTGAGACGGAGAGCCAATGCCTGCATCGACAATTAACGTCGTGTCGGGCATACGGGCGCGGATAGTTGAGAGTGCGTAAGGATTGATCAGCCCTTTGCCTGTGCCAATGGGTGCTCCCCATGGCATCAGTATTCGGCATCCCGCTTCTAC
>CAZUTO010000004.1:3313-36307 GCA_964623085.1 uncultured Porticoccaceae bacterium
GTCTTGTGATTTGCATGGTTGATCGTATGCATGATTTCGGCTGCGAGTGTGGGTGCAAGCAGATAGCCGTGCCGGAATAGACCGTTTACTCGGATAAGGCCATCTTGGACTTCGATTTGTGGCAAGTTATCAGCCAGCGCTGGTCGGCAATTAGTTTTTGTCTGCAGAATACGTGCTTCGGAAAATCCTGCATGCAAGCTATAGGCGGCGGAAAGTAGTTCCATAGTCGACCGCAGTGTAATGGGGCCATCATCGTCACTTTCAATTTGTGTTGCACCAACGATGTAGTGGTCGTCCTTATGTTGGGGTACAACGTAAAGGCCATAACGCGGATGCATTAAACGCACTAGACGCTGGATATTTACGTCTGGTGCTTCCAGCCAAATAAGCTCACCACGCACGCCGCGCAGTTCTGGCAATTGTTCTTTGGCACCTAGCCCGCGGCAATCGATGACGAGATCGAATACATGCTTTCCCGACTCGGTCACGAGTTGATGCGGTGAAAGTTCATGCACCAATGTGTGTGGGTGCATTTCACAACCGAGTGCTTTGGTTTTGTTGAGCAGTGCGTCCATGACATCTGCTGTTCGCAACCAAGATTCTTCTTGAAAATACATCGCTTGCTGGAAGCTGTTAGAAAGCTCGGGTTCAAGCGTTTGTAGCTGTTTCCCATCAATTTCACAGGATGCTAGTTGCTTGGCTGAAAGCTTACTGTGTAAATGGCTTGAAAACCGCTGGTAATCAGCCTGATCACTGCTGTGCGCGACGACGAGGCTACCTTTCTGAAAATAGGCGTGCTCTGCATCAAGCTCGGCGATGATTTTTGGCCAGAGTTGCAGTGATTGCATACCTAGTTCAAAAATCAGTGGTTCCGCTGACTCTAACTCCGCATAGGGGGTGAGCATGCCCGCTGCCGTATTAGAAGCAGCGGTACTTTCTGACTCAAATCCATTGCGGTCAAACAAAGACACTTTGTTGCCGGAATTAGCAAAATGCCAAGCCAGCATTCTGCCCATGATTCCGGCTCCGACGACTGCAACGTTCATCGAGGTAGTCTTCTTACTGAGTGCGCTATCAAGAAGTTAATTGACTTCTTGAACGTAGATCTCAGAACCCTGTGCTTTAAATTCATCAGATTTTTTCGCCATACCTTCTGCTGCGTATTCACGTACTTCTTGTGTGATTTTCATCGAGCAGAATTTTGGTCCGCACATAGAGCAGAAATGAGCGACCTTGGCGGAATCCTTCGGTAGTGTTTCGTCGTGGAATGACTTCGCGCGTTCTGGATCGAGCCCCAAGTTGAATTGATCTTCCCAGCGGAATTCGAAACGTGCCTTAGAAAGCATATCGTCGCGGTAGCGAGCGCCAGGATGCCCTTTGGCAACATCGGCTGCGTGTGCCGCAATCTTATAAGTAATGATGCCTTCTTTAACATCGTCACGATTTGGTAGCCCTAAATGCTCCTTGGGAGTCACGTAGCAGAGCATGGCACAACCGAACCAACCAATCATCGCTGCACCAATGCCGCTAGTGAAGTGATCATAGCCCGGTGCGATATCTGTGGTGAGTGGCCCCAAAGTATAGAAAGGCGCTTCATCGCAGCACTCAAGCTGCTTGTCCATATTCTCTTTGATGAGCTGCATTGAGACGTGCCCTGGGCCTTCAATCATCACCTGAACGTCGTGTTTCCAAGCGATTTTAGTCAACTCGCCAAGTGTTTCTAGTTCACCGAATTGGGCCGCATCATTGGCATCTGCGAGTGCACCTGGGCGCAAGCCATCGCCGAGCGAGAAGCTGACATCGTAGGCTTTCATGATTTCGCAAATTTCTTCGAAATGGGTATAAAGGAAATTCTCTTTGTGATGCGCAATACACCACTTAGCCATGATGGAACCACCGCGCGATACGATGCCAGTGACACGTTCTGCAGTGAGTGGTACATAGCGTAATAGAACGCCTGCGTGGATGGTGAAGTAATCAACGCCTTGTTCTGCTTGTTCGATTAATGTGTCGCGGAAAATTTCCCAAGTTAAGTCTTCAGCCACACCGTCGACTTTTTCTAGCGCTTGATAGATTGGCACGGTGCCAATGGGTACGGGTGAGTTACGAACAATGTAATCACGCGTAGCGTGAATGTTCTTTCCTGTCGAAAGATCCATCACGGTGTCGCCGCCCCAACGAATGGACCAGACCAACTTTTCTACTTCTTCTTCGATAGAAGAGGTGAGTGCCGAGTTACCAATATTGGCATTGATTTTGACTAAGAAGTTACGACCAATAATCATTGGTTCGAGTTCGGTGTGATTGATGTTTGCTGGAATAATCGCACGACCTTCAGCTACTTCTTTGCGCACAAACTCTGCAGTAATAGGCTGTAGATTTGCACCCCAGCTGTGGCCAGCTAAACGCTTATTGCGTTCCTCTGTTGTGAATTCATTGGACAGTGCTTCGCGAGCTTGGTTTTCACGAACGGCGATGTACTCCATCTCTGGGGTGATGATCCCTTTGCGCGCGTAGTGCATTTGGGATACGTTCATCCCCGCTTTTGCGCGTCGAGGCTGCCGTTGTAAGTCTTGGTTGAAAAATTCGGCGGCTTTTTCTTCGTTGCTGTGACCGTTATCAACCGGAAGAATCACTCTGCCGTCATAGAGCTCGGTGTCACCACGTGCTTCTACCCATTTTGAGCGCACATCTGCGAGACCTTTGTAGACATCAATCTCAGCGTCTGGATCAGTGTATGGACCGGAGGTGTCATAGACAGTGACAGAGGTACCGTCAGTCAATTCGATCTTCCGCATCGGCACTTCAACTTCTTCTACAGATTCGGATTTGACGTAGATTTTTTTGCTGGCTGGAAGCGGCTCAGTAGTGATGCTGTGAGAAGCGACGAGATCTTTGGGTAGTTGACTGTTCATGGCATATCCTATTTTTAGGTTTAAGGATTAGTGCCAATCGGTATTGGTGGGGGAAAACCGGTGTGGGTTTTCTCGCTCATTCCTACGCCGGCACTAACCGGATCAGGTTCTACGGGTCTTTCTGCGTCATATCTGCGTCATAAGATATGAGTTAGGAAGTCTCAGCTGTGAAGCACCCCGAGAGCTCAATAAGGAGGAGTATATTTGGTCAGCTTAAAAAAGTCAGTTAAATTCTATTGACTAGGCATATTCAAGTGTACAGGCGGATCTAAGCAGACCACAGTCAATGGAAGTCTCGCGAGGATACCCCAATCTCAGCGAGTTGATCACTGAGGTCTATTAAAGCGCCAGCAACCACATGAACGACGTCATGATTGGTCTCCACGGTGCCTTTGATCATCAACAATCTTCCAGTAAGTAATTGTTTGCGGAAATGCGCTTGTGTTTGTTTCCAAACGATGACGTTGATATTTCCCGTTTCATCTTCTAGCGTTAAAAAGATCGTGCCGTTTGCTGTGCTTGGCCGCTGCCTTCCGGTGACGATACCGGCAACGCGAACAAATCGCCCCGAGTTTAACGCGGCAAGTTCGGTATAGCGTTTACATTGATTAAAAGGGGGATTGCTGCGCAAGAGTGACATGGGATGCGGGCGCAAACTGAGCCCCGTGGTTTGATAATCAATATGGACGTTATCTTGTATGCTTGGTGCACTGATTCGATCATCTTTATGCGATATTTGTTGGTCAGCGTCATTGAGCAAAAATCTTGTTGGTTCTATGGCCAGTGCTTGCCAGCTAGCTTGATAACGATGCCCGGAAAGTGGCTTTAATGCATCTGCTGCTGCGAGTAGTTTTAGATCGTTACGGCTGAGTTGGGCGCGTCGAGCCAAATCTTGTATATGGCTGAATTTGATTTTCTTTCGTGCGGATTCAATACGTTCCCCAACACTGCCATGGAGTCCTTTGATTCTTGAAAAACCTAAACGAACTCCCCAAGGCTGGACGTCATTCCCTGGTGCTACTTCAATACAGTTTTC
Source organism: uncultured Porticoccaceae bacterium (assembly GCA_964623085.1). GTDB lineage: Bacteria > Pseudomonadota > Gammaproteobacteria > Pseudomonadales > GM7GCV1 > CAZUTO01. The sequence continues at coordinate 7,265 of CAZUTO010000004.1, forward strand.
CCAAGTGCTCTTTTGAACGTCGATTGGGAAAATGGAAACCTCATGCCTTAGCGCATCCTGAATCAGTTGCGAGGCTGAATAAAATCCCATTGGTAGGCTGTTTAAAAGAGCACAGTAAAAGGCAGCAGGGTGGTGGCATTTGATCCAGGAAGAGGCATAGCAGAGTAGGGCGAAACTGGCCGAATGAGATTCGGGAAAACCATAGCCACTAAAGCCTTTGATTTGCTCAAATAGTCGTTCGGCAAAATGCTGATCATAGCCACGCTCTAGCATGCCATTAATAAGTTTTTCTTCAAATTTATGTAGGCTGCCATTTTTTCCCCAAGTAGCCATAGCGCGACGGAGTTGATCGGCTTCGCCGCCAGTAAAACCGGCTGCCACCATTGCTAACTTAATGGCTTGCTCTTGGAAGATGGGCACACCTAGCGTAGGTACGAGCACTTCTTTGATGTCGTCATTGTAGTAATCAATCGCTTCTTCGCCATCTCTGCGGCGCAGGTAAGGGTGCACCATATCGCCTTGAATGGGGCCGGGACGGACAATAGCGATTTCGATGACCAGATCATAAAAGCATTTTGGTTTTAAACGAGGCAGCATCGACATCTGTGCACGAGATTCAACCTGAAACACGCCTATGGAATCTCCCTTGCATAGCATTTCGTAGGTGTCGGGATCTTCCTTTGGAATATCGGCCATGCTTTTTATGCTGGGTTCATATCGGTGGATCATCTCGAGTGCGCGCCGGATGGCGGATAGCATACCAAGTGCCAGTACATCTACTTTTAGCAGTCCGAGGGATTCGATATCTTCTTTGTCCCATTGGATAACAGTGCGGTTTGCCATGCTCGCATTTTCGATAGGCACCAGCTCTGTAATTTGTCCCTGTGTAATTAAAAAGCCACCAACATGTTGTGATAGGTGTCTTGGAAAACCTTTGATTTGCTGAACCAATGCATAGAACTGCTGCAAGCATTTTTGATCCATGCGCATGCCGACTTCTTCCACCCGCTTCTTAAGGTCGTTCTTCCTGTCCCACCAAGCGAGAGATTTAGCTAGTTCATCGATTAACTGTTTGTCTAATCCCAACGCTTTACCAACATCGCGAATGGCGCTGCGCGTCCGATAGGTAATAACCGTAGCAGCAAGTGCAGCGCGCTCGCGTCCATAGGTGTTGTAGATATATTGAATAACCTCCTCGCGTCGATGGTGTTCGAAGTCAACATCAATATCTGGCGGCTCGTCTCGTTCTTTGGAAATAAAACGTTCGAACAGGGTATTGATTAATTCGGGAGAAATTTCGGTGATACCCAAGCAATAGCAGACTACCGAATTGGCGGCAGAGCCTCTGCCTTGGCAAAGAATATTGCGGCTGCGAGCAAAGCGTACTAGATCATATACAGTAAGAAAGTAGTACTCGTAGTGAAGCTCTTCGATCAGAGTCAGCTCTTTCTCAATAGCTTGCTGGACTTTTTCTGGTACAGCTTTTGGCCATCGATTAACAGCTCCCGCAGAGACTAGATTGAAAAGATGTTTAATAGGGGATAGTCCAGCAGGAACAAGCTCTTGCGGATATTGGTATTTGAGTTCATCTAGCGAGAAACTACACAGGCTTGCAATATGCTGAGTTTCTTCAATGAGTTGTTTGGGGTAGAGCTTTTGAATAAGCGGCAAAGGTTTTAGATATTTTTCTGCATTTGCTTCCAAGGTATCGCCAAGCTCTTGCACACTGGTATTGAAACGAATACCAGTGAGTACATCCAAAAGTGGTTTCTTGTTTGGATTGTGCATGCGGATATCTCCGCAGCACACTAAACGCAGTGCCTGTTGTTGGCTGAGTTGAATAAGCTTCTGAAAGTTCAGCTGCTCAGCAGCTTGATGACTGTGATGTACGCCAATCCACAAACGTTTAGGAAAAGCCTGTTTTAGGCTATCTGCTAAACCACTATTGTTGCCGTAATTAGGGTTGGGCAACCAGATCACGAGACAGGATTTCAAACGAAAGCGAAGGTCTTCTATATGTAATTCGTAGCCGCCCTTTGTTGTGCGTCTGCGGGCTAGGGTGATAAGTCCACACAATTCTTGATAGCTTTCTTTGCTAGGGCATAGGGCAATCAGCTTGCATCCATTGCTGAGTTTAAATTGACTACCAATAATGAGTTTTAACCCGAGCGCAGAGGCTTTTACATATGCTTTTACGATACCGGCAACGGAGCATTCATCAGTGATGGCGAGTGCTTCATAACCTAGGTTAAAGGCTTGTTCAACAAGCTCCTCTGGCCGTGATGCGGACTGTAGAAAGCTAAAGTTAGTGAGGCAGTTGAGCTCAGTGAAATGCATAATATACTGTAAAAATATACAGTATTTATATTTTCATATATCTTTGCAACTAAGTTTTTCAAACTTTGACTGTATTTAAAAAATAGACGTTGCTATCTGAGCAAAAAAATTTTGTTATCCACATTTTTGAGCTCTAAATAAATATTTTTTCGGTGGTTGCTCGGCTATGATGATCGCCGATAGAGCGTCGAGTATAAGGTATAAAAATGAATAAAATCTCGGACAAAAATGCTGTTACAGACAAATCGGAAACTACAGAGTCTCCAACTAGTAATTTTTTAGAATCAGTTGAGAAATATTATGATCAAGCAGCCGCCTTGGTTGGTTTGTCGCCAGGGCTTCACGAAAAAATAAAGGTCGCAAACTCCACGTACATTGTTCGCTTTGGTGTGCGTCTTAGGGGCGAGCTTTATACCTTTACAGGCTATCGCTCGGTTCATTCCGAGCATCGCGAACCGGTTAAGGGTGGTATCCGCTACGCTAAACAAGCTGATCAGAACGAGGTGGAAGCCTTGGCGGCACTAATGACCTATAAATGTGCTCTTATGGAAGTTCCCTTTGGTGGTTCAAAAGGCGCTTTGGTGATCGATCCTTCTGAATGGGAGATTCATGAGTTGGAGCGAATTACTCGCCGTTTTACTCAAGAGCTCGATAAGCGCGGCTTGATAAATCCGGGGCAAAATGTTCCGGCTCCTGACATGGGTACCGGCGAAAGGGAAATGGCCTGGATCGCTGATGAGTACAAGCGCTTAAATCCGTATCATGCCACAACCATGGCCTGTGTGACGGGTAAGCCTATTAGCAAAGGCGGTATTCGCGGGCGAACAGAAGCGACGGGACGTGGTGTTCAATACGGGCTGCAGGAGGTGTTCCGTCATCCTGAAGACTTGGCATTTGCGGGCCTATCTGGCAGCTTAGAAGGCAAACGCATTATTGTTCAGGGACTGGGAAATGTGGGTTATCACGCCGCTCTATTTTTAAGCACGGAAGACAAAGCGCTGATTACAGGTGTTATTGAGCGAGATGGAGCCGTTGTGGATGAAAACGGAATCGATATCAAGGCACTGCACGGACACATTATTGAAACAAACGGTGTATCAGGGTTTCCAGGCTATGTTGCCGATGGCTTAAGTGTTTTGGAGCGAGACTGCGATATTCTGATTCCTGCAGCCATAGAAGCTGCGATTCATGCTGGTAACGCTGATGCGGTAAAAGCCAATATTGTTATCGAAGCAGCCAACGGCCCGCTGACCTACGATGCCAATGAAATATTACGCGACAGAAACTGCTTGGTTATTCCCGATCTATATGCCAATGCAGGGGGTGTGATCGTGTCCTATTTTGAATGGGTCAAAAACCATGGGCGCATACGTTTTGGCCGGTTACAGCGGCGTGACTATGAGCGAAAAACGCTGAAAATGATTGAAGCTTTTGAGAAAATGTCCGGCAATGAATTTCCGCAAGAATATTTGGATGACATATTGTCCGGACCCACTGAGATAGATTTGGTTCGCTCAGGGCTCGACGACATCATGCGTGATGGATACTGCGCTATTAGTGAACGCTGGCATTCGGATGAACGCATTACTGATCTGAGAGCCGCCGCTATGTCTATTGCTATTGAGCGTATCGCAGATTCTTATAGTTCATTGGGTATATAGGGGCAGAACTGTTCTCTGTAATTCTGTCATTGTCTTCAATCGTATAATGAGCAAACACACCCAGGTCTTGCAATTCCTATGTTAGATATTGAGAAGCAACTTGAGCTTGCGAAGGCGCTTTCCGCGAAAGGTGATGAATCCCAAGCGCAAGACATGCTTGTGCAACTGCTCAAACAAGAACCACACTGCGCTCCGGCATTGTTTATGCTCGGTGGTTCTTATTTTTGTACGCAGAGTTTTAACGAGGCGGCGGTGATCTTTGAGCAGCTGGTATTGATGTTTCCAGGCGATGGCAAGGCGTCGACTGGGCTTTACAATGCTCGTTGGAAGGCAGGAAAAGTCACAGAAGCAGTTGAAGAAATCAAACGATTCATTCAGTCTGCGGACCGGCAAGCGGAACGCGAGACTATCGAAGCATATCTGCGTATTATTGGCGCATTTAGTGCTGATGAAACACAGACGCCTAACTAGGCTGTGCTCCGTTTGAGTGGTCAGCAAGATTTTGTAGTTAAGATAGAACAGACTCTCAAGACTAGAGCTAAACGGTCAATAAGGCGGTTATTTCATGACATCAGCTTCTTCAGTTTCTTCTGAGCCGTCTTCTGGCTCGAGCTGGCTCAGTTGGTTGGGCGTTGTTGGTCTTGTCTATCTTTTGTTGGTTGCTGTATCGCTTATTGGTGGTGGTTTTAAACTAGCAGCGGGTGATCAAGCGCAAGAGCTTTTTGCTTTTGCAAGCAATCCTATTACTGGATTAGTAATTGGCACAATTGCGACCGCTTTGATCCAGTCCTCTAGTACGGTAACTGCTGCAATTGTGGGGTTAGTTGCAGGCGGGCTTCCTGTAGGTATTGCTATTCCCATGGTGATGGGAGCAAACATCGGTACTACGATTACCAACACCATCGTCAGTCTTGGCCATATCAAGGTAGGAGAAGAATTTAGGCGTGCGTTTGCGGCGGCGACTATCCATGATGTTTTCAATTTAATGGCAGTGCTGATCTTCTTGCCTTTGGAGATCAGTTTTGGACTGCTGGATAAAATTGGAAATTTTCTTGCGCACCGAATGGTCGGCGCAGATTCGATGTCGGTCAGTGGCTTCAATTTTTTAAAGGTCATTGTTGGGCCACCAGTTTCTGCTGTGAAGGATAGCGTCACATCAGTGATACCAAGTTTGCCAAGCGGTATCTTTATGATTGTGCTTGGTGTCGTCTTTATCTTTGTGTCGATCACCTTTATTGGGAAGTTACTCAAAGTTCTGATGGTCGGTCGAGCGAAAAGAATTTTGCATGCGGCGGTCGGGCGGAGCCCAATCACTGGTATTGGCTCTGGTGCACTAGTGACCGTTTTTGTTCAGTCATCTTCGACTACCACCAGCTTGATTGTGCCGTTGGCGGGAAGCGGGGTTTTTAATATTCGGCAGGTGTACCCTTTTACGTTGGGCGCAAATATTGGCACCTGCATTACCGGTCTTCTCGCCGCAACGGCAGTGACTGGCGAGAATGCGGTCTTTGCGCTAGAAATTGCATTGATCCACCTGTGTTATAACCTCATGGCGGTACTTGTGATCTACGGCATTCCCTTTTTGCGTGAGATCCCTATCATCGTTAGCGGAAAGCTCGCAGAGCTTGCGGTGCAAAATAAGTTCTATGTGCTTGCGTACTTTCTACTGGTATTTTTCCTTATTCCTTTGTTGCTTATTTTTGGTACTCGGGTGCTCGGCTTCTAGCGATTTCTTTGTAAGCAAACACCGGCTTCAAGGTGAGGGGTAAAAGGAAATTGATCAAAGGTCGCAGCGCTGACTACGTTGTGAGTTTGAGATAGCGCTCTTAGATTTGATACTAGCGTTGTTGGATTGCAAGAAATATAAATAATATTTTCGAAATCTGACATGAAAGCGAGCGTTGTTTCGTCAATTCCTGCCCTTGGTGGGTCAACCAATATCGTGCTGAAATGATAAGTGCCTAGATCTAAGTGAGAGAGTCTTCTAAAAGGTCGTATCCCACTCAGCGCTTGCGATAATTCTTCTGCAGAAAGCCGCGCGTGATCGATATTCGTTAGTCGATTTTCTTCAATGCTCCATTTTAGAGCGGCAATGGATGTTTTACTCACTTCGGTGGTGAGAACCTTGCCGAAGTGTTTTGATAGCGGCAAGGTGAAGTTGCCGTTACCGCAGTAGAGTTCAAGGTAATCACCGCCCAGTCCTTTGGCTTCCGAATTAGCCCAATCGAGCATCTTTTGATTTATCGCTGCATTGGGCTGGCTAAAAGCACCTTCGTATTGTCGGTATTGGTATGGATGTCCTTCTACGTTAAATATTTCAGTGACATAGTCTAGTGTCAGCACTCGTTTTTGCTTGCGGCTCCTGCCGATGATCGTTGACTTCAATTCAGCCTGAAGCGCTTGCGCCGCTGTGTCCCAATCATCATCAAGCGGACGGTGATATATCAGAGTGATGAGTGTCTCGCCAGCTTGCGTACATAGAAATTCAGCGCTAAAGAGGCGGTGACGCAGTTCTTGATTCGATTTTAGTAAAAGCAACAATCGCGGCATAAGCTGCTGGATGTGCTGATGGGCGGGAGCGAATTTTTCGACGTGGTAGAGAGTCTTTGAACCAGGTTTAAACATGGCATAGTGAATCTCGTTGCCCTCATGCCAAACACGAAATTCCGCACGCATTCGATAACCGGATTCTGGTGATTCAAAACGATGAATAGGCCCGCTATAAAACGCCGAAATATCCGCGTTAAATAAATCGTTTTTTAGGACAAATTGTTCAGAGTAATTTAGGCTCGAATAATCTGAATGGGTTTTCGTAAAGTCAGACAAAGCAAATTCGCCAGAAGGGGACTCGCTATTATACTGCTCATCAAATCGAAATTAATTCTTAACCGCTAGGGTTCGGCTATAGATGATTGAAAGATTACAAATACAGGTGTCAGGACAGGGTCTTCACGAATTCACAGATCAGGTTCGGCAAAGCGTTAACAGTCAGGCTGTTGACGAAGGACTTTGCACCTTATTTATTCAGCATACCTCGGCAAGCCTCCTCATTCAGGAGAATGCTGATTCTAGTGCACGTAGGGATCTTGAAAACTGGTTGAATCGGCTTGTACCGCAAAATGACCCCATATATACCCATACGCAAGAAGGACCAGATGATATGCCGGCACATATTAAGTCCGCGATCACAGCGACGAGTCTTAGCATTCCAGTTTTTGATGGAGGATTGGCGCTGGGCACCTGGCAGGGCATCTACCTTTGGGAGCACCGACATCACGCTGGCGTCAGAACCTGTATTCTTCATTTGCAATAAAGAGTTAGCGCTGCTTGTCTAAACATTAGTTTGTGAGTTCAACTTATTGGTGTAATCTGGGCTTATATTAAGGAAAACTTTTATTGAAAGGAGAGATTAGTATGAAAAACCTTTTGCTATGGTTTGCGATTTTGTTTTTAGGAGCGTGCAGCTCTAGTCAGCGATTACCCGGACAGACGGCAGTGATTATTGATACGCAAGGAATAGACATGAATCTTTATGACGCGGATCTTGAGGATTGTTATGTGTTTGCCGATGAGGTTTCGGTTGGAGAGAAAGCCGGAGTGGGTGCTGTCCTTGGTGCTGCCGTTGGCGGTATTTATGGCGCGATAGTTGGTGATAGTCAAACAGTGAGACGGTCAGCAGGCGTCGGTGTAGTGGGTGGCGCTTTGAAGGGCACTGCAAGTGGTTTGTCAGAGCGTGATCAAGTGGTAAAAAGATGTCTGCAAGGTCGCGGGTATCAGGTTTTAAACTGAGTCTTGATTGCTGCGGAAGGAAAAAAAAGCCCTGATTTACAGGGCTTTTTAGTTTTAAGCAGATGTTAGCCTGCGAGATTCTGGTTCGCAAAATCCCAATTAACCAGTGCCCAAAATGCATCGATATAAGCAGGACGAGCATTGCGATAGTCAATGTAGTATGCGTGTTCCCACAAATCCAACGTAAGCAATGGCGTTGCGTTGCCAGTCAGAGGCGTCGCTGCATTACTGGTGTTGACGATTTCTAAAGAACCATCGCCGTTTTTTACAAGCCAAGTCCAGCTCGAACCAAAGTTGCCAACAGCGCTCGCAGTAAACTGTTCTTTGAATGCATCGAATGACCCAAAAGATGTGTTGATTGCAGCTGCAATATCGCCAGTTGCTTCGCCACCGCCATTTGGGCTTAAGCAGTTCCAATAAAATGTATGGTTCCAAATTTGAGCGGCATTATTGAACAGCCCATCTTTAGAGTTTTTAACGATGGTTTCTAAGTCCGCGTTGGCAAGGTCTGTGCCCTCGATCATCGGGTTCAACTTTGCGACATAGCCCGCGTGATGTTTCCCGTAGTGAAACTCGAGCGTTTCCTTTGAGATGTGAGGTTGGAGTGCGTCTAATGCGTAGGGTAGCTCGGGAAGCGTGATAGCCATGTGTATTAATCTCCTGACAGTCTATGTATTTAGTTGGTACGAATTGATACGGACGTGCAAGTTCGCATTTTAGGGCAAATTTGTTAGAAATGTAGGTAGAAAATGCGGCCCACAACTAAAACATAAAAAATGGGTGCCTCCAAGAGCTGCCACTCATTGCATTGCTGGGGTAAAATAATCTCTTTGACTTTGAGCGCAGATCAATGGTTGATGATTTACGAATAGTTCCAGAGCGCGATGAATCGCGAGCAATGCCAAAATCTAATCGTCCTGCAGCGACTGGTGCTAGCACCAAGGCTAGATCCAATGCTACAAAACAGCCGGTTCAAAAAGCCAGCGGAGGCTCTTCTGTATTGGTTGGGCTGCTTTGTATTATGGTAGCGCTGGTGTCTGGTGCGGCAGCTTATTTATATATGCAAACCCAAACGTTATCTGAACAGCGCGATGACCTTGATAGCCGAGTAAAGGTGCTTGAGCAAAAGCTCTCAGTGACCGACGAGTCTTTATCGCAATCTGGTGCTGCTATTCAGTCTGTCCTAAAAGACCAGGCCGAAGAAATGGAACTTCACATGTCTGAGATTAGAAAACTCTGGGGCGTAGCCTATGACACTAATCGCATAGACATCGAGGCACTTGAAAAAACCACCGCAAGTCAAACGACCTCAGTGAATTCATTGCGTGAATCTGTGACCAAGCTTGAGCCGCTGGCCGATAGCTTTGCTAGTTCGCAATCCAGAATCGAGGCGCTTGCTAACCAGTCTCTAGCGCTCTCAGCCGGTTTTGATGAAACCGAAGGACAGCTTCGTGAATTGTCAGACGGATTAGCGGTTTTGCGAGGTGACATTAGTGCGCAAAAAAATGTCAGCAGCAATCATACAGAAGCCATTGAAGCGATCGATCAATATCGGGTTCAAATAAATCAACGGTTAATTCAACTTGAGAATCAAATTAGAAATAATCCGTAACTAATTGTATTTTTTATGTTTAAATAAACTAAACGGAGCTTTTCTTAGCTATGACTGTGATTAAACAGCAGGACCTGATCGATAGTGTTTTCGACGCTCTTCAGTTTATATCCTATTACCATCCTAAAGATTTTATCGATGCGATATACGCCGCATATCAGCGTGAAGAGTCTAAGGCTGCTAAGGACGCGATGGCACAGATTCTGATCAATTCACGCATGTGTGCGGAGGGGCATCGCCCCATATGTCAAGACACGGGCATTGTTACCGCGATTGTAAAAGTCGGCATGGATGTTCAGTGGGATGGTGAATTGAGTCTTGAAGAGATGATTAACGAAGGCGTGCGTAAAGCCTATTCGCATCCAGACAATGTGCTGAGAGCATCTATCTTGGCAGACCCCGATGGCGCTCGAAAAAATACGGGTGACAATACGCCAGCGATTGTTCATTGCGAACTCGTTCGTGGCAATAAGGTTGAAGTTGATGTTGCGGCCAAAGGCGGTGGCTCCGAGGCAAAAAGTAAGTTCGCGATGCTAAACCCTTCGGACTCTGTTGCCGATTGGGTGCTAGAGATGGTGCCAAAAATGGGCGCCGGTTGGTGTCCGCCAGGCATGCTTGGCATCGGCATTGGTGGCACGGCAGAAAAGGCCATGGTTCTTGCGAAAGAAGTGCTTATGGAGCCTGTAGATATTCAAGAGCTTAAATCACGTGGGTCATCAAATCGATCTGAAGAGCTTCGTTTGGAACTTTATGACAAGGTTAACCGGTTGGGTATTGGTGCGCAGGGACTAGGTGGCTTAACAACGGTTATTGACGTAAAGGTGAAGGATTTCCCCAGCCATGCTGCCAACAAAGCAGTGGCACTCATTCCAAACTGTGCGGCGACACGTCACGCGCATTTTTTGCTGGATGGGTCCGGGCCTAGTCTTCAAGTGCCACCTAGTCTTGATGATTGGCCAGAAATTACCTGGGAAGTAGGGGAAAGTGTGCGGCGCGTTAATCTCGATACGGTAACCCGAGATGAAGCTCAGTCTTGGAAGCCTGGAGAGACACTACTGCTTTCGGGAAAAATGTTGACCGGCAGAGACGCGGCACATAAAAGGATGGTGGATATTTTAGCTTCCGGTGAGTCATTGCCCGTGTCGCTGCAAGATCGTTTCATTTATTACGTTGGTCCAGTTGATCCGGTTGGAGATGAAGTAGTCGGCCCTGCGGGCCCAACCACCGCCACGCGGATGGATAAGTTCACTCGCACAATCCTTGAAGAGACAGGGCTTATCGGCATGATAGGTAAGGCTGAACGCGGACCCTCAGCTATCGATGCTATTCGTGATACTAAGTCCGTATATTTGATGGCGGTGGGCGGTGCAGCTTATTTGGTTTCAAAAGCTATTGTTGGATCAAAAGTGGTTGCTTTTCCCGAGCTTGGCATGGAAGCAATATATGAATTTGAAGTTCGTGACATGCCAGTGACTGTGGCGGTAGATTCGGCTGGAGAATCTGTGCATAATTCCGGCCCAAGCGTGTGGGCGGCCGAGATAGAAGAGCGAGAGCTTATTGTTGGCTAACTAAATGCGCGAAATGTGGTTTGTTAGACATTTGTTGTTCATGACAGAGTTATATGAATACATATAATGTTATAAAGTTGCAGTTAACACGTATCCAAATCGAGATGATCTGGTCTGGCAACTACCCTGAGATGGAAATGTTATAAAAGGGTAGTGCTGGAAGTAAAAAGGGTATAAATCGAGGAAATAGTTATGCGAAATCTTTTAATGTTTGTTGTGGCGTTGAGCCTAAGCTCGTTTGCGCTCGCACAAAATCATCTTTATCTGGGCGCAAAAGCCGGTTACATGAATTGGGATGATGACCGCTTTGCTGATAGCGATGATGAAGATGGCGGCAATGTTGGCGGCCAGATTGGATATCAGTTCAATAGTTCTACAGCTTTGGAGCTAGCAGCTTCGACTGACCTTAGCGGCCCAGAAACTGAATTTTATGAATTGGCGTTACTCAACCGCTTTGGAGGAAATGATAAATTGCGTCCTTACTGGTTAGCCGGTGTTGCCTTCTTTGACAGCGACGAAGAGAATTCAATAGAAGAGGTCACTTCTGGGCTAGTGGGTGTTGGGATATCTAATTTTCTTAGTGATCGTGTAGAACTTCGTGGCGACGTTCGAGGTTACTATTCATTTGATTCTGATGCCGAAACTGGGTTGTTTGATTTCGGTGCGAACGTTGCGCTTAACTATCATTTTGGTGATCAAGCCGCTCCCGCTCCTCGTCGGGCAGCAGCTCCAGCACCTGCACCTGCACCAGCGCCAGCGCCAGCTCGCCGAGCAGCTCCGGCACCAGCGCCCATTGCAGCTCAAGTAGATGAAATGCGCACCATCACTGTTCAGTTAAATGTGGAATTTGAAACCAATAAGGCAGATGTAGCGGCTGTATATGGTGACGAGATTCAAGAGATTGCTGACGCAATGCGTGCACAGCCTAGTATAGAGCTCGTTCTAGAAGGCCATACAGATAGCGCTGGTTCGGATGTATACAATCAAGGGCTTTCTCAGCGACGTGTTGAGGCCGTGAAACAAATATTGGTATCTGATTATGGTATTAGTGCTAATCGTGTCAGCGCGATTGGTTACGGTGAGTCTCGACCCATTGCCGACAATGCTACTGCCGAAGGCCGTGCTCGCAACCGTCGAGTTGTTGGTGTGATGTCTTGGGAAGAAAAGGTCCAGTAGGTCTTTTCAACATAGGTATAAAAGCGGCGCCTTTTGGGCGCCGTTTTTGTTTGTGGTGTAAGGTTTGTGTTTTGATAGAAGAAGTTGGATAGCACGTTGGAAAGTATTCTTTGGCATGACTACGAAACCTTTGGAATTGATCCTGCCCTTGACAGGCCTTCTCAGTTTGCTGCCATACGAACGAGTCTGGAGCTAGAGCCTATTGCGGAGCCAATAATGCTCTATTGCGCTCCCAGCGACGACTGTCTTCCGAGTATCGATGCTTGCCTTATTACCGGTATCACTCCGCAAGAAGCTCGCGCAAAAGGTCTATCAGAGCCTGAGTTCGTTGCAAAAATTCACACTGAATTTATTCAATCCGGCACCTGCGGTGCTGGCTACAACAGTATTCGTTTTGATGACGAAGTCACTCGGCATTGCTTCTATCGCAATTTTTACGATCCCTATGCCCGAGAGTGGCAAAATGGTAATTCACGCTGGGACATCATCGATATGGTGCGTGCTACCTATGCCCTGCGTCCAGAAGGGATTAACTGGCCGGAATCTGAGCCTGGTGTTCCCAGTTTTCGGCTTGAATTGCTCACTCAGGCCAATGGCCTTGCACATGAGGCCGCACACGATGCATTGTCCGATGTTCGTGCCACAATTGCGCTCGCCAAGCTAATTCGTGATAAGCAACCGCAGCTTTATCAATATTGTTGGGATCTTAAAAACAAACAGCATGTGAGCCGAATGCTGGACTTACGGCGTCACAAACCTTTTGTACACGTGAGTTCAAAAATACCGGCTTCGCGCGGCTGTGTATCGGTATTTATGCCTCTGGTAAAACATCCTCAAAATGGCAATGGCATCATTTGTATCGATTTGATGATTGATCCAGATAGCTGGTTGAATCAGTCTTCAGAAACCATGTTGGAATTGATGTATAAAAAGTCAGAAGATATGCAAGACGGTGAGACTCGAGCGCCTATAAAGACGATACATCTCAATAGGTCGCCATTTATCTGTCCACTATCTATGCTCGACCAAACGACGCAAACGCAATTGCAAATAGACACAGCTGAATGTGAACGTCACTGGCAAGTGCTTCTTTCTGCGGCTGATTTGGATAAAAAAATTAGCCGTCTCTTTGCAGAGCCGTTTTCGCAGACCAAAGATGTTGAAGCATCACTGTATGCGGGTTTTATTCCGGACTCTGATAAGAAACTGTGCCAAGAGGTCATCGAAGCAAATGAAAGCGATCTGAACGAGAAGGTGTTCAATTTTTCTGATCATCGCTTGAATGAGCTTTTACTGCGATACAAAGCACGTCATTTTCCTTCAACCCTGAGTGAGAGCGAGGGCTCTATATGGGAAGAATATGTGCTGGAACGTTACTTGGTCAATGCCGAGGGCGGTGAAAGTGCTTTTCAGCAGTATGCGGACGATCTCAACAATAGGCTAAATGGGAATGCCGATGAGTCAGACTTGGCGATACTTCATCAATTAAGAAAGTGGATGCTTGATTTCCAGAATCGCTATTACAAGGCATAATGCGCGCCAATTGATCAATCGGGTTAGTTTGTGAAATTCGCCGGATCACATATCCTCAGTATCGAACAGTTTGAACGCGCTGATATTCGCCACATTTTTGATGTGGCGGATCGCATGGAACCCTATGCGCTGCGACACAAAAGAACCTCTGTTTTGGATGGTGCCATTCTAGGTAGCATGTTCTTTGAATCTAGCACCCGAACAAGACTTAGTTTTGGAACTGCATTTAATTTGCTAGGCGGACAAGTTAGAGAGACCACCGGCTTTGCGGATTCATCGATCGTCAAAGGAGAGTCGTTGTATGATACTGCGCGGGTATTGAGTGGATACAGTGATGTGATCTGTATGCGCCACCCTGAAGCTGGGTCTGTTTCCGAATTTGCTAAAGCCAGTCGTGTACCTGTTGTGAATGGTGGTGATGGGCATAATGAACACCCCACCCAGGCTTTGCTTGATCTTTACACCATTCGAAACGAGCTACGCCGACAAGGTCTTACCGTTGATGGCTTCAAAATTGCCATGATTGGTGATCTTAGATACGGACGCACAGTGCATTCTCTCGGGAGGCTCTTATGCCTTTATGACGATGTCGAGATTGTTTTGGTATCACCCGAGGAACTCAGCTTACCTGAAGGCATTGAAGAAGAGCTGCGCGCATCTAACAATAAGGTCACCGTTACAGATAACCTAGAGCAAGGCATTGCTGGGGTTAATATCGCGTATTCGACACGTATTCAAGAAGAGCGTTTTTCTTCGAGCGAAGAGGCAGACCTTTATCGTGGCCGCTTTCGCCTAAATCAGGCTGTCTATACACGCAATTGCGCGCCTAACACGGTCATCATGCATCCATTGCCTAGAGATAGCCGTGTTGAAGCAAATGAATTGGATTCTGACCTAGACGAAAATCCAAATTTAGCTATATTCCGCCAAGCCGACAATGGTGTGTTAGTGAGAATGGCCCTTTTCTCATTAATCTTGGAAGTGGACCACTTGATTGAGAAATACGAGCAGAGTGTCAGCTGGTACACCAATAAATAATATGACTGAAAATCTAAATTTCGATGATATTCGGCCTTATACGGATGCTGAAATACCTGAGGTAGTGGCTAGCCTTGTGGATGATGAGGAATTTATGCGTGCTGTAGCGGCGATAAGATTTGGTGGAATGCCATCGTTTTTGTTCCCGCTACTGAAGCCCGTTTTGCGATGGCGTTTACGTCAATATTCCACCCAATTCAAGACGATTGACGATTTTCAAAATTCGGTCGAAGCATATTTGCAGCGAGCAATGGACAGTACGTCCGACTCTTTGGTCTTTGTTGGCGACGATAGAATGGAGTCTACAAAGCAGTACCTGTTTATTAGTAATCACCGCGATATTGTTTTGGACCCGGCGCTAAGTAATCTAGCGCTGCACCGTGCTGGTAGAAAAACGCACCGTATTGCCATTGGCGACAACCTGCTTAGCAAGCCGTTTGCATCAAAGCTTATGCGCATCAATAAAAGCTTTATCGTTAAACGTGCAGTGGGGTCGGGCCGAGAGAGGCTGCGGGAACTAAAAAAATTGTCTTCCTATATCCGCTATTCTTTGTCTAAGGACAACGAATGCGTTTGGATCGCTCAGAGTGAGGGTCGGGCTAAGGATGGTGTCGATAGTTCAGACCCAGCACTTATCAAAATGCTAACCTTGGGTAAGCCCAAAGCTGAGTCTTTCTCGAAAGCGATTCGAGATTTAAATATATTACCGATCGCTGTTTCCTATGAATGGGACCCTTGTGATCTGGCGAAAGCACGTGAGCTGGCCGCGCTCGAGAAAAATGGTGAGTACCTAAAGGCCGAACATGAGGACATAGATAGTATCGCGGCAGGTATTCAAGGTTTTAAGGGCGCCGTGCAATTGACCTTCGGTGAGCCGTTGGTTGACGACTACGAATCTCCAGAAGAAGTTGCCCGTGCGATCGATGAACAAATTCTCGCGATGTATAAAATACATGCGAGCAATTTGTCAGCGTATCGAAAAGTGTTCGGGCAGCTGCCTAAAGGTATTGTAGAAACCTACTCAGATGAAAAACTATCTGCGGCGGATGCAATGCTGGACGCTAGGACCGCTCAGCTGTCAAAGTCAGAGGGGGCGATTTTGATTCAAGCCTACGCTAACCCTGTTGTGAGACGATTAAAATTGGTGGAGGAAAAGCAAGAAAGTACGCTTTCTAAAGAACATGAAACGGACTCTTTAGATCAGTAATTAGTTTAGCTATCTAAAATATAGTCTGGGCGAATTATGGCTGGCGAATAGTTAGCGTATCGCCACTCTGAGACCACTCAAGTTCGCCTAATGCCGTCATGCCTAGCAGTGCTTCGGTATCCATGTGCGGGTTTATCTCGGCTGGGACATTACGCAAGACGATAGGCCCAATTTGCAGTCGATCTATTTGTGTTGTGTAAACGGAGATTTCACCATTGGCCGTATTTACGCGGTGTCGCAGTCCTTTTTTCAATCCTAATTCTCTTGCCTGTTGTTCGGTGAAAACGACACTGCTTGCACCGGTGTCTAATAGGAAATCGACTTCTGCACCATTCGCTAGCCCAGTAAAAATATAGTGGCCATAATCATTTTTCTTCAAAATGACTTCTTTTTGTCCGTTTAGGTCCAGATTTGAGTTTGGATTGTGCCTGGATTTCTCCATACCGGAGAATGCAAACGCTAGTAATGCTAGGGCGATCAACCAACCGAAATAGAGCATACCTCGCCCGAGTTTGGCTTCTGCATTGTCGCTGTCACTGCCACTTGGATTTGGTTGAGACATGTCTAATTGAGTGCCGGAAAACTGATCAGATGTGGTGTATCTATCGATAAACTGAGCTCGTCGCCGATCTGGAAATCACTGTGACTTGGGAGCATCGCTTCTAATTTGGTCCCAGATGCTAATTCTAGTTGGTAGATAGAATTCCTGCCGACGAATAACTTTTTGGTGACCATGCCGCGAATATTGCCTTGTTCATCGATGGTGAGATCGTCGGGACGGACTAGCAGGTCGACTTTTTCTCCAGCATCATCATGATTGGATTGACTACTCGACTGGAGCAATCCGATTTCTGTTTCCACTGCGTTTTGATCTATGCGCACTCCCGGTAAGAAGCTGCCGCGACCGACGAAATCCGCAACAAAACGATTGGTTGGTTGGTGGTACAACTCATAGGCCGTGCCCCATTGTTTGATTTGCCCGTCGCTGACTACACCGATACGGTCGGCCATGGCAAAAGCTTCTTCTTGATCATGTGTGACCAAAAGGGCAGTGGTGCCACGCTTTTTCAAAATGTCTTTAACCGCTAAGCTCAGTTCTCTGCGGAGTTCCGCATCGAGACCAGAAAAGGGTTCGTCCAGCAGAATAATACCTGGGTCTGTAGCCAGAGACCGAGCTAATGCAACACGTTGCTGTTGGCCGCCAGATAGTTCTGCAGGCATACGATTTTCGTATCCATTAAGCTGGATCAAATCAAGTAGGGTTTCGGCGATGGTCTGTTGTTCTGATTTAGGTTTCTTGTAGATCCCAAAGCAGATATTTTGGAGGACATTCAGATGCGGAAAAAGCGCGTAGTCTTGGTACACCATCCCTAGGTTTCGTTGTTCTGATGGGATCATGGTATCGGTGCCTGAGAGAAGACGACCGTCCAAGTGTATTTCCCCGGAGACCGGTGCGAGAAAGCCCGAAATTGCGCGCAAGACGCTGGTTTTACCGCATCCGCTAGGTCCTAGAATACTCCCTATCTCGCCGGGGTTTAATTCGAGGTCGAAACCTCGAAGAACCATGTTTTCACCATAGTTACAGCAGAGATTTTGGATACGAAGATAGGGTGTCATTTTAGATCAAGGCGTTTGTTCACTCTCATTCTAGTGTGCTGACGGCCTTTTAGTAAGCAGAGTTCTACTCTTGCTTTAGGAATTAAGCAATATTTCGATCAATGCCTTTTGTGCGTGTAAGCGATTCTCAGCTTCATCCCACACTAAACTGATGTTTGTATCTTCCATAACGTCGTCTGTTACTTCTAATCCTCGGTAGGCCGGTAGACAGTGCATGAAACCAACATCAGTATGTGCATGAGACATCAACTCCATATTGACTTGGTATTGATGAAACGCGTTTTCACGCGCCTTTTTTTCCTCTTCTTGGCCCATTGAAGCCCAGGTATCGGTGACTACTAGGTCGACATCCTTGACGGCTTCTTCTGCGGATCGATGTATCGATACTCGATCGCTATTCTTGTTCACTAAATCAGCTTGAGGTTCGTAGCCTTCTGGGCACGCCACTCTTAGCTCAAAATCCCATTGTTTTGCTGCATTAATGTAGGAATGGCACATATTGTTGCCATCTCCAACCCATGCCACGGATTTCCCAGAAATATCTCCGCGACGTTCTTGATAAGCTTGCATGTCTGCTAGTAGCTGGCAGGGATGGTAATCATCCGTCAGTGCATTGATGACAGGCGCTTGTGAATGGGCCGCAAACTCTTCGATCTTGCTGTGCTCGAAGGTTCGTATCATGACCAAATCAACCATACTGGATACGACACGTGCCGTGTCTTTTACGGGTTCGCCGCGGCCAATTTGACTGTCGGTTGGCGATAGAATGATGGTCCCACCACTTAGTTGCTGCATTCCCGCTTGAAAGGAGACACGCGTCCGAGTCGAAGATTTTTCAAAGATCATCGCCATGACCTTGTTTTCGGCACTTTTATTAATTGCACCGGAGCGCCATTCGGTTTTCAGTTCGATGGCGCGTTGAACTAAATCCTTGAGTTCTGAGGGTGAAAAATCCATTAAAGTTAAAAAGTGTCGAGTTGGCATGGGGTTTACCTCTTCCAGTTTTCGACAAGCGGACAGAGTTTTTCAAGCAAAAATTCGGCCTCTTCATCCGACATGTTAAGTGCAGGAACCAGTCTAATTCGGTTGCCGCCCGTGACATTGATAATTAAGCCATGCTGCCGCGCTAGTTCCACGAGTTCACCACAGTCATCGCTAAGTTCAATGGCAATAAGTAGGCCACTATTTCGGACATCAAGAACATGTGGAAGGTCCATCAGCCTAGCGCTAAGCGCTTGTCTGATATTGTTGCCGAGCCTTGTTGCATTATTGGCCAAGTCGTCGCGTTGAATAATATCAAAAACCTTACTGGCTACCGCGCACACCAAAGGGTTGCCCCCATATGTTGACCCATGTGAACCTGGGGCGAATAGCTCTGCGGCTTTTCCGGATGCCATGCAGACTCCAATGGGAACACCGTTTCCCAATCCTTTTGCAGTGGTTATTACGTCTGGCACAACCTGTTGCTTAATACAGCAAAAGTGCGCGCCAGTTCGGCCATTACCGGTTTGAATTTCATCCAGCATTAACAACCATTCGTTTGCATCGCAAATTTTTCGTAAGCCTGAAAGGTAGTCTTCCGCTGGAATATTAACGCCAGCTTCTCCTTGTACAGGCTCAACTAGAATGGCGACGACCGATGGGTCAGAGCTCAGCGCAGCAACGGCCTCGAGATCATTGAATGGAACCTGAACAAAGCTCTCAACTAGGGGTTCAAATCCGGCTGTTACTTTTTTACCCCAAGATGCACTTAAGGTGCCTAAGGTTCTTCCATGGAATGCGTTTTCCATAACGATAACCGTTGGTTTCTCTATTCCTTTTTCACGAGCGAATAATCGGGATAGTTTTAATGCGGCTTCGTTTGCCTCGGCACCCGAATTGGAGAAAAACATGGAATCCATGCCAGAAATCTTGCCAAGTTTTTCCGCTAGTTGTTGTTGCTCTTGAATAAAAAACAGGTTGGAGCAATGCATGAGCTTACCAGCCTGAGCGGAGATGACTTCCGTGACTTCAGGATGACTGTGTCCCAGCCCGCATACAGCTATACCCATGACGGCATCCAAATAACGGTTGCTCTGATCATCCCATACCCAGCGACCTTCGCCTTTTACAAGAGAAAGATCTCGGGCTCCATAATTGTTCATGAGATAGTTTTTGTTCATGGTCACTGCCTGTGCGTCTTAACTGTACTTGCTGTAAAAACAAAAACGGCAGCCAATACTAGCTGCCGAGAAAAAACGCGCGATAATAACGCTATGATGCGTTGGCTGCAATGCTTGTAACTTTTTCCGGTCTGACCACTATTTTTTGATAAAACCTATTTCTGTGATTTGTTTATGAATCCGATTCAGCTGAGTATTTTTTCTAGCAAGGTTTCATCCATTGCCGAAGAGATGGGGGTGGCACTTCAGCGCTCTGCATTTTCGCCGAATATTCGCGACCGGCTGGATTATTCTTGTGCGATCTTTAGCCCAGACGCACAACTATGTGCTCAAGCGGCGCATATTCCCGTCCATTTGGGTAGTATGGCTTATGCGATGAAATCGGTCATCGACCGCTTTGACTGGGAAGCGGGTGATACTTTGGTTTGGAATGATCCTTATCAAGGGGGCACGCACTTACCAGATGTCACACTGCTGTCGCCTGTCTTTGTAGGTGGCGTCATAACGGGTTTTGTGGCTAACCGGGCACACCACGCTAATATCGGCGCGGATTCCCCCGGCTCGATGCCAATTTCGTCTTCGTTATATGAAGAAGGCTTGGTTATCAGCCCGCAAATGCTCGCGAAGAACGATACCTTGGATGCAGAAGCCTGGGGACAAATATGCACCGCACTTGGTGATAGTGACGAGACAGTTGGCGATTTTTTGGCTCAGCTTGGCGCTAATCGCAAAGGCGTAGCAGGTGTCATCCGATTGATTGCTGATATGGGCGAAGATTCCTACCTTCAGGGGTTAGAAGACTTAAATCAGTACGCAGAAGCACTCGCCCGCAGTACATATAAACAACTTCCGGACGGTGTTTATACGGTACAAGATCTTATGGATGATGATGGTCAAGGTAATACTGATATCGCATTAGCATTAAAGATGGAAATTTCCGGCGCGGAAGTGCTGTTGGATTTTTCGGAGAGTAGCAACCAAGTGCAGGGGAATATTAATTGTCCAATATCCGTGATTGCGGCGTCGGTTTATTACGTTTTTAGATGCATGTTGCCGGATTATGCTCCTGTTTGCGCGGGCATGTTTCGGCCAATAGCTATTCAAGTGAATGAAGGTTCTGTGCTCAATGCCTGCTATCCTGCAGCTGTGTCGGCGGGCAATGTAGAGACGTCTTCGAGAGTCGTAGATTTGGTGATTGCTGCTCTATCTATGGCCAATCCCTCGATCATGCCTGCTGACTCTCAAGGGACGATGAATAATCTCGCTATGGGCCATGTTGGCGATCAGGATGTACAACGGTGGAATTATTACGAAACGATTGCTGGTGGTACGGGCGCAAGTAACGGTAGAAGGGGCTTGTCGGCTGTGCAGTCGCATATGACCAATACGTTTAACACGCCGGTGGAGGTATTGGAGACAAATTTCCCTGTTAGAGTTTCAGAGTACTCTATTCGTCGTCAGAGCGGGGGAAGCGGCGCTTACCTTGGTGGCAATGGCTTGATTCGAGAATACGAGTTTTTGAAGCCTGCGCAAGCGAGCCTTTTAACTGAAAGAAGACGGCACAGCCCAAAAGGGAGCTGTGGTGGTCTGGCTGCGTTGACAGGCCGTAATATGTTGAACGGCGATCTGCTTCCGTCGAAATGTCAGATTGACCTTGCCTCCGGCGATATTCTTCGCATTGAAACTCCTGGCGGCGGCGGTTATGGGGTAGCTGAAAAACAAAAACCCGACTAAAATAGTCGGATATTCAACTAAGCAACTAGACAGATTAAAGAGGCTAAAGCGTGAGCGAAATACTGGACACTATTAAAGACCAAATCGAAAGCAATCCCGTTATTTTGTATATGAAGGGATCACCCAATGCACCGCAATGTGGTTTTTCGGCGCGGACGGTACAGTCACTGATGGCTTGCGGGGAAAAATTTGCCTACGTTGACGTGTTATCCAGTCCCGATGTGCGATCAAATCTGCCGCAGTATGCGAACTGGCCGACCTTTCCTCAGCTTTGGGTAAAGGGCGAGTTAGTCGGTGGGTGCGACATCGTGACTGAAATGCATGAGAAGGGCGAGCTCAAGCCACTGGTTACCGATGCAGCTCAGTCTGCGGCCGATGAGAGCGCTGATAGCTAGATTTTACTATTAATTTAGACTAGTTACTCTGCAGTAACTAACTACGTTTAGTAGCTGCTAGTAACTGCGCGTGATAGCGAACTTCGCTAAATCTAAAAGCGCCTGTTTGTAGGTTGAATCCTCTAATGGTTCTAGTGCTTTTTCAGCCAATTCAGCTTCTCGTTTTGCGAGTTGTTGTGTGTACTCTAAACCACCTGACAACTTTACCGCATCCACTACGCGGCTAATCTGAGAGCCATCTTTATTTATGATGGCATTGCGAATACAAATATCAGATTCCTGATTACCCTCACGCATGCCGAAGATAAGAGGCAAAGTAGGTTTGCCCTCTGTTAAATCATCACCAATATTTTTTCCAAGCTCATCGGCGTCACCGAGATAATCGAGAACATCATCTTGCAATTGAAAGGCCATACCTAAATGCCGGCCATAGTCGCCGAATCTCTTTTCGGTTGCTTGGTCCGCCTTCGCTAGGATGCTTCCAGTTTGCGTTGCCGCTTCAAATAATATCGCCGTTTTCTTATAAATAACCTCTAGATAACGCTCTTCAGCCACATCGGGATTACCTGCGTTTAGCAATTGCTGTACTTCTCCCTCTGCGATAGTGTTAGTGGTGTCAGATAACACCCGCATGATATCCATATTTCCGATGCTGACTAGAAGCTGGAAAGCCCTCGAGTAAAGAAAATCGCCGACCAACACTGGTGGACTGTTCCCCCATTGCGCATTTGCCGTCAGTCGTCCTCGTCTAAGTTCAGAGGTGTCGACGACATCGTCATGAAGCAGTGTCGCTGTATGAATAAACTCAATCACCGCTGCAAGGCGAATATGATCTTTACCTTTATAGTCGGATGCTAATGCCGAGAGAAGGACAACGAGAGGGCGAAGGCGCTTGCCACCGCCTTCTACGATGTAATGGCCGATATTCTCTACCAACTCCACATCTGAATGGAGCTGGTCAACTATCATTTCATTAACGGCGAGGAAGTCAGCTTCAGCGGAACGATGGAAGGGCAACATAAATAGGAAGTTTGTCCTGAAGCGTGTAAGTTGTAGTTAAGCGCAAGCGATGCTAGGCATAGCCTCCTAAACTGTCAACTAAAAGTCCCTAAATATCAACAAATTTACTCTTGATAGCCTTTTCCGTTTTCCGTAGAATGCCGCCCTCTTGAGCCGGGGGCTCCCGGACCTGTAATTTCTGGAGCAAATTCAATCATGTATGCAATTATCGAAAGTGGCGGCAAACAGCACAGAGTTGTCGAGGGTGAAGTGCTTCGACTAGAAAAGCTGGAGGCGGTTGCAGGTGATTCAGTTAGCTTCGATAAAGTGCTACTGGTATCTAAAGACGGCGATCTTAGTGTTGGTGCGCCTTATGTTGCAGCCTCAGTAACTGGCGAAGTGCTGGAGCAGGGCCGTCATAAGAAAGTACGCATTATTAAATTCAAGCGTCGTAAGCATCACGATAAGCAACAAGGCCATCGCCAGTACTACACAGAAGTAAAAATCACTGGTATTTCAATGGGTGCAGCGAAGCCTGCACCTAAGCCTGTACCTAAGAAAACAGAGTTGCCTAAAGAAGAGCCGGCAAAAGCGGCACCTCAAGAAGCGCCAGCAGCACCTGCTGCAGCGGGTGCTGACGATCTTACTCGGATCTCTGGTGTCGGCAAAGTTTTGGTCGGTAAGCTCAACGATGCTGGCGTTACCACGTTTAAGCAGATTGCCGAGTTAACACCGGAAGGTGTCGCTGATCTTGATGATAAGCTCTCTTTTAAGGGACGTATCGAACGTGACAATTGGATACAGCAAGCTAAGGATCTAATGGGAAGCTAAGTTATGGCACATAAGAAAGCAGGTGGTAGTACCCGTAACGGTCGGGATTCGGAAAGTAAACGTCTCGGCGTAAAACGCTACGGCGGTCAGCTAGTTAATGCTGGTGAAATTATTGTTCGTCAGCGTGGTACCAAAATCCACGCTGGTGAAAACGTTGGAATGGGTAAAGACCACACACTATTTGCAAAAGTAGGTGGTACAGTCCAGTTTGTGACTCGCGGAGCCAGAAACCGCAAATTTGTTGAAGTTGCTCAGGAAGCCTAATTTAACTTCCAGCATCTTCCTAAAAGGCTCCGCATGCGGGGCCTTTTTTATGTGTTGTGCAAAATGCAAAATAGTGAAGGTCAGTTAGGGTGTTAAGCTTACAAAGTTTCCTTCTAGTGTCTATGAATTGAGTATTCAGGCTGGGTAAAAAATGAAATTCGTCGATGAAGCTCAAATATCAGTTAATGCTGGGAATGGCGGTGCCGGCTGCCTCAGCTTTCGCCGAGAAAAATTTATTCCGCGAGGAGGCCCCGATGGTGGTGATGGCGGGGATGGAGGGAGCGTTTATCTTGAGGCAGATGAGAATCTGAATACATTGATTGATTACCGCTATCAGCGCCAATATAAGGCAGATAACGGTGAACAGGGTCGAGGAGCTAATTGTCGCGGTCGATCTGGTGTAGATAAGTATCTGAAGGTGCCTGTCGGCACCACAGTAATAGACGTAGAAACTGAGGAAGAAATGGGTGATCTTGTGTCTGCGGGAGACAGGTTGCTTGTCGCGCAGGGCGGTTTTCATGGGTTGGGTAACGCGCGGTTTAAATCTAGTATAAATCGAGCACCTCGAGAGACTTCTCCGGGTTCTCTGGGAGAGTCGCGTAAGTTAAAGCTCGAACTAAAACTGATAGCCGATATTGGCTTATTAGGTCTACCCAACGCAGGTAAGTCGACTTTGATCAGTAAGGTATCGGCAGCGAAGCCAAAGATAGCGGATTATCCTTTTACGACGTTGACACCCAATTTGGGCGTGGTGAGAGTAGATGCGACACGTTCGTTTGTTGTCGCAGATATTCCAGGCCTGATCGAAGGCGCATCTCAGGGACAAGGTTTGGGGGTGCGTTTTCTAAAGCATTTGACTCGAAACCGTTTGTTATTGCACCTCGTGGACGTGGCACCATTTGATCAAACAGATCCAATAGAGAATGCTGTTACGATCGTCAAAGAACTAGAAAATTTTAGTGAAAAACTTAGTCAGCGAGAGCGATGGTTAGTGCTCAATAAGATAGACCTGCTTGCTCCTGAACAAATAGAAGCATTACAAAGTCAGTTGCTACAAGCGCTAGGAAAAGAGCAGCCAATATATTGTCTCTCCGCTGCAACAGGTGAGGGTGTTCAATTGCTGACCCAGCATATCATGACGCGCCTGGAAGAGATCAAAGAAGCCTATCTTAACGATCCAGAAGCACAGAGCGCGGAAGATGAATTTCAGAAAGATATGCAGCGTGAAGCTCGTGAAAAAATTGAGGCATTATCATTGGCGCGTAAGGAAAAACACAAAGCCATACGAGATCAGTCGGACGACGATGATGACTATGATGTCGATGTCGTCTATGTAAACGAATAAGAGAAGTATCAATGAATCGACGTCAAAAATTGTCGACACCTGGACGATGGGTTATCAAAATTGGCAGTGCGCTGTTGACCAAAGACGGCCTTGGTCTAGATCGCATAGCGATTGAAATCTGGGCGGGTCAAATTGCCGGCCTTCGGCAAAAGGGCTATGACATTGTATTGGTTTCGTCCGGCTCTATCGCTGAAGGCTGTGTGCGTTTAGGTTGGCATGAGCGTCCTATTAAAATTCATGACCTTCAAGCCGCGGCGTCGGTTGGGCAGATGGGGCTCATACATGCCTACGAGCAAGAATTTCAGAACTATGACGAGCAAACGGGACAGGTGTTGCTCACTCATGATGATTTATCGAGTAGAGAGCGATATCTGAATGCACGCTCGACGCTCGAAACCTTATTAAAGCTCGACGTGATTCCCATTGTTAACGAGAACGATACAGTCGTTACTGATGAAATTCGGTTTGGAGACAATGACACGTTGGCAGGCTTGGTCGCAAATCTCATAGATGCAGATACCCTCGTTATTCTTACCGATCAAGCCGGTCTTTATGAGGAAGATCCTCGCGTCAATTCTTCAGCGAGTTTAATTTCTGAAGCGAGTGCAACTGACGATAGTTTGCTGGAGATGGCTTCGAGCAGCTCTGGCAAATTAGGACGGGGAGGCATGTTGACCAAGGTACGCGGAGCAAGGTTCGCTCAGCGTTCTGGAACAGATACTATTATTTGTTCAGGCCGAGAGGAGGCGGTATTGGATCAGCTCGCAGAAGGAAATGCAGTTGGGACATTGCTTTACTCCGATAAAGTGCCGGTAGCTGCGCGAAAACAGTGGTTAGCTGGCAGATTACAGGTCGAGGGTGCGCTTGTGCTTGACGCGGGCGCAGTATCGGTCCTGAAAGACAGCGGCCGAAGTTTGTTGCCAGTCGGTGTAATCGCTTCCACGGGAACCTTTGAACGAGGTGATCTTGTATCCTGTCTAGATGAAAATAAAACCGAAATTGCTCGAGGACTCGTCAATTTCAGCTCTGAAGAAACAAAAAAAATAATAGGCAAGCCCAGCGGAGATATCCTCGCTATTCTTGGGTATTGTAATGATGAAGAAATGATCCACAGAAATAACTTAGCGCTGATAGATAGCTGATATGGCTTTGTTCAAAGATCATCTTTATTCGATGAGCCCATACGAACCCCCTTTAGAGGGGCGATCCGTATCTGAGCACCTTCTTCTCGACTTTAATGAGCGAACATTGCCTGTTAGCGATGAAGTTGTTAATGCGCTCTGCGAATACATTCAATCAGGTAGCCTTCAGAAATACCCAGCCTATGGCGATATTTTGGATAAGTTGGCAGTCTATACCGGCGTTGATGCAAATAGATTGATGATCACGAATGGATCTGATCAGGGCATTGATTTGGTTATGCGAGCGGCACTTTGCTCGCAGAGCAGAGCGATTATCCCTGCACCGAGCTTTGCCATATACAGGCAAGTTGCAGAGGTAGAAAATGCTGAAATTTTTGCACCGCGTTATAACTTGGTAGAGGGTTACCCTGTTGCTGAAGTGATCGATGCACTGACCGAAAATACGCGCCTCATTGTTGTGCCCTTACCCAATAATCCGACAGGAACAGCCGTTTCCATTGAAGATGTTGAAAAAATCCTCAAAGCAGCACCGAAATCAATGGTCTTGGTAGACGAATGCTATTTTGAATATTCAGGTGTGACTGTTTCAGACTTACTGGATGCCTACGATAATTTGGTCATCACCAGAACATTTTCTAAAACCTGGGGAATACCGTCATTGCGGTTTGGTTTTGTGATGAGTCAACCTAAAAACATTGAACAGTTGTTGAAAATACGTGGTCCTTACGACGTTAATCAGCTTGCTGTTGTCGCAGCAGAGGCAGCATTGTCAGCACCTGGTTATACAGATCAGTATGTTCGCGAAGTGATGACGGAGTCCAAACCTTTGGTGGAAGAATGGTTCCGTAGCCGCGACATATTGTTTTGGCCAAGCCAAGCGAACTACCTATGGGCCTTTCCGGCAAAACCAGAACTGCTGTTGGCCGATTTAAAGAACAATGGGATTTTGGTGAGACCAAAGCAAAATGATCAAGGACATCTTGGCTTACGTATTACCATAGGAAATCGGATGCAAACAGAACGTTTACTTGGTGTGCTAGAAAAATTTTATGACCTAAATTGACATTTCTGACTATTGTGACAATAAATAATGTGACCTAGGCCTGCGTTTTTGTAACAAAATGTGTCAGTAGATGATCCAATAACCTCAAATATAAGTAAGATGTGTCCCTGCAATAATATGTGATGCTTGAGAGGGCTGGTGAGCGCCTGCAGAGTAGGTTGCCCAGAAGGGATAATATGGCTGAAAACAAACAGAGTTATGACGGAAAAGAGCGACGGCGCGCAGAGCGTTATGGCGCGAGTCATCCTGCGATTTTGAAAATCGAAGGGCTAGCGGCCTTTGATTGTGATATTCAAGATTATTGCGAAGCTGGGTTCTATCTTTCAGCGGCTAAAAATAGCGCATTACAAAATATTCTTTCGGCCGTCCAAGTCGGCACAAAGCTTGTTGTCGAATATTCAATCGCGGCCAATACGTATAAGGTTTCTGGCGAAACCGCTCGTTTATCATCCGATGGTCTAGGTGTATACGCACCGAAGATGCCGGAAGATGCCTTTCTAGCTTTGTTTGGTAACAAAGACAAAACGGGTAATACCGGCACCCAACAAATTAGTGGTTCTCCTCAGCTCATTGCGCAATGCCGAGAACAGTTGTTTGTTTTTGCGAAAAAATTCGTTACCGATTTCTATGAGCAAGCAGGAGCAATGCTGCAGACAGCCATAGATGAAGCTAGTTTTTCTGAGCGCGCAGATTATCAGCACGCGCTAAATGCGTTAAAGGCAGATCCGTCACGTGCTCAGAGCGGCTTCGAGGTTGCGCTCCGTGAAGAAGTTGAAGAGTTCGAGAATGGCAGTGTCCAGAAAAAAGAAAGTAAGCTCAGCGATGGCGAACTGTCTTTGATTGACAAGCGAGGTTTTGAGGAATGGCTCGCTGTTTCATCTATCGCTTATCGCCTTGAAGGCATGATGAGCCAAGAGATGGCGTACTTTGAGCTCCGCTATGCGAGTTTATCTGGACGTTTGGTTGATCGTAAAACATCGCCCTATGCACCGGATGTGATTTGTCGCTTGTTTGATGAACAGCTTAGAAAGATGGAGCTCGCTGAAACGGGTGAAGAGGTCGTCCATGGTGCTATGTCAAAAGTGCTGGCAGAAGAGATGGCAGCGCTCTACGAAAAATTGAATGAGATAGTTGCTCCTGTTGATCCAATAACAAAAACTGGTGGTTCTGCTAGTAGTTCTGCTGGCGAGGCTTCTGATGGTGATGTTGGCGATGAAGCAGATCAAGTGCCAGAAGAGCAAGTATCGGCAGATGAGTCCGATGCCAACGCCGATGCGAATACCAATGCCAACACTAATGCCAGCACCAACGGCGATGCCAATGCTAATGGTAATGCCAACACCAACACTAATGAAGGTGGCGGCGGTGGTGACGCGTACGGTGACTTTAATGGCAGCGGTAACGCTAACGGATTCAATCAAGACATGGGTGCAGGTGCTCCGAATATGAATCCTGGCGGTGATACTGGTTCAGGCTATAATGAATCCCAGCAAGGGCACAGACCTGTGCCAAAAGCGCAGCGAGAATACAGTTTTGAAAACCTGTTTCGCGCGATTCAACGCTCTGGTGG
>CAZUTO010000004.1:36407-95562 GCA_964623085.1 uncultured Porticoccaceae bacterium
CTGGTGGTGGCAGCAATGAAGGGATAGCTGCGTCTGGTGGAGCCCCTCTATCGTCTCCTGCCGCGTCGTCCTACTTTAACCCTATGCAGGCTGCACCGGCGCGATATGCTGGTTCAGGCGGTGGAGGAAGCGCAGGTGGATATGGCGGAGCCTCTGCAGGTGGTGGGTCTGGTATAGGCGGCCAATCTGCAGCTGCACCTTCTGGTCAAGCGATTGCCAGAGCGTTCGCGGGTATGCGTGGGGCCAGTACATCGGGACGTGCTACGATGGAGCAGGCTTCCGCACGTGCGGCAAATATACCGCAGCCAGAGCAAGGTGAAGTGGTTAATTTGCTCGATCAAATTGAGCCTAAAGCACGGACGAGAGGTGACGGTGGCTCATCCTTACCATTGTCCAAACGACTATCCAGAAAAATAGAAGCGACAGCGCTTGCAGGCATTAATGTCGGGCAAAGAGAACAGCTTCATACCGTCGCAGACATCATGGATAAGGCGGTCTCCGAATATGACGCAACATCTCAGATTGAGGCGCTCGTTGTTGCGTTGGAAAAATCGCTACTCAAATTAGTGATGGTAGATCCAGACTTTTTGGAAGACGAGTTTCATCCGGCGCGACGATTTATGAATACCCTCGATCAGTTTGCCATTGCTGCAGATGATGAAGGTAACTTCTATGATCCTAAATTGTATGAATTCCTTGATTCGTTGATAAATAAAATTGTCGAGGAGCCAACTGTCAACAAAGATATTTTTGAGACGAGCCTGGAACAAATTTCTGCAATGTTGATGGAGTTGCAGCAACTTAGGTTGAAGCGCGTTTCTTTGTTGCAGGAGTCTTCTGAGGCGCGAGAAAGGGTTCGTACCGCTCGCAGTATCACGGCAGAAACGCTTGACGAGTTATATACTGGTAAAAGTGTTGCAGCATCTGCGATGGATTTGCTAGATATCGGTTGGCGGCATCATCTTAACTTGATCGAACTGCGCGAAACCACATCATCTGAGCTCTGGAAAGAGGCAGTGGATACCTTTGTTGCAGTCAACCAGCTACTGTCGCAGGAAGAGTCGTTTGAGTACTTAAATTCAGATGGCGCTTTGGATGAGTCTGCTTTAGAAGACTTACTACATAAGGTTGAGCAGGGTTTAGCATGCACCAGCACTGATACAGATGGTGTCGAGTCGCTGGTGGCGTCTGTACGAACCGAAATTATCTCGGGTGCGGGTGAGTCTCCAGAAATGAGAGAGTATGTCGCTAACAGCGCTCAGAATTCTAATATGCAACCGAATGAAGCAGGAATAGCCCGCATCGGTGAATGGTGGAGTGTGCCAGTTTCCGGTAAAAAAGTGATCACTCAGCTGATCTGGAAAAACAGTTCTCAGGAAAAATATGCGGCGACCAATCGCTCTGCTTCTCGACGTTGGGAGCTCAATGCGAGTCAGTTTGAGAAGGATATAGCAGCGGGGAAAATTTCTCGCATTGGTGAAGGGCAGTTTTTGCTTTTTGACCGTTCCGAAGGAGCACTTTTTGACGATCTCTACAAGCGATTGGCCTCGCAAATCGTTAAAGAAGAGCATGTTGGCATCGTCAACCGTAAAGGATTTATTAAGAAACTTGATGAGGCTTGCGTAGAAGAGGGTAATGCGCATGTGCTTTGTATGATTGAGTTTGATCAGTTCCGAGTTATACGACATAACTGTGGTATGGAAGTCTGCGACAAGCTATCCAATGAGCTTGTTAATCAAATTCATGAAACACTAGATCGATCCGATGTGATCTCTGCTTTCGCTGAAGACAGTTTCATGATTTTGATGAAAAACTGTGATCAGAAGAGGGCTGAGGAGAAAGCGAACAAAATTCTCGAGTTATATAAAGACTATAAGTATGAAGTCAGTGGCGATACCTATCGACTTGGTTTGAATATCGGGCTTGCTGAAACAATCAGTGGGACTGATTCAGCAGACGCAGCATTGCGTCATGTCGACTCTGCGTGCATCGCAGCCAAAGGTGCTGGCCGCAATCAGCTGCAATTTTACGATGCGGCAAATAAGCAAATGAAGGTGCAGGATTCCGTAATGGAATTGGCCGGTAGCATCGACAGAATTATTGCTAATGGTGGCCTTTATTTGCGTGCTCAGATGGTCATGCCAGTTGGTGACGGTGAGGGTATGTCACCGTACCACGAAATTTTGCTTGGTATTACTGATGAGCAGGGCTTACGAGTGGTTCCAGAGAAATTTATTCAGGCCATTGAAAGACTGCGTCGAACGGACGAGTTGGATACTTGGGTAATTAAGAAGACCTTTGATTGGATCAAAGCCAATCCGGAAAAATTCAAAGATCTCGGTGGATTCTCTATCAATCTTTCTGGAGCATCGTTGGTTTCACAAGATGTGCTTGATTATTTGCTCGCGGAAATTCCAAAATTGGGAGTCGCAGCGGATCGCTTGGTCTTTGAAATAACGGAGACGGCAGCCATTGAAAATTATGATTCTGCCAAAGATTTCTTGTGGGAAGTTCGGCGCCTTGGCTGTAAGTTTTCACTTGATGATTTCGGAACGGGTTATGCGTCTTATTCGCACCTGCGAAAACTGCGTCCTGATATTCTGAAAATTGATGGTAGCTTTATTTGGAATCTAGCGAGTGATAATAGTGATTTCGTGTTGGTTAAGTCCATGAACGATATTGGTAAAGCGCTTGGATTTAAGACAGTAGCGGAGTATGTGGAATCGCCGGCGATCCTGAGTAAGCTTGCTGAAATCGGTGTTGATTATGCTCAGGGCTATGCAATTCATAGGCCAGAAGCGCTAGAAGAAATGGCGACAAAAAGTAATGAAGAGGTTGAGTGATCGATAGCATCCAAGTTGCTATTAGTAATAAAAAAAGCCCGCATATGCGGGCTTTTTTTATTACCTAAATAAGACTGTTAGATAATCAGGCTGCAGCTAACGCTTTTATGTGCGCATTCATTCTGCTTTTGTGCCGAGCGGCCTTATTCTTATGTATAAGGCCTTTGTCAGCCATTCGGTCAATAATCGGTACTGCTTCTTTATATGTTGTTTTAGCGGTTTCCAGATCTTTCGCTTCTATCGCACCGTAAACACGCTTTAGATAGGTGCGAACCATAGAACGCTGGCTTGCATTGTGAGTGCGGCGTTTGTCATTTTGTCGAGCACGTTTGCGTGCTTGTGAAGAGTTGGCCATTGCCGTTCCTAACCTCTATACATGTGCTTAGTTTTTAAGGGGCGCAACTATGCCTTTGAGGCCCTTTGATGTCAACCAACCAGCAGATAATTATCGATGAAAGAGCACTGGGTCTGCAGTAGGTAAGCGCGCCATAAAAGTTTGTCGATACTATAGGCAGAGAGCGCTGTTCAGTGTTCCGTTGCCCAGATAAACTTGCGTATTCGGTTAAAGGTTTGATTCATGCATCCAGATAGTAAGGAGAACAACGAAGCTCAGTCCGGCGCGGCTGAGTCTCGGTCGGCATTTGGATTGCTCAAATCAAGCTTTTCGGTCGGCAGTATGACAATGCTCTCTCGCGTGTTTGGGCTGGCTCGAGATGTGTTTTTCGCGCAATTAGTGGGTGCCAGTGCCGCTGCAGATGCTTTTTTTGTCGCCTTTAAGATCCCTAATTTTTTTCGACGGCTTTTTGCAGAAGGAGCATTCAATCAGGCATTTGTGCCGGTTTTAAGTGACTACAAGCAGAATCAGACACTAGAACAGGTAAAGTATTTTGTCAGCCGGATTTCCGGGACCTTAGGGCTTTGTTTGTTTGGCTTAACGCTAATCGTGATGCTCTTTCCTCAGCTTCTTTCTGTTCCCTTTGCACTGGGCTACTGGCTCGGAGATGACGCTGACGACGCCTTAAAATTCGCGTATGTGACCGACATGCTTCGTATCACTTTCCCCTATTTGTTTTTAGTCAGTTTGACCGCTTTATCGGGCTCAATTTTAAACACCTTTGGCCGTTTTTCGGTGCCTGCATTTACGCCAGTTTTACTTAATGTTTGTCTCATTGTTGCAGCGGTAGTGGTAGCGCCGATGATGGAAGAGCCAAGTTTTGCGCTCGCATGGGGCGTGTTTGCTGCCGGAATCGTGCAGTTGGTTTTCCAAATGCCTTTTTTACAACGGATACAGATGCTACCCGTGCCAAAATGGGGTTGGTCAGATCCCGGTGTAAAGCGCGTTTTAATGCTGATGTTGCCCGCCATCTTTGGTGTTTCAGTGAGCCAGATTAATTTGTTGCTAGATACACTTTTAGCGGTGTTTCTGCCTACAGGCAGCGTCTCTTGGCTCTATTACTCGGATCGGATTTCGGAGCTGCCTTTAGGAGTGTTTGGCATCGCCATTGCGACAGTTATTTTGCCTAACCTTTCGAGAGAACATTTTTCTGAAAAGCCAGAGCGATTTAGTAGCACTCTCGATTGGGCTATACGGATGGTTCTTTTGTTAGGCCTGCCGGCGGCCATCGCAATCTTGATGTTGGCCGAACCAATTCTCGCCACGCTATTTCATTACGGTGATTTCGCGGCGCGAGAAAATAATCTACCAATGGCTGTGCTCAGCTTGCAGGCCTATTCAATGGGCTTGATAGCATTTATGTTAGTAAAGGTGCTGGCCCCTGGCTATTTTTCTCGCGAGGACATGAAAACACCGGTAAAAATTGCTGTTATCGCAATGACCGCGAATATGGTGATGAATCTATTGTTAGTTGCATGGCTACACTTCAGTTTCCAGTTGGGCCATGTAGGCTTGGCTTTGGCCACCACGCTTTCAGCCTTCCTTAATGCATGGTTGTTGATGAAGGGCCTCAAAAATAGTGGCTTCTATCTGCCACAAGAGGGCTGGTTGAAATTTGTTCTCGGTCTATCGTTTGGATTGGTGCTGATGGCACTCTGTCTATGGGGGCTGATTTCTGTATGGGATGATTGGGTAAATTGGTCTCTATGGGAACGAAGCTGGCGGTTGTGTGTTGTGTGTATTTCGGGTGCATCTGCCTATTTTGCGGGTATCTATATTGCCGGTATTAGAGCCGCGCATGTGCGATATTGAGGCTGTTAAATACTGTTATCTCAATGCGCTGAAAGTTATACTCGGGTGGCTTCTTGTCCCGTTGTTGGGTTTTGTATTTTCGCTCAGTGCGTTGTGTCGGGTTTATCGTCTTACCGCATAGAAATAGAGGTTCGTCAGTTTGCCAAAGTTCTTTTTTGGAACTCGCTCGCTTCAAGATTTTCCTCGCGGCTGTGTTCTGACGATTGGTGCGTTTGATGGCGTACATCTTGGCCACCAAGCGATCATATCTCGACTTCGAGAGCAGAGTGCCGCGTTAGGATTGCCTGCGATAGCGGTGACGTTTTACCCTGACCCCATACAATATTTCAAGCCAGATCAAGCCCCATCGCAAATTATGAATTTGCGCGAAAAAACAATCTCGCTTTTGGACGCTGGAGTGGACGCCGTAGCGTGCCTTCCATTTAATAGCGAAGTAAGAAATATGGCGGCCGCAGATTTCGTGGAAGGCTTTTTGTTAGAGAGACTGGGAGCAAAATATATTATCGTCGGCGATGATTTTCGCTTCGGTGCTGGACGAGAGGGCGATTTTAAGTTGCTAGAATCAGCGGGCCAAAAACATGGCTTTGTGACAGAGCGAGCAGAGACGCTAGAATATAACGGTGAGCGAGTT
Source organism: uncultured Porticoccaceae bacterium (assembly GCA_964623085.1). Lineage (GTDB taxonomy): Bacteria > Pseudomonadota > Gammaproteobacteria > Pseudomonadales > GM7GCV1 > CAZUTO01. The sequence continues at coordinate 42,088 of CAZUTO010000004.1, forward strand.
AGCAGCACAAGGTTAAGAAAACTTTTGCAGAATGGCGAGTTAGCTGCGGCTGAAACCTTATTCGGTAGATCCTATGAATTGTGCGGAAGAGTGATTCGCGGGCGTCAACTTGGTCGAGAACTTGGTTTTCCCACGGCCAATATTCCGTTGAAGCGCAAACAGGTCCCTATATCTGGTGTCTTCGCGGTGAGAGCTAAGGTAGGCGATGGCTGGATAGATAGCGTCGCTAATATCGGCTATAGGCCGACGGTGAATCATTTAGATATACCGCTCTTGGAAGTCCATCTGCTTGATTACCAAAGTGATCTTTATGGCCAGCACTTGCGAGTGCGGTTTGGTAAGAAGTTAAGAGACGAAAAAAGCTTTGATAGCGTAGAAAGTTTGACGTTGGCGATTCAAGAAGATATCAGTCAGGCTCGAAAATGGTTTCAAGAGCAATCTCTTCCTCCAGAATAAAATGTTAAGACAGAGTATTGATGACAGACTATAAAAGTACCCTAAATCTGCCGACCACCAAATTTCCCATGAAAGCAAATTTGGCTCAGCGAGAACCTGAAAGACTAAAAAGCTGGGTGGAGAATGATCTGTACGCAAAGATTCGCGAAGCGCGGAAGGGGCGTGCTCAGTTTATTTTGCATGATGGCCCTCCCTACGCGAATGGCGACCTGCATGTTGGCCACGCGGGAAACAAGATTCTTAAAGATATTATTTTGAAGTCTCAGACCCTGAATGGTCTGGATGCTCCATACCAACCAGGCTGGGATTGTCACGGTCTGCCGATCGAGCACAAAGTAGAGACCAAGATAGGCAAAGCTGGTCAAAAAGTTGATTACAAAACCTTTCGACAGAAATGTCGTGAATATGCGCAATCGCAGGTCGACGGACAGAGGGAAACCTTTGTGCGCATGGGCGTGCTCGGTGATTGGCAAAATCCTTATCTCACCATGAACTATAAAACCGAAGCGGATATTGTTCGTGCGCTCGGAAAAATTATTGAAAAGGGTCACCTTCATAAAGGCGTAAAACCCGTTTATTGGAGCGTTGTTGGCCGCTCTGCGTTGGCTGAAGCAGAAGTTGAGTATCAGGATAAAGAAAGCTTTACCGTCGATATCGCTTACCCACTGACAGATGCTGAGTCTCGTGAGACCTTTGTGTCAGCTTTTGGTGATGTGGCGAAAGAGGGTGATATCGCTGTGGTCATTTGGACGACAACACCCTGGACACTGCCATCTAGTCAGGCAGTGTCAATTCATCCAGAGTTAGACTATGTATTAGTTGAGCATGATGGCCGCAAACTATTTATGGCAGAGGAGCTAGTTGCTCAGTTCTCCCAACGAATCGGTGCTGAAGATTTAAAAAACGTAGGCATTGCGAAGGGCGCTGCGTTTGAAAATTGTGTCGTTGACCATCCATTTTATGAGAAGCCCCTTCCCATTATCCTCGGTGATCATGTCACTACAGAAGCGGGCACGGGTTGTGTGCATACTGCGCCAGATCACGGGCCAGACGATTTTAAAGTCGGTCAAAGGTATGGAATTGAGACGCTCAACTATGTTGATGATGGTGGAACCTTTGGTTCGACCACGCCGACCTTTGCAGGAGAGCACGTCTACAAAGTCGATGAAAAAGTGCTCGACCTAGTGGCTGAGTCCGGCAACTTGCTCAGCAAATCTAAGTTTGTTCATAGCTTCCCACATTGCTGGCGCACCAAGACACCACTGATCTACCGCGCAACACCACAGTGGTTTATCAGCATGACGAATAACGGGCTGCTTGATCAGGCCAAGTCCGAGGTGCCAAAAGTCGAATGGATTCCTGACTGGGGGCGCGCGCGTATCGACGCGATGATGGAGACAAGCCCAGATTGGTGTATATCGCGGCAAAGAACCTGGGGCGTGCCGATTTGCCTGTTTGTTCACAGAGAAACACAAGCATTGCACCCAGACACGATTGCACTCATTGAGCAAGCGGCTCAGGCGATTGAGAAAGAGGGGATTGACGCTTGGTTTGATTTAGATCCAAAAAGCTTGCTCGGTGACGACGCTGAACACTATCAACAGGTGACCGATACACTTGATGTTTGGTTTGATTCAGGTGTTACCCACTTTTCAGTGTTACAACAGAATTCCGACCTGCGGTTTCCGGCAGATCTATACTTGGAAGGCTCAGATCAGCATCGAGGTTGGTTCCAGTCTTCGCTAAAAACATCCATCGCAATCAACGATTGTGCGCCTTATCGTCAGGTGCTAACTCACGGTTTCACCATCGATGGTGATGGTAGAAAAATGTCCAAATCTTTGGGCAATGTCGTTAATGCTGAAAAAGTGATGAAACAATACGGCGCTGATATCGTGCGATTGTGGGTCGCGGCGACAGATTTTTCTGGTGAAATGAGTTGGTCTGATGAAATTCTTAATCGGGTTTCCGATTCGTACAGACGGATTCGCAATACGTTGCGCTACTTGCTCGCTAATTTGGATAACTTTGATTTTGAGAAGTCGGCGGTACCTAATGAATCCTTACTAGAACTTGATAAGTGGGCGGTAGGCAGAGCCGCTGATTTACAGAAGGATATTATCGAAGCCTATGACCGTTATGAGTTCCATGTTATTTATCAAAAGCTGCACAATTTTTGTGTCACTGATATGGGCGGTTTTTACCTAGATATTATTAAGGACAGAATTTATACCTGCCAAGAAGGTAGTCTAGCGCGACGATCGGCACAGACAGCGATCTATCATATCGCTCATGCTTTTGTGCGCTGGATTACGCCCATTCTTAGCTTTACAGCAGATGAGGTATGGGAGTTTTTGCCTGGTGCGGATGGGAATCTGTTTTCGCAAGAATGGTATACCGAATTGCAGTCGTCATCCGAAACTGTGCTAAACACGTCGGATTGGGAATGCCTTATGGCGCTTCGCGAGCAGGTTAATAAGCGAGTAGAAGAAATGCGTAGCGAAGGAAAACTGAAGAGCTCTCTAGAGGCGATAGTCAACATTGAGGCAGATGGCGAAACCGCTGATCTGCTTGAGCGCATGAGTGACGAATTGCGGTTTATCTTGATCACCTCTGGCGCGAACGTTAAACGCACTACTATTGATGGCGCTGTTAAAACAGACATAGACGGCTTGAGTTTATTAGTCGAGCGCGCTGGGCACGAAAAATGTGTGCGTTGCTGGCACTTTCGTGAAGATGTTGGCCAGCATGCTAAACACCCGGAGCTCTGCGACCGTTGTATCGAAAATGTCGATGGACCCGGCGAAGTTCGGAAGATAGCCTAAAAGATGCGAATCGACTTTCAGCGTATGACCCAGCTATGGGGCTGGTACTTGGTAGCGGCAGCGATTATTTTTTTTGATCAGATAACCAAATCGATGGTGTCCGATAGTCTGCGCTATGGCGAGTTAATCGAAATTCTGCCTTTTTTTGATATCACGTTACTGCATAACTATGGCGCCGCGTTTAGTTTTTTGGATCAGCAAGGTGGGCAGCAACGTTGGTTTTTAGTTGCGGTATCGGCCTTGGCCAGTGTAGTGCTTATTTTTTGGTGGTTGCCGAGTCAAAATCGTAAATTAAGTATTCTTGCGATGACATTCATTCTTGGTGGCGCTGTGGGAAACCTTGTTGATCGCGCGGCACTTGGGTATGTGGTTGATTTTATCGCAGTACATTACGATCAACATCGATTCCCAGCGTTTAATATTGCTGATAGTGCCATTAGTATTGGTGCTCTCTTTCTCTTTTTGGAGTGGTTTATTTTTGAGCCGCGCGCGCAGCGGCAGCAAGATACCCAAAGACAGCAAGATAATGTGATGAAGGACAGCACATGAGTACTCATAAAATTGGCCCCGGCACGCGTGTCTCTCTGAATTTCGCGCTTAAATTGTCAGACGGTCAGGTTATTGATTCTAATTTGGATGATGACCCTGTCGAATTTAACCTTGGTGATGGCCGATTGTTAGAAGGGTTCGAAGAGGCCTTGGCAGGTATGTCAGCGGGTGATTGTGCCACGATCGAAATGGCAGCTAAGGATGCATTCGGGCCGCGAAATGAAGACAACGTCCAAGTATTTGACCGGGATGCGTTTCCAGAAGATACCGAATTAGAAATGGGTTCAATGTTTAGTTTTGCCGATGCGGCTGGTGGTGAAGTGCCAGGCGTCGTGATTGAACTAACCGAGGAGAATATTCGGGTAGATTTTAATCATCCATTAGCAGGAAAAGACTTATTGTTTGAGGTGCGTATTCACAACGTCGAACCTGGTGTCGTGCATTAAGCTATTCGTTACCTGACTGAAAGATAGCTTTTGTTCTATCGTCAAATACAGTAAATTTTTAGATTAGTTGGACAAGCACTTCAGTCTAGCTCTAAAAAAATGATTACAGGGAAGAATAAAGATGCGCAGGATGCGTTTAAATCGCGGCTTTACGCTGCTTGATCTACTTGTCACTTTAGCAATAGTTTCGATTCTAACAGCGGTTGCTGCGCCGCCGATGGGCGACTTAGTTGAATCAATTCGTTCAAAGGCCGTTCGTAAACAGCTCCAGTCTTTAATGGGGCAAGCCAGAAGTCATGCACTATTTGAATCACAGGTAGTGACTATTTGCCATCTTGATGAAGATGGTTCTTGCCTAGATGATTTGCTCTTCCCACTTTCGATATTTACAGACCCCGATCGAAATGCCTCCATGGGAGCAGGTGAAACCCTTTTACATACTCTACATATTGGACTGCCGGAAGATTTCGAGTTGCTGTGGAATCGAAATAACTATCTACGCTATTGGCCTAGCGGCGGCACGGGCGCGTTAACCGGCTCTCTGAGTTATTGCCACCAGTTTGATGACAGGCATGAGTTCCGCATTGTGTTAGCGCGCACAGGTCGTACGCGGGTGGATTACGAAGAGACTCGCTGTGAATAGATAAGTATCGTTGAACTCGTTGTCTATTGCCTGCCTTCTCTTTGACACGTCCAACTAGTCCATATCTCTAGTAGTCTTTGTATTATTCCACATGACGCTCAGTGTGAAGTAAGTCGCATTGTTTTTTGAACTGGTTCTGCTTTTTACCAGACTATTAGACACATTTACCGTTTACCCGTGAAATGAGTCCCTTAGAGGCAGCTTGTGTTGTAGTCTCTCGTCTCAGACGTCATTATTTTATTATCATTAATCGGTTGGTATATATGCAAAAGAGTGTTTCCCATCAAGCAGGTTGTAAGCAAACAGGGTTTACCCTGCTGGAGCTCATGGTGACGATTGGAATCATTGGTATTCTCGTGGGTATTGGCGTGCCTTCTATTTCAGATTGGATACAGCGGTCGCAGGTTCGCGCAGAGACCCAAAAGTACGTGGGTATTCTCTCGTTGGCTCGTTCTACCGCTATTACCAATAACCAAGTGATTACAGTTGAGTTCGCGGCGCCAGACGCAGACGGGAGTATCGATATCGATATTTTCTCTGACGATGACGGTGCAGGAAATGAGGCGTTTGCAGCCGGTGATGTCTACATAAGGCAGTTTGAAGGTGAAGCGACCTCATTGGTGACTGCGGTGATGCCCGATGTTGATTTTATTAGCTTTGATGGTGATGGTCGGCTGATGAGCGCTGCTATTCAAATTGATATTTCGAACGACAACGCTAATTTAGGTCGACTGATTGATATTAATCCCGTCGGCCGCACATTTGTATCTGAAAAAGTATTTTGATGTTGGTTTTAGGCTAAAGCCTAGACTAACAGTTATAGATTTAAAGACGTAAAAAGGCTTAATAGGAATAATGAATAAACAGATTCCCATTCAAAAAATGCGTTTCATAAAATCGCAACGAGGCGTGACACTGGTTGAATTGCTAGTCTCCGTGTTCGTGTTTGCTATTGGCGTGCTAGGGTTTTCTGCGTTGCAAACAAGATCTTTACAGGCGACCTATGATAACGGCCAGCGTGAAGACGTTGTGGCGATGGCCGATAGCCTTATTGGACGCATTCGCACGAACAATGTAGCGACCTCTGATTATGTTGATGCTATTAACGGCTTTGGAATGACATGTCCCGCTAACCCACCGGGCACGCTCTGTGCTGAACAGCAGGGTGGTGGAGGAATTGCGTTATGCACAGAGGATCAGGTTGCTACTTATGACGTTTGGGATGTGCTTTGTAACAACGTCGACGAGGCTACTGGTGTGATTAGTAACTCTGGTGGCTTAGGTGTAGTGAGTGGTCTCGACATTAATCTGAACTGCGATGACGCGGACACTACTGATGGTGATGCCTGTTCAGACGGGTCTGACCTTACGTTGAATTTTACTTGGTGTGCTAAATCCATTGCGACGGATGCGAATAGTGACGATTGCACACAGGTTTGGTCACAACAGAGCTATACGTTGGAGTTTCGTCCATGAAAAATATTGGTGCGCCTGTCGTTCAGTTAACTCGCCAGAGTGGTATTACGCTGATTGAAGTGCTTGTGTCCTTAGGGTTGGGCATCTTCTTTTTGGGCATCGCGGTGCAATATCTTGTAGTAGGGCAGCAGTCTAACCAAGTACAAGACGCGGGTTCGAGAATTCAAGAGAACGCACGTTTCGCTAATAACTTGTTGCGTGGCTCTGTTCAGCTAGCAGGCTATACAACTAGTACTGAGGGCGATCAGCCTCCATTTATTTATACAGGTGCTTGTTTCGGGTTTGATCCATGCTCAGATGATGAGCTAGGTGATGATGTTGGTGACAGCATTGCGGTTGCTCTTGTTGCTGATGGCAACGTAAATCAGGATTGTCTTGGTAATAACGTTACTGTGGACACTGAGTTTGCAAATGTGTTTTGGATTCAAGAAGTGAACAATGTTCGTTCTTTATATTGCCGAGGATGGGATATCGAAAGTGATACCGCGCTATCTGGCGCTCAGCCTCTTGTCGATGGAGTAGAGCAGATGCAAGTGCAATACGGTCTTTCGGATGTGGGCGCAGGAGACTTCGGTGGTCCGGTGGTTGGTTTTTTGTCTGCCAGCAGTGTTGAAGCAATGAATGGTTGGGCCTTTATAAGAGCGGTACGTGTTTCTATCTTGGTCGATTCGGGGTTGCGAACGGATGAGTCAGATCAAGCTGGTGCGGCGTCGCTACAAGAAGATATGAGAACCTATGCGTTGCTAGATGGACCGGATTATCAGATTAACGATGACCGTGTTCGTCGGGTTTATACCTCAACGATTGAACTCAATAATAGTTTTGAGTAGCGGAGACTTAGGAGAGAGAACAGTTATGTATCAAGCAGAGGGTATGACACAGCGGCGCCAATCAGGTATCACTTTGGTTGTGGTTTTGGTGATTCTACTTGCACTGACGTTTTTAGGTCTCGGTGCCATGTCAGACAGTAATTTACAACTCGCTATGGTGCGAAATGCTCAGTTGCAAAACATGGCACACAGCGGAGCATTGACCGAGATTAATGCGCAAATTGACGTGGTTAATATGAATGAGGAGGGTGAGCTTGATGCCATTGTGGTTGCGGCTGTTGCTACCCCCGCCGCGGTTGATTTAACCGGTGCCCTTTTGCTGCCTGGCATTTTAGGCGCGACTGTGGCGAATAGTCTCGATCAGCAATTAACTGTTACAGAGGTAAATGGAGGTGCGCCGCCGCCAGTCGAAGGTACTAGCCTTGATCCGAATGCCCCAGTGAAATGGCTGACTTTTGAGCTCGACAGTGCAGTTGGTATTCAGAATACAGCCAGCAACTCAAATCAAATTCAGGGTTTTCGGTATTTATCCGCGAACTGATATTGGAGTATTGAAATGAAAAGAATAGTTCGAAATAGACTTAAAGGGTTACTAATGGGTGCTGTGCTTGGTGTGTTTGCATTAACGATGCACTCGGTGGCGCATGCTGAAAATAAGTTCCAAAGGTTTCTAAGCACCGGCGTTTCTTACGAAGACGTTCGTGCAGCAGTGATTGAAGTAGACGCGGCGGGTAATGGCTTGCTACGAATCTATGAAGCTGAATGCGCAGATTGCTTTGTGGATGTGTTTTTTGACGCCAATGTGCGTTTAGAGACACCACTTGGCGGCTATCGAGGCTTGGATAAATTATCCAATTGGAGTGATCGGATCTTATATGTGAAGGTTCGTGGAGAACCTGCACGGGTCAGTTTTGTTAGCGTTGAGTCCAATTACTAACTGATTCTCACGGAATCGGAACTCAGCTGTAAATTACACCAAAGAATTTATGAGGGTTTTATCAATGAAACTAAAATATTTTGTCGCGTCAGCTTTTCTGTTGCCTTTGCTGTGCGCGCAGGCGGAAGACATTGAAATCTATTCTGGAATAGGCAGTGATGATGTAAACCCTAACATACTTTTTGTTTTGGATACATCCGGCAGTATGAGAGACGGTATCGCGGTATCATTTACTACCTTTGATAATCAGATTGACTACGGCAACTCTAACGATGACCACTTTTTTGTGTACGATCGTAATCTTAATTATCAGAATGTTTTTTACACAAGAGACCAGGTCGCTTGTAACGCTATGTTAACCTTTTTCGACAGCGGTGCGTCGCTACCTTTGTTTGATGACTTTTTTTTGCAGTGGAACAACGGCCTAAATGATTGGTCAGATAGCCTATTTGTTCCTAGCGATCCACTTGAAATTTTAGAATGTGAGTCGGACGCAGGAATCCACGGAATAGATGATATTAGGCAAGAAACCTACGTTACCTTATGTCCTGATGGAAGTTGTCAGACACCGAGATACACAACGAGCAATCCAGGCGTTAATTTTATGACGGAAGGCAAAGATGTCTTTCTTGTAGGCGCTAACTTCCGGGATTATCTTGAATCTGGCGTATCTTCTAACAACCCAGCCGGAAACATTGCCGCAGATGTGGAAGCTTACTGCGATGACAGAAATAACATCGGTGATTTTGTTCAAGAAACACAGGGGGGCATTGTCTACGAGTGCGTCGCCAAAGTCGATACAATGATGCAGGTAATTCGAGACTTAACCACGAACTTTAATGATGTCAATGTCGGTTTGGCGCGCTTTCTAGATCGTGGTTTTCTCCCCAATGACGACATACCGTTCCTCGATGGCGGTAGTATCCTCCGGGCCGTTGAAACGATTGATGGAACACCAGCGGGAGAAGCGAGTAGAGCGGATCTCTTGAATACACTTGATGAACTCTACAACCTAGACTTAGGTGGCAACAACAATGAGTTTGGCGGCCGCACGCCATTGATGGAAACACTGTATGAGACGTTTCTCTACTATTCAGGTCAGCCAGTTCTGTTCGGGCAGACACAACTTACAGATCCAAGCGCGGTGAATGGAACAAACTACGTTTCGCCGATAGAAAACGCATGCCAATCTAATAATGTTATTTATCTGTCAGATGGTGGCCCCAATAGTGACGGTGACAGTATTCCTACGACGGCGATTAATTCACTACTGACAAGCTATACCCCTGACGTTATTGCGGATCAATTTTGTTTTTTTGACGACGACCGTGGCGACCCTGATGGTGACAACTGTATGGATGAGTTGGCCGAGATCATGGCGAACTATGATCACGAGGCGCTTCAGACAAGAGCTGGTGCCACCGAGTTGCTTAATAACACCGTCAATACCTATACCATCGGTTTCGCTACGGATGAGGATGTACTAGAAGACGCCGCAATAAAAGGGGGTGGCGAGTATTTTATTGCCTCAGATTATCGGCAGCTGCTGGTATCCTTCCAAAATATTTTGGCGTCTATTTCGCTATCTAATCCATCGACGCTATTAGCACCGGCGGTATCAGTAAACGCTTTTAATGAGCTTCAGCACAGGGATGACCTTTACTACGCTGTTTTTGAGCCTGCAGCCACGCCAAAATGGCAAGGAAATGTGAAAAAATATCGTATTGAGAACGGTGATATTTTGGATGCAAATAACGCGTTGGCGATTGATCCAGCAACGGGCTTTTTCAATGAGACTTCACAGAGCTTTTGGTCTAACCAGGTTGATGCATCCAATGTGCCGCTTGGCGGAATACGGGAGCAGTTTACCAATAACCGCCGAATATTTATTGACGGTGCGGTACTCGATACGCCACAAACCGGCATTGTCCAGCTTGGGCAGAATGATGACTTATCGCCAGTGGCGGCAGGAGTAGGTAGTGATGCTGAGGCGGCAACCATTAGAGATTGGATCCTAGGCGAGGATGTGTCTGATGCGGATGCTGACAATAATATTGCCGAAGCTCATCAGTACGCAGCCGATTCACTGCATGCTCGGCCGTTTGTGGTGACCTACGAAGGAACTAATGCAACCAATGCGCGTGATGTTCTTTTTGTGCCAACAAATAAAGGGTTTTTGCATGCGATAGATGCACGTAATAACTCTGGCGATGAACTTTGGTCTTATATACCTGAAAGCTTATTGAGTAATTCAACGGGCTATTTAGAAAATGCTGCGACCCAAGCACATATCTACGGTCTTGACGGTGAGACGACCGTCTATACGGAAGAAGCAGCGAACAGCACGCCGAGTAATTTTGCATTGGATACGGTTCAGCTATTTCAGGGTATGCGCCGCGGTGGTAGAAACTACTACGCATGGGATGTATCCAATGCGCTGTCGACCACGGGTACCCCAATTTCTGAGATGTGGAGCATTGAAGGCGGAGTGGGCGATTTTGCTAATCTCGGCCAAACTTGGTCCAGAATGATTAGAACCCAGATCAACAATGATTGCGATGCGGACGGCCAAAACTGTACATCGCGAGATGTGTTGGTATTCAGTGGTGGTTACGATACCTATTATGATGATCCCACAGTCGCACCCTATACTGGTCCTTCGAACGTTCAGGGTAATGCGATATATATTGTGGACGCAAATACAGGCGACCTGTTGTGGTCAGCTGGTGATGCCAGCGACAATCACGATTTAGGCTTGGATATGTTTAATAGTATTCCTGCATCGCCAACGCCGATTGATATCAATGGCGATGGCGCTATGGAAACGCTGTTCGCAGTCGATATTAGCGGCAAAGTGTGGCGCATAGACTTTGATCAAACGGCGCCAAGCCCAACGGCAGGAAATTTTGCTCAGGGCGGTATGATTGCGGATCTTTCCAGCAATCAACCCACGCGGTTTTATAACGCGATAGATGCTTCATTTTTAGCGCCGCGTGGTGAAAGCGCTTTCTTTAATCTGGTGGTGGGCTCGGGCTATCGTGCGCACCCTCGGGAGACTAATGAAGATACCAACGCTCTTTTTGTTATCTATGATGAAAATGTGTTTGCACCTCGAGATGACAACAATGACGGAATCTACGAGTATGGTTATACAGACACAGGTGGCGTAGTGTCTTTTGCCAATGGCGACCTGTTCGAAGTAACACAAGGTAACCCAGCAGTGAGGGGCGTCAATACGAACCTCGGGTTTTATTTTTCTTTCATTGATCAAAATGAAAAACTTCTCCAATCAACGACTACTCTTGCGGGTGTTGTGACTTTTGCGACCTACATTCCAGTGGGTGGCACAAATCAAGTGGAACTATGTGGCAGCGGTAATATCGGCAGTGGCAGAGTCTACGCCGTCGATTTGGCAACGGGTAATATCATTTTTACTGAGCCATTAGGCGTAGATGGTATTCCACCGGACCCCACCTTTTTGTTAACGGAGCAAGGTGGCTTAACCATCTGTATTGGTACCGAATGTTTTGTGAAAAGCCCTGGCGATCCTGCTATTCCACAAAATATTGTAGACGCTCAAAACCTTGAAGTGGGAACAGCGCTACGAACCTATTGGCGAGAAGAACAATGATAAATCGAATAGAGAGAGACCCTATGCTGAAGCAAGGCGGACTAACTAACCAAAAGGGCCTTACCCTGATTGAACTGATGATCGTGGTGGCGATCATCGGCATCATTGCGGCTGTTGGTTATCCTGCGTATCAGAGCCAAGCTGAGAAGACGCGCCGTACTGAAGGGACGACTGAACTAACGCGACTTATGGATTTACAAGAGCGTTACTACATCAATAATTTCCCGCCAAGCTATACGGCAAATCTAGGTGATTTAGGGCCGGATCCTGGTGCGACGGTAACAACCGATAGTGGACACTATATTATTAGTGCTGCTGCCTGTGCTGGCGAAACTATTACGCAGTGCGTGCAGCTAACGGCCGCTGCACAGCCTTCTCAGGTAAACGATGGAGATTTAACATTGGACAGCCGAGGTCAGAGAACACGTGACGGAGACCCAGGCTGGGATTAAGGATTAACAACACATAGTTGATAGTTGGGTCAGTCATCTTTCCCTAAGCCGTGTTTGGAAAGTTTATATCTAAATTGCCTTGGAGTGAGACCAAGTCGCTTTGCGGCTTTGGTCTGTTTCCATTTTTCTTTATCCAGCGCTTGCGTGATAATTTCTCGTTCTATTTTCTCAAGATATCCTTCTAAATCATTAATATCTAAATAGTTTTCTATTTTTTGTTGACGACTTTGCGATACGAAGCTGGGTGGGAACTGTAAGTTTTCGGCACCTATTTCATTACTTGAACTCGCCGCCTGCGCGCGCTTAAGAATATTTTCAAGTTCGTTAATGTTTCCTGGGAAACTGTAGTCTTCTAGTAACTTAAGCGCCTCTTCCGATAAGGTCACAGGCCCATCAGTTGATGCGGTCTTTAGAATGTGCTCACAGGTAGCTGCAATATCGCCTTTCCGTTCTCTTAGCGGAATCATCTGAATATCAATAACATTTAGATGGTAATAAAGATCTTCTCTTAAACGGCCGGCTTGGACTTCTGCTTCAAGATTGCTTGTTGTGGCGGTAAATATACGGACATCAATGAGTTCACTTGCCGTTGATCCTATCGGCGTCACAGTCCGTTCTTTTAGAGTCGTAAGCAGTTTGCTCTGGAAGTGATGTGGAAGACTCGCTATTTCATTTAGAAACAGGCTACCGCCATTCGCTGTTTTAAAAAGCCCTAGCTTCATATTTCTGGCTTCAGGAAAACTATCTTTTTCGTGGCCAAAGAATTCGCTTTCGAGCAATTCTGGTGGAATAGCTGCACAATCTGCTGAGATGAAGGGGCCGTGTTTCTTTGGGCTGAGATTATGGATGCTGTGTGCGATCAACTCTTTCCCCGAGCCAGCTTCTCCTTGGATCAATACTGAGGCCATGGATCTTGCGGCCTGATTTACGCATGCTTTCATTTGCTGCATTGCGTCGGAATCACCAACCAGTATTTCGTCAGTCTCTTTGAATGTTTGCTTCTCCGTTGAAGCTGCCAAGCGTAGATCTTGAACAAGTGATTCGAGGCGCTTTGACCGAATGGGCTTAGCTAAAAAGTCGAATGCCCCAGCTTTCATCGCTTTAACGGCGATTTCTGTCGTATCGAATGCAGTCATCACGGCAATGGGCGTATGCGGATGGATGATCTTAAACTGTTTTACCAAATCTATTCCTGAACCATCAGGCATACGAACGTCAGTAATACAAAGGTCGCATTCAGTTGAGTTAATCAGATTGATCCCTTCTGAATAAGACCCAGCTTGAAGGCATTCGAGGCCCATACGTTCCAGGCTAATGGCGAGAAGCTCACGAATATCGGGCTCATCATCAATGAGAATTGCGGTAGATTTAGACATATTTTGTTCTATTTATTAGGAGGATCAATCCAGGCCGTGACTCTAAAAAAGCCAGATTCTTGATCGTCTGATTTGTATAAGTAATTAATTGAAGCAAAATTCGCTTCACAGAGTTCCCGGCATAGATAGAGTCCCATTCCCGCACTACCACTTGTCGATTGAAAGGGTGCGAATATATTTTCTACTTCGTCCTTTGGAATGCCAATACCTCTGTCATAGACATCGAGAAGCAGTAGCCGCCGAGCCTCATCTTCTCGAGCATGAATCGCCACGTCTCTTTTGTTACAAGCAATCTGACTGAATTTAAGGCCGTTGTCTACCAGGTTTCTCAAAACTTGGGTTAAATGCTGGCCATCAAAGCTGATGGTGGCGCCAAGAAAAGACTTTACGTGGATGTTGCAGTCGTCAGTCTGCGATTCCTTGTATTCGCTTACAAACTGTTTAAGCCAAGGCTGGAGTAATAAAGGCTGTATTTGTGGTTCTAGTCGACGAGAAAGCTGGTGCGCGACATCAATGGTTTTGTCCATTCGTTCGCAATGGCGAGAGATGATATTCACTAGTTTTTTCTGATCATCGTTAAGATCCGGTGAGTCTTTCAATAGATCATTTGCTTGATTGATAGCGGACAGTGGGTTCCTAACTTCGTGTGCGAGACTGGTACTTAGCTTGCCCAATGCAAATACTTTAGCTTGCTGTGCGCGTTGCCGAACTTGTTGCGTGTCCTCTAGCATGATGAGTGTGCTGTTTGATGGACCTTGCGAAATGTGTCTGAACTGCGGCTGAATCTCTGCGCCGGAATAGCTATGAATGAAGGTTTCAACGTGTGCCGATTTATTATTTTTCCAACCTATGTATACATCTCTTAGTTCAGTAAATCGGCTCAAGTTTTGTCCGGCTAAATCTGATTCGTGTGTGGCTTTTGTTGCCAGCATTTTCTCAGCACTGGGGTTGGCCAACGTAATAGTCTCATTTTCGTCAATGACTATAGCGCCGCTGAGCATCTGGGTGATAACAGCTTCACTCAGTCGTTGGTATTCGACTGCCTTGGCATCACTTAGTTTTGCACGAGTTTCGGTTTTTGTTAGGCGTTGCTCGAGTACTTTAAACGCCATGGTGCTGGCAAATAGCATGGCTCCCAGCAATCCAGTGGGGAACAGTGTATCCAAGGATACATCGTTCGAAAGAAACAGATTAAGCTGCCCAGCCAAAATGCTTAGTGAGCCAATGGCTGCGATAAGCAGGGATAACTGGATGTTTAGAACAAGCCCGGCCATTGCAGCAGATGGCAACATCAAATAGTAAATACCGGAGGCCAGACCTTTGTTAATCCAGCTTAGAATCGCTAGCGCGACTATATCTATTGTTAGATTAAGCGTATTAGCAACGCTGGAATTCGGAAATTTGCTGGTAAGTAGGGTGCCTGCCAAAACGGCCAAAAACCATGCGATGCTGACGTAGATGAAAAGAGGGGAGTCAGAATCAAAAAGAATATTACTGTCAGAAGTGAAAATTGCAGCAGCAGCAAACAGGCCCGACAAGACCAAGCGGTATATGCGAAAAACACTCTCTATAGTGCCAGTTCGTTGCAAGTAGACTTTCCCTTTTTACAGTAATCATATAGGAGCATCGGAGTTGATCCTATAGTTTCGTGCTTGGTTTGTGATGAGGATTTTGCTTTTCAAAAACGCTTGCGTGCTGGAAAATGGCTGGACGATTTCAAGCGATAAATGTATGTCCCTACCTAAACTCTATATGGTTCAATTTGACGCCCATGTCGGCGATGTTGCGGGTAACGCTGAACGGATAATTAACATCATCCGTGATGCTGCGCAGACAGAGGCGGATATTGTTGTGTTCCCTGAACTAGCACTTTGTGGGTATCCGCCAGAAGATTTGTTGCTGCGCTCCAGTATGGATTTGCGTATAACGAGGGCGATTGAAAAAATACAGAAAGCGATCACTCGGCAAGCCGTTGTTTTAGGTTACCCGACCCAAGCAGCGGGGCAGCGCTTTAACGCAGCAGGCGTGTTTCGCGATGGAGTAAAGATTGCGGAATATAGAAAGCGTACGTTGCCCAACTTTCGCGTTTTTGATGAAAAGCGCTATTTCTCTGAAGGCGAGCAAGCCTGTGTTTTTGAGCACGACGGTCTCCGTTACGGCCTGACGATTTGCGAAGATCTATGGCACGAAGAACCCGTTAAAGACACAGTGAATGCGGGTGCTGAAATCCTGATCAATATCAATGCTTCACCCTTTCACAAAACGAAGGTACAAGAACGCCTGGAAGTGATAGAGGCAAGAGCTGATGCGCACCGCATACCCATTGTTTATTTGAATACAGTGGGAGGGCAGGATGAACTGGTATTTGATGGTGGCTCCTGTATAGCTGATGCTAGCGGAAAACTGATCTATCAAGCGCCCTGGTTTGAAGAAGCCATTGAGCTTGTTGATATGGCGGATAGTGCGTCTCTTACAAAAGCACCATTTCTTACCATGCCTGCTGCCTGTTATTCAGCGCTGGTACTAGGTGTGCGCGATTATGTGCAAAAGAATGGATTCCCCGGCGTGATAATAGGATTATCTGGTGGTATTGATTCGGCGTTAACGCTCGCTATAGCGGTGGATGCGTTAGGCCCAGATCAGGTAGAGGCAGTCATGATGCCATTTCACTACACTTCCGAAATGAGTCGCAGTGATGCTGCCGAACAGGCCGAGAAATCAGGCGTGAAATACGGCGAAATTACTATCGCACCTATGGTCGATGCGTTTTCGACTGCACTAGCACCGGAGTTTGAAGGCTTGGCGGTAGACACTACTGAACAGAATATTCAGGCGCGATGCCGCGGGACCTTGTTAATGGCTATCTCTAATAAAAAGGGTAGTTTGGTGCTCACTACTGGCAACAAGAGTGAAATGGCGGTTGGCTATGCGACGCTCTATGGTGATATGGCTGGTGGGTTTGATGTTCTCAAAGATGTATCAAAAATGTTGGTATATGAGCTGGCTAGATATAGAAATAGTACTGGGGGGGCAATTCCTCAGCGTGTAATAGATCGGCCACCATCGGCAGAGCTCGCGCCCGATCAGATCGATGAAGACAGCTTGCCGCCTTATGAGATTCTTGACCAGATTCTAGAGATGTATATCGAGCAGGATATGAGTGCTGAGAAGATCGTTGATGAAGGGTTTTCAGAACAGATTGTTCAGAAAATTTTGCGGCTTGTTGATATTAACGAATACAAAAGAAGGCAGGCAGCGATTGGCCCAAGAATTACGACGCGAGGCTTTGGTCGAGATCGACGCTACCCAATTACTAACGGTTGGAAGATAGGCGACTAAAATAGCCGACTAACTAAAACGGTTGTGCGAAGTTACTGTAACGAGCTTGAGCTCTGTTCAATATTCTCTTCGTTATTGCCATTACTTACTCGGGCAATATTCTCAGTTGGATTATCTTGATACTCTGGGTTGTACAACTCTCGTGTATCAAACCCTAATGGCCGAGGTCGGTCGAGCAATCCAAAACTAACCCGGTTCAGGAATGATCGCGATTCGCCTGCCAAGATTTGGCGACGTTCGAAGTTTCCGTCTGAATCGAGTGCGGGGTGATCAGGGAAATTATCGCGCAAAACAGCAACGCTGTTATCTGCTAATTCATCGTATCCCAGAAGTGTGTAGCCCTGTGCCATGACGGCAAGTCCGTCTGCTACCGCAGGCGAGCCCTGGAAGTTCTCAACCACATATCTGCCGCGGTTAGTTGCGCTCAAATAGGCGCCGCGTTTGAAGTAATAGTTGGC
Source organism: uncultured Porticoccaceae bacterium (assembly GCA_964623085.1). Classification (GTDB taxonomy): domain Bacteria; phylum Pseudomonadota; class Gammaproteobacteria; order Pseudomonadales; family GM7GCV1; genus CAZUTO01. The sequence goes on from CAZUTO010000004.1 coordinate 59,506, forward strand.
AACATTAATCTCATGTCGCCCAAGTAGATTTCTTATATAAATCAATCTCTTGCGGGCATCTTCTCCATAAGAGCTATTTGGGTAGCGGACCAGTAGTTCAGAGAAGTGGGCATAGGCCTCGCGTGCGCTGCCGGGGTCACGCTTCGTTATATCAATCGGTAAGAATTGGCCGAAAAACGATGATTCACTAGAGAATGCAATTAGGCCACGCATGTAATATGCGTAGTCAATGTTGACATGCTCCGGGTGCAGTCGAATAAATCGGTCAGCAGTTGCTAGGGCAGAGTCATAGTTGGCTGAGCGGTAATAGGCATAGATGAGTTCTAGTTGAGCTTGCTCGGCGTAGGTGCCAAATGGAAACTGTGCTTCTAGTATCTGGAGCTGTTCGATAGCGACGACAAATTGGTTTCCTTCAAGTGCCTGGATTGCCCGGTCATAGGCCTGTTTTTCGAACGCCGCAATGCCAGTTAATCCGTTGCTTGGAATATTGGTAGGGCTGGAAGAGCACGCACCAATGAAAAGGACGGATAAAAGGAGAGCAACAAGTCTAAAACGCATTCGAGATATTCCGGAGCTTATCAGTGTAGAATTCGTCATTTAACCACATGCACATAGTTCTATAAATGGTTCAATAAATGCAGATATTAGTCTAACCGTCATAAAACCAATGATTCGGCTAGAAGCAATTATCCCAGATTATTTAGATGGACTACGCTGTGACCACGTTGCAGTGAAAATGTTCAGTGATTTTTCGCGTTCAAGATTACAAAATTGGATTAATGACGGCAGCCTTCTGGTCGATGGCGCTCAGCTGCGACCAAAGGATCCCGTGTTTTTTGGCAGTAACATGGTGCTTAGCGCCGAGCTAGAAGATCAGGAACGTTGGGAGCCTGAAAACATCCACATTGTGCGAATTTATGAAGATGCTCACTTGGTGGTCATCGATAAGCCTGTTGGCCTTGTTGTGCATCCCGGCGCAGGCAATCCGAATGGCACATTATTGAACGCGCTTCTTTACCATGTGCCTGAAGTATCAAAAGTCCCTCGAGCAGGTATTGTTCATCGTATTGATAAGGACACGAGTGGATTGTTAGTGGTCGCCAAGACGATTGAGGCGCAAACTTCCTTGGTCCAACAGTTGCAAAGCCGCACGGTTAAGCGTGAATACGAGGCCGTCACGGATGGATTGATGACAGCGGGGGGTACCGTCGATGAGCCCATTGGGCGCCATAGCAGAAATCGACTCAAAATGGCCGTGTCAGCATCTGGCAAGGCAGCTATCACGCATTATCGCGTCGTAGAAAAGTTCGCGAGTAATACACATGTGCGTGTTCAGCTCGAAACTGGGCGCACACATCAAATTCGCGTTCATATGGCGCACAAAAAATTCCCTCTTGTTGGAGACAGTTTATATGGCGGAAGAGTGCGTGTTCCAAAGGGCGTAAGTATTGAATTGCGAGAATACGTTCGAGATTTCCCGAGGCAAGCCCTTCATGCCGCCAAGTTAGAGCTAAACCACCCCGACTCGGGTCAGATTATGGAGTGGAAAAGCCCGCTCCCTGAAGATATGAAAACGTTATTGCATATGCTCAAGGCTGAACATACAAAACTATGAAGCTGGTCATTGGTTGTGCGACGAAACATGTCTAAAACGGGTTATTTACACCCAGATTGGCCGGCACCGGACTCTGTTAGTGCATTGGTCACGCTGCGGTCTCCAGGAGCAAGTGTTAAACCCTACGATAGTTTTAATTTGGCAGCACATGTGGGCGACGCAACGAACGCCGTCGAAGCAAATCGTGCTCAGTTACGAAGTGATATTCAGATTGAACGAACAGCTTGGCTGAATCAGGTTCACGGGGTAGCCAACGTGCATATTCAACCCAGTTTTGATTTTTCCTCCGTGCCTGAAGCAGATGCAAGCTGGACGGAATTGCAAAATGTGGCTTGTACGGTGCTAACAGCTGATTGCATTCCTGTTTTGGTGTGCAATACCCGCGGTACTAAAGTCGCGGCGATCCATGCAGGTTGGCGCGGATTGTCCAAGGGTGTAATTGCGAAGTGTTTAGCTGATGCAAACTTCAAAGCAGGTGAGACACTGGTGTGGCTCGGCCCAGCAATTGGGCGTCATGCCTTTCAGGTGGGAGAGGATGTGCGGCAGCACTTTCGTGAAAGCGAATATTTCACAAATATAGATATAAATCAGTTATTTGAAGATGATAGTGAAGGTAAATTATTATGTAATCTTGCCGAGCTAGCGCGAACGCAACTTTATAGTTTAGGTTATCAAGATGTATGGGGTGGTAACGAATGCACCCACACTGAAAAAGACCGTTATTTTTCCTACCGACGCGACGGGCAAACCGGACGTATGGCTAGCTTAATTTGGCTTCAATAGGCCTTTGATACGGCCAATTTAAGCACCATTTGACGCAGAGATTGCCGTCTCGTTTTTATAAATCGGCTTCCACATAACTAATCGCCAGCCTTGATTATGGCCTTATTGGCCCCCATGTTTGCTATTAACACTGGTTAGACATGGTGATTAAGGAGTCTCAATGCGACTAGATAAAATGACATCGCAGCTGCAATCAGCATTCGCTGATGCGCAGTCTATGGCTGTTGGAAAAGACAATACCGGAATAGAACCCGAGCATTTATTGTTGGCGCTTATCGATCAGCAGGGCAGCACTGTTAGGCCTATGCTCGCGCAAGCGGGTTACAACTTGTCGCGATTAAAGGCTGACTTAAATACGGCTATTGATGGTTTTCCAACTATTAGCCAGCCTACGGGTGAGGTGCAGATCAGTCAGAATTTAGGTCGATTATTAAACCTTTCTGATAAAAAAGCCCAACAGCTTGGTGACGCCTATTTATCCGGTGAAGTGGTTGTTCTTGCTGCCACTGAAGATACTGGCGCGCTCGGCGGTTTGCTGAGAAATGCGGGAGACCCGCAATCTTTTCAACAGGTAACGGAAAAACTACGGAATGGTGAAACCATTATGGATCCAGAGGCCGATGCAAATAGGCAGGCGCTAGAAAAGTATTGCGTCGACCTTACCGCTCGCGCTGAGGATGGCAAGCTTGACCCTGTCATTGGGCGAGATGACGAAATTCGTCGGACTATTCAGGTTTTACAACGAAGAACAAAAAATAATCCGGTTCTCATTGGTGAGCCTGGCGTCGGCAAAACGGCCATTATTGAAGGTATGGCGCAACGTATCGTTAATGGCGAAGTACCTGAAGGACTGCGGGAAAAGCGCATTCTTTCGCTTGACCTTGGTGCGCTGCTTGCAGGCGCCAAATTTCGTGGTGACTTTGAAGAGCGTCTGAAGGCGGTGCTCAATGAGCTGTCAAAGCAGGAAGGCCAGATTATTCTGTTTATCGACGAAATTCATATGATGGTCGGCGCGGGAAAGGCTGAGGGCTCTATGGATGCGGGCAACATGCTCAAACCTGCTCTTGCCAGAGGCGAGTTGCACTGCGTCGGCGCGACAACTTTAGACGAGTATCGTTTACACATTGAAAAGGACGCTGCACTAGAGCGTCGATTTCAAAAGGTCTTGGTGGAGGAACCCAGTGATGAAGACACCGTAGCGATCTTGCGTGGTTTGAAAGAGCGATACGAAGTCCATCACGGCGTTGAAATTACTGATTCCGCAATCGTAGCGGCCGCGAAGCTGTCCATTCGTTATATAACCGATCGACAATTACCGGATAAAGCGATCGACCTAATTGACGAAGCAGCCAGTCGTATTCGCATGGAAATTGACTCAAAGCCAGAAGAGATGGATCGCTTAGAGCGGCGATTGATCCAGCTCAAGATTGAGCGTGAGGCGATTAAAAAGGACAGTTCCGACGCCGCTAAAAAACGACTCGAAAAGATTGAAGAAGACATCACGGAAGTGGAGCGGGAGTTTTCGGACTTAGAGAAAATCTGGAAAGCTGAAAAAGCCAATTTGACTGGTGCTGCTCAGGTCAAGTCGGATCTAGAGCAAACCCGCCTCGAGCTGGAAGCCGCTCAGCGTGCTGGCGATTTAAATAAGATGGCTGAGCTGCAGTACGGTCGTATTCCTGAATTAGAGCGAATGCTTGAGCAGGCACAAAATGCTGAGACAACAGAATCGAAGCTGCTTAGAAATAAGGTTGGCGAAGAAGAGATTGCTGAGGTGGTGTCTAAATGGACGGGCATTCCTGTGTCGAAGATGCTGGAAGGCGAGCGTGACAAATTACTGCGAATGGAAGATGAGCTGCATCAGCGTGTCATTGGACAAAAAGAGGCTGTGGAGGCGGTATCCAATGCAGTTCGACGCAGTCGGGCAGGGTTATCTGATCCTAATCGCCCGAATGGTTCCTTCTTGTTTCTAGGTCCAACTGGTGTTGGTAAAACCGAACTATGTAAGTCCTTGGCGGAATTTCTGTTTGATAGCGAAGATGCCATGGTGCGCATCGATATGTCAGAGTTTATGGAGAAACATTCAGTAGCGAGATTAATCGGCGCACCGCCTGGATATGTCGGTTATGAAGAAGGGGGATACCTGACCGAAGCCGTCCGTCGCAGGCCTTATTCTGTTTTGCTACTTGATGAAGTAGAAAAAGCGCATCCTGATGTGTTCAACATTCTTCTGCAGGTGCTCGATGACGGTCGTCTAACTGATGGCCAAGGTAGAACCGTAGACTTTCGAAATACCGTGATTGTGATGACGTCAAACCTTGGCTCTGAGGTAATTCAAACGCTATCCGGCGAGGACAACTACGAGCAAATGAAACGATCTGTTATGGAAATTGTAGGTACCCACTTTCGCCCAGAATTTGTTAACCGAGTAGATGAGGTAGTGGTGTTTCACCCGTTAGCCCAAGACCAAATTCGTGGTATCGCAGAAATCCAATTGGCAATTTTGCGGCTTAGGCTGATGGAAAACGACTTAGCACTTGAGATTGAGGATGCGGTGATGGATAGATTGGCCGAGGCAGGGTTTGACCCAGTGTACGGCGCGCGGCCGCTGAAAAGGGCTATACAGCAGCTTATCGAAAACCCACTGTCTCAGGACGTGATTTCGGGACGTTTCTCACCGGGTGACGCTATTCACGCGAAGATTGATGGGGATCGTATTGTGTTTGATTAGCCGCGATCGCTCTTTATAGTCCTTAATGTCTATATCTCTAGAGCGATCGACTGGGGTTGTTTGGCAATATACTTGTTATTACTAGCAATAAATAAGGAGAGTTAGCAGTCTTTTTCTATTTGGGACTGCGCCCGTTCGCGCTGATTAGCGCGATCTTGCTCCGTTGCAATCGAGTATTCGCCAGTTTCTGGATCTCGCAATCGTAATTGTCGGCTTGAGCCATCACTCAGCGTTGCAAGCATAGCGCGTGCGCGTTCGCAGTTTTCGGGAATTTTTGTATAGCTGGGCGTTTCCGTGGCTTCAACTGGAGCATCTTGCTCAGCAGATTCTTTTGTTGCCGCTACTACTGGCGCAGGGCTGTTTCCGCCTGTTTTTGATGCGCCCCTTAGTGTTGTTTCTACCGCATTTTGGTTATTTTCTGGGGCTGTTTGAGAAAAATGGACGACACCATTTTCGTCGGTCCACTGGAAAATCGTATTACCGGACAAAATTAGAGTGCCTAGCAGTAGTGTGAGTGCAAGAATAGGTTTTTTAAATGTATTCATAATGAACCCCTTGGGGCCTCAATAAGCCATCAATCGGCTGTTAGTGTTGCTTATAACGTATTTTACGTCCATTTTACGCTGGTGGACCAATATTTCTGGAACGAGTTCGCACTATTGACAAAGTGGGGTGCTCCCATAACAATGCGCGCCTAATATATGCAGTTGTATTTGGTTGAGATCGTTACCGCGGCGAAACCAGAGAAATCGTTTATCGACGCTTTCTCATTGAAAATCCGGCTTACCGGCGGGAAACTATCATCATGCAGCGCATTCGCGCAGCTTTTTGTTTCCTTCTTGTTTTGTCGCCGACTATATTCGCGGTGCGATTTCGTTTGATTGGCTGGCAAAATAAGGAAACTTCCATGACGCAAGTGACAGCAGATGAAGAGTTGCTATCTGGCGGTGATGCGTTAGTAAGAGCACTCAAAGATCAGGGCGTCGAGATGATATTTGGTTATCCCGGCGGTTCTGCATTGCATATCTATGACGCTATTTTCAGGCAACAGGATATAAAGCACATACTTGTTCGACACGAACAGGCTGCTGCGCATGCGGCAGATGCTTATTCGAGAGTGACCGGAAAGGTTGGAACGGTTCTAGTGACCTCCGGCCCCGGTGCGACCAATGCGATTACAGGCATTGCCACCGCCCATATGGATTCTATTCCAATGGTGATTATTTCTGGTCAGGTGCCTTCTGCAAGAATTGGCGAAGATGCTTTCCAAGAAACCGACATGATGGGCGTGTCTCGCCCAGTCGTTAAGCATAGTTTTATGGTGAAAGATCCAGCGGACCTAGCGAAAACGGTTAAAAAGGCTTATTTCATCGCCGCGTCTGGGCGTCCTGGGCCTGTCGTCATTGACGTGCCAAAAGATGTGACGAGCCCGCATACCAAAGTGCCTTATAAGTTTCCGGATAAGGTAGAGATGCGTTCTTATCAGCCAACTAAGCGTGGCCACCATGGTCAAGTTAAGAAGGCCGTAAAGGCGATTCTCGCAGCAAAGCGCCCTGTCATATATGTGGGCGGGGGGGCGGTGTTGGGCAATGTGTCTAATGAAATTCGTCAACTGTTAGATTTGTTGAACATTCCTGTTACGAACACCCTAATGGGGTTGGGCGTCATTCCTGGTGATGATGATCGAAACATGGGCATGTTGGGCATGCATGGTACCTATGAAGCCAATATGACAATGCATCATACTGACCTCATCTTGTGCCTCGGAGCCCGTTTTGACGACAGAACGACGAATGCGACGAGTAAATATTGCCCCGATGCGACCGTAATCCATGTGGATATCGACCCCACTTCGATTTCGAAGACAGTGAATGCGCATATTCCGATTGTAGGGCCGCTTGAAGCAGTGGTTCCAGAGCTTATGCAAGCGCTGAAAGAAACTGATAAAACGCTGGACGCAGAGGCGTTGGAAACATGGTGGGAGCAGTGTAATAAATGGCGCGCGCAATATGGATTGTTTACCAATCCAAATCACGAGCCGAGCTCAGGTAATCTGATCAAACCCCAGGATGTGATTAAAACGCTCTATAAAGTCACCAATGGTGATGCCATCGTGACATCAGACGTTGGTCAGCATCAGATGTTTGCGGCTCAGTATTATCACTTTAACCGGCCCAGGCAGTGGTTGAATTCTGGTGGGTTAGGCACCATGGGTTATGGCCTTCCTGCAGCAATGGGTGCTCAGTTCGCTGATCGTGACGCGACGGTTGCTTGCGTGACAGGCGAGGGCAGTATCCAGATGTGTATTCAGGAGCTATCGACCTGCAGTCAATATCATCTCCCTTTAAAGATCATCAATTTGAATAACCAAGCATTGGGGATGGTGAAGCAATGGCAGGATATGCAGTACGAAGGAAGGTACTCCGAAAGTCTGTATGAAGAATCACTTCCTGATTTCGTCAAACTGGCGGAAGCCTATGGTCACGTTGGCATGGTGATTAAGGATTTCGGTGATCTAGAAAGCAAAATGGCAGAAGCCTTTGCGATGAAAGATCGTCTGGTATTTATTGATGTCTATGTTGATCCTATGGAGCACGTATACCCCATGCACATTGCAGAGGGTTCGATGCGAGATATGTGGATCAGCAAGACCGAGCGGACATAGAGGAGAGCGGGATGAAACGTATAATTTCGGTTCTCATGGAGAATGAACCCGGTGCACTTTCACGTGTGGTGGGACTCTTTTCCCAGCGTGGGTACAATATCGATTCTCTTAATGTGGCGCCAACCAACGACACGAGCTTGTCACGCCTGACTCTGACGACGCTTTGCGACGATAAAACCACGGAGCAGATCATGAAGCAGTTAAATAAGCTGATTGATGTGGTGAAAGTCCAAGACATCTCGGAGGGCGTGCATATTGAACGCGAGTTGATGATGATCAAGTTGCGCGCGAAGGAATCACACAGAGCAGAGGTTAAGCGCTGTGCAGATATTTTTCGCGGTCAGATTATTGATGTCGGTGCTAGTCACTATACCGTCTTGATAGAAGGTGACAGTGAAAAGCTCGATGGTTTTATCGCTGCAATTGGCGATATTCATGTACTGGAAGTGGTTCGCTCTGGTGTGTGTGGAATTGTTAGATCGGAAAAGGCTATGTCCATTTAACTTAGCCAATTTATGTGAGTAAACATTGATTTATTGAATGAGAAGACAGGAAAAAAGCATGCAAGTTTATTATGACAAAGATACAGATATTTCGATTATTCAGAACAAATCTGTTGCTATCATCGGTTACGGTTCACAGGGTCACGCACACGCATTGAACCTGAAAGACTCTGGTGTCAAAGAGCTTTGTATAGGGCTGCGTAAAGGCTCCAGTTCGTGGGAAAAAGCAGAAAATGCTGGGCTGAAAGTGAAGGAAGTTACTGAGGCCGTCGCCGGCGCAGACCTCGTTATGATTCTCATGCCTGATGAAGTTCACGCAGCGGAATACAAAAACAATGTAGAGCCTAACCTTAAGCAGGGTGCAACCTTAGCATTTGCACACGGCTTCTCCATTCACTACAACCAGGTGGTGCCGCGCGCCGATCTAGACGTGATAATGATTGCGCCAAAAGCACCTGGTCACACCGTACGAAGTGAATTCGCAAACGGTGGTGGTATTCCTGATCTCGTTGCGATCTTCCAAGACGTATCTGGCAAAGCCAAAGAAACCGCGCTTTCGTATGCATCAGGCGTTGGTGGCGGCCGTACGGGTATTATCGAAACCACGTTTAAAGACGAAACAGAAACCGATCTTTTTGGTGAACAAGCCGTACTTTGCGGCGGCACTGTTGAGCTGGTCAAAATGGGCTTTGAGACGCTTGTAGAAGCGGGTTATGCGCCTGAAATGGCCTATTTTGAATGCTTACATGAGCTGAAGTTGATTGTTGACCTCATGTACGAGGGTGGTATTGCTAATATGAACTACTCTATTTCCAACAATGCAGAATATGGTGAGTATGTGACTGGCCCGCGGGTGATTAATGATGAGTCTCGTGAAGCCATGCGAGCTGCGTTGAAAGACATTCAAAACGGAACCTATGCGAAGAACTTCGTCGTAGAAGGTGCTATGAATTATCCCGAAATGACAGCATGGCGTCGTAATAATGCGGCTCACGACATTGAGCAGGTGGGTGAGAAACTTCGTGGCATGATGCCGTGGATTGCTAAAAATAAGCTTGTTGATCGCGATAAAAACTAGAGTCTTAGACTCTACTTCATAGGTTCCTTCATGGAACCTATGAGGCTTGCGTCACACTGGCTTCATTATGTCCTGCTTTGTGACGCCAAAATGGATACGATGGCAATCTCGACGGATCTGAACTTTGGTTCTAGTCCTATAATTCAAAAAATTGCTTATCGATTCTTGTCACCATGAAAATTGCTTATCTAATGAATATTTATCCCGTGACGAGTGCGACATTTATTCGCCGGGAAATTCGGGAATTGGAAAAGCTAGATGTCGATATAAATCGTTATGCTATAAGGCGTTGGGATGAGGATCTTGTAGACCCTGACGATCGTGAAGAAGCAGAACGCACCCATTATATTCTGTCAGGTAATGTCGCTAATCTGATCAAAATATTTATTAGTACCGTCGTACGTCACCCCAAGGGTTTTTTGTCGATGCTTCGGCTTTGGTTGAAGATAGTGATGAATGCTAAAGGCATGGTGATTCAGCACGTTGCTTATCTCATGTATGCGGTTTACCTCTTTCGTCAATTGTCTTTGGACGGCGTTCGTCATATACACGCGCATTACTCTACAAATACTGCTGCAGTGGCGATGCTATGCCGGAAGATGGGCGGCCCAACATACAGTTTTACAGCCCACGGCCCCGACGAATTTGATGCGCCCGAACACGCGAGTATTCGTGAAAAAGTGGCCGAGGCAGAATTTGTTGTAGCGATAACTGATTTCTGTAAATCACAACTTGTTCGATTTAGTAGCTTCGAACACTGGGATAAAATCCACCCGTTTCGCTGCGGGGTTTCCTTAGAGGAGTTGGTGGTATCTAACGAACCCTTTGAAAACAATTACACATTGGTTTGCGTTGGTAGGCTGACGGACCTAAAGGGTCAATTGCTGTTTCCCAAGGTTGCAAAATCGTTGGTGGAAAAGTATCCAGATCTTAAAATTATTTTGATTGGCGATGGTCCTTCTAGACCAGCTTTAGAAGCGCAAATTAGTGCCAATAATCTAGAAACTGTTATTGAACTTCGCGGGTGGCAAACGAATGCCGAGGTCAAGCAGGTGATTCAATCTAGTCGGGCGCTAATATTGCCTAGTTTTGCTGAAGGCTTACCGATCGTGTTTATGGAATCTCTCGCTTTGGGTAGGCCTGTTCTCGCTACCTATATTGCGGGTATTCCTGAATTAGTCGACGAGGAATGTGGGTGGATTGTTCCTGCTGGATCCGAGGCATCTTTAAAAGACGCGCTGGATGATATTCTGAGTAGCTCAGCAGACGTATTGGTGAAAAAAGGTGAAGTTGGACGTCAGCGCATTGAAGAGCAACATAGCATTGCCATACTCGCGAATAACTTAGCCACAGAATTTAAAAAAGCATCGGGTATATAAACCTAATACGTTGACCGGTTTTCTGCTAAGCCAAGTCTACTTAAACCGCACCGAACTTTTCGATGGACATATCAACGCGCTCTGAAGGCGGACGGTGCTGTTCATCAAGCGACTCAATATATCTAAGTCGGGGAATCAAACCGGCCTGATTAGCAATTTGAATAGCTAAACCTGGGCGTGCATTGAGCTCAAGTAGCAGGGGCCCTTGATTCTTGTCTAGCACAAGATCGACGCCTATATACCCCAACCCTGTCATTTCGTGGCAATTTGCAGCAAGAAGCAAAAAATTGCGCCAGTCTGGAATATCAATGCCTAACAGGTTCGCGCCGGTATCCGGATGGGCCTTAATAGGCTGCCCGTGCTGCATCGCGCGCAGGGATTTTCCAGTGGCGATATCGAGCCCGATACCAATTGCACCCTGATGCAGATTTGCTTTACCGTCGGACTCTTTTGTGGCGCAACGAAGCATCGCCATCACCGGAAAGCCTTGGAACACGATAAGGCGGATATCAGGCACACCTTCGTAGGACAAACCATCGAAGAGATCATCAAACTCAATGAGTGATTCAATGACGGCAACATCGGGTACACCGGAGAGTGAATAAAGACCCGCAAGAATATTGCTTAAATGTCGCTCAAGATCGCTGAGGCTCACTTCTTGGCCGGAAGTTTTGACAAATCCATTCTCTGTTTTGCCAGAAATAACCCAAATACCTTTGCCACCTGATCCTTTAGAGGGTTTGATGGCAAATCGACTCAGTTTGGTTAGTGATTCAACAACGTTGGCGATTTCATGTTGCTTCTCAACGACTGCGATGAGTTTTGGAACGTTCACTCCATGTTGTTCAGATAAGATCTTAGTTTTGAGTTTGTTGTCGACTAACGGGTAGCGAGTGCGATCATTGTAGCGGCCAATGAAATCTAGGTTACGCTGGTTCATTCCCATAATACCAGCCCGCTTTAATTCAAAAGGACTAATGAACATCGAGAGATTTCTTTTCCCAAAATCTAAAGCGTCTAAATTCTGATAGGCGGTAGCCGGTGTATTGTCCGGTTAAAAGAATGATTGCCAGCGTCACTAGGTGCATCTCTGGAAAGTTAAAAGAGAGGTGAGCCATCAGAGAGTTTGACATCAGCAAGTAGGCGCACACGGCTACCGCTAGACTTCCGATACCTTGAATCATTACTTCTTTGGCGCCTTCTTCTTCCCACAGGATGGACATTCTCTCAATGGTCCAAGCCAAAATAATCATTGGAAAGAACGTCACGGTCATCCCAGTTTTTAGTCCAAGCTTTGCACCTACTACGCTGAATAGTGCGATCATAAACACAACAATGACCACCAGTGTCGCAATACGAGCAACGAGCAACATATTGAGTTTGGATAGATAGCCGCGCATCAGTAAGCCAGCAGCAACGACCACAACAAAGCTGATTAAACCGGGTAGGAGAGACGTCTGTAAAAAAGAAACGGCAATAAGAACCGGCATAAAGGTTCCGGCTGTTCTGACTCCGACTAAAATTCTAACTAGGACAACGACGAGTGCGCCTAGTGGCAATAACAGAAGCAACTTGAACATGCTCTGTTCTTCGATGGGTAGTTGGCTAATGCTAAATAGGTCTAGCCCCGCGTCGCCACTCTGCGCTCGCGCTGCAGAAACAGCTGATGTGGATTGCCGAATCATGGAAAAAGACATTTGAGAATCGCTGCCACCTTCGACATCTAAGAATGACACGCCACCGCGTTTCCAAAGTAGTACATTTTCGGGCAATCCTTGCCTGCCAGTCTTGGGGTCAAAGAATTGCCATTCGCCATCATAGACTTCAAGCCAAGGCTCTAGCCTTAGCCTGCGCCTCGCGTCTTCGAGTAGCAAACCTTCTGAAAGTCGCGCGGAATAGCCTGCTTGATGAATCAATGGCACAAGCAGGTTTTCAAGCGATTCAGAAGTAAGTAAAAGTGCGGCGTTTTGATCTAAATCGTCAGCCAAGAGTATTTTGAGCAGTTCACGGGAGAAAGACTGTGCGGAACTGGATCGGCTTTGCGCATCAATGATGATTTGATCGGCCGCAATTTGTAGCGAAGCATCCAAAAAAAGGTTTTGGAATGGTACAGACGAGGCCAGCTCTGAATCGTCTTGAGTACCCGAATCATCCGGCACAAAATAGGCTTGATAAAAAAGTGTTTGTTCGCCATCGGCGATGTTTTTTGTCCAGACTCCACGCCGATTATTGCCATTGTCTACTACTGAAAATCCGTAGCCGGGGCTGGCAGCCTGTTCGTTGACTAAATTGAAACCTGGGAGGCTTTTAGGTAATTCAAGACTAACTGATACCGGTTGATTCTGTGCATCGAACTCGATGCCTGCCTCAACTAGCCATACAATCTGCTCGTCCCTGGGGGATAGTGGCATGCCGGTTGTTATATGTCGCCAATAACCGGTTCCAAGACCGATTCCAATTAGGAGCACGACGATAGTGAAGAGTGGTAAGCGAGACATAGGTGTGCAGGCTATTCCTCATGAAATAGGTGGCTATCGCTAACATCAACAATCATTCGATCGGTCATGATATTGCGGCCCACTAGTGCAGGGTATTCCAAGTGAGAGCGGTCAGTGAGCGTAAATTCCGCAGTACCTTTAATATCACCAAACTGGTATGCCATTTCTACGACGGGGCGGCGTTCTCCTTCGTCTGTTCCCGACGACTGGAATATGCGCACCCATCTGATGACCGGACGCTCCAAATCGACGTATTCATCGCCATCCATGAATAGTTTAAAACGTACCCAGCGGTCTCCGTCTCTTTCAAAATTTGTAATATCTCGCGCATCGAGCGAGGATGAAGTGGCACCGGTATCGATTCGTGCCTCATGAGTAATTCCTTCCTCTGTAAAAGTAATGTTTTCAATGCCGCCGACAATTACTTTTCCTTCTGCTTTTAGCCACTCTGCGCGCGTTTGTTGCCTATCGTCGCTTTTGTCGTCGCTACTATTTTCTTGCTCTGGCTCGCTAATTTCAGCATCAGTGTTTTGTGCGATATAGCGTTGTAATAGCAAGCGTGTTTTAAGCAATTCAATTGCGACCGCGTCAGATGATTCAAGCGGAGTAGAGGTCAATGAATCGAGCAGCGTTTGTTGCTGATTAATGATTTCACGATTGATTTGGATATCCGACTCCAGCTGTTCAAGATTTGAATTAGATGTCTGAAACACTCCTGCACAGCCAGCGATAATAAGGCTCGATAGTACAAGCCCAAAATTGCGTATCATTACCCACCTACCAAGAAGGCTTGCGCCGTATGAATTTGTAAAAAAAGATTTAATAGAAAAAAGACTGATCATAAACGATTAATTGTTGGAGTCTAACAGACTTATTTAAACAGAGCGCAGAAGGCGATCGGCATGAGCTAGACTTTGATCGGTCAACTCTGTTCCACCTACCATTCTTGCGATTTCTTCTATCCTAGCGGATTGATCTAACACTTGAATACTTGTTTCCATTTCGTCGGATGCACTCCTTTTTTCAACACCAAACTGATGGTGAGCTTGCGATGCCACCTGGGCGAGGTGAGTAACGCAAATAACCTGTGAATGCGCGCCTAAATCTCTGAGCAGCTCGCCTACCACCGCCGCGGTTGCTCCCCCAATACCAACATCAACCTCATCAAATACAAGGGTTGGGCTGTCATTGGTTTTAGCAATCACAACCTGAATAGCCAAACTAATACGCGATAACTCACCGCCAGACGCAACTTTACTTATTGGTTTCGGTGTGGCGCCCTGATTTGTTTGCACGAGATACTCAATATTCATGCCACCCGACAAACTAGGATCCGATTCGACAAGCTCTATGCTTAGCGCTGCTCCTGCCATGCCCAACTGTTCAAAGTATTGATTGACACTCTTTTGAAGCTTATTCCCATATTGTCTTCGGGAAGCATTGAGCGTGCTCGCTGCCTCATTATAATGCAACCTAAGCGCTTTGGCTTTTTCGCGATAGCTATTAATGTCGCCGGTAACCTCTTGCAGTTGGCTTAGTTCTGTTGTGAGTTCTTGTTGGACATCGGGGAGACCATTTGGTGCCACCCGATGTTTTCGGCCCAGATCAAATGCCTGTGACAGCCTAGCCTCAACCGTGATTAATTTATCTGGATTGATCTCAATAGCACCTGCTGCGCGACGCACCGAGTCGCGGGCTTCTTCTAGCTGAATTTTTGCACCCTTGATGAGTTCAATGGCTTCTAGCAATGGTTCGCTCGGGGTTGTTACAGATTGCGCGGTTTGAAGTGCCTGCTCAGACGAATGTAGTAGATTGAATTCATCATTTTCGCTTAACAGCATGGATAGTTGATGAAGAGACTTTAGAATTTCATCAGCATTAGCCAATTGTTGCTGTTCTTTTTCTAGCGTTTGAAATTCATTATTTTTAAGGGAAAGCTCTTCGAATTCGTCAACCTGAAACTGCAATAATTCCTTGCGCGCGATAAGCGAATCCTGATTTGTTTCGACATCGATGAGCGTCTGTTCTGCAGCCTTCCATTCTGAAAAACAATTGGCTACGTTTTCCAGTAATGCTTTATGCCCCGCATAGCTATCAAGGATCTCTAGCTGCTGCTCCTTGTTGGTGAGGCGTTGATGTTCGTGCTGGCTATGTATGTTAATGAGACGTTTGGCGAGTTGACGCAGCGTGGCTAAGGTCACGGGTTGGCCATTAATCCAGGCTTTGGAGCTGCCATTTCTATTAATTAAACGGCGCAGTAAACATTGGCCGTCCTCGTCCAATTCTTGTTCCTTTAGGAAGGCGTTGACCTGATTGTTATCAGAGATATCAAACGACGTGTGAACTTCGGCGCGCTCTTCACCCTCTCGAATTTGTCCGTAATCGGCGCGATCTCCTAGTGTGAGGCCGAGTGCATTGAGCAAAATGGATTTTCCAGCGCCCGTTTCTCCAGTGATAGCCGTCATGCCATCACGGAGTTCAATATCGAGGGATTTTACCAAAGTAAAATTTCTAACTGATAACTGGCTTAGCAAGAGATAACCCGTCTGCTCGATCTAAACGAAGGCCGGTAATTTTACACCTGCTAGGTTGTGATGAAAGCCGAGTTTTTAGTCTTCGATCTTAAACAACGTATTTTTTTAATACTTTTTCCTTGAAGGTGACTGAACTAGCCCCATATCGGTGGAAGAGCTTTATATTGATGGAGAGACGACTTGTCAGAACAGCAAAATCCAGCAGATGATCATAATGAAGTGGGTGACCCTAAAGATCCTGATAATGGCGCAGAAACCGCGGAGGAAAACTCCTCAGCATCTGAGTCAGGTCAGGAGCCACAGTTAGCCGATGAAGCCGAACTATCTAGCGAGGAGCAATTGATTGAGCTTCAAGATCAACTCGATAAGGCACGTGAAGATGTATTACGTGCAGCAGCTGAGGCTCAGAACGCGCGTCGTCGCGCTGATCAGGATGTAGAAAAAGCGCGTAAATTTGCACTGGAAAGATTTGTTCAAGATTTGCTGCCAGTGGTAGACAACCTTGAGCGCGCGATGAGTGCAGTGGATAGCGAGGACGAGGTCTTTAAGCCTGTATTTGAAGGCATTGAACTGACATATAAATCTTTTCAAGACAGTCTCAGTCGTCACCAAGTGGTGGTGGTTGATCCGGCCGGCGCTCCCTTTGATCCAGAACAGCATCAAGCGATGAGTATGGTGCCTAGCCCTGATGTTGAGCCCAATACAGTGTTAGAGGTATTTCAAAAAGGCTACTTGTTAAATGGACGGCTTATTCGACCAGCAATGGTTGTAGTGAGCAAAACACCGGAATGAAGTATTTGGTCTAAAAACTGAACTTGAAATCGATTAGATAAGACATATATCAGTAAGTAATAGCAAGTCGATCTAGAAATCACTTGTAACGAATTTAGCGGAGATTGTGAAAATGGGAAAAATTATCGGCATTGACTTGGGAACAACGAATTCCTGTGTCGCAGTAATGGAAGGTGAAAAAGTTCGCGTGATAGAAAACGCTGAGGGTGATCGGACCACGCCATCGATTGTTGCGTATACCGACGATGGTGAAACGCTGGTTGGTCAGTCGGCCAAGCGACAAGCTGTCACTAACCCGGTTAACACTGTTTATGCAGTGAAGCGTTTGATTGGCCGACGCTTTGAAGATGATGTTGTACAAAAAGACATCAAAATGGTGCCCTATGCCATTGCCAAAGCAGATAACGGCGATGCCTGGGTAGAAATCAAAGGCGATAAAAAAGCACCGCCTCAGGTTTCTGCTGAGATTCTCAAGAAGATGAAGAAAACAGCCGAAGACTATCTTGGTGAAACAGTCACAGAAGCAGTGATTACTGTGCCCGCGTATTTTAACGATTCGCAACGGCAGGCAACCAAAGATGCGGGCAAGATCGCCGGGCTAGAGGTTAAGCGAATTATTAACGAGCCCACCGCTGCAGCTTTGGCATATGGCCTAGATAAAGAGAGTGGTGGTGATCGTACTATTGCGGTATACGATCTCGGTGGTGGTACCTTTGATGTATCTATCATCGAAATTGCAGACGTTGATGGCGAAAAGCAGTTTGAAGTGCTGTCCACGAACGGCGATACCTTTCTTGGTGGAGAGGACTTTGACCTTGCTGTAATCGAATACTTGGCAGATACGTTCCAACAAGAAAACAATATGGATTTGAAAGGCGATCCATTGGCTATGCAGCGTCTTAAAGAGGCAGCTGAGAAAGCCAAGATCGAACTTTCTTCTAGTCAGCAAACAGAAGTGAATCTGCCTTATATTACTGCGGATGGCAGTGGCCCTAAACATTTGGTGGTTAAGCTCACGCGCGCCAAGTTGGAATCGCTGGTCGAAGAGTTAGTTGCCCGATCGCTAGAGCCATGCAAGACGGCATTGGCTGATGCGGACTTATCGACCGGAGAAATAGACGAAATTATTTTGGTTGGCGGTCAAACACGGATGCCGTTAGTGCAAGAAAAGGTATCTGCGTTTTTTGGTAAAGAATCACGGAAAGACGTGAACCCAGATGAGGCGGTTGCCATAGGTGCAGCGCTTCAGGGCGCTGTATTGGCAGGCGATGTGACTGATGTATTGCTACTAGACGTCACACCATTGACGCTAGGTATCGAAACACTCGGTGCTGTAGCAACGCCTTTGATTGATAAGAACACGACTATCCCAACTAAAAAATCACAGGTATTTTCTACAGCGGAAGATAATCAAAACGCTGTGACTATTCATGTGGTTCAAGGTGAGCGTAAGCAAGCGACCCAGAACAAGTCTCTAGGCCGTTTTGATCTTGCCGATATTCCACCTGCGCCGCGCGGTATGCCGCAAATCGAAGTTACCTTTGATATTGATGCAAACGGAATATTGAATGTATCAGCCAAAGATAAAGCGACAGGGAAAGAACAGTCTATTGTGATTAAAGCTTCCAGTGGTTTGTCGGATGATGAAATTGACAACATGGTTTCTGAGGCTGAAGCGCACGCGGAGGAAGACAAGAAGTTTGAAGATCTGGTTCAGGCCCGAAACGGTGCAGAAGGACTCGCGCATGCGACACGCAAGACGTTGAAAGAGGCTGAAGATAAAGTCGACGACGCTGAAAAAGCCGAAATTGAAGCGGCAATTAGTGAAGTAGAAGAAGCCTGCAAAGGCGATGACCAATCTGCTATTGATAGTGCTGCTGAAAAATTGACTACATTGTCGACCAACTTGGCACAAAAACTATACGCGGAAACACAACAAGCAGGCACTGGCGCTGCAGAAGGCGCAGAGAGTGCTGATCAAGCTGAAGATGTTGTTGATGCGGAGTTTGAAGAAGTTAAAGACGATAAATAGGCGTTATTTATAGGCTGTATGGCAGTCAATGTGATGCCAGCAATGAAAAGAAAACGCGGGGTGGGAAACCATCCCGCGTTCGTTTGTTAAAGAGGTAGGCCTTTACTGTGTCAAAACGTGATTATTACGAAGTGCTGGGTGTAGATCGAAATGCCGATGCCAAAGAGATAAAAAAGGCATATCGGCGTGTGGCGATGAAGCACCATCCAGACCGCAATGAAGGCAATACTGAATCCGAAGAGAAGTTTAAGGAGGCGAGTGAAGCCTACGAAATTCTCTCAAGCGAAGAAAAACGTGCGGCTTACGACCGCTTCGGCCATGACGGTGTAGATCCCAATCGTGCTGGCGGAGGTGGTGGTTTTAGCTCAGGTGGCTTTGGCGACATATTTGGCGACGTATTTGGTGATATTTTTGGTGGTGGAGGCGGCGGCGGTGCCCGACGTGCGCGCCGTGGTTCAGACCTTCAGTACAACCTAGAGTTAAGTCTCGAAGAGGCGGTGGCAGGTGTTGAGAAGAAAGTTCGCCTAAGGACCTTGGTGGGTTGCGGTACCTGTAGTGGCAGCGGCTCTAAACCAGGGTCATCGCCGTCGACTTGTGGGACCTGTAATGGCCAAGGTCAAGTCAGAATGCAGCAAGGCTTTTTCTCCGTTCAGCAAACCTGTCCCCGATGTCATGGTCAGGGTCGTACTGTGACTGATCCCTGTGGTAGCTGCAGTGGACAAGGTCGAATCAACGAAACTAAAACACTTTCCGTCAAAGTACCCCAAGGCGTTGATACAGGTGATCGTATCCGGTTGTCGGGAGAAGGTGAGGCAGGACCAGATGGTGCCGCTGCGGGCGATTTGTTCGTGCAGATTCAGGTAAAACAGCACGCCATTTTCGAACGTGATGATGCAGATCTCTATTGCGAAATCCCGATCAGTTTTTTTGATGCTGGTTTAGGGGGAGAGATTGAAGTTCCCACGCTCGACGGTCGGGTAAAGCTTCGTATCCCGACTGAAACACAAACCGGAAAAATGTTCCGCCTGAAAGGTAAAGGTGTCAAGCCAGTGCGCGGCCATACTCAAGGCGATTTACTTTGCCGTGTGGTCGTAGAAACGCCGGTTCGACTCAATTCCGAGCAAAAGGAACTGATGGAAAAGCTTAGAGAATCATTAGATGGTGATAAGCATTCGCCAAGACGCAAAGGATGGTTTGATGGCGTCAAAAAATTTGTCGATGATCTGACGGGCTAGATTGCTTACTAGTTATGCGCTCTAGCCAAATGATGTGATGATCGATATATCTGGCTACAATGTTCCCAAGTCGTTTATTTGAGACGCTATGAGCGCCATTCAAGATAGACATATTTTGCCGGATTCCGCATCGCATTCACGTTGGCTAGTGGCATCCCTCGGTTTTTTGCTCTTTTTCGGTATTGTCCTGACTTGGATTCCAGCATTTGATGATGCTGCAAACCATTACCTGAACGAAGCTACCGGCGATACGCTGCTTGCCTATGGTTCAGCCAGAGCCATCAATGCTCTGATTTCAGTGATACAGTCTATCGAATTGAGCGTCAGCCTCGGGGCTGGGGTGGCTGTGCATCTCGGTGAGGCACTCGATCCACTCAACGATCTCGTTGAACGTTTTTCTGCGTTTGTGCTCTATGGCTTGGCGGGGTTAGGTGTTCAAAAGCTATTGCTCGTTGCATCGTCGAGCCTTGTTGCCAAAATTGTTGTCTCCTTAACGATGCTTGGTGCATGGTGCACTTGGTTTATTCGGGGTAGTTTGCCGAATGTGTTCAAAATGTTTCTTATTGTGATGATTTTTCTGCGCTTTGCATTTGTTGTAGAGGTCGGCTTGAGTTGGGTGTTAGACAAAGCCTATTTCGACACTCAGCAACAAGAGGCACTATCAACGCTTGATGTCGCAGAAACGAAGTTACAGGCAATTCAGAACGAGTATATGGATGGTGTGGAAGACCAGGGCGTTTTCCGCGGAGCATGGACAACAGCCAAAAACCTTATCGGCACAGATAGCCAACAGCAGCAGGGTCTGACGGAATTGACTGTCGATGCGTTAGTGCAACTTCTCGTCATTACACTCGTGCGCAGTATTTTGCTTCCGGTTGGGTTTTTGTGGGTGATGTATCTTATGATTCGACGATTTATCGCCTAATAGAACTATAATAATTCTATTTCGTTATCAATATTCATTAAATCTATTCCAAAACGTTATCAATTTTATAGGTAAAGCAGCGTTTGAGTAAATCCGAGACTCCCAAATCACCGTCAGAACCATCATCAGATGACCATCAGGCGTTTTCTCATCCGAAATTTTGGCCTACTTGGATACTTATCTTCTTTCTGAAGTTTTTAGCAAGTCGACGGCATGCGACTCTGATTAAAACTGGTCGCCTGCTTGGGAAGGTCGGATATCGACTCGTTAAACGTCGTCGGCATATTGCCGAGACCAACATTGCGCTTTGCTTTCCCGAATTATCCAAAGAAGAGCAGGCCGAGCTCGTTAAGGCCACCATGATTGAAAACGTGATTGGTATGCTGGAGACCGTTTGGGCATGGTATGGCGACACCTCTGATATGACGGAAAGGCTGACTATTGAAGGCGCTGAGCATTTAAAGAGTGCTATCGCAAAGGGCCGAGGCGTGGTGTTGGTCGGTGCCCACTATACGACGCTGGATCTAGGTGGTGTGATGATTAAGCCCGTCGCACCGCTTTCGGTGATTTACGCGGCCAACAAAAACCCGCTGCTGGACAAGTTTATTTATGAAGGTCGCATGAAAAATTTGAAAAGGGCGATCGATCGCTATGATATGCGTGCAATGGTGCGCGCGCTTCGCAAAGGCGATGTGCTCTGGTATTCGCCGGATCAGGATTATGGCGCGTCTCTCTCTGTTTTTGCGCCATTTTTTGGGATTGAGGCGGCGAGTATTAAGACGACTTCTAAGCTCGCAAGCTTTAATGATTCACCGGTGGTGATTGTGTCTAATCACCGTGAGTCAGACGATATTCATTATCGGTTGCGATTTACTCCAGCACTGGAGAACTATCCGAGTGGCGATGATATAGCAGACGTCACGAGGATCAACGAGGCCCTAGAAAAAGAGATTAGACGTTGCCCGAGCCAGTATATGTGGGTGCATCGGCGGTTTAAGACTCGTCCAGAAGGTGCGTCTTCAGTCTATTAGCTTATGTAGCTCAAGAGGTATCTGAAGTTTGGTATCGTTAAGACTTCGCTTGGCCGAATTCTATTCGGCGGAATCCCAACTAAGGGTAATTCCATTGGGCCGCAGCATTTCAGATTCTGATTTTAAATCTTCCACGACCAAAGCATTGGCTTTGAGCCAGCCGTCGGGGAATGTTAAGCGGAGTGTAGATTGGTTGATGGCGAATTTGATTGCAGGCAAGAATTCGTCAAGCCGACGAATATTTAGCAGTACCGCTAATCGAAGTACCACCACCAGCCATAACAGTGTTTGCCGATCCATGAGTTCAAATTGTTTGAAATCCTGATGGTCAAAACGTTTTCGATGGCCATCTAATAATACCGCTAAGATGCTTTGCTCTTCCGTACTGAAGCCTGGTAGTCCAGCGTTTTCAACAATATAGGCAGAGTGACGATGAATTCCCCGGCGATTAATTTGAAGCCCTATTTCATGTAACGACACTGCCCAATGCAAAAAATCATTGGCAGTATCTGTTCTGTGTGGCTCGATGTTTTTACTTAACGGCAAAAATAGCTGATCGACTGTTTTTTGAACGCGTTTGGTATGTGCTGTATCGACATCGTAACGCTGTACTAAGCTGTCTACGGTGCGTTGACGAATATCATGGTGCCGCATTCTATCCGGCAATTCATAAAGCACGCCTTCTCTCAGAGCGCCGTCACTGACCGATAGTTCTTCTATTTCTAGTAGCTCAAAAATGGCGATTAAGATACCTAAGCCAGCGGGGAGGACAGCACGCCGGTTCTCATCTACGTCGAGTAGCTCTTTGGTATGGCCTTTATTGATGAACTGTTGACGCATCCAAATGAGTAAGCTTAGGGTGATTTTCCCATCAAAATCTTTATGGTTCGCTTCAAGATAGAGAGCGATGGCTTTGATGGTTCCCGATGAACCTAGTGCGACATCCCAGCCGGTGCTGAGGAATCGACGATATATCGCCTCTAGTCTTTGCTCAACGGCCAGTTGCGTTTTTTTAAACGAGTCCTCAGTAATCGCACCATCGGAAAAATATCGCTTTGTGAATACCACGCAACCAAGAGGTTGGCTGCTCAACTGAAGGATAGAAAATCCTTTTCCAATAATAAATTCGGTACTACCGCCACCAATATCGATGGCTAGTCGTTGGCCGTCATGATGGATAGTATGAGCAACGCCCTGATAAATCAGCCGCGCCTCTTCTTCGCCGCTGATAATTTCTACGGGCACCGGCATAAAGTCCCGCGCACGACGCAAGAACTCGTGAGCGTTGCGCGCGCGGCGCAATGTAAAGGTGCCCACTACACGCACGGACTCGGCGGGGATATCAGCAATAGTTTTTGCGAAACTTTGAAGGACCTTAATGCCACGTTCAATTGCGTCTTCGGTAAGTAGCCCATCTTCGTTTAGGCCGTCTGCCAGACGCACGATTTGTTTGTCCTTTACCAGTGGTTGCAGTGCGCCGTTATTGATTCGAGCAGTGATCAAGTGAAAACTATTAGAACCAATGTCTATAGCGGCGATTGGCCCGCTACCGACGGTGTCTGTGAGTGTTTCGCTATTCGTGTTTTCAGGATTGGAGTCAGTCAAAATGATTGGTCTTGGTTACTGTTGGTTGGCTTGAAAATATTTATAGACTCGTTCTTGAGATCGAACTTTACGGCGGTTGCCCCGGCTGACATATGTATTTGTTTGCTTGGCATCAATAACCCGCGCCTTTTGATTGTCGGCAATTTGAATATCCAGAATATCAATCAGCATTTTTTTGATGTTTTCATCGTAGATAGGGCAGCTTACCTCGACGCGATCGTCCAAATTCCTCGTCATCCAGTCGGCTGAGGAAATAAAAACATCGGGCTCGCCCATGTTGTCGAAAACGAAAAGCCGAGAATGCTCGAGAAATCGATCGACAATGCTAATACATTGAATGTTGTCGCTGACATTGGCTTGTCCGGGGATAAGGCCACACATGCCACGAACGACCAGCTTGATTTCGACGCCGGCCTGACTCGCCTCGTACAACAAATTGGTTAGTTTGTGATCGACGAGATTGTTCAGCTTGAGTTTTATGAGCCCTTTGCCGCCATTTTGAGCATGGTCCACTTCGCGTTGTATCAGTTTTTCGATGTTGGATCTGGTATTTAAAGGTGACACCCAAAGGTGCTTTAACTTTGGATGTTCGTAACTACGTTCTATAAAGTCGAACACCGATTCCGCTTCTGCGCAGATTTCTTTATGGCAGGTGAAAAGCGCATAATCGGTGTAAATCTTGGCTGTTTTTTCGTTGAAATTGCCGGTGCCGATGACGGCATATCGCTTTAGTTTTTTACCTTTTCTACGAGACACCACACAAAGCTTCGAATGAACCTTCAGCCCCGGAATGCCCAGGGTGACCTTAATGCCAGACTGGGAAAGTAGCTCGGTCATTTCTAGATTGTGTTCCTCATCGAACCTTGCTCGCAGTTCAATGTTTGCGATTACGCGCTTGCCGTTGTGTGAGGCGTCAATAAGCGACTCGATGACCCTCGAGCGTGTAGCAACACGGTAGATATTAATCCTAATCTCTTCTACTAAAGGATCCGTGGCTGCCTGACGGACGAATTCGGTAAAATGGCTAAATCGATGATAAGGGTAGTGCAGCAGAACATCGCCGTCATCTATGGCCTCGAACAGATTTCGATGCTCATCAAATTGACGCGACCGAATGGCGGGCATTTTGGCGTATTCCAGACGTTTAAGTCGAGGCGAGCGAAAGCGGATGAAGTCCTTAAAGTTGCGGTAGCGTCCTCCAGGTATGACTGAATCACCGTCTTCAATACCTAGTTGATCGCACAATAGTTCGACCATATCGTCGGGCATCTGTTTGTCATAGCTGAAGCGCACAGGTTCAGCCTTTAGACGCTGCTTCATTCCTGCCGACATCTTTTCAATGAGGCTCTGGTCGACACCGCTTTCCAGTTCGTAACCTGAATCGCGTGAGATTTTTAGGGACCAGACTGCGACTGAATCATAATCCATGAAGGGCGCAAATATTTGGTCGAGGTTGTGCCGAATAACCTCATCCAATAGCATGAAATAGTTTCTAGCATGGCCTCGATCTGGCGGCACATTAATAAAACGTGGGACGACAGCGGGGACATCCACTACTGCAATCTGTGCTTTGCCATCCTTGACGATTTTGGCCACGAAGTAAGGGGTATCTGCAGCGAGATGCTCTTCTAAATCGACTTTGTCTGTCACCCATATCGGCACGATGTGACGCAAAATCTTGTCCTGAAAATGCGTCCGCAGCCAATCTGATTGTTTGCTAGTGAGATCCTGATCGCGGATAAAGAAGATCTTTCTGCGGTTTAGCTCTTCCATCACATCTGAGTAGACGTCATCGAATTGCTTACTTAGTTGCATAATTTTCCGCTGAATTTGTGCGAGTAAATTACGAGCTGCTTCTTTGTCTTTTCTTTTTTTCGTTAGCTTAATCTTGCGGCGCACTGCGGCAACACGAACCTTAAAATATTCGTCCTGATTGCTAGAAAAAATGCCGAGAAAGCGAACGCGTTCTACAACAGGGTTACGCGCGTCTGCTGCCTCTTGTAGCACACGCTCGTTAAACGCAAGCCAGCTGAGTTCCATGGGAAAGTAATGTTCTTTGCTTTTCGGCGGCATAGGATTCCCTTAACTGCTTGTAGCTAAATCAAAGTGACTGAATCTCTGCGAGCTGATGTTGTAAACGTTTTGCAGCGCTTTCAGCCTCTTCGAGTTTTTGTTTCTCGGTGTTCACAACTTGCTCTGGAGCCTTGGAAACAAAGGCTTCGTTTTCAAGCTTAGCGCGAATCCGTGACTGTTCGTTATCAAGTTTCTCCAGTTCTTTTTGCAGGCGCTTTACCTCCGCTTCCGTATCGATGAGACCGGCCATAGGAACCAGTATTTCAAGATTTCCGGCCAGTGCAGTAGCGGACATGGGCGCTTTGGTGCCTTCTTGTAGCCATGTCACTGAATCAAGATTGGTTAGCTTGCGCAGCAGAACCTCTGTAGTCTGCAGTCGATTTTGATCGCTCTCATCTCCTCCCTTAAATATGACGGGTATGGCTTTTTTCGGTGCGATATCCATTTCACCGCGAATATTGCGGATACCGAGAATCACCGCTTGAAGCCACTGAATATCCTGCTCTGCCTGTGGATCTATTTCGTCTTCAACCACTGTGGGGTAGGGCGCTAACATCAGAGTATCCATTATTGTATCGTCGGTTTGACCGGCCAAAGAACGGATGTTCTGCCAAATTTCTTCGGTAATAAAAGGGATGAGCGGGTGGCTCATTCGCAAAATCCCATCTAGCACTCTTACCAGCGTTCGGCGCGTACCTTTCTTGATCTTAGGGTCGGCTTCTTTGTCCCAAAGTACGGGTTTTGATAGTTCTAAATACCAGTCGCAGTACTTGTGCCAAATAAAGTCGTAAAGTTCGTTAGCAACCAAGTCAAAACGATAGGCATCCAATTGTTTTGAAACTTCTGCGATGGTCTTTTGTAGTTCTGACGTGATCCAGCGATCAGCCAGCGTGAGGCTATAGTCATCGGAATTATCTTGTCCGCAGTCTTCACCCTCGGTGTTCATCAGCACATAGCGACTAGCGTTCCAAAGCTTGTTGCAGAAGTTTCGATAGCCTTCTAAGCGTTGCATATCCCAGTTGATGTCTCGACCGGTCGACGCGAGTGCAATCAAGGTAAAGCGCAATGCATCGGCACCATGGGCTTCAATGCCATCGGGGAATTCTTTTTTGGTTCGTTTGACAATCTTTTCTGCGAGCTGCGGTTGCATCATGTTGCCGGTCCGCTTGCTGAGTAGATCATCGATCGTGATGCCGTCAATCATATCCAGCGGGTCGATTACGTTGCCTTTTGATTTGGACATTTTCTGCCCACTATCATCGCGAATGAGACCAGTGACATAGACTGTTTTAAAAGGTACTTCTTTGCAAAAATGCAGAGTCATCATAATCATCCGAGCGACCCAGAAAAAGATGATGTCAAACCCGGTTACTAATACATCGGTAGGGTGAAACTTAGCTAGATCGGGCGTCTTCTCTGGCCAACCCAGTGTTGAGAAAGTCCAAAGCGCCGAGCTAAACCAAGTGTCTAGAACGTCGTCATCCTGCCGTAGCGGCACGTCTCCAAGATTGTTTTGGGAACGAACCTCCTCCTCGGAGCGGCCAACATAGACATTTCCGTTGTCGTCATACCAAGCAGGAATGCGATGCCCCCACCAGAGCTGACGGCTAATGCACCAGTCTTGGATGTTGCGCATCCACGCGAAATACATGTTCTCATAGGATTTTGGTACAAACTTGATATCACCGGACTCGACGGCTTTGACGGCCTCATCAGCCAAAGGCTGAACGCCAACATACCATTGGTCTGTCAGCATAGGCTCAATCACCACACCGGATCGATCACCATAGGGAACCTTGAGTTCATGATCTTTGATTTCTTCCAACAGGTCAGCATTTTCAAATGCCGCCACAACTTGCCTGCGCGCTTCAAATCGATCTAGCCCTTGAAGGTCATTCGGGATTTGTTCGGTTGGCTCAAGTGGTTTGCCATCAGAAGAGATACATTCGAATGCATCAGCAACTGTGCCGTCAAGGTTGAGTAAGTTGATAAGAGGCAGCTGATGACGCTTCCCAACTTCATAGTCATTGAAATCATGTGCAGGCGTTATCTTGACGCAGCCAGTGCCAAATTCTTTATCGACGTAGTCGTCCGCAATAATGGGGATTTTGCGATTCACGAGCGGCAATAGTACTTCTGCGCCGATTAAGTCTTTGTATCGTTCATCGTCAGGATGGACGGCAACCGCAGTATCACCGAGCATGGTTTCTGGGCGTGTTGTCGCGACGACAAGGTAGTCCTTCCCTTCTGATGTTTTAACGCCATCAGCCAGTGGGTAACGGAAGTGCCATAGGTGGCCTTTCTTGTCGCGGCTTTCAACTTCTAAATCGGAAATAGCAGTTTTTAGCTTTGGATCCCAATTAACCAAACGTTTGCCGCGATAGATCAACCCTTCTTGATGCAGGTGAACAAAAACTTCAGTCACAGCAGAGGACAGGCCCGGGTCCATAGTGAATCGTTCTCGATCCCAATCTACTGAATTACCTAAGCGCCGCATCTGCTGAGTAATGGTGCCGCCAGATTCGGCTTTCCAATCCCAAATTTTCTCGATAAAAGCATCTCGGCCATAGTCATGCCGCGTTTTGTTTTCTTCGAGCGCCACTTTGCGTTCAACGACCATTTGGGTCGCAATACCGGCATGATCTGTCCCGACCTGCCAGAGCGCGCTTTTTCCGCGCATTCGCTGGTAGCGAATCAAGGTATCCATAATGGTGTGTTGAAAGGCATGACCCATGTGCAGGCTTCCTGTCACATTGGGTGGGGGAATCATAATGCTGTAGGCATCATCGGAATTCGATGGTTTGAAATAGCCCTGTTCTTCCCATTGCTGATACCACCGAGCTTCGGCGGCCACCGGATCAAAGTTTTTCTGCATAAATACGACTACAAAATTCCATGGAAGTAGGAACTTCCACTGAGTGAATTGAACTCGGAATTATACCCTGAGAAGATGGGTTTGATGCGGTGAAATTCTTCGCGTCGTAGAGCAGATACTACGTGCGTGAAATGAGCCCTATTACTTAAGAGCCAGTCTTTCTTGATATAGGTACAACGTTGTATCTAGCGGACACTGAGTTACTAGCGTTGTTAGTGCGCGTTGGTTTGTATTCACTGGTGCGCGCTTCTTTTCGCTCGGTATTATTCTGCTCCACAAGCTTTTCTAATCGCTTGAGTATGCGAGATGTCTTGATTGCAGAATGAGTAAGTAAAGCCATGTTTGCCACTTCTTTTAGAGCGCGATATTAAAGAGTGATTATGCTATCGCTAAATTGTAAAAACCGGCTACAGCAGATTCCGTCAACGGAGCAGAAATCAGTCATTTCGTCATTAAAAAAGCAGTGAAAATGAGAACAGCAGCACATTTTTTTTTCAGTGCAGGCATTAGTAACCTAGCTTGATGCCTAATTACGGATTGATATCGTGCTTATTCAGTGGGTAGCCACGATCTCTATAAAAGGCATAGTTGTTTCTGCAAGCTTCGCGCGCGCTGTGTTCACCGGGTACAACTTCCAGTAAACGCGCGAAACGTCCATGAAAGCCTGGAATAGTGAGCGAAAGGTTAATCAAAATATCGTTGAACTCATCGGGTGGATGATCATGGCCTACAAAAATGGGTGCCTGTGAAGCTTTGCTAGGTTCTATTTCATGCGGTAAAAAGCTGTCGCTACGGAAAGACCAGAGCTTTTCGTCCAATAATTGGGTTTGCTCTTGGCCCCCTGTATGCATATAGACATTGCCACGTTGCAGCGCCTTTTCGGCTAGACGGCATGCGACATTGAGCGAATCTTCAATGTCGCCGCCGGACATGACATAAAAATCGACCTGAGTCATTTCGCCTTAGATTTTAGATATTCGACTAACAGCTTAACTGGTCGACCTGTCGCACCTTTGGCTTTGCCCGACTTCCAAGCGGTGCCTGCAATATCGAGGTGGGCCCATTTTTGTTTTCCAGTAAACTCTGATAGAAAACAAGCAGCCGTTACACTTCCGGCCTCTCTGCCACCAATGTTGGCGAGATCAGCAAAAGGGCTTTCTAGTTGTTTGGTGTAATCCTTCCAAAGCGGCATGCGCCATATTCTGTCATCTGTTTTGTCTGCCGCAGATTGAAGATCATTGGCCAGCTCATCGTTGTTGGCATACATTCCCGTCGCATGTCGGCCTAGCGCTACGATCACAGCGCCCGTCAGCGTGGCAATATCAATAATTGACGCGGGATTAAATTTCTCAGCGTAGGTGAGGGCGTCGCACAGGACGAGGCGTCCTTCTGCATCGGTATTCAACACTTCAATCGTCTTTCCGGACATAGAGGTCACGATATCGCCAGGTTTCGTTGCCACACCACTTGGCATGTTCTCAGCAGCCGCCACGATGCCAATCGCGTTGACGGCTAATTTCATGGACGCGACAGCATGTATGGCGCCAAACACACTGGCTGCCCCACACATATCGTATTTCATTTCGTCCATCGCGCCGCCGGGCTTGAGCGAGATGCCACCGGTATCAAAGGTAATGCCTTTACCCACAAGTACATGTGGTGCGTCGTCTTTTGCGCCGCCGGAGTATTTCATAACGATGAGACGGGCGGGTTCTACTGAACCGGCACTGACAGAAAGCAACGAGCCCATTCCTAGTTCGCGCATCTGATCCTCATCCAGAATCTCAGTTTCAATAGGCAAGTTTTTGCTGAGTTCTTGCGCTTGTTCTGCCAAGTAGACTGGCGTGCAGTCGTTGCCTGGCATGTTGCCGAGATCACGAGCCAATGTTATTCCCGCGCCAATAGAGTTGGCTTGCTCAACGATATCGCTGTCACCAGTATGAGCGACGAAGATTTCCTCAATAGGGGGTGTTGGCTTTTTCTTGCTTTTGTAATTCTGGAATCGATAACGAAGTTGAAGGAGTCCAGTGCATAGATCAAACGCAATCTGATCGGAATCTTTGTTTGCTGCTTCTAGCGGGCTCAGGTCAATAGCGACTGATTTTGTTTTGACCGCCAGTATGGCAGTGGCCAATTTTCCTATGGCATGCGGATAGCTGTCTGAAGAGATGGCGTCCTTTCCTAAGCGGTAGAGCAGCACAGAATTTGGTGAGTCAGACTCCAGCGGCACTATAAGCTGATTACCCGCTTGCTCACCCAGTAAGTCAGAGCTGCTAATGTGCTCGAGTTTTGATACCAACGATTCGTCTAGCTCTGTTGCTGAGCCTGCAACCTGACCGTTGTGATTAACAAAAACTGTGAGACAATCTGCGCCGGACTGGGGCAGAGAAGTAGAGAGGGCGCTAATTCGCATGGCAATAAAATCCTGGGAGTTGAGGCAAATATAATGCCGCGTATTCTATGTCATAGAACAGGGTTGCAGAAGAGCAATATAGCTCGAGAGATCACTCCATGATTATTGCCCGTTACCTTAATCGCCAAATTTTGTTCGCTACACTCGCCATTACGCTAGTCCTTTTAATGGTGGTCGTGAGTGGGCGTTTGGCGGCCTACATTAGTCAGGCAGCAGAAGGTCGCATTGCTGGCTCTTTGCTATTTCCTGTTATTGCCTTCCGGATTCCGCAGTTTCTTGAACTCATCTTACCCGCATCGCTGTTGCTGGGTGTATTGGTATCACTTGGCCATCTATACGAAACCAGTGAAATGGTGGTGATGAATGCCACCGGCATTAGCCAATGGCGCATCCTTCGAATCACATCCGTAGCGGCCTGTTTGGTTGCGCTGGTTGTCGCGGTGTTTAGTTTTTACCTGTCGCCGAAAGGCTACATCTATGTGGATGAGTTGATTGAGGCGCAAGGCCTGCAGAGCGAGCTGGGTGATCTTGCCCCTCAGACATTCTACGAACTGAGCAATCATGGTGGGACTATGTATGCAGGGAGCGTCAGTGCTGATCGTGACAGTATGAGCGATGTCTTTATGTTTCGACCGCAGCTAGAAGAAGAGGGCGTTCAAACAATTATTCACGCCAAGAAAGGATATCAAGAATTCAACGAAAACGGCGCATACTACTTCGTCCTGGAAGATGGAATCCGCTATGAGGGCTTACCGGGATCAGCTGACTTTACGGTAACGATCTTTGATCGATATAGCCAAAAAATTGATTCACCGACCAAAGCACTGGGCGGCACCAGCGATAGCCTAGAGTCGGAGACGCTTACAGGGTTACTCAATTTATCCGATACCGCCGCGAGCGCCGAACTGCACTGGCGGCTTTCTTTGCCCGTGATGACATTTCTGTTGGCAGTATTAGCTGTGCCGATGAGCCGGTCCAGTCCGCGCAGAGGACGTTACGTTAAATTTGTTCCCGGTCTACTATTTTATTTGCTTTACATGGTGTTGATCAGCGCGGGCCGAGATGCGGTGAGTCAAGGAGAGCTGCATCCGTTAGTAGGAATATGGGCGTTCCATTTTAGTGTGTTGGCCTTTGCGCTGATATTACTCAATTGGGATCGCATCCGTTTGCTGTTCAATTCGAAGCAGACGGCCTAACAAGATGAAGTTGATTGATCGCTATATATTCTTCCGGGTGCTAGGCGCAATGCTCGGTGTTTTGTTGGCTATCGTTTCGATCGATCTTATCGGCGGCTTTGTTGACCAAATTGATAACTTGGAAAATCAATTTACGCTCATGGAAGCATTGCTCTATGCCGTTCTAAAAATACCGGGTGGTTTAAAAGACTATCTTGGGTTTAGCGCATTGATTGGTGCCATGATTGGGTTGGGGAGTTTTTCGAACTCCGGCGAGCTAACGGTTATTCGCGCGTCTGGGTACTCCATGGCACGAATAGGTTGGATGGTCATGAGACCAGCGTTTTTGCTCATTGTTTTTGGTGCATTGGTGGCTGAATTTGTCGCACCAAATCTTGAGCAGATGGCAGAGAGCCGCAGAGATCTATTGCGCGGTAAATTAACAACCGATATTGAAGAAAGCGGGCTCTGGATATATGACAAGGGCACCTATGTTCATATGGATGCAGTTTACCCAGGTGGTGAGGTGTATGGGCTGAATCAATACACACTCAGCGACGATGGCAAGGGCCTTGAGGCCAGCTTCGCCGAAGAAGCCAGATATGATCAAGAGGGTTGGGATCAATCAGAGAATATGTGGTCTCGCATCTCGCAAGAGAGTGTAGACATCGGAGCCAATGCCCAGACATCGTGGGCAACTGAACTGACGCCGGACTTGCTAGATGCGTCGGTACTCGAACCCGACCAGATGTCTATTCGTGCGCTCAGTGAATACAGCACCTACTTAGGTAACAACACAAAGAAATCACGCGAGTATCAGGTGCAATTTTGGAGCAAATTACTACAGCCCATAACCGTTATGGCGCTTGTATTCGTTGGTATTTCGTTTGTGATGGGCTCTTCGCGACAGGTAGCGGTTGGTGAGCGCATCTTCTTCGGTGTGATTGTGGGTGTGAGCTTTAAGGTCGCACAGGATATTCTTGGTCCTGCCGCCGTTATTTGGGGGTTCTCGCCATTAATTGCCGTATTGGCGCCCGCCATTTTGATTATGTTGGTTGGTTTGTTTCTATTGAGGCTCAAAGCGTAAAGGACGCGTGAAGAACACGTAAAGAAAGCCATTGCTCTAATTAGCTTTTGGGGCGCACCACCACGCGTGTTTTAGTGAGTATGTCATGAGCAGTTCGGTTATCGGCATCCCAAAGCGACCAAAAATAGCCTAGCCCAAAACAAAGAAAAGACCCGATAGCTGCGACGCATCTCAACAAGCAGGTCGAGAAAGTAGGCCGATTACCTTCTAGGTCGACCAGCTCCATGCGCCAAGTTTGCATCCCCAGTGTGGCGCCACGCTTTATCCAAAACAAAATATAGAAACTCATCAATACCAACAGCAAACCAATTTGAAATACGGGGCCCTGAATAAACGGGCTAAATTCCTCGTTATTGGCAACCAGAGTCATATCTTCGCCGTCTTGCACCACTGACATATTGGTCGGTTCAGAGCCTAGCCCGAGCGCGATCATGTTGGCGACTGCGCCGTAAGCGAAGGCTACCGCAAACAATAAAAACAGATCGTAAATCCAGGCCGCGAAACGTCGGATTAGCGAGGCATCTGGTAATTGGTTGATAGAGTGGTTCTGCATTACAACTCAAGGAAGAGAATCTAGAGAGCTTTGCGGTAGGCGGTAATAGAGGGAATTAAACACACAGCAAGGCCACATAAAAATACTACTAAATGATACACTTTATTACGTAAAGTGGGTCAGTCAATGAGATTTGAGAAGCGCGCATGATCAACAAGTCCCGTTTTCAGCATATCCGTTTTGCCGTTGTATTTGGTTTGATACTCTTGCCATTTCATTTTGGGTCTCCGGACAACTCTCAGTCCAAATTGTTGAAAATGAATTAGGAACCTCGGCCTACGCGATGCAAATGGAGTCGTTTGAGATTTATCAACCGTAGTTGCGGTAGCGTCTCAATCAAACACAGGCCAATATTTGCTTCTCTAATCCGCTGAATTTCGCGGGATCTTGTCCAATAACTTCAATGCGGCTGTCCATGCTGTCTTCTAGTGCTATCTCCGTCAAAACATCGTCAACCTTGTTAAATCCGACGATGCCTTGATGAGTAATGAACACGCCTTTTGCGCGTTCAGCGTCGATTCCAAGCATCACGGAATTGAGTTTTTCTCGGCTAAAGACAATCTTTGGTTCAAACACCCAGCCCTGACTGAAAAAACCTTCGCCTTGGTTCGCTATGCTTAAATAGCCTGATTCAGGAAAATGTAATTCTTCTGTTTCTGCGATTACTAGTTCGCTCGTGTGCTGCTCATGTGATGAAACAGCAAAGTTTTTGAAAGCGCGAGCAGAGCCTTCTAACCATGCTAAATCGATTTTGCCTTGTCGCACGGGGAAGATTGGTTTGGCCAAATTCTCAAAACGGCCCCCCATATATTTGATGAGGCCGAGAAGGTCTTCGGTCGAATAAAGATCAGCCTTGTTGCCCACAACCACATCTGCAATATCGATTTGCTGATTAAAGGTATCGTTTTCGGTATAACGCGTGTCCGCAAGCTTGCGCGCATCGATCATGGTTATGGTTGAGTTTAATTTCAGTACTTCTCGATAGTGCTCGGCTGATAAAACTTCCATAACTTCTTTCGGGTGACCTAAACCAGTAGGTTCAATTATTAACCTATCTGGGCGGGAACGTTTGAGTAGCATGGTGAGTGCCATCTGCATAGGTAGTCCGGCCGCGCAGCACATACAGCCGCCTGGTACTTCGCTGATAAAAACATCCTGATCATTGTGTTTTTTCCCTTTGAATAGGCTGCCATCAATACCTATTTCTCCAAACTCATTGACTAGAATCGCCCAGCGTTCTCTGGTCGGTTTTTGTTTTAATAGTTGCGTTATAGCAGTGGTTTTTCCAACTCCGAGGAAGCCAGTCACGATATTGGTTGGAATGGCTCGGAGTTTTTCCTTTGTATTCATCCGTTCTTTTCTGTTGTCGAAAATGTCTGCAAACGATCGTTTTTTTACGTTAGCACTCACATCGGTTCGTGCCACAAAGCCGATAGTTTTTGTAGTGGCTCACGATGATCAGTGCTGATCCCAATACAGAGGCGATTTTTTCGCCTGTTTCACCAAATAGGTCGTGTCCGAAGACACCGGCAACTATTAAAACAGCGAGTCCAGCTATACCCCAGGCAAGCACAGACCAAACTCGATGCTTTTGACACCCCATGACGAGCGCAATCGCGCTGATGGGCACGACAGCCAACAGCAGAACCTGATGAAACAGTTCATCGCCAAGTGGAACTGCAAGCACCACCGGGAGTAAAACCAATACTGCTGGTAAGACCAAGCAGTGGGCCAGGCAGGCAAGAGACAAGCCCATGGCGGACTTATCCAAAGTAAGTTGGAGTTTCATTCCAGATATTTCTTCCTGTGTTTTTCAATGAGGTTGTCTAGGCGGCACACGACCGACATAAACAATTCAGTTCGATTTGCGTGTTAAGTAATTCATAGTCCGCGTCTTCGACATTTTCTTTGAGCTTGTCGATCAGCGAACGTTTAATGGCGATTTCCTTAACCCTGTCACATCCGCCGCAGATAAGGAATTGAGGCACTTCGTGATCGTGATCGCATGTGATGTGGGAACAAGCGATGTACTTATTCGATAAATTGAGTTTATGAACCAGATTTTCGTTCTTCAAAAACTCTAAAATTCGATAGATGGACATGGCGGGGATCTTGTTGCCATATTGTTCCTCGCAATAATCGATCAGTTCATAGGCGGATAGTGCTTTTCCAGAACCAACCAGCCCAGAAAGCACCTTTTTCCGTTTTTCCGTAAGGCGCGACCCACGACTTCGGCAGGCTTCCTCAGCCTGGTTCATGATGTGCTGAATATTTGTCATTTTTATCTATTACTATTTCTATGCAAAGGTGAGCCAGAAGCTACCTCAAATCAATCCATGCTTGGTTGGCGCTTAGTTCTGCCGCACCCTGTTTCGTTTCCGTTATCCATTGCGCGTCTAGTGACTCAATGGCTGGAAACTGTTCCAAGAATGAAGCCTGGATTTGTGTCAAACCTGCTGAGTCGCATTCGAAAACATA